>CP119314.1:2500-646785 GCA_029202385.1 Candidatus Sphingomonas phytovorans
GTTATTAGGCTGAGCATTTTAATCATCCGCACCAAGATACTGTGACATTGCTGCTCTGCCGAGTTTTGGTTGGCTTCCTCGGAAGTCGGCCCAGCGTTGTCGTTGGTGGTGCGGACTCTCAAGCGTAAGGTAAGGGCAATTCGTGGATGCCTTGGCGCATACAGGCGATGAAGGACGTGGCACGCTGCGATAAGCTGCGGTGAGGTGTGAGCAACCTTTGACCCGCAGATTTCCGAATGGGGAAACCCACCTATCCCGTTTAACTTGAGCCGACCGGTTTACCGGGCGGGGCAAGCTAAATGGGGCTAGGTATCACTTAAGTGAATACATAGCTTTCGTGAAGCGAACCCGGCGAACTGAAACATCTCAGTAGCTGGAGGAAAAGACATCAACCGAGATTCCGTTAGTAGTGGCGAGCGAACGCGGACCAGGCCAGTGCCTGGAGTTCAACTAGCAGAACAGTTTGGAAAGACTGGCCATAGCGGGTGACAGCCCCGTATGCGAAAGTGAGACTTCAGGACTCGAGTAGGGCGGAACACGTGTAATTCTGTCTGAACATGGGGGGACCACCCTCCAAGCCTAAATACTCGTATGCGACCGATAGTGAACTAGTACCGTGAGGGAAAGGTGAAAAGCACCCCGATGAGGGGAGTGAAACAGTACCTGAAACGGATTGCCTACAAGCAGTAGGAGGGCTCATGTGGCCTGACTGCGTACCTTTTGTATAATGGGTCTGTGACTTAATGTATCAAGCAAGCTTAAGCCGATAGGTGTAGGCGCAGCGAAAGCGAGTCTGAATAGGGCGACTAAGTTTGATGTATTAGACCCGAAACCCGGCGATCTAGGCATGACCAGGATGAAGGTGCGGTAACACGCACTGGAGGTCCGAACCGATTAACGTTGAAAAGTTACCGGATGAGTTGTGTTTAGGGGTGAAAGGCCAATCAAGCCGGGAAATAGCTGGTTCTCCGCGAAAACTATTTAGGTAGTGCCTCGGATGAATACCGCAGGGGGTAGAGCACTGGATGGGCTAGGGGGTCGCGAGATCTACCAAACCTAACCAAACTCCGAATACCTGCGAGTACTATCCGGGAGACAGACGGCGGGTGCTAAGGTCCGTCGTCAAAAGGGAAACAGCCCTGACCTACAGCTAAGGTCCCCAAGTCGTGTCTAAGTGGGAAAGCATGTGAAACTTCCAAAACAACCAGGAGGTTGGCTTAGAAGCAGCCATCCTTTAAAGAAAGCGTAACAGCTCACTGGTCTAAATAAGAGGTTTTGCGGCGAAGATGTAACGGGGCTCAAGACACGCACCGAAGCTTAGGGTGTGCAGCAATGCACGCGGTAGCGGAGCGTTCCGTAAGCCAGTGAAGGGATCTGGTAATGGGTCCTGGAGGTATCGGAAGTGCGAATGCAGACATGAGTAGCGATAAAGAGGGTGAGATGCCCTCTCGCCGAAAGACCAAGGGTTCCTGCGCAAGGCTAATCCGCGCAGGGTGAGCCGGCCCCTAAGACGAGCCCGAAGGGGGTAGTCGATGGGAACCACGTTAATATTCGTGGGCCTGGTGGTGTGTGACGGATCTCGTGAGTTGTTCATCCTTATTGGATTGGATGGGCTTCGAAGAGGTTCCAGGAAATAGCCCCACCGTATAGACCGTACCCGAAACCGACACAGGTGGTCAGGTAGAGTATACCAAGGCGCTTGAGAGAAGTGTCCTGAAGGAACTCGGCAAATTGCCTCCGTACCTTCGGAAGAAGGAGGCCCTCACTATGCGCAAGCACTTTGAGGGGGCACAGGCCAGGGGGTAGCGACTGTTTAGCAAAAACACAGGGCTCTGCTAAGTCGGCTTCAAGACGACGTATAGGGCCTGACGCCTGCCCGGTGCCTGAAGGTTAAGTGGAGTGGTGCAAGCTGCGAAATGAAGCCCAGGTAAACGGCGGCCGTAACTATAACGGTCCTAAGGTAGCGAAATTCCTTGTCGGGTAAGTTCCGACCTGCACGAATGGCGTAACGACTTCCCCACTGTCTCCAGGACATGCTCAGCGAAATTGAATTCTCCGTGAAGATGCGGAGTACCCGCGGTTAGACGGAAAGACCCCGTGCACCTTTACTGCAGCTTCAGAGTGGCATTAGGAAAGAACTGTGTAGCATAGGTGGGAGGCTTTGAAGCATTGGCGCCAGCCGGTGTGGAGCCATAGGTGAAATACCACCCTGTTGTTTTCTGATGTCTAACCTCGATCCATGAAACTGGATCAGGGACCCTCTGTGGCGGGTAGTTTGACTGGGGCGGTCGCCTCCTAAAGAGTAACGGAGGCGCGCGAAGGTTGGCTCAGGACGGTTGGAAACCGTCTGTTAGAGTGCAATGGCATAAGCCAGCCTGACTGCGAGACTGACAAGTCGAGCAGAGACGAAAGTCGGTCATAGTGATCCGGTGGTCCCTCGTGGAAGGGCCATCGCTCAACGGATAAAAGGTACGCCGGGGATAACAGGCTGATAACCCCCAAGAGCTCATATCGACGGGGTTGTTTGGCACCTCGATGTCGGCTCATCACATCCTGGGGCTGGAGCAGGTCCCAAGGGTTTGGCTGTTCGCCAATTAAAGTGGTACGTGAGCTGGGTTCAGAACGTCGCGAGACAGTTTGGTCCCTATCTGCCGTGGGCGTCGAAATTTGAGAGGAGTTGACCCTAGTACGAGAGGACCGGGTTGAACATACCTCTGGTGTACCTGTCGTTCCGCCAGGAGCGCAGCAGGGTAGCTATGTATGGACGGGATAACCGCTGAAAGCATCTAAGCGGGAAGCCTCCCTCGAGATAAGATTTCATAGAGCCGTCGGAGACCACGACGTTGATAGATCGGATGTAGAAGTGCGGTAACGCATGGAGCTAACCGATACTAATTGCTCTATTTGCGCTTGAGAGTCCCACCATCAACGACAATCCTGGGAAAACCAGCCTTGTCCGCGAGCGTCGGATGATCAAATTGCAACGCCTAAGAACAACCACCTGTAACAACAGGTAAAGCGTGCATCGATTTTGGAACCGTTTTTCGAGACAACCCGCAAGGGTTGGCCGGACAGCCGCAAGGCAGCCCGGTCTGTCTCACCGGCCTCATTGCTTGGTGGCTATAGCGTCAGTGCCCCACCCGATCCCATCCCGAACTCGGCCGTGAAACCTGACTGCGCCGATGGTACTATTGCTCAAGCAATGGAAGAGTAGGTCGTCGCCAGGCATTGAAGCCGGTGATACAATCACGAAAAACAGATCCAGCAGAACCCATTCACATGTCACAACACCCGCCCACCAGCGGGTGTGAACCTTGGCGCGGGGTGGAGCAGCCCGGTAGCTCGTCAGGCTCATAACCTGAAGGTCACAGGTTCAAATCCTGTCCCCGCAACCAACGGTAACCTTCGGCACTTCACGGTGCCTATCGTCGTATGCGACAACCACAAAAACCCGCCGCCCATAAGGCAAGCGGGCTTTCCTGCGTTCCGAGCCCCTCACCGCAGCACTGGGAAACCAGCTATCGCAATTCTTCGGCGAGGAAGTCGACAAACGCCCGCACTCGCGCCGGCGTGTTCGCCCCGCCGACGAAAACAGCATGGATCGTCTCCACATCGCCAGGATTGAATTCCTCGAGCAGGGACGCGAGCCGCCCGGACGCGATGTCGCCGATCACGCTGAAGGCACCCACTCGCGCAACGCCGACGCCCGCGACGGCCAATTGTCCCAGTGTCTCGCCGTTATTTGCCTCGATGTTGCCGCGCACGCTCAGCACATAGTCCTGTCCGTCGCGACGGAACGGCCAGATCGGCTCGGCGCGGCGAAAGTTGAAGCTCAGGCAGTTATGGCCGTGCAGATCCTCCGGGACCTGTGGCGTTCCGTTCCGCTCAAGATATTCGGGGGAGGCGACGATCACCCGTCCTGTCCGACCCAGTTTGCGTGCGGTCAGCAGACTGTCCGCCAACGGACCGAAGCGTATGCCGACATCCGCCTGGCCGCCCGCGATATCCACCACCGCGTCGGTGAGGTTGATGTCGACGAGGATGTGCGGATAGCGTTGTACGAACGCGCCGAGCAACGGTACGACGCATAACCGGCCATGGGAAAGAGAGGCGCTGACCCTGAGGCGCCCCCTCGGCGCTCCCTGGTCGGCGATCGCCTGCTCGGCATCGTCGAGATCAGTGAGAATACGTCGTGCCGCGCCGAGATAGGCCTGGCCTTCGGCGGTGAGCGTCAGCGTCCTAGTCGTGCGCAGCAGCAACCGCACGCCCAGTCGGGCCTCGATCCGGTCGACGGTTCGGCCGACCGCTGATGGCGTCAGGCCAAGCGCTCGTCCCGCGCCCGAAAAACTGCCGGCTGCCGCGACGGCGGCGAACACTTCCAGAGCCCATGCCCGGTCAGTCGTTATCTGAACCTGTGTGTCCATATCACAAATCCTTGGCTTTCGGACGGGGTACCGCTGCGGTCTCTCGCCGTCCATCTGTGCGTCAGCATTTTAGAAAGGGCCAGTCATGGATTATCGGCAGCTGGGGTCGTCGGGCTTGCGGGTTCCCGTTCTCAGCTTCGGCGCGGGGACCTTCGGTGGTTCCGGGCCGTTGTTCAGTGCATGGGGACAGAGCGATGCCGTCGAGGCACGCCGGCTGATCGACATTTGCCTTGAGGCCGGGGTTACCCTGTTCGACACCGCCGACGTCTATTCGAACGGTGCCTCGGAACGGGTGCTGGGTGAGGCGATCAGCGGTCGACGCGATGCTGTGCTGATTTCAACCAAGACTGGCTTGCCCATGGGGGACGGCCCCGGCGACTGGGGCGTCTCGCGCACGCGCGTGATCCGGTCGGTCGAAGATGCTCTGCGTCGCCTGGGTACCGACCATATCGACCTGCTCCAGCTTCACGCCTTCGATGCCTCGACGCCGGTGGAAGAACTGCTCGCGACTCTCGACATGCTGGTTGCCGCGGGCAAGGTTCGCTACGCTGGCGTCTCCAACTATCCCGGCTGGCAGTTGATGAAGGCGCTGGCTGCGGCAGATCGCCATGGCTGGCCGCGTTTTGTCGCTCACCAGGTCTATTACTCGCTGATCGGCCGGGCCTATGAAGACGACCTCATGCCGCTGGCTGCCGACCAGGGCGTCGGTGCGCTGGTATGGAGTCCGCTCGGCTGGGGCCGGCTGACCGGCAGGATCCGCCGCGATGCTGCCATCCCGGACGGGAGCAGGCTGCATGAGACGGCCGTTTTCGCGCCGCCGGTCGCGGACGAACATCTCTATCGTGTCGTCGACGCGTTGGATGTCGTTGCCGAAGAAACCGGCAAGACAGTGCCCCAGGTGGCGATCAACTGGCTGCTCCAGCGCCCGACCGTCTCCTCGGTCATCATCGGCGCACGGAACGAGGCGCAGCTACGCGACAATCTCGGCGCCGTCGGCTGGTCGCTGACGCCGGCCCAGATCGCGGCCCTGGACGCGGCCAGCACCGTTATCCCGCCCTATCCACACACACCTTACCGGCAGCAGGAGGGTTTTGCCCGCCTGAATCCGCCGCTGGTTTGATCGTCGAGGCCTTTTCCATGAAACTCAATCTTCCTCTCCTCGCCCTGGCGGCCGGTGCGTTCGGCATCGGCGTGACCGAGTTTGCCCCGATGGGCCTGCTCCCGGTGATCGCCGGGGACCTGAAAGTTTCCATTCCCGCGGCTGGATTGCTGATCAGTGCCTATGCCCTTGGCGTCATGCTCGGCGCACCGTTGATGACGCTGACCACGGGCCGAATGCCGCGGCGGAGATTGCTGATCGGCCTCGCGGCGATCTTCACGATCGGCAACCTCCTGTCGGCGGTATCGGATAGCTACGGCATGCTGCTTGTCGCGCGTGTCATCACCTCCCTGAACCATGGCGCGTTTTTCGGCGTCGGCTCGATCGTGGCTGCGAGTCTCGTACCCCCCGACCGGCGCGCGGGAGCGGTTGCCGCGATGTTCATGGGCCTGACCATCGCCAATGTGGTGGGTGTGCCGCTGGCCACCTGGGCGGGCGATCAGCTTGGCTGGCGTGCTTCCTTCTGGGGCATTGCGGGGCTTGGGGTCCTGACCATGGCAGCCCTGCGCCTCACCTTGCCGCCGATGCCGACGCCGGAAGGCGGGAACATGATGGCTGAGCTGCGCGTGCTGACTCGCGGCCCCGTCATTGCCGCCCTTTTGCTGACCGTGATTGGCTCGAGCGCCATGTTTACCGTCTTCACCTATATCGTGCCGATTCTGCACGAAGAAACCGGGGCGTCGCTGGGTTTCGTGACGAGCATGCTGATCACCTATGGAGTCGGCCTTACCGTCGGGAACTGGCTGGGGGGCAAGTTCGCCGACCGGTCGGTGGACCGTACGCTGATCGTCACATTGGGAGGACTCTCGGTCGTCCTGATCGCCTTCGCTCTTCTCCTGCGCCATCCGGCACCGACCGCCATCCTCGTGTTCCTCTGGGGCGTCGCGAGCTTTGCGCTGGTCCCGCCGCTGCAGCTTCGGGTCATGGCGGCGGCCTCCGATGCGCCCAACTTGGCATCGTCGGTCAATATCGGCGCGTTCAATCTGGGCAATGCGCTTGGGGCCGCGCTCGGCGGTGCCGTGATCGCCATGCGGCTCGGCTATCCGGCCGTCGCCCTGGCCGGTGCCGCGACTTCGGCTCTTGGCCTGGCGATGGTGCTGTTCCTGGCGCGGCGTTCGAGGGAGACATCCGATGGGCAGCCGCTTGCGGCGGAGGCCTGTTAGCCGGCTGACATTGCCGCCGGCCCGCGATCAGTCGATGATCGCGTCGGCCAGCAGCGTCTGTGTCGTCGCCTGGAGCGGAGGCGCCGTATAGGACAGGAACTGGGTCATGCCGACGAACAGCAGGTCGTTGGCTGGATCGACCCAGAACCAGGTGCCGGCGGCGCCGTCCCAGTGGTAGGTACCGGTGCCGACCGGGACGCCCGCCAGCGCTGGATCGGTGAAGACGATGCCGTTGAACCCGAAGCCGAATCCCGGGCGGATGCGCTGATGGCCGGCGAGGAAGCCGCGCTCCATCAGGGCATCCGGCAAATGATTGCTCATCATCAGCGTGGCTGCCTCGGCGCTGATGATGCGCGCGCCATCGAGCTCGCCCTTGTTGAGCAGCATCTGGGCAAAGCGCGCATAGTCGCCGATCGTCGATACCAGGCCGCCGCCGCCCATCGCCAGTGCTGGCTCGTTGTCATGGTCCTTGCGCAGCGGATTGTCGATCGGCGTGAGCGGCATCTCGCCGGTCTTGAAATAGAGCGTCGCCAGCCGATCGGCCTTTTCCGGCGGGGTGTAGAAGCTGGTGTCGACCATGCCGAGTGGCGCGAAGATCCGCTCGCGCATGAACGCGGCGAGAGATTGCCCGCTCAGCCGCTCGATGATCGCGCCCTGAACATCCATGCCGACGCTGTAGCGCCAGGACGATCCCGGCTGATAGGCGAGCGGCATGAGCGCCAGCCGTGCCATCATGTCGGACAGATCCTCCGCCTCCCAGATTTTCGCGTTGCGATAGGCGGTATCGACCGGATCGTTCGGATCGGACAGCGCCGTGCCGTAGCTGAGCCCGGCGGTGTGAGTGAACAGTTCGCGCAGCGTCGGCGGATGGTCCGGGTCTTCCAGAAGGATCATGCCGTCCTCAGCCGGTCCGGCAAAGGCTTTCAGCCCGGCGAACTCGGGCAGATGCCGCTCGATCGGATCGTCGGGATGCCAGCGTCCTTCGTCGTAGAGGATCATCATGGCGACGGCGGTAACCGGCTTGGTCATCGAGAAGATGCGGTAGAGACCATCGACCCGCGACGGCTCGCCAGAGGCGATATCCTTCAACCCCATCGGATGGACATGGACGATCCTGCCGTGGCGCGCGACGAGCGTGATCGCGCCCGGAATCTTCCCAGCGTCGATCTGCGCCTGGACATAGGCATCGACCTTCGCGAGCCCTTCGGACGAAAGGCCTGCATCCTCCGGCGTGGCCTGGACCGACGGCACTCCCATCAGATGAGCCCCGAGCGGGCGATCGCGCCGAGATGATGGGCGCTCGGCTTGGGCGTGCGCGCGAAGGTCTCGTAGTCGATATGGACGAGGCCGAAGCGCTCGCCATAGCCGCGGGTCCATTCGAAATTGTCGAGCAGCGACCAGCAGATATAGCTGTGCACGTCGATGCCGTCGGCAAGGCACTGGCGAACTTCGGCAAGCGCGGCGTCGAGATAGGCGATGCGCCGGGTGTCGTCGTCAGTGCAGATGCCGTTCTCCGTGACGTAGATCGGCCGCCCGATCCGCTCGTGCGCGAAACGGATCGTGCCCCCGAGCGCCTGGGGGTAGAATTCGTAATGGGCGCCGGTCATCTCGGCATCGGCCGGTGGCGACAGGCGGCCCTCCGGGCCCACCAGCACCCTTGTATAAGTCTGCACCCCGACGAAATCCGCATGGCGCGCGGTTTCGAGCCATGGGCCGTAGAGCATGTCGATCAGCGCCTCCGCCTGGTTGCCTTCACCGACGCCCTGAACGTCCTGCATCGTCAGGGTCAGGCCGACCGGGAAATTGCCTGGGCCCGCCTTCATCGCCGCCATTGCCTTGGTGTGTGCATCGACCATCACCGGCTCGCTGGTCTCGATCGGCGCGAAGAGGAGCGAGGAGAAGCGATCCGATCCGCACGCCTTGGCGCATGCCGCGATCATGGCGTCGATCGCTTGCCCGACACCGGTACCGGCGCGCCGGAGTTGCGCGACGAGGCGCTGGATGTTGGCCTCGTTGAAGGTCGAGGCATAGGCGATCAGGTCACCCAGATGGTCGGTCGCCTTCCCGGCGAAGCGCGCGAAAAGGTCAGCACCGTCGGCTACCTCGAATCCGCCGCGTGCGGCAAACCAGCGCGGCACGGTGAAATGGTTGTAGGTTACCATCGGCGCCAGGCCGCGGGCATGGCAGGCGTCGAGCACGCGGCGATAATGGTCGAGCGCCGCTGTCGAGAAGAGGCCCTGTTCCGGCTCGATCCGCGCCCATTCGATGCCGATCCGGTGACAGTTGAAGCCGAGGTCAGCGGCGATCGCTATGTCTTCCGCGTAGCGGTGATAGCTGTCACAGGCATCGCGCGATGGTTCGGCATAGACGGTTGGCTTCACCGTCTCGCACAGCCACGCGTCCGAATTGACGTTGTTGCCCTCGCTCTGGTGCGCGGAAATGGCGGTGCCCCAGAGGAAATTCTCCGGGACGGGAAGGCGAGGGGCATTGGTCAAAGGGAAATCCTTCAGGTCTTGCGGTCGAGGTCGGGGTAGAGACGGCGCATCAGCGTGCTCAGCACGGCGAGCGAGCGATGGACGTTGGCGGTATTGCGCGTGACGACTGCTTCGAGCGCGAGGCCGCGGACGGCCGCGACATAGAGTTCGTGGATCGCCTCGCCCTCGGGGTGCGGCTCGATTCCGGCGGCGCGGATTCGTTCGCCGCTCCATTTGTGCGCGCGGGTGTCGATCTGCGACTGGGCTTTCGACAGCTTTTCGGCCAGATCGGCATCGGAGCGCGAGGCAAGCAATATCTCCATCACGGCGATGCCGGACGGGCGGCTCATCACGCGCCACATCGTCTCAGGGAGGGCAAGGAGCCACTCGACCGGCTCCATCTCCTCGACCGACTGATTGTACATCGCTGCGTCGTCGAGGAAGACAGCCTCGACCACCGCGACCATCAGGTCGGTCTTCGCGGGAAACTGGTGAGTCATCGCGCCTCGGCTGACCCCGGCCTCCTCGGCGACGGTCGAGACGGTCGTCGCGCTGTAGCCGGATCTGTTGAGACAGGTGATGGCCGCCTCGATCAGCTTGGCACGGGTGTCTGCGCTGCGCTCTGCCTGGGGGCGGCGCTGGCGGCGGGCGGATGTGTCGGCGTCGGTCATCCGTTCATGATTACCGGCTATCGGCACCGGCGCCAGCACCGCGATGCTCATGCCAGATGCTCCGACCAGAACGCGGCGATCTCGGACCATGCGCCGCGACCCTCGGGCGTCGCGGCGAGGATAGGCTGGAAGACGTGCGGCATGCCTTCATAGACTTCCAGCCGGGACGTGCGACCGGCGCCGGCAAGCGCGCGATGAAGGCGGACGGAGTCGCTCAGCAACACTTCCCGAGTGCCGACCTGGGTGAGGACCGGGGGGAAATCCTTCGTGAAGTCGCCATGGATCGGCGACACCAGCGGATTGCTCCAGTCGGCCTGATCGGCATAGGCGCGCAGCCCCGGCTCGAGCATGCGCCGTTCGAGATAGTCGACCGGCGCCAATGTCACATTGGTGTCGCCGCCGCCCGCAAGGTCGACGACCGGCGAGAGCAAGGCCAGCGCCGACGGCAAGGTCTGGTCCTGTTCGCGCAGCAGTAGCGTGGCTGCCGCTGCGATGCATCCGCCGGCGGAATCGCCGAACAGGCCTGGGGACGCTTCATGCCGTTCCAGGATCGCTTGCCAGGCGGCCACGACCTGATCGAGGATGACACGCCAGGTCGCGCGCGGGGCCAGGGTATAGTCGATCGAATGGACGATGCGGCGGCTGGTCGCGGCGGCGACCGCCGCGGTGAGGAGATTGGCCCGCGCCGATCCACCGACGAAGCCGCCACCATGAACATAGACCAGGGGCGTCGCACCGGGCGACGCATCCTGTGGATGGACCGTAAGCACGGGTGTGCCGTTCGCGTTCCATTGTTCGGTCTCTGGCCTGAGTTCGGCGAGCGGGGCCGCCATGATCTGTTCGGCAAAGGCCGCCCCGCGGATATTGGCTGCATCGAAATCGGCCAACGTCGCCGGGGGCTCTCGTGGCGGCATCGTGGAAAGCATGGCACCGACCATGCGAAGGATCGCTGCCGCCTGGGGCGAGACGGAGGCCGCGATATGGAGGCGAGGATCGGCCGATTCGGTCATCATGCTGTGCCGGGTGCGGCGGTCTGGACCGCCGAACCCGCCTCCACGTCAGAATCCGGATCAGAATTTGGCATCGAGCGACACGCCGATGGTCCGGCGCGATTCCGGTCCGGAGATTTGTGAAAAGGACAGCGGATCGAGCTGTTGCCTTGCGACGGGTGTCGCGAAGCGAACGACCGGCCGGTAGACGTCGAACAGGTTGCGCGCGAAGACTGATATGCCGAAACGTTCGTCGGCGGTGCGCACCCCGATCCGCCCACCGAAGATCGCCGCGGGCGCGTTGGTGTTCTGCGGGCTGTAGGCGGCGTCGAAATTGATCCGCGAGGTATAGGCCATGTCGGCCTGGACGAAGCCCTGGATGTTGCCGGTCAATGTCGCGGCATATTCGCTGAACGCCGTCACCTTCCATTCGGGCGCGCCGGTCAGGCGATTGCCGCCGGCATCGTCCACCGTGACGCCCGGGGCGATGGTCATGCATCCCTGCGCCGCCGTCTGGCCTTGCGCGCAGGCGACGAGATAGCCGGCGCCATATCTGGCGTCGTTGTAGAGCGCGCCGAGGTTGAGGGTGAGGCCGCGCGTCGGTCGCCCGGTCAGGTTGAACGATACGCCCTTGGTGGTCAGCTTCGGCGCGTTGCCGAAGATGAAGGCGCCCGCGGTCGGGTCGAAGAACTGGGCCTGGAAATTGTCGATCCGGTTGTAGAATCCGGCGATGCTCGCGGTCAGCCGTCCATCAAAGGCGTTGGCCTTGATGCCGATCTCGCCGGCGTGCGGGATTTCGGGCTGGACGATCTTGGGAATGTTGCCGGTGCCGGTCTGGTCGTTGATCGACGGTCCTTTATAGCCGCGCGTATAGGTGCCGTAGAGCATCACGTTCCGCGTGACATCGAACTGCGCACCCACCCGATACGAGAAATAGGTGTCATGGATACCGGCGCTGATCGGCGCGATGCTGAGGACGCCGGTGAGGGCGCCCGGGACCAGCACGCCAGTGGTCCGCGCATCGACGTCTTCCCTGCCATAGCGTGCGCCGAACAGCAGCCGGAACGACGACGAGATGTTGAGCGTGGCATTGCCGAACGCTGCATAGCTGGTCGTCGTCGCGCTGGTGGTCTGCACCTGGCCGACCGGTAGCGCGCAGAGGATCGCCGGGGGGCCGAACGGCGCAAGCGGGCACAAGGCAGCGGCCGGCCCCGAGGTGAAGTCACCCAGGATATTGCCGCGCTGGGTATTCGTCCCGTCAAGCTTGCTGTCGAAATAATAGAGACCGACGACATAGTCGATCAGCCCACCGGTCGGCGAGGTCAGCCGGAATTCCTGGCTGAAATTGCGCACGCTGGTCGGCGATTCATTGACGTTCAGGCGGTTGATCGGAACGCTGTCGACATCGGTGCCGCCGAAGGTCGATTTGAACGCGCGATAAGCGCTGATCGAGGTGAGGGTGAGGCCGCCGATCTGCGCGTCGACCTGGCCGGAAAAGCCGTAGCTCCTGGTCGTCGTCGCGTTGCCGCCATCGATGCAGCCCTGTTGATTCTCCGGGCCGACGACCACGCCGCAGGCGGCCAGGCGCTGCGAGAGCAGGCTGCCCGGTGTCGATTGATAGACTGTCCATGGCGTGCCGCCCTTGCGGTCGAACTGGCTGTAGTCTGCGCCGAGGTTGATCGTCAGCGCGTCGATCGGATCCCATTTGAAGCGCCCGCGCACGCCTTTACCGGTGTTCCGGAAATAGCTGCCGTCATAGCGGTTATACTGGTTCTCGGGCGCCTGGCTGTATGATCCCGCGATGCGGAGCGCTGCGTTGCCGGCAATCGGCACGTTGATCACCGCGCGGCCGATATAATTGTTGCGCGTGGCGATATCGGCATGGCCGATTACTTCCCATTTGTTCGGGTCGGGCGCGACGGTCGTGATATTGACGACGCCGGCGGAGGAGTTGCGGCCGAACAGCGTGCCCTGTGGCCCTTCGAGCACTTCGACCCGCGCGATATCGAATAGTTGGGGCGGGTTGGTCGATGTATTGGCGAGGGCGACACCGTCGACCACGACACCGACCGATCCCTCGGCCGAGCGTGCGAACGAGATCGATCCGACGCCGCGGATGCTGAGAGCGCCGAACGGCCCAGCGGAGTTGAGTGCCGGCGTGCTGCGCACCAGATCGGTAACTTCGTTGATGTTCTGCTTGGTGATCTGGTCGCCGCCGATCACTGAAATGCTGATCGGCACGTCGTGCAGACGTTCCTCGCGCTTGTTCGCGGTGACGATGATGTCGGCCGTCGCATCCTCCGCAACCGGGGCGGTCTGGTCTCCCGGCGTCGGCGATGATTGCGCGAATGCCGGAACGGCGGCGTTTGCCAGGATGGTCGACGCAGCGAGAATGCCGAGCTTGTGCGAAACCTTCATCATCATCTCCCTGTCGAACGGTCGTTCGCCGTCTCCGGGCAGGGCCAATATCATTCAACTTACAAAACGTACATCCTTTTTGTTGAGTGATTCTGATTTTGCTGTATGGCTGCTTCATCAACGGGCGCAGACCCGATGCGAATGGGAGACGGATATGACGGCGAGCATGGCGCGCGAATGGCAGGCTGACGTGGCGTGGGAGCGCGGTTCATGACCTCGCGCGGAAAGCTGCCATTCGGGCAAAAGCTCGGCTATTCGGCTGGCCAGGTCGTCGACGGAATCGTCAGCCAGTCACTCAGCATCTTCCTGCTCTTCTACGTCACGACGGTCTGCGGCCTCCCCGGTGGCCTTGCCGGAATCGCCCTGGCGACGGGCCTGATGGTCGACGCGGTGATGGATCCGCTGATCGGGTCGCTGTCGGATGGGTGGCGATCAAGAATGGGCCGGCGGCTTCCTTTTATGCTCGCGGGATTACCGGCGGTGGCCCTGCTGTTCGTCGCGATCTTCACGCTACCGACTGGTCTCGGCACCATGGCGCTGTTCGCGTGGCTGACCCTGTTGTCAGTGCTCCTGCGGATCGCGATGTCGCTGTTCATCTTGCCCTATTCGGCAGTCGGTGCCGAGCTGAGCGAGGACTATGTCGAGCGCTCGTCGATCATGGCCTGGCGCTGGGGAATCGGCATGCTCGGCACGCTGGTCGCGGTGGTGCTTGGCTTCGGGATATTCTTCGCCGGACCGGGCGGAACGGCGAATCACGGTGCCTATACGCCCTTCGCGATCACCCTCGCGGTGATCTTCGTGATCGGCGGGCTGATCTCGGGCCGGGTCGTCGGCCGGACGCTTGATCGCCAGCACCCGCCTGCGTTCGGCGAGGGCGGAATCCACGCACGCCTGCTGCGCGAGCTGGGCGAAGTATTCCGCAATCGATCCTTCCGCGTGCTGTTCGGTAGCGCGCTCCTATTCTTCTCGGCCCTGGGCACGCATGCGACGCTCGGCCTGCATACCAACACCTTTTTCTGGCACTTCACCTCGGCCCAGACCCAGATGGTGACGCTGGCGGTGTTTGCTGGCCTGTTGCTTGGCGCGCCGCTCGCCGGCCCACTCCTCAAGCGGCTGGAGAAGCGTACCGTATTGCTGATCGGGCTGGTCGGGCTGGCGGTGTCCGAGACGGTGCCGGCCGGATTGCGGTTGCTTGGCCTGTTCCCGTTTCAGGGCACTATGTTGATGTGGGTGCTGTCGGGCATCGTGTTCGTCGGCGGCATCCTGATGGCGGCCGCCGCGATCGCCTTCGCCTCGATGATGGCGGACGCCGCGGACGAGCATGAGCATCTGTTCGGCGCGCGGCGGGAGGGGCTCTATTACGCCGGCTGGGCCTTCGCCAGCAAGGCGGCGGCCGGGGTTGGTGCGCTGATCGCCGGCACCGTGCTTCAGATCATCCACTTTCCGACTGATCTCGCCGAACATGGCGGGTTGGCGGCCAGGCTGCCCGACGGCATGATCCACTGGCTCGGTTTCTTCTACGGGCCGGGTGCAGGGCTGCTCTATCTCGGTGCGATCATCGCCACCTTCCTCTATCGGCTCGATGCGACCAGCCACGCCAGGATCATGCGCGACCTCACCGAGCGCCGCGCCGCGGCGGCGGTGGCGCTGCCATGACCGGTGCGGGGGGCAGTCCGCCGGCGGTCGGTGTCATCGGCTGCGGCATGGTCAGCCATGCCTATCTCGGCACTATCCTGCGGTCGGACGCGGTTCGGTTGAAGGCAGTCAGCAGCCGGACAATGGCCTCGGCCGCGGCACAGGCGTCGCGCTACGGCTGCGCGGCGATGACGACGGCCGACCTGCTCGACGACCCGGAGATCGAGTTCGTCGTCAACCTGGCGCCGCCATCGGTCCATCACGCGATCGGCCGGGCCGTTCTTGAGGCGGGCAAGCATCTCTACAGCGAGAAGCCGTTCGCAACCCGGCTCGAAGACGCCCGGGATCTGCTTGATCTCGCCGAACGGCGAGGCCTCAGCATCGCTTGCGCCCCCGACACCTTTCTTGGGGAGGGTAGCCAGCGCGCGCGGCGGCTGGTCGACCGGGGAGCGATCGGTTCGGTCATGGGCGGAAGCGTGGCGATGCTGTCGCGCGGCATGGAATCCTGGCACCCGAATCCGGCCTTCTTCTACCGGCGCGGCGGCGGACCATTGCTCGATGTCGGGCCCTATTATGTGACTCAGCTGGTCAATCTGCTCGGTCCAGTGGTCGAGGTCGTCGCGATCGGGACACGGCCCCGTGACATACGCACCGGCCGCGAAGGCGAGCCGATCCCCGTCGAGATTGCCACCAGCGTCAACGCGGCGTTGCTGTTCGAAAGCGGCGCCAATGTCGCGCTCAGCCTGTCCTGGGACGTCACCCGTCATCGCCGCGCGCCGATCGAACTCTATGGCGACGAGGGTTCGCTCCAGGCACCGGATCCCAACGTCTTCGGCGGTGTGACGCGCATCAGCAAGGGCGGCGACTGGGCGGCGCACGGCGTTGAGTCAGCCGGACCGAAGATCGATCCCGCTGGTCTCGCCCAGGCCGTTCGGCTGATCGGGCAGGGCGTTGATCCCATCTCGGGCAGGCCGCTCGGCGCAGACTGCCTGCTCGCGGTCGGGGACAAGCGCGGAATTGGCTTGCTCGACCAGGTGGAGTCAGTGCGGCGGGATCGCCCGGCGCGCGCAAATGGCCAATTGGCCTATCATGTCCTCGAGGCACTTCTCGGGCTCGAAGCCTCGGCTGAAGGGATGGGCCGCGTTGCGATCAGGTCGCGCGTGGCGCGCCCCGCGCCTCTGCCGGAGGTGGGAGATTGAGCGCTATCTGTTTCGTCGGCGTGGAGACTGGTGGCACCAAGACCCTTTGCCGGATCGATCAGGGTGGTGAAACCATCGCTGAGGAACGCTGGGCGACAACGACCGCGGAGGCGGCGGCCGATGCGGTCGAAGCGCTGGTCGCGCGTTCGGTACCGCGTTCGGCATCTGTCGCGGGTATCGGTCTGGCTGCATTCGGGCCGCTCGTCGTCGCACGCGATTCACCCGATCGGGGCCTGATGCTCGAAACTTCCAAGCCTGGTTGGGCGGGGTCGAATCTGCGGGCGTCGCTCGCCGCCCGGCTTGGGGCGCCGACGCTGGTCGATACCGATGTCAGCGCTGCCGCTTTCGCGGAGCAGCGGCTGGGTTCGGGGCGCGGATGCGACAGCCTCGCCTATGTGACTATGGGCACGGGGATCGGTGGTGGCCTCGCGATCAGCGGGCGCTCGCTGGCCGGCGCGCTTCATCCCGAGATCGGTCATATCCGCCTGCACCGTCGTGCGGATGATCACGTGCCGAGCGCATGTCCCTTTCACGGCGATTGCGCCGAGGGACTGGCGGCCGGCCCGGCGATCCTGCAGCGCCTGGGTCCAGGTCGTGTGCTTGGCGACGACCCAGATACGCTTGACCTGGTCGCCGGGTATCTGGGCGCTTTGCTCGCGACGCTGGTTCTCGCCTGGTCGCCCGCCCGCATCGTGCTGGGCGGCGGCGTGATGGCGACCGTCGGCCTGCCCGAGGCGGCGGCCGGCTATATGCGTGCGGAGCTTGGCGGCTACGGAGTCGGTCCGGCCGCACACGCACCCGATTTCCTGCGCCGCGCCGAACTCGATCATGCCGGGCTCGAAGGCGCGATGATCATGGCACGCGAAGCTGGAGGATATTCATGACCGGAACTGCAATGCCGGAAGGGTTGCCCGACTGGGCGCTCGGCCCGTTCACCGCCCCGCAGCGCGTGCTCGAAGAACGCGGCGATGTCACTTTCTCCTGCCTGCTTTCCGCCGGTCCGATCGCCTGGGCGGCCAAGGATGCGTTCAATCCCGGCGCCGTCGTGCACGATGGGCGTATCTGCCTGCTGGTGCGCGGCGAGGATCATGTCGGGCGCTATGCGGGAACGTCCCGGATCGGCCTTGCGACCAGCGCTGACGGTTATCAGTTCGAGCTCGACCCGGAGCCGGTCCTCGCACCCGGAAATGATCGCTGGCAGGCTTGGGAATGGCCGGGCGGACTGGAGGACCCGCGTGTCGTCGTTTCGCCCGATGGCGGCTATGTCTGCACCTATACGGCCTTCGACGGCAAGGTCGGCTGCCTTTTCGTCGCCACCTCGGACGATCTGCGCCGCTGGACCAAGCACGGTCCGGCCTTCGCGCAGACGCCCTATGTCCGTCGTCCGACCAAGGCCGGGTCGATCGTGACCGAACTTCGCGACGGCAGGCTCGTCGCGGCCAGGATCGATGGCCGATACTGGATGTATTGGGGCGAGGGCATCGTCTATGCCGCGACCTCGGACGACTTGATCCGCTGGACGCCGGTCGAGACGGATTCCTGCCCCGATCGCTATCTGACCTGGGATCCCGACGCGCGCGACGGGGAAGGGTGGTGGCAACTCGACCGGGTCGCGGTACCGCGCGCGTTGCAGCATATCGCCGGGCCACGGCGCGGCCGTTTCGATTCAATGCTGACGGAACCCGGCCCGCCCGCGCTCCTGACGGAACACGGCATCGTGCTGATCTATAATGGTGCGAATCACTATGATGGCGGTGCACCGGGGACGCCGCCGGGGGCGTATCAGCCGGGCCAGTTGCTGCTCGACTCCGCTGACCCGACCGCCGTGGTGGGGCGGCTCTTCGAACCCTTCCTACGGATCGATCCTGCCGAAGCGCAGGGCCAGGTCGGCAATGTATGCTTTGCCGAAGGACTGGTCGCTTTCGAGGGAAAATGGTGGCTCTATGTCGGCCTTGCTGACTCGCGCCTGGGCGTGTCCACCGCGCCGATCGGGCAGGGGTAGACGAGGTCCCGACCATCCTTGTTCCCGGTTGCCCCGTCACGTGCGCTCAATATCAGTTAGACTCATCCCCTCCAGGGGGATAGGTCATGCAAATGACCTCTTTCACAGATCTGCTCCAACAGGGCGCTGCGCACGCCTGGCTGTTCGTCCCGACCGCGATCCTGCTCGGCGCGCTGCACGGGCTCGAACCCGGTCATTCCAAGACGATGATGGCAGCGTTCATTATCGCGGTGAGGGGGACCGTGAAGCAGGCCGTGCTGCTTGGCCTTTGCGCGACGCTCTCCCATACGGCCATCGTCTGGGTCATCGCACTGGGCGGGCTCTATCTGTGGCAGGGGCTCGCACCGGAAAGGATCGAACCTTATCTTCAGGTCGGGTCTGCGGTCGTCATCATCGCGATGGGGATTTGGATGCTCTGGCGGACGCGCCGTGAGCAGGGTTTTTCGGCGATACACGATCATGCCCATGGCGATCATAGGCATGAAGAGCCGATCCGGATCGATACCGGGCACGGCGTTTTGCGGCTGGCAGTTTTCGAGGAAGGTGTGCCCCCGCGATTTCGGATCACGGCGGAGCGCGGTCGCCTCTGGCCCGCAGCAGAGGTGACCCTCGAAACCGAACGGCCTGACGGGGTACGGGCGGCCTACAGCTTCGTCCAGCGGACTTGCTTCCTCGAATCCCGCGAAGCGATTCCCGAGCCGCATGAATTTGTCGCGCGCCTTCACCTTGCTCATGGCGATCATGGGCATAGCTACGACGTGGCGTTCGTCGAGCATCATCATGGCCATGATCCAATGCATGAAGGATTGCGAGGTCTGGATCTGACCGCCGGCTACCAGGACGCCCATGAACTTGCCCATGCGGACGACATCCGCCGCCGCTTCTCCGATCAGTCAGTCACTACCGGGCAGATCGTTATTTTCGGTCTTACCGGTGGCCTGATTCCGTGCCCCGGCGCCATCACCGTCCTGCTGCTGTGCCTGCAACTCAAGGCTTTCACTTTGGGTGCCGCCCTGGTGTTGTGCTTCAGCATCGGCCTAGCGCTGACGATGGTGACATCAGGGGTGATAGCGGCGATCAGCGTCAGGCAGGTTGCGCGGCGATTCAGCGGCTTTGGCGAGATCGTTCGAAAAGCACCCTTCGTTTCGGGCGCTGTTATTGTGTTGATCGGTCTCTACCTTGGCGTCAACGGATGGCTTCATCTGCCGACGACATGACCAGGGAATTGTTATGAGCCATGCATCCAACCCGGACCTGCTCAATCGTCTGAAACGGGCGCAGGGCCATCTGGCCAAGATCATCACCATGATCGAGGAGCATCGGGACGGTTTGGAAACCGCCCAGCAGCTCCAGGCCGTGGTCAGCGCGCTCGACAAGACCAAGACCCTGCTCGTCGCCGACCATATCGAGCATCATCTCGAGGACGTGGTCGGTCCCTTGTCGCGTGACGCACGGGAGAAGCTTTCCCGCCTGACCGATCTTGCCAAATATCTCTAGATGCGTCTGGCGAGGACTGGCTGGCAGCGCCCGGTTGCTGACCGGACGCTGCCGTGGAGTCAGGAAAATTTGGCGTGCAGCGGCGCGCGCTTCGGCTTTGCGGCTGGCTTGGCTCGCCGACCCTTCTGGCCAAGGCCGATCTTGTGCGCCATCGCGCGGCGCACCTCCGAATAGCTCTCGGCTACCATCGGATAATCGGGCTTGAGGTTATAGCGTTCCCGATATTGCTCCGGCGTTAGTCCATGCCCGGAAAGGTGGCGACGCAATGTCCTGTAAGGCTTGCCGTCGATCATCGAGATGATGTGATCTTTCGACGCCAGGGATTTGCGTACCGTGACCGCGGGCGTGAATTCCGGCTGGGGAATTTCATCGTCCTGAACATCCGCGGGAGCGGAGGCTCCTTGCCCCAGTTCGGTAAGGGTCGCGTGCATGGCATTCAGGAACGCCGGCACATCATCGGCCGACACGCGGTTGTTCGGATTGCCGAGCCAGGCAAGGGTCAATTCCGTTGCGAGTTCGACGGCGTTCAACGAGATTTGGTCAGACATTCTGGATCCTGGTCAATGGGAAGCGCGCCAAAGCGATGGCGACCTTCAACTATAATTCTCCCGGAGAACTAGTTCATGTCGCGGATAGCGCGAAGAATCAACTCTAAAAACGTTGGTAGGAACCTTTGGATTCTTAAATAACATGTATTCCATCTCGCCATCAGGCCAGCAACGCTTGTTCGCGAGGATCGCGCCCGCATCCGATTGCGCGCTGTCGATATTCAGAAAGCCCTGACCCCTGGGCGCATAGTAATCCCGCACGAACGGGCTGCGTCTGCGCAGGAAGTCCATATGTCCTAAGCGTAGCCTGCACGATCGTCCGGCACCGTCCTTTCATGAACTTCATGGGGGAAAAGGCGATGAAGGTGGGACTGTTGCCTGGAGAGATGCTTGTCGACGCGAGCGTCAGCTATGCGATCCGTGAGAGGTTGCGGTTCTGACGCCTCGGAGGGCGACATGGACGATCGCCTCCATCATTTCTCCACATGATCTTTGCGCATCCCGCACAATCAGGACACAGGATCGCAAACATCCTTCATTAGGCAGAATATCGTGGACAATGCCCTGATCCTCATTGTCGAGGATGAACCCGAAATCGCCCACATCCTGCGCTCCTATCTGGAACGCGAAGGATTCAGGACAGTGACCGCCGAGGATGGGGCGGCGGCGCTGGTTCATCACCAGTCGTTGCGGCCCGACCTTGTGCTGCTCGATGTCGGGCTGCCAAAACGGGACGGCTTTGCGGTGCTGGCCGATCTTCGCGCGCGGGGCTCGACGCCGATCATCATGACGACGGCACGGGCCGAGGATCTGGACAAGCTGTCGGCGCTGCGGATCGGTGCCGACGATTATGTCGTGAAACCGTTCAATCCGCTTGAGGTCGTCGCGCGGGCAAAGGCGGTGTTGCGACGCACGGGCGGCGCCAACCCCGATCAGTCATTGATCAGGTTCGGGGCACTGCAACTCGATACCTTGAGCTATACTGCGGCGGTGCAGGGCGATGCGGCCATCATTCCGCTGGATCTGACACTGACCGAATACCGGCTGCTCTCGCACCTGCTTCGCGCGCCGCGCCGCGTTTTTCACCGCGCCGAACTGGTGGATGCGTGCTTGCCGGAGGGCAATGCGCTCGAACGGACCGTTGACAGCCATATCAGCAACCTTCGCCGCAAGCTCGATCGGGCCGGCATGCCGGGGCTCTGCGCCGTAGTGCGGGGTGTCGGCTATCGGCTGGCCGCGTCATGATTGCCGCCTTACGCACGCGACTGACCCTTCGCCCGCGTGGTCGGTGGCCTATCGCGCGCCAGTTGGCGACGGGGTTGGTCGTCATCGTCATCACCAATTGCGCGCTGATCTTCGTTGCGATGACAATATGGAGCAGCAACGAAGAGCGCCGGATCAAGGAAACGGCGTCGCCCGTCGTTCAGCGCGCTCTCGCCGCGCTGGAAGCGGGCCGGGTGCCCGAAATCGAGGGCCTCGATAAAGTCATAAAGGAGACGAACGAAATCACGGAATCGCTGAATCAGCGTGGCAACAATGCCATCCTGATCTGCCTGCTGATCATGGCGGTAAGTGATTTCGTCCTTGGCAGCATTTTGCTCACCAAGCTGGGGCGCGGCTTGAACGACGTTGCATTCACTGCCCGGCGCGTAGCCGATGGCGATCTGTCGGCGCGCGCGTCGCTGGTGCCATGGGCCTCGGTCGAGGAAGCGGAACTCATCGACGATTTCAACGCCATGGCGCAATCGCTGCAGCGCGCTGAGCGGGAACTGGCGGAAAGCACGGTGGCGATCGCCCATGAATTGCGCACACCGCTTACGATCTTGCGCGGACGCATCCAGGGCACGATCGATGGCCTGTTCGCCTGCGAGGAAGAAGAGATGCGATGCCTGCTGTTGCAGGTGGAGGGACTTGGGCGGCTGGTCGATGATCTGCAGACGATCAATCTGGCGAAATCGGATCGCATGTTGCTTGATCCGGCCCATATCGACCTGGCGCTTGAGGTGGAGCGGCTGATTGCCCTCGTTCGGCCCGATCTGGAAGCAGCCGGGCTGGACCCGGTGCTTGATTTACGGCCGACCCCCGCGGTCGCCGATGCCGCACGGATCCGCCAGGTGATCGGGGCGGTTCTGTCCAATGCCCAGCGTTACGCTGCGGGCAGCGGCCCGTTGCGCATTTGCACTGAGCGGCGGGGCGGGTGGGCAGTACTCGAAATCGTCGATCACGGTCCCGGGTTGCCGGCGGGCACCATGGATATGGCCTTTGACCGGTTCTGGCGCGCCGAGGCGTCCCGCGCGCGGCATAGCGGGGGCAGCGGGCTCGGCCTTTCGGTCGTACGCGCCATTGCCGAAGCCCATGACGGAACCGCGACATTGGCGAACCATGATGGGACCGGCACGATCTTCACGCTGCGTCTGCCGGCGGGTGTCGTTTCCGATACGCTTTGATCAACGTCAGCTGCCGGCATCGGGAGCGAAGGCGCCTCGATGTCGCGCCGCCGCGCCTGCCCGTGTCGGCAAAGAACCCTCTCCACTGAATATTCATATCCGGCCGACCGAATCTGGAGAGTCGGGCCCCATTGCGGTCGTGCCGGCCGGCATAGTGTCAGCAGGCCATCCCTGGGAGTATCACCTTGAAGTCCATCCTTAACAGTTCGCTTGTCATTCTGCTGGCCGGCGCATCCGTTCTCTCCGTGCCGGCGCGGGCGCAGGATGCAGAGTCGATTTCCCGGTTCGCAGGCGCGCACGTCACTATCGAGGGAGGAATCGTCGACAATCATGTCCGTCAGCCAGGCGCGCCCTCGACGAGCGGCATGAAGCATTACGCCAATTTCGCGGCGGTTCGTGGCGCCATTGGCTATGATATCGCGCCGGTGAACGGCCTGATCGTCGGTGTCGAGGCGGGGATCGGGACTACGGGGCGCAGCTTCAATCAGGCTTCGATTGCAGGTGGACGTTATCGTTTCAAACCCGGCCTGACCTATGACGTGACAGCGCGCATTGGCCTCGTGCCGGTGGCAAACGTGATGCTCTACGGTCGCGCTGGGTATCGCCGGATGCGCAACGAGCGGGAAATCAGCGGGCAGGTCGCCGGCAACGGTATCACGAAGCGGAAAGATGGTGGTTTCACTTATGGAGGAGGCATCGAATATGCCGTGTCGCGGGAGTTCTCGCTTCGCGCTGAAGTCAACCGGACGAAATTCGACAAGAACATGAGGCAGAACCGAATTTCGGTGGGTGGATCGTTGCGCTTTTAGTGCTTGCTGACGGCGCGCCGGTTCGGTGCGCCGTCGACCGCATTCTGTGCCGAATATTCGAAGCCCCCTCGTCGAGGCCGCTCGCGCGGGGTTCGATGATCGTTCATCGTCTTGTCGCTATCGAATGATAAGAATAAGGTTGTTGGCGAATAACAATCGAGTCCGCGGCAAATGCAGGATAGACCGGTAGCATGATCTGTCCCATCACCGGGCAATAGATATGTTGAGTCGGCGGGCGATCAACTGGAAGGCGCGAGCGGAAGCGCTGCCCGGATGTTTTTCCGCCCGGCACCCGAAAGGGAGGTAGCGTGAAGATCGCAAGAATTCCCATGTCGTCGATATCGAACCGCGTAACGATCGTCATGCTCCTCCTTTTCGTCTCAGGCTGGTTCATCGCGCATGCGCTGCGATTGATCTGAAGCGATGGGCGTCATCTGCGTGCCCAGCCAATGGCGTTCCGATCGTGCGCCTGCTGGTTGTTGAGGACAATGAGCGTCTCGGAGAATTGCTCTCGGAAGCGCTTCTTCCACTGGGATATTGTGCCGATCATGTCGTTACCCTGGCGGATGCGGAGGCAGCGCTGGCCGTGGCACAATATGATGCCATCATTCTCGATGCCGGCTTGCCGGACGGCGATGGCTGCGACTGGCTGAGCAAGCATCGCGGCGGAACATTGCCGCCCACGATCCTGCTGACCGCACGCGGCGGATTGAACGATCGCATAGCTGGCCTGGATGCCGGCGCCGACGATTTCCTGTGCAAGCCGTTCGATATCGGGGAACTCGCCGCGCGACTTCGCGCGCTGTTGCGCCGCCCCGGACGGCGAACCGATCCGGTCATCCGGGTTGGGCGGCTTCGCTACGACAGCGCTTCCCGGTCCTTGCGGATCGATGATCGGCCGGTGGTCCTTACGCGTCGGGAAACCGATCTGGCCGAGATATTGATGCGGCGCGCGGGCACCGTCACCGAACGGTCGATGATCGAGAATGCGCTCTACAATCTGAGCCAGCCTGCCACGGAGAATGCCGTGGATGCCGCCGTGTCGCGGTTGCGCCGCAAGCTTGACGAGCACGGGGCGGGCGGGATGCTGGTGACGTTTCGGGGCGTCGGTTTCCTGTTGCGGGATGACGGATGACGACCACCGGCTCGCTGTTCGACCGGCATCGGCGGAGGACGATGCAGATCGGGGGTGTTGGGGCGGTACTGCTCCTGCTGTTCGTGGTACTCGATTTCGAACTGTTGTTCGGGGGCGGTACGCGCAAGCTCGGCCTTCCCGGTATCGCACATGAAATCATCGATCATGTCGCGGTGCCGTTGCTGGTGCTGACCTATCCGACCTATCTCTTCACCCAGTGGCTGATCGCCTCGGCGTTGCGTTCATTTGGCGATGCTGCGGGCCGGATCGAACTGGTCGACGGGCATCAGCGCGGTTTTCGCGTCGATGCGCGGGGCCTCCCCCTCGAAGCCATGCCTTTTGTCGATGCCGTCAACGCACTGCTTGCCCGTCTCGACGAAGCCGCGGCACGGCAGGAAATGTTTGCCGTCGATGTCGCGCACGAACTGCGTACCCCGCTCACGGTCGCGCGACTGGAGATCGATCGCCTTGGCGACCCGACCCTGCTGCGGTTGCGCGGAGACCTTGATGCGATGGCGCGGCTGGTGGACCAGCTGATGATGATGGCTCAACTGGATGCGGCGATCGCCGCCGCCACCGCTGCGGAGACGGTCGACCTCGTGAAAGTTGCGCGGGCGGTGATAGCGCTGGTCGCGCCGATGGCTGCGATGGAAGAGCGAACGCTTGGCCTGGAGGTTTGCGAGCCGGTCAGCCTGCCGGGATACGGGCAGGTGATTGCGGCGGCGCTGCGCAACCTGGTCGAGAACGCCATCCGCGCCACTCCGGCCGGCGGAAGCATCACTGTCTTTGTCGGGCCTGGTGCTCTGCTCCGTGTGCGCGACGAGGGGCCGGGGTTGCAGGTGGATCAGCTGAAGACGCTCAGCCGGCGCTACGAACGCTTCGATCATGCAAACGTCCATGGGGCGGGACTGGGTCTGGCGATCGTGGCCAAAGCGATGGACATGCATGGGGGGGCGCTCGGGACTGATCCGAAACGGTGCGAACTCCGCCTCGAATTCGACAGTTGATCGTCACACGTCAGACTGCGGTCAGACTGGGTCGCTAGGGATCGTCAAACGTCATGAGTCGTCGGGAGATCGGCGATTGGGCGCATCGACAGGCCGATGTGTCAGCGAACTCCATGTGGCGGTCCGTCAGGATCGCCGCTCGTACCGCGTTACCAATTTCGCGCCACCAAGGGGGGTCGGATGGGAAGCCGTTGGCTGTTACGCGCCGTAATCGCGATCCTGGCATTGGGTTTCAGCGTTCCCGCCATCGCGCAGCGATGCACGCCCCAGAACACGATCGTCGCGCGGGTCGCCGCGATCGACCAGGCCTGGGCCTGGAATCGCTACGGTGCCGTCCAGCCGCACGGCATGATGTTCGTGTTGAAGCGCGACCTGTGGGTGCTCGACCAGGCCACGCCGGACGGTGCCCGCGCCCCGGCTGCGGGCGAAGCGCTGTCGGCGGGCAAGGTGACCTTACGTCCGGGCAAGCGCCCGCGCCCACTGACGCTGCGGGTCAACAAGGGCGACTGTCTCGAAATCGAATTCACCAACCTGCTCGACAAATCGCGCCGCAACCATTTCATGACCGCGCGACCTGAGCACGCGGTTTGCCCGCCGCGCCCCGGCAACGCAGCCGTTGGCGAGGAGGGCTGCGGCGAACAGCCGGCGGAGCGCATGGCTGGCCTGCATGTCACGGGGCTTGCTCCCGACGCCAAGATCACGGCGATGGCGCAGCACGTCGGCGGTAACCCGAGCTCGCTCGTACCGCCCGGGGCCACCACGACCTATCGCCTGATTGCTGAGGATGAAGGGACCTTCTTCGCCTACAGCCCCGCCGCGACGATCGGATCGGACGGCAATGGCGGGGCGATCCACGCCGGCCTGTTCGCGGCTGTGACGGTCGAGCCAACCGGGTCGATATGGTACCGGTCGCAGGTGACCGAGGCCGAGATGGGCAAGGCGGCCTCCGGCACGTCGAGCGCCGGCCATCCGTTATTCGCCAGCTACGCGCCGTTCGCGATGCTTGCCGGGCGGGAGCTCATCCATAGCGACCTGACGGCCATCATCGACCTTTCCAGGGCCGAGATATCCAGCGAGTTTCGCTGCCTCGACAGTGCCGGCAAGCCATTCCCGGTATGTGGTGACCGCCGCAAGCCGTTCCGCGAATTCACCGTCATCTTCCATGACGAATCCGGCGCGGTGCAGGCGTTCAAGGAATTCGACGCACCCGATAGCGCGCCGGTCGCGGAACGCGCGCTGGCCCGCTCGTTGCACGGCGTACGCGATGGCTTCGCCATCAACTACGGCACGGCGGGCGCCGGTGCCGAGGTGATGGCGAACCGCAAGAAGCTTGGCCCGGTCAAGGCCTGCGTCGATTGCCAGATGGAGGAGTATTTCCTTTCATCCTGGGCGGTGGGCGATCCGGCGATGGTGGTCGACAAGCCAGCCAACATGCAGGCCAAGGGGATGCCGTTCGACGGCTTGCCGGCCGAACGGGTGTATTTCCCGGAAGACCCGTCGAACGTCTATCACAGCTATCTCAACGACCGGGTGGTCATCCGCAATATCCATGCCGGGCCGAAGGAGCATCACGTCTTTCACCTGCACGCTCACCAGTGGTTGCAGGTACAGGCCAATGCGCGCGCACCCTATCTCGACAGCCAGACGATCGGGCCGGGAGGGGCCTATACCTACGAGATCGCCTATGGCGGCAGTGGCAATCGCAATCGCACCGCCGGCGACTCGATCTTCCATTGCCACTTCTACCCCCATTTCGCGCAGGGCATGTGGGCGCTGTGGCGCGTGCACGACGTGTTCGAGCCTGGGTCGAAGCTGGATTCTCTCCGGCCGGGCGAATCGCCCTTCGCGCCCCGGCGCGTTGCCGAGGGGGCCCGGGCCCTGCCCGACGGCGAAGTGGCGCGTGGTACGCCGATTCCAGCGCTGGTGCCGTTGCCGGCCACGGCGATGGCCCCCGTCGCCGGACCGGTGCGTATCGCGAGCGGCCAGGTCGATCCGGCGAGCATCGATCCCAATCGTCACCCGGGATACCCTTTCCACGTGCCTGCACGGGCCGGGGGGCGCCCGCCGGCACCACCGCTCGATATCGCCCATGATACCGCCGGCCAGCCGATCGACGGGGGGCTGAAGCGGCATATCATCACCGCCGGCACGACAACGCCGACGGCTTTTCCGGCAACGCTGCCGCCGAGCCTGGTGAAGGAATATCAGACGCTGACGCCGCGGTACCTGCCCGAGGACGGCACGCCGCAGGAGCAGGCGGCGATGAAGTTCCACGCGCAAAGCCATGCGAGCTTTCGAGCCGACGGGGCTGCCGCCACCTTCGTGACCAATGGCCTGAAACCAGCCCCCGGCGCCCCCTTCGCCGAACCATGTTCCGATCCCAACGCTCCGACCCGGCGGTTCCAGATCGGCGTGTTCCAGTATGACATGATCCTCAACAAGAAGGGTTGGCACACGCCGCAGGCCCGAATCCTGGCGCTGCGCGACGACATCCTGCCGACCATGTCGGGTGATCGCTTGCCCCAGCCGCTGTTCTTCCGCGTCAATTCGGGCAATTGCGTTGTGGTCGAACATACCAACGTCGTGCCCAAGAAGATGAAGCGCGACGCTTTCCAGCTGGAGGTGCCGACCGACATCATCGGGCAGCACATCCATCTCGTGAAGTTCGACGTGCAGGCTTCGGATGGTGGCGCCAACGGCTTCAACTATGAGGACGGCACCCCGGCCGCGCAGGAAGTCGTGGCGCGCATCGTCGCGATTCGCCGCGCCAATGGCTGTACCGGCAGCGCGGTGCGGCTCGCCGGGGATACGCGCGCGGCAACCGGGAGCTGTCCGATCGCCGAGCCTCATCCGTGGTTCCCGAGACAGACCGAATGGGTCGGCGGACAGGCGACGATCCAGCGCTGGTATGCCGACACGCAGGAGGCGGCCGAGCTCGCCAGCGGAAAGACCTTCGACAAGACGCTGGAGACCGTGTTCACCCACGACCATTTCGGTGCTTCCAACCATCAGCAGGCGGGGCTCTATGCCGGCCTGATCGTCGAGCCGGCGGGCACGCGCTGGTTCGATGCGCTCGGGCGCGGCGGGATGACCGAACTTGGCCGGGGGCGGCGCGACGGAGGGCCGACGAGCTGGAAGGCGATGGTCGTCGGCAATCGCAAGGAAGACAATTTCCGCGAGTTCGCGCTTGAGTTCCAGGACTTCCACATGGCCTTCACCAGGAAGGACCAATATGCGCGCCAGTCCGACGGCTCGTCGGTCCAGGTGAACGGAATCAACGCGCCGCACCAGGTAGCCGATGCCAATGTGGGCGATTATATCGGTTCCAGCCTGCCGCGCCTGGTGAAGCACGAGTGGCTGGACGGTAGCGGCTGCCCGTCGGGCACGATCCCGTGCGCGCCCGAGATCGTGTCAGCGGACGATATCGGGGTGATGAGCGTCAATTATCGCTCGGAGCCGCTGCCGCCCCGGCTGTGGGACGGCAGCCAGATCGCGCAGGCCGGCGGGGTGGCCGGCGATCTCGGCCATGTCTTCCGCTCCATTCCCCGCACCGATGCCGACCTGAACCAGGCGATCGACAGCTATCCGCTGGTGAAGGGCGTGACGCGTTCGACTTGGCCGCTGCCATCCCCGGGCATGCAGCCGGGCGATCCGTTCACCCCGCTGCTTGAACTGGTCGAGCGTGAACCGATGCGGATCCGCCTGCTGGCCGGCGCGCACGAGCATGAGCACAGCTTCACGATCAACGGCCTGACCTGGCGCAACGCGTCGCACGAGCCCAATTCGGGCTATCGCAGTTTCGTGGGCACTGCGCTGTCCGAACATTTCGAGTTCAACGGCGTGCTCGACATCCCGAGCAGCCTCGCGACCAGGGAGACTCCGGCGAGCTTCAAGCAGCTTGATCACCTCTATCGGGTCGGCGCCAGCATCGAGGATGTGTGGTACGGCAATTGGGGTATCATTCGCAGCTATCGCGAAGCGACGCGCCCGACGCACCTGTCGACGCTGGCCGACGCCGCACGCCTTGCCGATCAGCCGGAGCAGGATTCGGTCAAGGCGCTCGAGACCGATATCGCGAGGACGGTGGCGGCCGGCGAGGAGGAGATCGTGGCCGGCTATCGCGTGGTCGATCCAGCCTATCTGCAGGGCTTCATTGCCGATGTCGCGCGTCTGGAGGCTGAATTGCTTGGCGAGGCCAAGTCATTGGGCATCGCGGTACAGGTCGGGACGTTCCGTGGAACGACCGCACCACTCGCCGCCCGTGAAGAAACCGGGCGGCAGGACCGTGCCTTCAGCACGGCCGACGCCGTGGCGATCGCCGCACGGTCCGAGGCCCCGGGGCTGACCAGGTCGGCGGCGGTGCCCGCTCGTTTCCGCAGTGCGGCCCGCGCGGCGGAAGCCGGCGGCATGGCGACCCCGCCGATCACCGATGATGGTTATTATCAGCAGGCGGTGCTCGAGGCGCAATATGAGGAAGCCGTCGAGACGCTGCATGCCGTTCGCCTGGATGCGGCATCGTATCTGCTCGACCGGAGCCGCGTGCCGGCCATTCCGGCCGAGCGGGCGAATTTCTCGTCGGAACGCTTCAGAACCGCTGCCTTCGCCACTGCGCTGACCAACGTCAAAGCGCAGACGGCGCGTTTCGCGACGCTGCGGCGGCAATTGCCGCGCTTCGTCGACCACGATGATCCGCAGTCGCTGCCGGTCTGCGCGCCCGACGCGCCGACCCGCTACTACTGGATCGCGGCCGTCGACGCGAAGACCGCGCTGACCGACGGATCGCTGATCTATCACCGCTTCAAGCCGGGAACGACCTTCGCCAATCCTGCCCGCAACAGCAACGACAGCTGGAAAGCGGCGCATGACCCGACGGGCCTGCTTTATGTGCGTGTCGTCGACCTTGATCCGGACACAGGCAAGCTGCGTCCCGATCGCAAGATCGAGCCGCTGATCCTGCGCGCCCGGGCTGGCGAGTGCATCAGCGTATTGCTCAGCAACGACATGACGCCGAGCGACATGCCGAGCTTCGCCAATCTTCCCAACATTGCCGAGGGTTTCAACATCAACCAGTTGCGCACCACCGAGCGGGTCGGCATCCACGCCCAGTCGCTGCGCAAGCATGTCGGCACTAACGACGGCATCAATGTCGGCGGCAATGCTGTCCAGACGGTGCTGCCGGGCCAGTCGCGTCGCTACGAATGGTATGCCGGCGTGGTCGACTGGCAGGATCGGACCAAACCCAAGTTCCAGCCGGTCGAGTTCGGCGCGCTGAATCTGATGCCGGCCGATCCGATCAAGCAGGGAGGGAAGGGCTTGTTCGGTGCGCTCATCATCCAGCCTGCCGACGCTGTCTGGGGGTTCGATACGACCCCGTCCGAACTTTTTTCCAACAACGCCATTCCGCTGGCGACCCGGGCATCGGCTGTCGTGTTCGGCGAAACCAGGCCCTATCGCGATTTCGTTCTGGTCGGTCAGGACGATGCCAATCTGCGTCTGGCCGGCACCCGGTCGCCGCGATCCGGCCTGCTCGACCCACGGATAGGAACCGGTCTGGTCCTCAACCCCGAGCTTATCAGCCGCATCCCTTCGAGGACTCCGCGGATTCAGCCGAGGCGCCTCGCGTCGACCACCATCGACGAGCCGGTGCGCCGGGTCGCGCAATGCGTCGGTGCGGCCGACGATTCGATCAAGACGATGTGTGAGGTAGCGGACGAGGAGGTCGATGCGGTCGATGCCGGCCACAAGGCGTTCAACTATCGCAGCGAGGCTGGCTGGATGCGCCGTATTCACTCAGCCGCGATGCCGCGTTCGGTGACGATACTGCAGCGCCAGCACGACCTGTTGTCCGACAGCTTCAACGGGATCAACAGCCGCAACCAGACACCACGCTTCTGCGCATTGCCGGGCGATCCGGTGCGGATGCGGGTGCTGTTTCCCAACGGCCATGGCCGCAATCACGTGATCGAGGTCGCGGGGCATAGCTGGGATGACCAGCCGTTCGTGAAGAATTCGACTGAGCTCGGCACCGATCCGCTCAGCCAGCATCGGGGCTCGCAGGATGTCGTCGGGCCGGGCAGCCACTGGAACATGCTGCTCGCACATGGTGCCGGTGGCAGCGGCAAGGTGGAGGGCGATTATGCCATACGCGACACCTATAGCTGGGGCTTCGACGGCGGCTTGTGGGCCGTGCTCAGGGTGAACCGGCAGTGCGAATGATGCCGTGGAGTCGGCTCCTGCTGCTTCCCCTGGCCGTCGCGCTGATCGGTGCTGGACCTGAAGTCAGGATAAGCGGCGGCGGCGACGGCATTGCAACGGGCAAGCCGTTGCGGCTGAGCGTGACCACGGCCGCCCGGTCATCGGCGGGCAACAGCGCCCAGCCGCCCTTTGCCTGGATCGATTTCGACGAGACGATCGATCCCGCCGCCGCGTCCTGCGAGGCGCGGGCCGATCGGTTGCTCCAGAGCGGCCCGTTGCAACCCGCGGCGCGTGATTTCAACGCGATCCATGTCGTGACCCTGGATGCCGCCGGCGCGCTCCACGTACTCGACCCGCGCAACGGCATTCGCGGTGCACGGTCTCTGGCCCATGTCGAATTCGGCTCGGCGCCGTCGGCATGGCATTGGGCGGCTGCCGACGGGTTGATCTGGGCGGCGTTGCCCGATGCGGGCAAGCTGGTCGCGGTCGATGTCGCACGCTGGCAGATTGCTCGCACGGTCGAGGGGCTTGGTCCGGTGCGGATGCTGCGCGGGGCCGAGGACGGCAGTTTGTACGCGATCGCTCCCGGGACTGGCGTGCACCGGGTGGATGCGCGTGCGGCGCAGTTGATGCCGGGGACCATAGATGTCGAGGCGATCGTTCCGGGCGACCGCGATGAGATCTGGCTGATCGGCGCGCGGGGCGTGCGGTTGATCGGCGGACATGGTCGCGTCGCGATCGATCGGGACCTGCGCGACGCGGCATGGTCGCGCGCTGCCGATCGGCTGATCGGGCTCACCCGCGACGGGGCGGTCGTGATGATCGCGCGCACCGGCGTGGTTTCGGACGTCAGGGATATGCCTGCGATGGGCGCTCCCAATGGGCAGTTGTGGTTGTCTCCGGATGGCCGGGTGGCTGTAGTCCATGATCGTGGCGGCGCCGCCTTGCAGGTGGTCGATCTGGAAAAGGGCGCTTTTGCCCGGACGATCGCCGTCGACCGGCCGGTCAGCCTCGCAGCATCGGACAGTTTTCTTTTCGTGCGGAGCGAGGGCCGGGGGGAAACGATGGTGCTGCCGCTGGCCGAGCTGGCCCGCCCCGCCGGTGGTGGCCCGCGCTGGATCGCCGGCGGTGAACCGGTTTCGGCAACACGCGCGAACGCAGCGCTGACTGCTTCCGCCGATGGCCTGGCTGCCTGGTCGGATGCCGAACAAAACCTCATCTATTTTTACCATGAAGGGATGAACATTCCGTCGGGCACGCTGCGCAACCCCGGCCCGCCGCCGGATCGCCTGCTGCTGGTCGGGCCGACGATCCGCCCGGTGGCGGCCGGCCGGTTCGAAGCCGGTTTCCGGCTTGAGCGGCCGGGCCGCTACGTCGCTGTGGTCATGGGGACCCAGCCGCGATTCGTACAATGCACGGCGTTCGAGGTGCGCGGTCCGGCAGTACTGGCGGTCGACGAGCGCGAAGTGCGGCTGACCCTCGTTTCCGCCGCCGATCGCGTAAGGCTGGGCGAGACGGCGGTGGTGCGATTCCTGCTTGATGGTGCCGAGGAGCCGCCCGTCCAGATCGGCGTGCTGGTGATGAACGCCAGCGGTGTAGGGATTCAGCGCCATTTGGCTGCGATGCGGATCGACACGGGGGTGTTCGAGGCAAGGGTGCCGATGACCGAGGTCGGCGCTACCCTGGTGATGCCGGATCCGGTCACCCTGCCGGCCAGGATGGCGGGGCGGCCGGTCGCGACGATCAGGGTGGAGCCATGATGCGCATCATGATGGCGGTTGCGGCGATGTTCTCGATGGCATTGCCGGCGTCGACCGACGGAGCCTCTGCGGCCGGGCGGCCCAATCCGCCGACGATCGACCAGTCGGGTGCCAGGCGGTCGTTTCAGCAGGTGCTCGACGGGCAGGTCACGGTGCTGCACTTCATGTATCCGACCTGCCCCAGCTTCTGCCCGGTTTCGGGCGAAATGTTGTCGCGCACGCAGGACCTTCTGATGAAGGCGCGACCCAACAAGGCATATCGCATCGTGTCAGTATCGATCCTGCCGCGGGAAACCACGCCCGCGCGCCTGACCGGGTGGCTGCAAAAGCACCGCGCGAAGCCAGGCTGGGTCGCCCTGTATGTCGGGCCCGGGGATATTGGCGGCCTGATGCGCTATTATGGCGAAACCGCGATCGACGTGCAGCTTCACTCCTCGCAGGTGCTCGTGCTCAACAGTCACGGACAGCTGGTCAAGCGCTTCGACGATCTGCCGCACCCCAGTCAGCTCGCTGCCGCCGTCCGGTTCGCGGCGCGCTAGCCGGGCATGGGGCTGCGACTGCTGGTGGCCGCGATGCTGCCGACGCTTCTGGCGCTGGCGTCCGCTGATCCGCGCGAGGGCAGACGCATCTATTTCGGGTTGAACGGGGCGGGGCAGTCCTGCGCGTCCTGTCACGGCGTCGCCGGGCAGGGAGGCAATGAGGGGGGCACGGCAATTCCCGAGATACGGTCGCTATTTTCCGGTCGAAGCCCTTATGCGGAACCCGGCCGACTGTGCCGCGCGCTGATCTCCGGCATGGCTCCCGATGGTCGCGCGCTTTCGCGATCGATGCCGCGTTTTTCGATCTCGGGCGAGGATTGCCGGGCATTGGTGGCCTATCTCGCGGGCCGTGAGGATCGTGCCGTGCCGGGCGTGGAAGACGCGCGGATCGTGGTCCGCATGGCGCCGACACCGGCCTTGCCCGCCCACCGCCGCTGGCATGATGTGCTCGCTCGGCGTTTCGATGCGGTCAACCAGGCCGGCGGTGTATTCGGCCGTCGCATCGAACTGGTGGAGGGCGTTGGTCCTGCTGCGTTCCTGGTCGCGCTGCAACCTGCCGACGGACTGGACGACGACACAGGAGTCCGTATCGCGCTACGTGACGCCGGCAATGATCCGGCGACCCGTGGCGTGGAAGCGGGCCAGGACAGCGAACTCGCGGCGCTGTTCGGATATATGAAAACGCTCGGCACCGAGGGGCTGGTGTGGATCGACGATCAGCACCTCGGCCCTGGCATCGAGGACGTCCGGCTGCTTGCGATCGCTGAATCGCTTGAGGTGCAGGATCGCGATCATTGCGCAATGAAGCCGGCCGACGCGGTGATCATCCTGTCGGCGGCAACGCCGCTGCCGCCGGGCTGTGCCAATGCCACGCGCCTCTATGTCAGCTTGCGCGGGGTGCCGATCGACCTGATCCCGGTGCTGCTGCGCTCCCGCGCGGCGGGTCTTCCCATCCATGCCTTTGCCGCTCTGCCTCTGGACGATGCCTTTTCGGTCGTGCCCGCGCTGGTGGCGGATGCCATTGTCGAGACGAGCCGGCATATGACGGCGCGCCCGTCCGAGCCGCGGATGCTCGTCGCGCTGGATACCGCCTGGCGCAAGGTCGCCGAGGACCGGAGGTCGCTGTTCGCGGGGGTCGCGCTGCAACAGCTGACCTGGCCGGCGCTTGCTGCAAGCCAAAGCCCTGAATGGAAACCGGTCGGGCGATGACGAGGATGCCGGCGGCGGACCCTGCGGGGCCGCCAGCCGGATGCCGCGTGCCGTCAGAACCGCTTGCTCAGGACCAGGCCCACTGTCCTCGGATTGGGCGGATTGTTATAGGGATCATACCCCACCACCCCGTTGACGACGCGGGGCGGTTGCCGGTCGAACAGGTTGGCGACGACAAGCTGCGCCTCGCTGCCGCTGAACAAGGGTGACACCAGCAGTCGGCGCAGATCGACGCCAAGGAACAGGGAGGCCGTCGTGTACGACCCGATGTTCCGGACCGGCTCATTGGGGCGGTCGTCCGTGAAGCCATCGACATAATTGACCACCGATCCGATCGAGAAAGCGCCGCGTCCCCAGGCGATGGTGCCGTTCAGCCGCAGGTCGGCCGGCTTCGCATACCCATCGAGCCGCGAAATCGCCGTCGAGCCGCCGGCCTTGAGATCGAGGTTGAGAATATATTGGCCGGTCAGGTTCACCATCGCCGTGCCCCCGAACAATGTGGTGCGATAGGCAAGGTCGAGGTCGAGGCCGTCGGTAGATTCGACGGCGAAATTCTGTGCCCTGATGTCGGCGATCAGCTGCACCCGGGACAACAGGCTGGCTGGCACCTGGCCCGCGTTGTCGAAGAAGGTGAGATCGCCGCCATTGATCGACGGCACTTCAGCGAACCGGCGGAAAACGGCCGGATTGTCGATGACCTGCTTCACCTGCGCCAGGCTTGGGTTAAGCGTGTTGAAGACCTGCAGGTCCTTGACCGAAAGGCTGTCGTCCGGCGACGGCGTCCCGACACGCCCTGATATCCTGATCCGGTAGTAACCGGCCTTTACGGTGAGATCGGGGATGAATGTCGGGGTGAAATCCACGCCGACCGTGAAGGTATCGGCCTTCTGGGTCTTGAGATCCGGGTTGGCGCCCGCCCGAAACATGACCAGCGCCTTGCCTGCCGGCAGGGCGGGGTTCTGATTCTTCGGGTCGAGGAATTTATAGTCATACAGGCCGAACGATACCTGCTCGGCGATGCCGATCGTGCTCCTGAACCGGGGCACGAGGAATGATCGTGCATAGGTTCCGCGCAGCGCGATGGATCGGTCGATTTGCCAGCGCAGCCCGATCTTGGGCGAGAGCGTCCTGTCGAAACCCAGATCCTCATATCGGGCGGCGGCGGACAGGATCAGCGACCGGATCAGCGGTACTCCCTGCTCAGTACCTACGATCGGCAGGTTGACCTCGCCGAAGACCGACTTGACCTTGCGGGTGCCGCCATTGCGGTTGAAGAAGATCGTCGCGTCGGTACGCAGCGTCTCGGCGCGATACTGGAAGCCGCCGGCGACCAGGATCGGCCCGGCCGGCAATGTCGCCAACGCGGTCTGGCCGCGCAGTTCAGCGACGAACAGCGTGTTGGTGGAATCGCGCAGGCTGGGCGAGCGCCCGACCCGGCTGGAACTGCTGTCGGTATGGGTGCGGTGATAGTCCATGGTCAGGTCCAGCGCCGTGGAATCCTTACCCTGCCAGTGGATGCCGTTATAGACCGATACGCCTGTGGTACGGGTCTTGAACTCCCGGTTGAAGGCCGGCTCGTCGAGAAAAATCTGACGTGAATTGCGGTCACGCTGGAAGCGGGAGGCGTCAATCGAAAAGGTGAAGTCGCCGGCCTCCTGCCGCCCGCCCGCATACAGGCCGCTGAGCCGCTCGTTCGGGAGCTGCGTTATCTGAAGCGCTTCCCCCGAGACATCGACCGGGTCGCCGATGAAGGGCGATCGTTTCTGGTACATCGCCATGCCGTAGATGGTGCCGCTGCCCCACGAATGCCCGGCAAGCCCGCTGATCTGCACGTCCTCCTTGCCGGTCCGTGTCGCGGTCGCGCCGCGGGCCTGAAGCTCGAGGCCGTGATCCGGCTTGCGGGTCACGATGTTGACGACGCCGGCAACGGCGTCGGCACCATAGGTCGCCGAGGCGCCGTCGGGGATGATGTCGATGCGTTCGATCAGCATCGATGGAATGGTCGATACGGTCGGCGCCTCGGTGAGGCCGACCGAGGGCATGCGTCGCCCGTTGAGCAGGGTCAGCGTGGCGTCCGAGGCAAGGCCGCGCAGCGCGAAACCGGCAAAGCCGTCGAACTGATTGTAGGTGGCGGCATCGCCAAGCGGGCTGCCGATGCCGGCGCCGGTCGTCGCGAACTCGCTCAGGTCGCCGGTGAAGTTCTGCGGTATTGTAAGCATATATTCGGACACCGAACCGGCACCTGAGTGCACGATATCCGCCTGGCCATAGGTAAACACCGGGCTGGCGACATATTCTTTCGGCAGGCCGCGGATCAGCGAGCCGGTGACCACGATATCGCCCTGGGACGCGCCGATATCGGGCTTCTTGCGGCGATCCGTTTCCTGTGGCGGGACCTGCTCATCGGCTTGATTCGCCGTTATTTCCTGCGCCGCAGCATAGGGTGCGGAGGCACCGACCAACGAGATCGCAGCGAACGCCTTGATTGCCAGATGACGCAAATCGTTTCCCCCCGGGAATGCATAATGATATATCATTACTTAATGAGGGGTGCCGCTATCGAAGCGCATCGGGGGTGTCAATCCTGCCATGCCCGTTTCGCGGGATGTTCCGACACAAGACCTGCGCAGTCCGGGGTATCCACTGCGGGGGACTGGTGCCCGGCAGGGGCGAGGTAGCGGTCAGAAAGGGCTTCGATCGCAGCGGTTCAACATGCGGGAAGCACCGCTTCGGGAAACACAGCTTTTCCGCGACGCGTACCACGCCGCGACGATGCTTTCGTCCGATGGGCGACCTATCTGTGCAGGGAAGCTGGCTCACGCCCGGACTGCATTTTCGCCAGACATCAGCGTCAGGAACATCATATGAAGAAGATCGGATTTCTTTCCTTCGGCCATTGGTCGGCGTCGACGCAATCAGCGACGCGCTCGGCATCCGACGTGCTGCTGCAGTCGATCGATCTCGCCGTGGCGGCCGAGGAGCTTGGCGCCGACGGGGCCTATTTCCGCGTGCATCATTTCGCGCGCCAGCTGGCCTCGCCTTTTCCGCTGCTGGCGGCGGTCGGCGCGAAGACCGAGCCGGATCGAGATCGGCACCGGCGTGATCGACATGCGCTACGAGAACCCGCTCTACATGGCCGAGGATGCCGGGCGCGGCCGACCTCATCGCCGGCGGCCGGCTGCAACTCGGCATCAGCCGTGGCTCGCCGGAGCAGGTGATCGAGGGCTGGCGCCATTTCGGCTACGCGCCAGCGGAGGGCGAGACCGATGCCGATATGGGTCGTCGCCACGCCGAGGTGTTTCTCGACCTGCTTAAGGGCGAGGGCTTCGCCCAGCCCAGCCCGCGACCGATGTTCCCGAATCCGCCGGGACTGCTCCGGCTTGAGCCTCATTCGAGCCGGCTTGCGCGAGCGCATCTGGTGGGGTCTGCGCTCGAACGCCACGGCGTCGTGGGCCGCGAAGCAGGGCATGAACCTGCAGAGCTCGACGCTGAAGGCGGACGAGACTGGCGAGCCCTTCCATGTGCAGCAGGCCAAGCAGATCCGCCTCTATCGCGAGGCCTGGAAGGAAGCCGGCCATCAGCGCGGAGCCGCGCGTCTCGGTCGTCGCGATCGATCTTCGCGCTGATGAACGACACGGACCGCGCCTATTTCGGCCGCGGCGACGGCAGCGACCAGATCGGCATCATTGACGAATATGCGCGCGATCTTCGGGCGCTCCTATGCGGCCGAGCCGGAGCGGCTGATCGAGGAGTTGCGCGCTGACGAGGCGATCGCCGAGGCTGACACGCTGCTGCTCACCGTGCCGAACCAGCTTGGCGTCGACTATAACGCCCATGTCCTCGACGCCATTCTGACGCATGTCGCGCCTGCCCTGGGCTGGCGGTGAGGCGTTTCACCCCGGCCGCAGCTTTTGCGCCAGCGCGGCGAGTTTCCCAGCTGGCGGGCGCAGAAAGCTGTCCGGGAAGGGGGCGCCCTTCGGCCCCTTGGGGTCGCGCAGGTCGTTGCGCTCGCCCGAGTCCGGGCTGAGCGGGATCTGCATGCCCCCGGATTCCTCCAGCCTGGCGAAGAGCTTCCTGCTCATCCGCTCGGCCAGCGCTTCATGGCCCGGCCGGGCGAGAAGATTGTCGGCCTCGCCGGGGTCCGCCTGGAGATCGTAAAGCTCGTCAATGTCCCAGATGCCGTGGAAATGCATATATTTGTACCGGTCCTCGCGTAGCGCGTGGACGGTCGGCGTCTGCGGGAAATTGCGCTCCCAATAATATTCGTAGAGTAGCTCGGTGCGCCAGGGGATCGTCCTGCCCTGTGCGAGGGGCATGGCATTGGCGCCCGCCATCGAGGCTGGTGCCTCAAGCCCTGCCACGGCGAGCATCGTCGGCGCCACGTCGATATTGGCGACGACCTGATCGACGGTTCCCGGACCGAACAAGGCGGGGCATCGCGCAAGCAGCGGCACGCGCATCGATTCCTCATAAGCGGTGCGCTTGTCGATCAGGCCATGCTCGCCGAACTGGAAGCCATTGTCCCCCATATAGAGGATCAGCGTGTCGTCGAGTTCGCCGCGCTGGTGGAGCAGGTCCATGATCCGGGCCAGACCCTCGTCCACCGCGAGCAGCGTTTCCATGTAGCGCTTGTAATAATCGGCGACGTCGAGCGTCCCGTGATAGGGATAGTCGACGCCATGCCAGCTGTTGCGCTGGTTCTCCACCCACATTGGCCGGCCCGGGGTTCCGGGCTTCATCGTCTCCGGATAGCGGAACGTCTCCTTGGCATAGCGGCCTGCGTGGCGCGGCGCCGGGATGAATTCGGAATGCACCGCCTTGTGCGCGAGGTGCATCATCCAGGGACGCTTCCGGTCGCGCTTGCCGATCCAGTCGAGCGCATAATCGGTCAGTTCGTCGGTGATATAGCCACGCTGCGGCACATGCCTGCCGTCGACATTGAGGCCGTCTTCGGTGGGCCAGTAGCTGCCCTGTCCCTTGAAGCTGACCCAGCGGTCGAAGCCCGGCTGTGGCGTATCGGTCTCGGCGCCCATGTGCCATTTGCCGATAAAGGCGGTCTCATATCCGGCCGCCTGCAGATATTCGGGATAATAGGTCAGGCCGGGCGGAATCGGGTGGTTGTTGTCGACCACCTTGTGCTGGTGCGCATAGAGCCCGGTGAAGATGGAGGCACGCGACGGCGAACACAGCGCCGTCGTGACGAAGGCGTTGCGGAAATGGACACCCTCCCGCGCAAGCCGGTCGAGCGTCGGCGTCTCGCCGAAGCTTTGCGTCTTCATGAACCCCATGGCGTCGAAGCGATGATCGTCAGTGAGGACGACCAGGATGTTGCGTGGACGGACGCCGGCGCTTCGTTTCAGCGTCAACTGCCTGCGCTGCTCGGGGGGCGTCGCCGCGCCTGCGGCCCAGCTGAACAGGCCGAACGCGCCGCCGCTCCCGGCAAGCAGAACGCCGCGGCGGCTTGGTGTGTCGCTCATTGGCGAAGCTCCTATATGCATCAGGGGCGGTCTCCCCGTCTGCCAGAGATAGTGGGGCGCCGCGCGTGAGGAAATCGGGACAATATCCCACTACATCGATAGAGATTGAAATCAATTTTAGCTATGGCCCGGAAAAGGCGAATCTCTCCCATAGCGATGACCGGCGCGCTATCCCGCCGCTCGACGACATTGGCCCGAATCCGTCCCGAGTGGCGGTAAAAGGCAAGAACTCGATGGCATGCCGGTCCTTGGGGCATGTCGCACAAAGGCACCGAATGACTGACCTAGCGATCGTCTATGAGCATCCCTCGTGGTTCCAGCCGCTGTTCGCCGCGCTCGATCGGCGCGGCATCGACCACGCCGCGCTCCATGCCGATGGCCACGCCTTCGATCCCGGGGACCGCACGCTCCCGGCGCCGGTCGTGTTCAACCGCATCGCCATGTCGAGCTTCCTGCGCTCGCCGGAACATCCGATCTTCTATACCCAGGCCCTGATGGCGCATTGGGCGTCCTCGGGTGCCCGGGTGATCAACGGCGCCGATACGCTCGCTGTCGATGCGTCGAAGGCGCGGCAGTTGTCGACGATCTCGTCCTTAGGCCTTGCCATCCCCGCGACACGAGTCGTCCGGCGAACGGCCGATCTGGCGGCGGCGAGCGAGGGGTTGCGCTTTCCCGTCGTCGTCAAGGCGAACATCGGCGGGTCGGGTGCCGGTATCGTCCGCTACGACAGCCGCGAGGCGCTGGCCGAAGCAGTCGCGGACCAGTCGGTCCCCGACAGCATCGACCGGGTGTTGCTCATCCAGGAATATGTGCCGGTGCGCGACGGCAAGATCACCCGGATCGAAACGCTCGGCGGTAAATTTCTCTATGCGATCGATGTCGATGGGGGCGGCAGCTTCGATCTCTGCCCCGCGGATGTCTGCCTGACCACGCCCGGCAAGCCGGCGATCGCCATCACCGAGGCCCGGGTCCCGGCGGAACTGGCGGCGGCTGCCGAGCGTATCGCGGGCGCGGCCGGGCTCGATATCGGTGGCGTGGAAGTGATGATCGACGATCGCGACGGAATCCCGCGCTTCTACGACATCAACGCGCTGTCCAATTTCGTCGCCAGCCCGCTCGACATACTCGGCTGGGATCCGCACGAACGGCTGGCCGACTGGCTGGAAGGCGTGATCCGGGAGGCGAAGGCGTGAGGTACGGCTACTGGATGCCGGTATTCGGCGGCTGGCTGCGCAACGTTCCCGACGAGGGCATGGAGGCGAGCTGGGACTATACGCGCGACCTGGCGATCCGTGCCGAGGCGATCGGGTATGACCTGACCCTCATCGCCGAGCTGAATCTCAACGACATCAAGGGGGTGACCGAGCCGGCGCTTGACGCATGGTCGACTGCCGCTGCGGTCGCGGCGGTGACCAGGACTCAGGAACTGATGGTCGCGGTGCGGCCCAATTTCCATCAGCCTGCCTTGTTCGCCAAGGCTGCGGCGAACATCGATCGAATCTCGGGCGGCCGGTTGTCGCTCAATGTCGTCTCCTCCTGGTGGGCGGATGAGGCGAAGCAATATGGCCTGCAGTTCGACCAGCATGACGACCGCTATGCCCGCACGGCTGAATGGCTCGATGTGGTGAGGGGCCTGTGGCGCACGGAAAGATTCAGTTTCGAGGGGCAATTCTACAAGACCGATCAGGCGATCTGCTCGCCCAAGCCGGTGCATGCGCCAGTGCTGTATGCCGGCGGCGAGAGCGAGGCGGCGAAGACGATGATCGCCGGGCGATGCGATGCCTATGTGATGCACGGCGACCCGGTCGAGGCGATCGCGCCCAAGATCGCTGACATGCGGGCGCGGCGGGCCGATGCCGGCGGCAAGCCGATGACCTTCGGTATGGCGGCCTATGCGATCGTGCGCGACAGCGAGGCCGAGGCGAAACGCGAGCTCGCGCGCATCACCGACGTGCGAGATCTGCCCGCAGGCTATGCGAATTTCGACCAGTGGCTGTCGGGCACCCAGCTCGAGCGTGAACTGAAGATCCAGGAATATTCGGTCTCCAACCGCGGCCTCAGGCCAAATCTTGTCGGCACGCCCGAGCAGGTGAAGGAACGCATCGCCGAATATGAGGATGCCGGGCTGGACCTGCTGCTGCTCCAGATGAGTCCCCAGAAGGAGGAGATGGAGCGGTTCGCGGCGCAGGTGATCAACGCATGATCCGACTGAAGGGTGTCCACAAGAAATTCAATGGCGCGCACGCAGCGCTCGCGGGTGTGGATCTGGACATTGCGCGGGGCGAGGTGTTCGGCATCATCGGCCGCTCGGGCGCCGGAAAATCGACCCTGGTGCGGCTGCTCAACGGGCTCGAACGGCCAAGCGCCGGCTCGGTCGAGGTGGATGGCGTCGATGTCGCGACTCTCGCGGGCGAGCCGCTGCGCGCGCTGCGCCGTCGGGTGGGCATGATCTTCCAGAATTTCGGGCTGTTGTCGTCGCGCACGGTGGCTGACAATGTCGCGCTGCCGCTTCGGATCGCAGGCATCGCACCGGGAGACATCGCGACGCGCGTCCCGGCGCTGCTCGATCGCGTCGGCCTCTCCGATCATGGCGCCAAATACCCCGCGCAACTCTCGGGTGGGCAGAAGCAGCGTGTCGGCATCGCCCGGGCGCTTGCGACAGGTCCCGACATCCTGCTGTGCGACGAGGCGACCAGCGCGCTCGATCCCGAGACGACGCGAAGCATCCTCACGCTGATCGCCGACCTCAATCGCGAGCTAGGCATCACCATCGTCCTGATCACCCACGAAATGGATGTCGTGCGCCAGGTCTGCGACCGGGTGGCGGTGCTCGACGCGGGGCGGGTGGTCGAACACGGGACCGTCGCCGATGTTTTCCTCTATCCCGAAGCGCCGGAGACGCGGGCGCTCCTCGCCGAGGCGGGCGAGAATATCGACAGGGGCTATGCCGAATTCGACGGGCTCGTGGTTCGCCTGACGTTGCGCGGCGATGCCCTGTCGGAACCGGTGCTGACGCGGGTAGCACGCGAAACGGGCGCCGATCTCGCGATCCTCGACGGTCGGATCGGCAACTTCAAGGACATGCGTTTCAGCCAGCTCACCCTCGGCATCAGCGGGGATACCGCCGCGGCGGTCGCGGCGCTTGAACGCTACGGGCAGGTGATTCGATGAGCGGCTTCCTCGGCAATGTCGACTGGCGCGAGATCGCGCAGGCCTGTCTGGATACGCTGGCGATGCTCGGCGGATCGCTGGTGCTGACGATCCTTCTTGGGCTGCCGCTCGGGATCATCCTGTTCCTGACCAGCCCGGGACAGGCCTGGGCGCACCGCGCGGCCAACGGCGTGCTTGCGCTCCTCGTCAACCTGCTGCGTTCGGTGCCGTTCATCATCCTGCTGATCGTGATGATCCCGGTGACGATGCTGCTCGTCGGCACGTCGCTGGGCGTGCTCGGCGCGATCCCACCGCTGGTCGTCGGCACCGCGCCCTTCTTCGCGCGCCTGGTCGAGACCGCGTTGCGCGAGGTCGATCGCAACACCATCGAAGCCGTGCAGGCGATGGGCGCGACGACCCGCGATCTGGTCTTCCGGGCGCTGCTGCCCGAGGCGCTGCCCGGCATCATCGCGGGGGCGACGGTGACTGCTGTCGCCCTGGTGTCCTTCACCGCCATGGCCGGCGTGGTCGGCGCGGGAGGACTGGGCGATCTCGCGATCCGCTTCGGCTATCAGCGTTTCCAGACGGATGTGATGGTCGTGACCGTCATCTTGCTCCTGGTGCTCGTCCAGTTTCTCCAGATGGCGGGCGACCGCCTCGTCCTTCATTTCAGCCGCTGACGAAAGGTCCGCCGATGAACCGCCGAATCCTGCTTACCCTGATCGGCTCTCTTGCCCTTGCCGCTTGCGGCGCCAAATCCGGCGGGGAGGGGGCGGCCGACACGTTGACCGTCGCCGCGACAGCGGTGCCGCACGCCGAGATTCTCGACTTCGTGAAGCCCATGCTCGCTCGGGAGGGCGTCAATCTCGATGTCCGGGTGTTCAACGACTATGTGCAGCCGAACACGCAGGTCGCGGAAGGGCGGATCGCGGTCAATTATTTCCAGACCGGACCCTATCTCGCCGAGTTCAACAAGGCGCACGGCACCAGGCTCGTCACCATCGCCGGAATCCATGTCGAGCCTTTCGGTGCCTATTCGCGCAAGTGGAAGGCGCTGGCCGATCTGCCGGACGGCGCGACGGTCGCCATCCCGAACGAACCGAGCAACAGCGGCCGCGCGCTCCAGTTGCTGGCAAAGGCAGGGCTGGTCACGTTGCGGGACCCGAAAAGCATCTCGGCCACGCCGAAGGACGTCGTCACCAACCCGAAGAAGCTCAAATTCCGCGAGCTTGAAGCGGCGACTCTGCCCCGCGTCCTCGATCAGGTCGATCTGGCCATGATCAACACCAATTATGCGCTCGACGCCGGGCTCAACCCGACCCGCGATGCATTGGCGATCGAGGGCAAGGACAGCCCCTATGTCAATTTCATTGTCGGTCCGGAGAGCGCCCGGACCAACCCCAAGGTGCAGAAACTTGTCGCTGCCCTGAGGAGTCCGCTGGTCCGGGAATTCATCGAGCACAAATACAAGGGTGCCGTGCTTCCGGCTTTCTGAAGCGACCGTCACCGCTGCTGCAAGAGGGCGTTGGGCGCGGCATATCTTTTCTTCGCTTTAATTCCCACTAAATTGATAGATTATGGTGATGGGCCGGCAGGGCGGCTCGTAACCATGGGTCGCGTCATGCCGAAGCAGCAATCACACCGGGTTGAGCGGGCCCGCATCTCTCGGCCGTTCTTCCGGAAGCCCAACCGGACGGGCGGGGCCGTGACGCTGAGCGGGCAGGCGGCACGATGACCGGCACTGTCGGAAACGACGCGTCGATCGCCTTTCCCCGCGAGCTTGGGATCGTCGTCGACGGGCTCAGGCAGGCGCGTCTCGACTGGCGTGCCAGCCACGCGCGCCATGCCGAGCGCGGGATCCAGTTTCCATCGCGCCAGGCGCTTCGCCGTATCCTGCGGGAACTAGGCGCGGCACTTTTCCCGTTGCGCCTCGGGCCGCCCGAGCTGACCGCCGGCAACGAGAATGCGTGGGTCGAGGCAACGCTCGAATCGACCCTCTCGCAACTTGGCGCTCAGATCGCCATCGAGCTTCGCATCGCGCGCCCCGGCATCGACAGTCTCGAGGAAGGGCTCGAGGTCGAACGCATCATCGGTGCTTTCGCTGCGAGCCTGCCCGATATCCGGCGCCTGCTCGATGAGGATGTCGAGGCGGGATATGCCAATGATCCCGCCGCGCGCAGCGTCGACGAAGTGCTGCTGTCCTATCCGTCGCTCGCGGCCATCATCCATCACCGGCTCGCGCACCGGCTCTATCGCCTCGGCGCGCCGCTGGTCGCGCGCGTCGTCGCCGAGGTCGCGCATGCCGAGACCGGCATCGATATCCATCCGGGCGCCGCCATCGGGCGAAGCTTCTTCATCGATCATGGCACGGGAATCGTGATCGGCGAGACAGCCAGGATCGGCGACCGGGTCAGGCTCTACCAGGGCGTCACGCTTGGGGGCGAGCCGGCAATAGCGGGCGGGGCGCATGACGGGAGCGGGGGCGATGGCACCACGCGCCGCCATCCCGCGATCGGGGACGATGTCGTGATCTTCGCCGGCGCCGTGCTTCTCGGGCCGGTCACGGTCGGCGCTCGCTCGCGCATCGCCGGCAATGTCTGGCTGCGGCGCGACGTGCCGCCCGACAGCGTGGTCGAGGCAGCCGAACCAGCGATCCGCCCAAGAGAAGCGGGTGAATGACCCGGACAACCGTCGCGATTGGAAAAGGAAAAGGCGCATGAAGCATTTGCTGAAAACGACCATCCTCGCCGGACTTTGCCTGGCAGCGCCGGGGAATGCTCAATCCGCCGGTGACGACAAGGCGGCCGGGGACCGGGCGGTCGGAATTCATCGTCGAGTGTTGACGCTCGACAGCCATGCGGACGTCCTGCTCCCGTCGACACCGAAACGCTATTTCCTGCCTGATGGCGGCTCCCGGGCCGATCTGAAGCGCCTGATCGCGGGCGGGGTGGATGCGGTGGTGCTGGCGGTGGCGGTGGGCCCCGGGCCGCGCGACGCAACGGGTGTGGCCGCGGCGCGCAAGGAAGCCGATGCGAAGCTTGCCTGGATCAAGGCGTTCGTCGCCGACAATCCCGGCCGCATCGGCCTGGCCCTCGACGCCGGTGACGTCGAACGGTTGCACCGCGCGGGAAAGGTCGCTGTGATCATCGGCTTCCAGAACGCCCGGTCGATCGGCAGCGACCTTTCGCAGCTCGATGCCTTCTACAAGGCTGGCGTGCGCGTGTTCGCGTTCAACCATGCCGGACACAATGATTTCGCTGATTCGTCGCGTCCCTGGAACGAGCCCGAAAGCGTGAATGGGGGGCTGTCTCCACTCGGTCGCCAAGGGGTCAAACGGCTCAACGACCTGGGCGCATTGATCGACGTCTCGCAGCTCTCGACCGCGGCCTTGCTGCAGACACTGGACCTGACTCGCGCGCCGGTCGTCGCCACCCATTCAAGTGCGCGCGGGCTCATCGACAACACACGCAACCTGTCGGATGCGGAGCTCGATGCGATCAAGGCCAATGGCGGCGTGGTGCAGGTCACGCCCTTTTCCCCCTATCTTCACAAGCAGGACGCCGACAGCCTGCGCCGGATTGCCGAGGTCCGTGCACGCTATGGATTGCCGGCGACGTTCAAGGGCCCGAGCGACGACGCAAGCAGCCTTTCCCACGAACGACAGGACGCGTTCATCGATGAGGTCGGCGTTGCCCAGTCGCGCGGCACGCTGGCCGAGTTCGTCGATCATATCGACTATATCGCGAAGCGGATCGGCTGGCAGCATGTCGGCATCGGTTCCGACTTCAACCATGGATCGGGGGTCATCGGCTTCGACAGTGAAGCCGATGCGCTCAATGTCACCCGCGAGCTGGTCAGGCGCGGCTATGACGAAGCGCAGATCAAGGCGATCTGGGGCGGCAATTTCCTGCGCGTCCTGGGCGCGGCGGAAGCGGCGAGGGCCAGCTAGCGCCGGCGCACTCGGCCGGGCGCGCGCTGTCACATCCCGAGTTCGGACATCTCGACGACGCGATGTTCACGGGCGCTGATCTCCGCGGCGACGCCGATCGCCACCGCGCGCAGGCCGTCATCGGCGGTCACCTCGACAGGGCCTTCGCCCCGAACCGCGCGCGCGAACGCCTCGTGCTGATGGAAGGTGGCACCGTGATGCGATCCGGCGGCCATCGCTGCCTCGTCCACCGCGATTGCCTCGCGAACGACGGCCTTTTCAGCGCGGAAGCCGACGCGCGGCGAGAAGATGATGTCGCCGGGCGGGACGATGACGTCGAGCCGCGCGGTATCGCCGGTCGCCACGATCTCCTCCTGATGCTCGGCACCGTCAGCGAACATGCACAGATCGAGCAGGGCGCGAACGCCGTTGGAGAAATCGACCACGGTATAGCTGTTGTCGATGATGTCGGGCCGCTCCCCGCCATAAAGCTCGTCGCGGTGGTTGACGTCCATTGCGCCGGAACAGAAGACGCGTACCGGTTCGGCCTGAACGATCAGGCGCATCAGGTCGAAGAAATGACAGCATTTCTCTACCATCGTGCCGCCGGTATTCCGCGAGAAACGGTTCCAGTCCCCGACCTTGACGAGGAACGGGAAGCGGTGCTCGCGCATTGCCAGCATCTGCAGGCGGCCGATACGTCCGCCATGGACATCGGCGATGAAGCGCGCGACCGGCGGCATGTAGCGATATTCCATGCCGGTCCAGACGGGGGCCGAATGGCCGGCCGCGCGGTCGGCGATCCACCGGGCATCCTCGATCGTCGTCGCCAGCGGTTTCTCGCACAGGATCGCGATACCGCGATCGAACAGGGGGGCGATCGTATCGCGGTGCGTGTTGTTGGGCGAGGCGATCACCACCGCGTCGACCTCGCCTTTTTCCGCCAGTTCCGCTGCCGAACGAAAGCGCTGGGGCCGCGCGTCGCCGAGCGATGCGTCGGCCCAGCCAAGCGACGTTTCGACCGGGTCGGCAATCGCCGTTATCCGGGCGCCGGGCAGCAACCGGATGTTCCGGATATGCTCGCACCCCATCATTCCGGTGCCGACGATTCCGTAGCGGATAAGCTCTCCCACCTTGTCGTCCCTTGTGCCATGAGCGCGCATGCTTACACGCCCTTCTGAATCGCGCCCGCTCGGCAAGAGCGGGATTTCCGTCTCCCCGCTGGCATGGGGCATGTGGCGGTTCAAGGGCGATGATGTCCTTGCCGCCCGGGCGCTCGTCGAATCAGCGCTCGATTCGGGCATCTCCCTGTTCGATACGGCCGACATCTATGGTGCCGACGGCGCCGGCTTCGGCACGGCCGAAGCGCTGCTCGGCCGCGTGCTTGCCGACGCGCCCGAACTGCGTGCCCGGATGGTCCTCGCCACCAAGGGCGGGATCGTGCTGGACGTTCCCTATGATTCGAGCCCGTCCTATCTCGAATCGGCGCTCGATGCCTCGCTCCGCAGGCTTGGTGTCGATCAGGTCGATCTCTGGCAGATCCATCGGCCCGATCTCCTGGCCAATCCGCAGGAAACCGCTCGTGCGCTGGAGCGGATGGTCCAGTCGGGCAAGGTCCGGGCGATCGGCGTTTCGAACTTCACGACTCCGCAGGTGTCGGCGCTGCTCGCCTTTCTTTCGGTCCCTCTCGCGTCGATCCAGCCGGAATTTTCCGCGCTGCGCACCGCGCCGCTGTGGGACGGCGTTGTCGACCAGGCGATGGCGCATGATCTGGCGGTCCTGGCCTGGTCGCCGCTCGGCGGTGGGCGCCTCGGCGCGGCTGACGGCCCGGTCGGCGGCCTGCTCGCGGCGCAGGGCGGGAAATTCGGTGTGTCGGCCGGCGCCGCGGCGTATTCCTGGCTGATGGTGCACCCGGCGACCGTGATTCCGATCGTCGGGAGCCAGACGCCGGCGCGCATCCGGGAAGCATGCGACGCGTTCAAGGTCGAATGGACACGTGCCGAATGGTACGCGGTGCTCGAAGCCTCCATCGGAGAACGCCTGCCATGAATGCTTGCGAGGTCAGCTGGTTCTCGGCGCTGTGCGACGACGATTATGAATATCTCGGCGTGCCCGACCCGAAGCTCCAGTCGAGCTGGGAGCATTGCCGCGACATCGTGCTTCAGGCCGAGAGCGGCGGTTTCGACAATGTCCTGCTGCCGTCGGGCTATGCGCTCGGCATCGACACCACGGCCTTTGCCGCGGCGATCGCCGTGCTCGTCCGTCGTATCCGGCTGCTCATGGCGGTGCGGATCGGTGAGAGCTGGCCGCCGCAGCTTGCGCGGCAGATCGCAACCATCGATCGTATCCTCGGCGCGGATGAGAGCGGGCAGGGGCGCCTGACGATCAATATCATCTCCAGCGACCTGCCCGGCGAAACGCTCGCGAGTGCCCCGCGCTACGCGCGCACCGTGGAAGCGATGCATATCCTGCGCACGCTGCTCGACGGACGGCCGCTCGATCATGACGGCGATTTCTGGAAGCTCAAGCTTGACCCGCCGCGCGTCGGCACGGTTTCGGGCCGCTCGCCGGCTTTCTATTTCGGCGGCCTGTCGGAAGATGCGCGCGAAGCCGCCGCGAAGGGGGCTGACGTCTATCTGATGTGGCCGGACCGGATGGAAGCCGTGCGCGAGACGATCGCCGACCTGCGCGCCCGTGCGGACAAGGCCGGCCGCAGCCTCCGCTTCGGATATCGCGTTCATGTCGTGGTGCGCGAGACCGAGGCTGCGGCGCGGGACGCGGCGGACCGGCTCCTCTCGCGGCTCGACGACGCGGCGGGCGCGGCGATCAGGGCGAAATCGCTCGATTCCCAGTCCGCGGGCGTGCGGCGCCAGGCCGAACTGCGCGAGACGGCGGGAGGCGAGGGTTATGCCGAGGACAATCTCTGGACCGGTATCGGGCGGGCACGGTCGGGATGCGGCGCGGCGATCGTCGGCGATCCGGACCAGGTGCTCGCCAAGCTTGAGGCATATCGGGCGCTCGGCATCGAGGCGTTCATCCTGTCGGGCTATCCGCACGGGGCCGAGGCTGACCTGTTCGCGCGGCACGTCCTGCCACGCCTCGATCACGGCCCGCTGGTCATAGCATAGGCGATCCGATCCATAGAAAAACTGGGCTGGCCAACACCCGGTCCCCGGCATAGCCTCGCCCCATGGAGACAGATCAGGCGATAGCGGCGCAGGCCGGTAGTTTTGCGCGTGAGGGCTATGCGGTGTTCCCCGGCATCCTGGCGGGGGATCTGCTCGATCTGCTGCGCGAGGAATGCGACCATTTCGTCGCGCGCGAGAATGCCCGGATGGATGCGGCGGGCGTCGATGCGCTTGGGCTGAGCCACCGCGGAACCCGCTATTTCGCGAATGAATGCCAGCGCGAACAGCCGTCGCTCCGCCGGATGCTGTTCAGCCGGACGATGGCGCAGATATGCCGGGCGACGCTTGGACCCGACGCCTATTTCTTCTTCGACCAATATGTCGTGAAGGGGCCGGACCGGGGCCTCGCCTTCAGCTGGCACCAGGATTCCGGCTATGTCGTTGGCAATGGCGGGCCGGCGGATCATCTGCCCTATCTCACCTGCTGGTGCCCGCTCGACGACACGACGATCGAGAATGGCACGGTACGCGTCATCCCGGGGAGCCATCTGGATGGTATCCGCACTCATGACCGGCAGGCCGCGACCAATGATCTCGCGGTCGCGACCGGCGAGGAAGGCCTTGCGATCGAAGTGCCTGCCGGCAGCGTGGTGGCCTTCTCCAGCCTCCTGCTCCACGCCACCGGCGCGAATCTCAGCACGGCGCCGAGGCGGGTCTATCTCGCGCAATATACCGCCGAGGCGATGCTCAACCCCGGCACGCGCCAGCTTCGGCGCAATGCGATCCGGATCCTCCAGAATGGCGAGCAGGTCACCGTCGCGTGACGATGTCGCCGCGCCGCCGCTGGCTGCTGTTCGCGCTGATCCTCACGGCCGGCATCCTCAACCTGGTCGACCGGCAGATCATCTCGATCCTCAAGCCGGTTATCAGCGCTGATCTTCATTGGTCCGATAACGACTATGGCACGCTGGCTGCCTGGTTTCAGGGCGCGGCCGCCATTGCCTTCCTGTTCACCGGCGCGATCGTCGACCGGCTCGGCGTGAAATGGGCGAACCCGGTCGGGGTCGCGGCCTGGAGCGTGTCGGCGATGCTGCATGGCTGGGCCAGCGGATTCACCCAGTTCATCCTGTGCCGGGTGGCGCTCGGCGCGACCGAGGCAATGGGCACCCCGAGCGGGATCAAGACGATCGCGACGATCTTCCCGCCGCGGCTTCGCTCGCTCGGCTTCGGCTTGACGAACGGGATCAACAGCATCGGGGCGATCATCACGCCCCTGTTCATCCCGGCTGTCGCCGTTGCATGGGGCTGGCGCGCCGCGTTCGTCGCCGCGGGCGTGGCGGGATTGCTGTGGGCGGGCGTCTGGCTGCTGGCGACCCGCGGCGTGAGGTTCGGCGCAGAACGCGAGGTCGCGCCCGGAGGCGACACGCCGGTCGAGACCTATGGGCCGATCCTTACCGAACGGCGCACCTGGGCGATCGCGGTGGGCAAGATCCTGTCGGATTCGACCTGGTGGCTGATGCTCTTCTGGATGCCGGACTTCTTCAATCGCCAGTTCGGCCTGAGCGGCACCGCGCTTGGGCCGCCGCTCGCCATTGCCTATACCGGCGCAGCGCTCGGCTCGCTCGTGGCCGGAGCTGCCTCCAGCGCGCTACTCGGGCGTGGCTGGACCGAGAACCGGGTGCGCAAGAGCGTGATGTTCGCCTCCGCGCTGTGCGTGGTGCCGATCCCGCTTGCGCTGCACGTCGACGCCTATGGGCCGGCGGTCGCGCTACTCGCCCTGGCGCTGGCCGGACATCAGGGTTTCTCGACCAGCGTGTTCGCCCTGATTGCCGATGTGACGCCGCACGCGAAAGTCGGCAGGGTCACCAGCTTCGGGGCTTTCTGCGGCAATCTCGGCGGCATGGCGATCGCGAAGATCGCCGGCCTCGTCCTTGCGGCCGGGCTTGGCTACGGGCCGCTCTTCGCCTTCGCCAGCGTCGCCTATCTCCTGGCGCTTGGCTGGATTCATTTGCTGCTGCCGCGCATTCGGCGGGTCGGCCCGTCGGTGATGCAGCCCGGCGTCTGACCGGGCACCTGCGACTACAGGGTGGGGAAGGAAAACTTTCTTTTCCCACCAAATCGGTGGATTATACGCCGCCCCACAGGGACTGACATAAAGAGGGTAGATCGATGACCAGCCGGCGCTCGAAATTTATCGCATTCATGCTGCTCGCGACGAGCAGCGCGCTGGCGCCGAACATGGTCTGGGCGCAATCAGCGCCGGAGCCGGCCGCCCCCGATGAAAGCAAGGACGACGAGATCGTCGTGACGGCGCGCTATCGTTCCGAAGCAGTCAGGGACGTTCCCATCGCCATCACGGCGATCAGCGGTGAATCGCTCGCCAGCCGCCAGTTGAACAATCTCCAGTCGATCGCGACCTCGGTGCCGTCGGTCGAGTTCCGTACGGGTGCGTCGAACAAGGATCGCACCATCTTCATCCGCGGCGTCGGCACCATCACGACCTCGCCCGGCGTCGAGCCATCGGTCTCGACCGTGCTCGACGGCGTCGTGCTGACTCGCCCGGGCCAGTCGACGCTCGATCTGGGCGAGGTCGAGCGGGTCGAGGTGCTGCGCGGGCCGCAGGGTACCTTGTTCGGCAAGAACGCGTCGGCCGGCGTCGTCAACATCGTGACCCGGAATCCGACCGACCAGTTCAGCGCGTTCGGCGAGGCCGGCATCACGACCGATGAGGAATATCGCGTGAAGGCCGGTGTTTCCGGCGCGCTCATCCCCGGCAAGCTCCAGGCCCTGATCGGCGGCCTCTACACAAAATGGGACGGGAACGTCCGCAACCTCACCAACGGTCATGAGGTGAACGGGTTCGAACGCTATGGCGGCCGCGGCAAGCTGATCTTCACGCCGAACGACGACCTGAAGTTCACGGTCATAGGCGACTATCTCCAGTCGCGCGATACCGTGCCGACCGCGATCTACGCGTCCACATCGCAGACGGCGTATCCGACCAATGTCGTCACCAACTCGGCTGCGCTCGCCGGGCTGCTCGCCGGTGCCGGTGTGGTGCCCTCACGGGACAATCGCACCATCGCGTCGAACTTCGATTCGGATGTTCGCGACAAGAATTTCGGCGTGTCGCTGACCGGGGAACTTGCGCTTGGCGACTATCATGTCACCTCGATCACGGCCTATCGCAAATGGCTGAACCATCAGCATCAGGATTTCGACGGCATCTCGACGCTGGCGGTCGGCTTCCCGCAGGGCGAGGATTTCGGCGACGTGAACTCGCGCCAGTTCTCGCAGGAACTGCGGCTGACCTCGCCGAAGCGAGGCTTCATCGACTATGTTCTCGGTGCCTATTACCTCCATGCCGATACCGATGAGCGCTACCAGCGTACGATCACGACATTGCCGGGGCCGCTGACCACGGTGGGCGTTGCCAATTATGGCGTCACCAACAACAATTACGCGCTGTTCGGCGAGGCCAATCTCAACTTCACCAGCTTCTTCCGGGGCATCGCCGGTTACCGGTCGACCTGGGACGATGTCGATTTCTACCATGTCCGGACCTCGACCAACGACCCGAACAATCTCGGGGCCGCGGCGCCGTCGGTCGATCGACCGGGCATTCGCGGCTACCACAATGCGACCGGCTCGACGAGCAGGCGCGGCGACAGCTACCGGCTCGGCCTCCAGCTCGACCTGGGCAAGAACGCGCAGACCTATTTCACCTATTCGCGCGGCTACAAGGGGCCGGGCTACAACGTCTATTTCAACATGCGCTCGCAGCTCGTCGGCACCACGGTCCTGCCGCTCGACGAGGTGCCGCTCCAGCCCGAGACCTCGAATTCCTATGAAGCCGGGATCAAGGGCAATACGTCGGACCGGAGCTTCAGCTACGCGCTGGCGGTCTATTCGACGAGCTTCGAAGGCTATCAGGCGAACTTCGCCGATACGGTCGGCGGGTTGCAGGTGACTCGCCTGATCAACGCAGGCTCGGTCAGGTCGCGCGGCGCGGAGGCCGATGTGACGCTTCGCCCGATCCGCGGCTTCACCGTCGACCTGTCGGCTGCGTACACTGACGCCAAGGTGGTGAATTTCAATTGCCCGGTCGGCGCCGCGGTCAGCTGCAACATCAACGGGCAGCCCCTGCCGTTCGCGCCCAAGGTCAAGCTCTACGGCAATGCGGCCTATCGCTTCCCGGTCACCGATGCGCTCAACCTGGAACTCCAGAGCGATCTCTCGTTCCGCAGCAAGACCCAATATTCGCTGTCTGAAACGGCCAACACGATCGAGCCTGCCTATGCGATCTGGAACGCCAGCGTGGCGGTGCTGTCCGGCAAGTCGGGCTGGCAGGTGCGCGCTTATGTGAAGAACATCACGAACACGCATTATTCCAGCTTCCTGGGCAATGGCAGCGCCGCTGGTACGGTGCGCTTCGTCCCGCGTGACGACCAGCGCTATGCGGGTCTGTTGCTGCGCAAGGACTTCTGATCCGGGCGGGGAACCGGCGCTGACGAGCTGCCGGGTCCCCTCCCTGCCAACGACCGATGACGGCATCGGTCGGCGATGAGACTGATAGCAGCGCCGCTTCCTTTTCGACCGACATCAGACTGACGCGCGCGTTTTGCCCGCGGGGTGTGTCGCAGGGGGAAGGGGCCGGAAAGCTGAAATTGAGTCGCCCAAGGGAATGCTACGTTTATTCTCTACTAATATGATAGAGTATGGCCGCTTCCGACTGGAGGGGCCCATGACCATATTGCGTCGCACGTTGTTGTTGCTGTCCGTATCGACTCTTTCGCTCTCGGCGCCCCTTGCGGCGCAAGCACAATCGGCGCCCGGCGGATCGGAGGGGTTCAGCGGCAAGATCGGCCTTACCCGTGCCCAATCGGTCGCCGCATTCCCCAAACAGGCCGAGGCGCCGAAGTCCGCCCCGAACGTCGTCGTCATCCTTCTCGACGATGTCGGTTTCGCGGCCACCTCGACCTTTGGCGGCTTGGCCCGCACGCCCAATCTCGACGCCCTCGCGGCCGACGGCGTGCGCTACAACCGCTTCAACACCACCGCGATCTGTTCGCCGACACGCGCCGCGCTGCTGACGGGGCGCAATCAGCATCAGGTGGGCTTCGGCAATCTGCAGGACATCGCAGCAGGCTTCCCAGCGTACAACACGATCTGGAAGAAGGAGACAGCGTCGGTCGCCCGCATCCTGCACGACAATGGCTATAGCACCGCAGCCTTCGGCAAATGGCACAACACCCCGCAATGGGAGATTTCCTCGGCCGGACCGTTCACGCACTGGCCGACCGGTCTTGGTTTCGACCATTTCTACGGTTTCCTCAACGGCGAGGACAATCAGTGGGAGCCGCACCTGTACGACAACACCACGCCGGTGGAGTCACCCAACAAGGCCTCGCCCGGCTATCACCTGACGGTCGATCTCGTCGACCATGCGGTCCGCTGGGTCGACGAGCATGACGCCCTCGCCGGGGCCAAGCCCTATTTCCTCTATTTCGCGACGGGCGCGGTGCATCAGCCGCATCATGTTCCCGCGGAATGGATCGCCCGGAACAAGGGCCGGTTCGACGGCGGGTGGGACAGATATCGCGAAGAGGCCTTTGTCCGGCAAAAGCGCCTCGGCGTGATCCCGGCCAACACCCAACTGACGCCACGTCCCGACGGGCTGCCGGCCTGGGAGAGTCTCACACCCGACCAGAAGAAGCTCTATGCGCGGCAGATGGAGGTCTATTCGGCCTTTCTCGAACATACCGACCATGAGGTCGGCCGCCTGATCCACGAGATCCGCAGCCGGCCGGGCGGCGAGAACACGCTGATCTTCTACATCGTCGGCGACAATGGCGGCAGCGCCGAAGGCGGGCTCGACGGATCGCTCGCCAACGAGGCAGCTTCCGGCACCGGCGGGCAGGTCGGAGCGGCTTCGCAGCTTGCCCAGATCGACAAGTTCGGCGGGCCGGAGGTCGCCAATCACTATGCGGCAGGCTGGGGCTGGGCGACCACCGCGCCCTTCCAGTGGATGAAGCAGGTCGCCTCGCATTTCGGCGGGACGCGCAACCCGCTGATCGTGTCCTGGCCCGGGCACACCAGTGCCGCTGGTGCGGTGCGTGGTCAGTTCGGCCACGTCAACGACATCGCTCCAACGATTCTCGATGCGGCCGGCATCGCTTTCCCCGACACGATCGACGGCGTGAAGCAAATCCCGTTCGAGGGGCGCAGCCTGGTGCCGACCTTTACCAACCCGGCCGCGCCCGAAGCGCATCGCGAGCAATATTTCGAGATCTTCGGCAACCGCGCGATCTATCGCGACGGCTGGGTGGCGGCGGCACGCCGGCCGTATCTGCCGTGGAAACTGATCGAATCGGGGCTCAGCGTCTACACGAGCGATCCGGAGACTGACCGTTGGGAACTCTATCACGTCGATCAGGACTTCAGTGAAGCGAACGATCTCGCGGCAAAGGAACCGGCCAGGCTCGCCGAGCTCAAGGCGGAATTCGAGAAGGAGGGGGTGCGCAACGGTGTCTTTCCACTGCTGCCTGCCCCGATCGACGCGCCGACGATCTTCGATCCCGCCGCGAAGCGCTTTGTCTTCAAGTCGGATATCGGCCAGCTGCCGCGCAATGCGCTGCCCGATCTTTCCGGGCGGGCGCATCGTTTCGAAGTCGACATCAGGGGTGACGCCGCGACGGGCAGCGGCGTCCTGCTTGCGGAGGGCGGCCAGCTTGGCGGGTTCGCGCTCTATGTGAGGCAGGGGCGGCTGGTGTTCGAGAACAATGCCTATGGGCAGGATCGCCAGACCGTCGTCTCGAGCGACGCGTTGCCGAGCGGGGCGACAACGGTCGCCTATGAATATGTGCCCGATCATCCGGCGAAGGGGTCGCTGCTCAACCCCACGGTTCCGGGAACGGTGACGCTCTTCGTGAATGGAAGGCAGGTTGCCTCGGGTCCGATCGGCAAATTCTCGAGCGCGGCCGGAGCCTATTCCGAAGGCTTCGACATCGGCCTGGATCGCGGATCGCAGGCGAGCGCCGATGCCGCCGGCCGGGCACGCTATTCCCAGCCGCTGGGCGAGGTTCGCCTGCTTTTGAAGTAGAAGGGGGAGGGCCGGCTGTTGCCGGTCCTTCACGCCGGAAGGCTGTGGCCGCGAATTACGCAGCGGAAGCCGACATGGCTGGTCGAGGTATCGATCGGCTGTGGATGGCGCGCCGCCGGTCGATAGCGTTGGCAATAGCTTTCAGCGCAGAGGTGCGAGCCGCCCTTCAGCACCTTGCGGCCGGTGCTGAAGTCGGGCGCGGCCGGATCGCGGCTGCCGGCCTCGCTGCCGCCGCGCGGGTTGGCGGGGATGCAGCAGCCCTGCCTGGGGGCTTCTCCTGCCGCTTCGCCGTGCAGCATCCACCAGTCGCGCGTCCATTCCCAGACATTGCCGATCATGTCGTGCAGGCCGTATCCGTTCGCGGGATAGTGTCGGACCGGCGATGTCCGCTCCCATCCGTCGAGCAGGCTGTTTGCGTGAGGGAAGTCGCCCTGCCAGTAGTTGCCGAGCATCGCGCCACCCGGTGCAAGGTCGTTGCCCCAGGCATAATCGACATTCTCTAGCCCGCCGCGCGCGGCGAATTCCCATTCCGCCTCGGTCGGGAGGTCCTTGCCGGCCCATTTGGCGTAGGCGACCGCGTCAGCATAGGCGATATGAACGACGGGATGGTCACCGATACCCTCGATGGCGCTTTCCGGGCCGGTGGGGTGGCGCCAGTCGGCGCCGAATAGGAAAAGCCACCATTGGGTGACGTCGGTCAGCGACACCGGCCCCTCCGTCTTCTCGAACACCAGCGATCCGGCCTGGGCGAGCTCGGGCAGCAGCCCGGGATAATCGGCTGGATCGGGTGCGATTTCCGCAAGCGTGACATGGCCCGTCTCAGCGACGAAGCGAGCGAACTGGTCGTTGGTGACTGGCGTCTCATCGATCCAGAAAGTCTCCACCCGGACCTGGCGCACGGGCGCCTCTTCCGGATAGAAACGCTCCGAACCCATCGAGAAGACACCGCCCGGCACGCGGCGCATGCCTGCGGTCGCGATGGAAGGCAGGCTGCCCGCGTGGTCGATCACCGCTGGATCGCCCTTCGGATGGAGGCTCAAAAGAAGAGCTTGCCGCCGACGACGGCGAGCGTGCCGGCGAGGACGGGCCGCAACACGCGATCGGGCACACGGGTGGCGACGAGGCTGCCGACGATGATTCCCGGCACCGAGCCGATCAGCAGGGATCCCAGCAGCCCGAAATCGACCGATCCCATCATCCAGTGGCCCGTGCCGGCGATCAGGGTGAGCGGGACGGCATGAGCGATATCCGACCCGACGAGCCGATTGGTCGGCAGGGTCGGATAGAGGATGAGAAGCACGGTCATGCCGAGCGCACCGGCCCCCACCGAGGAGAGCGAGACGAGAACGCCCAGGACCGCACCCAGCATGACGGTCAACGACAGCACCTGACGCTCCGGCCTGGGCGGAAATGTCCGCGCGAAATAGGCGACGATGGGACCGCGGAAGAGGATCGCGATCGCGGTCGCGAGCAGGGCGATACCGAGCGTGACGGTAATGACCCTGTTGGTTCCGTCGAAATGGGTGCCGACCCTGGACAGGACCAGCAGGGTTACCACTGTCGCCGGCACGCTTCCCAGGGCCAGGCGGCGAACGACCTTCCAGTCGACCGTGCCGCCGGCGCCGTGGACGACCGTGCCCACCGATTTGGTCGCCGACGCGTAGAGCAGATCAGTGCCGACCGCCGTCGCCGGGTGGAAACCGAAGGCGAGCACGAGCAGCGGCGTCATCAGCGATCCGCCGCCAACGCCGGTCATGCCGACAAGCAGGCCGACGAACACGCCGGCAAGCGAATAGAGCGGGTGGATGTCAGCCAGGGTCATTGGCGGCCTCGCGATCGGGATGCCGAACGCGGACGCCGCGCCGGCGGGCGAATACAGATCGGCAGATCACGCGCCGGGCCCGCGAAACTGATAGTCCAGCGGGTGCCGGCTGGTAAGCAAGTTCCCCTTTCATCCGGCGTAGCTGTTATCTCTATCGAATAAGTAGAGTTTTGATATCTTCGAAGGCCGGGGGCTTCCCTCGACCACAGGAAGCCGGGCTTGGCCATCGACCGGGCCGGCCGGAGCAAGGGGCTGTATCGGGCCGATGACTGGCGATTGGAACCTGGCTGAGATAGCGGGCGATCTGTTTCGGGCGAGGGAGGATTGGCGCGCCGAGTATCGCCGGCACGCCGAGCATGGCCAGGCAGGCTTTCCGTCCCGGCGAAAGCTGGAGGCGATTTTGGCCGACCTGTCCGGCGCGCTCTTTCCCCTGCGGCTTGGCCCCAGCTCGGTGCAGGCTGACAATGAAGCCGACTATGTTCTCGAGACGCTGGACCGGGCGCTGGTGGCCTTGCGAGATCAGGTGCGGCTGGAGCTTGGCTATCATCAGGTGGAGCAGCGCCTTGAAACGGATCATGGCGCCGGGCGGATCGTCGGCGCGTTCGCCCACGAGCTGCCGGGCATCCGTCGTCTGCTCGATACCGATGTCGAGGCTGCTTATGCCGGCGATCCGGCTGCGCGCAGCGTTGACGAGGTGCTCATCTGCTATCCCTGCATCCAGGCAGTCATCCATTATCGTCTTGCGCATAGCCTGTACTTGCTGGGCGCCCCGCTGGTCGCCCGAATCATCGCCGAGATCGCCCATTCGCTGACCGGCATCGACATCCATCCCGGCGCCAGCATCGGCCACAGCTTCTTCATCGACCATGGCAGCGGCGTCGTGATCGGCGAGACGGCGATCGTGGGGAATCGAGTCCGGATTTATCAGGCGGTGACGCTGGGCGCGCGCAGCTTTCCGTCGGAGAAGGACGGGTCACTGATCAAGGGCATGCCGCGGCACCCGATCGTCGAGGACGACGTGGTGATCTATGCGGGCGCGACGATCCTGGGCCGCGTCACGGTGGGCGCTGGCGCGGTGATCGGCGGCAATGTCTGGCTGACCGAAGATGTCCCTCCGGGCAGCGTCATCCACCAGGCCTTTGCCGAGCGTGAGCGAACGAACGCCTCGGCGGTGCCGGCCGGCCATGTGGTCGAGGAGGCGGACCCGGATGCGCCGCGCGGGTTGATCTAGCGAAAGGGAACAGGTGACCGAACCCAATTTCTTCAATGAGCGGGACGACCAGATGTGGGCCGACCTGGTCTCGCCGGATCGCCGGGCGCTGCTCGCGGGCGGCGCTGCGGCGCTGGGCGCGCTCGGTCTTCCGGCTACCGTGCTGGCCCAGACCGCTCCTGCGCCTGCCGCCTCGCCACTTTCGTCCAGGCCGGGCGTCAGCCCGTGGGGATATGAAACCTATAAGGAGCCGACACCGCGGCCTGCCTCGGTGCGTCCGGGCGAGCAGGTGGTGCCCGTCAAGCCGCGCCGCCATACCGAGATCGAGAGCTATCACGCCCATATCTATTTCGACGAGGACACGCACGAGAAGGCGGCGCTGATCCGGAAATGGGTCGCGGACCGGTTCTCCGTCGAGCTGGGCAACTGGAACCTGGCCCCGCGCGGCCCCCATGTGACCCCGTCCTTCTATTTCGGCTTCACCAACGATCTGCTGCCGGTGATCATCCCCTGGCTCCAGCTCAACAGCCTGGGGCTGACGATCCTGCTTCATCCGAACACTGAAGATCCTCGCGCGGACCATCTCTATTACGCGCTCTGGGTGAACCGGTCCCAGCCGGTCAACGCCTATGACATGCATCGACCCGGTGCCGGCGAGCCGCGGGTCGAGCAAATCTATCCCAACACGCGGCCGACGATCCTCCCGGAGGCCTGAGGATCGTCGCCGACAGGGCTATGGCAGCCGGGAGGGATGTAGCCCGTTTCACCCGGCATGCCTCGTCGCGGACTCGGGTCGATTGAAAGAACCGGGCCACTCGCGCATAGAGCGCGCCCATGCTTTCGCAGAAGACCCGCTATACCATCCGTGCGCTCCAGCATCTCGCCGACCGGCATGGACAGGGTCCGGTGCCGCTGGCCGAGATCGTGGCGAAGCAGAATATCCCTGCGAAGTTCCTGACCGTCATCCTTTCGGAGATGAACCGCGAAGGCCTGGTCGCTTCGCAGCGTGGCCGCGACGGTGGGTATATGCTCGCGGTCGATCCGGCGCAGGTCCGCATCGGCGATCTGGTGCGGATGACGCATGGCTCGCTCGCGCTCGTACCATGTGCGAGCCGCTTCCGTTACGAACGGTGCGACAATTGCGTCACCGAGGCTGAATGTCGCCTGCACCATCTGATGCTTCATCTGCGCGACGAAACGGCACGAATCCTGGATGCCGTCACGCTGGCCCAGCCCTTGCCCGAGGGACTAAACTCTACTTAATCAGTAGACAATTAATCCTGCTTTGCCGGCACGACGCGGAAGCGCTTGCCTGTGCTCCACGGAAACGAGCGCAGGAGTTTTGGAAATGTCGGGTTTCATCGGGTCGGGGGCGGCGGATCGCAGCCCGCTGGATTTCCTGTGGTTCATACCGTCGGGCGGCGACAATCGCCGGCTCGCCTGGCCCGAGGGCGAACGGACGCCCGATCCGGACTATCTGCGCCAGGTGGCGGTGGCGGCCGACCGGCTCGGCTATTATGGCGTGCTGATGCCGACCGGTGCGATGTGCGCCGATGCATGGATCACCGCCGCTTCCATCGCGCCCTTCACCGAGAATCTCAGGCTGCTGGTTGCGCTTCGTCCCGGGCTTACCGCACCCGCCGAGGCGGTGCGCCAGGCGGCGGCGCTCGACCGGCTGTCGAACGGGCGTGCGTTGCTGAACGTCGTGACGGGCGGCAGTCCGCAAGCGCTCGCGCAGGATGGCATCTTCCTGGATCATACCCAGCGCTATGAACAGACCGCCGAGTTTCTCGACATCTGGCGCAAGCTCGCGCGCGGCGAGACCGTGAGCCAGAAGGGGGAGTATCTCTCCATCGAGAATGGCCGGCTGATCTTTCCTTTCGTGCAGGAGCCGCACGCGCCGATCTGGTTCGGCGGCTCTTCGGAGATCGCGCGCGAGATCGCTGCCGAGCATGTCGACGTCTATCTGGCCTGGGGTGAGCCGCCTTCGCAACTCAAGGAGATCATCGACGACGTCCGCGAGCGGGCGGCGCGACGGGGGCGCACGATCCGTTTCGGTCTGCGCATTCACTTCATCGTGCGAGAGACCGAGGCCGAGGCCTGGGATGCCGCCAGCGATCTCATCCGCTACGTGACCGATGAGCAGATCGCCCAGTTCCAGGGCTATCTCACCAAGGGCAGCGACTCGGTCGGCCAGGCGCGCATGCAGGCACTGCACAAGGGCAGCCGCGCCAACCTCGAGATCGCGCCCAATCTCTGGGCCGGGATCGGGCTGGTACGGACCGGCGCGGGCACCGCGCTCGTCGGCGATCCCGACACGATAGCGGAGCGGCTGCAGGAATATGCCGATATCGGCGTGGATACGATCATCGGGTCTGGCTATCCGCATCTCGAGGAAGCCTATCGGGTCGCCGAACTGCTCTTCCCGAAGCTCAACCTGCCGCATCGCCGCGGTGCGACGCTGCCGTCGCTCAGGCCCTATTTCGCGCCACCTTCGGCAGACCAGGGCGTGGGCAAGGTGAGGGAGGCGATCCCCGCCGGCCGCTTCACCTGAAGCGGCTCAACGGCCGAGCAGGCGGTCGAGGATCAGGCCCTCGAGCGCCGCCAGCTCGGCATCGCCGTGGCGGCGCGGGCGGGCGACCGAAATCGGCAGATCGAGGGCGACCCTTCCGGCCTCCAGCACGACGACCCGATCGGCCAGCGCCACTGCTTCCGCGACATCATGGGTGACGAGCAACGCGGAGAAGCCTTCACTGGTCCAGACCGTTTCTACCAGCGCCTGCATCTCGATCCTGGTCAGGGCGTCGAGCGCGCCAAGCGGTTCGTCGAGCGCGAGCAGACGAGGGTGGCTGATCAAGGCGCGGGCGAGCGCGACGCGCTGGCGCTGGCCGCCGGAGAGCGTGCCGGGCCATTCCTCCGCCTTGTCGGCAAGGCCCACCTCGGCGAGCCGGGCGTCGATCAGCCGGTCGCGCTCGGCACGGTCGAGCCCGGCCGGAGCGCCGATAGCGACATTGTCCCGGACCGTGGCCCAGGGCAACAGCCGCGGCTCCTGGAATACCAGGCGGGCCGCTGCACGGTCGACCTCGATGCTGCCCCCGCCGGCCGGCACCAGGCCCATGATCGCCCGCAACAGGGTGCTCTTGCCGCAACCCGACCTGCCCACGATCGCGACGAACTCGCCCGGCGCGATCGACAGGCTCAGCCGGTCGAGCACCTGGTTCGCCCCGAAGGCGACCGATAGCTCGCGGACGACGACGGATGCACCGGCATCCGGGCGGTCGGCCTGCTCGACGAGGCGAAGCGCGGGAAGGTTCATGAGTCAGGCCTTTGCATAAGCAGGATTCCAGCTGAGCAGCCGGTGTTCGAGCGCGCGGGTCAGGCTGTCGGCGAGCTTGCCGAGCGCGGCATAGACGAAGATCGCGAGTACGATGATGTCGGTCTGGCTGAACTCGCGTGCCTGGATCGCCAGATAGCCGATCCCCGAATTGGCGGCGATCGTCTCGGCGACGATCAGGGTCAGCCACATGATGCCGAGTCCGTACCGCAGGCCGACCAGGATCGAGGGCAGAGCGCCGGGGAAGATCACGCGGCGGAACAACGTCCAGCGGTCCATGCCGTAGATTCGGCCCATCTCGATCAGCTGCGGGTCGACCGAGACCACACCGTGATAGGTGTTGAGATAGATAGGGAAGAAGATGCCCCAGGCGACGAGCAGGATCTTGGCCTGCTCGCCGATGCCGAACCACAGGATGACCAGCGGCAGAAGCGCGAGATGGGGAATGGTGCGCACCATCTGCAAGGTGGGATCGAGCAGCCGGCGCGCGAAGGGCGAAAGGCCGCAGAGCAGGCCGAGCAGGAAGCTGATCGACCCGCCGATGGCGAGCCCGGTCAGCGCCCGCCCGGTGCTCACCGCCAGATGATGGATCAGCTCTCCATCAGCGATCAGTTCCGCGCCCGCTTTCACTACCGCGGTGGGTGCCGGCAGGATCTGCGAGGGCAGCAATCCCGCGGTCGATGCGAGCTGCCAGATTGCGAGCAGCCCGACCGGCACGATCGCCGCGACGAACGGGCTGTCCTTCCAGCCGGCGGCGCGGGTCATGTCACGGGTTTCCAGTCGGTCCAGGCTGCCTTGGATGCGTCGATCTTTTTCGGGATCACTCGCGCCTCGAACAGATAGTCGGAGACCTTCTGCTGGTTGGCGATGATGGCCGGCGTGACAGGATCGACGGCGAACAGGAAATCCTTGTAGCGCGCCAGCATCCCGTCGAGCACCTGCGGCGGCAGCCGCGTCGCCTTGGCGACCTGGTCGCGATAATAGGTGCGATGGGCATTGCCCCAGGCCGCCTCGGTCCTCAGCTCGTCGAGCGTCGTTTGCAATATCTCGGCGCGCTCACGCACGAACGCGCCCGAGGCGACATAGAAGGCGACGGTGTTGATGTCCGATATGGGCAGCGGTACCTCGTGCGCGCCGCCACGGACCTGGGCGAGGGTGAAGAAGGGATCCCAGATCGCCCACGCATCGACCGAGCCATTGGCAAGCGCGGTCTGTGCGTCGCCGGGCGCCAGATTGGCGACGATGATGTCGCTAAGGCCAAGGCCGACCTGTTTCAGCGCTGCCGCCAGTTCGAACTCCGATGAGGACCCCTTGGTATAGGCAATCCGCTTGCCCTTGAGCTGAGCGAGCGTGGTGACGCTCGACCTGGCCGGGACGAGCAAGCCGCTGCCGACCAGCCCGGGCACGCTCTGCGCGGCGACATAGAACAGGTCCGTTCCCGCGGACTGGGCGTAGACCACCGGCGTATTGCCGACGAGGCCGATATCGACCGCGCCAGCGCGGATCGCCTCGATCAGCGGTGGTCCCGACGCGAACTCGACCCATTTGACCGGGCCGATGCCGCGCTTTTCGAGACGCGCGGCGAATTCGCCGCGCGTCTGGGCAAGGAAGGGGACGCCGTTCTTCTGCGTGGCGAAGATCACGTCCTTGCGTGCAGGCTTGTTCGTGCAACCGGTGAGCGCGAGAGCGGCGGCGGTGCCACCGAGCAGTGCGAGGGATTCACGGCGGGTGATCATTGTGCGGTCTCCGGCAGGGGCTCGGGATGCGGCGTGTCCTGACAGGCGCTGGAATTTGTAGAGACGGTCATTGCGGGTCTCCTCTTCGGGGCTTCATTCGGTGGCGGTGGCAAAGGCCGGGGTTCGGGGGATCGGCAGCCCGAGATGCTCGCGCAGCGTCGTGCCCGCATAGTCGGTACGGAACAGACCCCGGCGCTGCAGTTCCGGCACGACCAGCTCGGCAAAGCCTTCCAGGCCCTGCGGCAGGGTCGGTCCCATGATGTTGAAACCGTCGGCGGCACCGCCGACGAACCAGTCCTCGAGCAGATCGGCCACCTCGACTGGCGTGCCGACAATCGTCTTGTGCCCGCGCGCGGTGACGACGCGGGCGACAAGCTGGCGAATGGTCAGGCCGTCCGCCCGCGCGGTATCGATGAAGAGCTTCTGGCGGCTTTGGTAGCCCTGGGTGACGGCCGGGCCGGGCAGGGGGCCGTCGAGCGGATATTGGGACAGGTCGATCCCCATCAGGCCCGATGCCAGGCCCAGGCCGATCCGCGGAGCGACCAGGTCCTGAAGCTCGTCGTGAAGCCGTAGTGCTTCTTCCCGCGTCCTGGCGACGAACGGCATGATGCCGGGAAGGACGAGCACGTCATCGGCATTCCGGCCATTGGCGACGGTCGCGTTGCGCAGCCGTTGGCGAAAGGCGATCGCGTCGTCTCGCGCTTGTTGCGCGGTAAAGACCAGTTCGGCCGTGGCGGCGGCAAGCGCGATGCCGTCATCGGAAGAGCCGGCCTGGACGATCACCGGGTGACCCTGCGGGGTTCGATCAAGCTGCAACGGTCCCTCGACCTTGAAGAAGCGGCCGTCATGCTTGATCGGGTGGACGCGGCCGGGATCGAAATAGCGTCCGTGCTCGCGATCGGCGAGCAGCGCGCCATCCTCCCAGCTGCCCCATAATGCCTTTACGACATCGAGATATTCGCCGGCACGCTCATAGCGGTGGGCATGTTCATATTGATGATCGAGGCCGAAATTGCGCGCCTCCGCGTCGGAGGCGGACGTCACGCAATTCCACCCCGCGCGGCCACCGCTCAGATGATCGAGCGTCGAGAATTTGCGCGCGAGATGGTAGGGCGGAAGATAGGTTGCGGAGACGGTGGCGACGAGCCCGATCCGTTCGGTTTGCGGCGCCAGCGCCGCCAGCAGCGTCAACGGATCGAAATAATAGACCGGCGCACCCCGCGCGGAAAGCTCGGACGGTGGGCCGAACATCGCGACATTGTCGGCGAAGAAGATCGCGTCGAACTTCGCCTTTTCCGCCACCCGCGCGAGATGCACATAGTGGCGGAGGTCGGTGAGCGCGCGAGGGCTCGCCGACGGGTGCAGCCAGGCCGAGACATGATGCCCGACACCCATCAGAAAGGCCCCAAGCCGCATCTGCCGGTCGCCTGCCATGGTCAGAAGCGCGCCCGGGCGGTGGCGCCGAAGGTGCGTGGATCGCCGAGAACCCTGACGAAGGGCGAAACCGCGGTCGCCGGGCCGATCCCCACCCCATAACGCTTGTCGAACAGGTTGCGGCCCCAGATCTGCAGCGAGTAGCGGCTGTCGCTCGTGCGGATGCCGATGCCCGCATTGGTCACCCCATAGCCCTGCTGATATCCATAGGCCGAGGCAGCGAGCAGGTTGGTTTCGCTGCGATAGGTCTGGTTGGCATAGCCGATGAGATTGTATTTTTCCGAGACCGGCGCGTCATAGTCGAGGCTGACCTGCCCGGTCCATTTCGACGAGCCGGGCACGCGCGTTCCGGAAAGATCGATCGAGGTCGGGCCACCCGGATACGTGAATTCGATCGGAACAGGCGCGTTCTTGTACGAACGGAAGGTCGCGTCGTTATACGAGCCATTGGCCGACAGCGAGAAGCCGCTGCCGAGCCGCGCCGAGGCTTCGAGCTCGACGCCGCGCAGGCGGACACGCGCGGCGTTGCCCAGGAAATTGCCGAGCGTCAGCTTGGTGGGATCGATCTGGGTCGCCTGGAAATCCCTGATGTCGTTCCAGTAGAAATTGAGGTTGAGCGTCGCGCGGCCGCCGGCCAGCGTCGTCTTGATGCCCGCCTCATAGTCGGTCGACTTTTCGGGATCGATGATGAGCGGCTTGTCTCCCGTCGCACCGAGATTCGCTGCGCCCGATTTCTCGCCATAGCTGACCGAGGCGTAGAGCAGCACGTTGTCGGATAGCTTGAACGACGGGTTGATGAGCCAGGACCAGCTGTCGGTGGTGCGCTTGCCGGCGACCCCGATCAGGCCGCCAAAGGCGTTGATGATCGCGGCGCGCGCCGGGGCGAGCTGCGCGGGCAGGGTGGCGCCGCCGAACACGGTCGGGGTGTTCGATGCCTTTTTGGTTTCGCGGGTGAAACGCACGCCCCCGGTCAGGGCGAGCCGGTCGGTCAGATGCCAGGTTGCCTGGCCGAACGCCGCACCGCTCGTCACCTGGAGCTTGCCGTACTGGTCATACTCGACGCCGTCGAGGATTGCGGGCGAGAGCGCCGCCGGCGGCAGCGCGCCGGTCAGGAAATATCTGGTCGAGTCCGACTGGAAGATCGAGCGGTTGTTGCTGACCAGATCCTCGCGCAGGAAATAGCCGCCGGCTTGCCAGTCAAGGGCACCGCCAGTCCGGCTCGCGAGCCTGATCTCCTGTGAATATTGGTCGACATCGACATCGTAGCCGGCCCGCAGGATCGAGAAGGGAGTTCCGTCGCTGTCGTTTTTTGGCCGGAAGCGAAGCTGGCGCCAGGCGGTCACCGAGGTCAGCGTCGGCCCGCCCAGATCGATCGTCAGTTCGTTGGAGGCGCCGTTGACCTTGCTGCTGATCCGATCCTGCGTGTTGAGGTTGGCGTTCTGGCTGCCCTTGTAGCTGGGCGTATAGCCGAAGATCGACTGGAGCTTGTTCTGCCACGCACCCGCGCGGACGGTGCCGTTGGCGAAGGTCGTCGCATCGGCGAAGGACGGGTAGTAGTTGTTGTATTCGTTGGTCTCGTAGTGCTCGGCGATCAGCCGGCTGGTGACCGCGCCGCTCTGGAACAGCAACTGGCCGCGCGCGGCCCAGCGGTTCACGTCCAGATATTTCTGCCCGTCATAGGCGTTTTTCGCCCAGCCGTCCGAGCGGTCGACATAGAAGGTCGCGCGATAGGCGAGGGTATCGCCGATCAGCGGGCCCGTGGCGTTGGCGCGTACCTGGAAGCGGTTCTGGTTGCCGTACCCGGCTTCGAGATTGAGCTCTGGATCGAAGCTCGGCCGCTTGGTGGTGACGATCAGCGCGCCGATCGTCGTGTTCTTGCCGAGCAGCGTGCCCTGAGGCCCGCGCACCAGCTCGATATGATCGAGGTCGACAAAGTCGAGCCAGCTGAATCCGACATGAGTGAAGAAGACATTGTCGACGATCAGGCCGACGCCCGATTCAGCGCCGTCATTGTTGGCGTTGCCGCCGAGCCCGCGGACATAGAGCCCCGAGACCCGGGTGTTCTGCTGGACGGCAGCGAAGTTGGGCAGCTTGGCCGCGAAATCGGCGACGCGGTAGAGATGCTGCTCGGCGAGCGCGCTGCCCGAAACCGCCGTGATTGCCACCGGCACGTCCTGCAGCCGTTCCTCGCGACGGCGTGCCGTGACCAGGATTTCTGCATTGTCGCGGCTCTGCGGCTCGGCCGCGGGATCGTCGACGGCCGCGTCATTGGCAGCCGGATCCTTGGCCGCGTGATCTCCGGCAGCCGGATCCGGCCCTGGGCCCTCCGCCCATGCCGGGGCCGCAACGAGGGCGGTGAATGCGGTTGCCGCGAGGGCGATGAACCTGACTTTCCTGATGCGCATATGTGTGTGCCTCCCTTATCTCTATCATTCTAGTAGAGATTAAAGCGGGCAACCCGAGTTCCGCTTCGGAGGGCTGAGCAAAAACTATCAGGGCGGATCGGCCGGTCCCCGGCGTCGCGATCGCGACGTCATGATCTATTGTCCATCAATTCGATAGGATATAAGCTCGGCCCGATCAGTGGAGTCGCATATGAAGGCCAACAGCATCCTCGAAACCATCGGGAACACGCCGCATGTCAGGCTGCAGCGGTTGTTCCCGGACGCTGAAGTGTGGATCAAGTCCGAGCGCTCGAACCCGGGCGGCTCGATGAAGGACCGCATCGCGCTGGCGATGATCGAGGCCGCCGAGCGCAAGGGGCTTCTGCGTCCGGGAGGCACGATTATCGAGCCGACCAGCGGCAATACCGGGGTCGGCCTGGCGCTGGTTGCCGCGGTCAAGGGCTATCGGCTGACCCTTGTCATGCCTGAGAGCATGTCGCTTGAACGGCGCCGGCTGATGCTGGCCTATGGCGCGACCTTCGATCTCACGCCGCGCGAAAAGGGCATGAAGGGCGCCATCGAGCGCGCGTTCGAACTGGTGCGGGAGACGCCCGGGGCCTGGATGCCCCAGCAGTTCGACAATCCCGCCAATATCGATGCGCATGTCCATACTACCGCGCAGGAGGTCTTCGCCGATTTCCGGGACGACCCGGTCGACGCGATCATCACCGGCGTCGGCACCGGTGGCCACATCACAGCGCTTGCCGAGACGCTGAAGATGGAATGGCAGGGCCTGCAGGTCTTCGCCGTCGAGCCCGAGCTCTCCCCGGTAATCTCGGGTGGACGGCCGGGCGCTCACCCCATCCAGGGCATCGGCGCGGGTTTCATTCCCACCAATCTCCATGCCGACATGCTCGACGGGGTGATCCAGGTGAGCGCTGAGGAGGCGCGGATATTCGCGCGCCGGGCGGCGCGTGAGGAAGGGCTGCTCGTTGGGCTGAGCTCGGGGGCGACCCTCGCCGCCATCGCCCGCAAGCTTCCCGAACTGGCCGGCGCGCGCATTCTGGGCTTCGCCTATGACACGGGCGAGCGCTATCTCTCAGTGCCCGATTTCCTGCCGACCGAGGAGGCGAGCGCGACCGCGGCCGAGCCCGCGCTGGTCCTGGCCGGGCCGTGCCGCGGGCATTGAACGCACAAGGCGGGCCGGCCTCGTGTACGACGGGAGCAGTGGAACAACCTTCATCTCGCGCCGCCGAAGCATTTATTTGTTTATCTACTAATCTAGTGGGATATCGTGAGCCCGGTCCCTGTAATTGGTCGGTTGAGTATCGTGTCTGAGACGGCAAGAGGTGATAGGTCTGGCGCTGGCGGCAATGGCCGGCTGGGTTTTGGCGGGCAGGTGCTGCTGGGCATGGCAGCCGGGCTGGCGCTTGGCCTGATCGTTCGTGCCGGTGTGAGCGGCGCCGCCGCCGCCGGGATCGGCGAAACGTTGCACACGCTCGGCCAGATTTTCGTGCAACTGCTCAAGGCGCTGGTGCCGCCTCTGGTCTTCACCGCGATCGTCGCATCGATCGCCGCGCTTCGGGATCTGGAGAATGCCGCCCGACTGGTCACGCGGACGCTCGCCTGGTTCGCGGTGACCGCGCTGATCGCGGTGCTGATCGGTATCGTGCTCGGCCTGGTGATTCAGCCTGGCCTTCATGCCGGTGTCGACGCAGCATCAGCCAGGGCGCCATCGGGGAGCGGTTCCTGGCTCGATTTCCTCAAGGGGCTCGTGCCGGCGAATTTCCTGGGGCTGTCGGCGTCCACCAGCATCGATGCGGGGGTGGCGAAGACCGCGTTGTCGTTCAACATCCTGCAGATCATCGTTGCCGCCATCGCGATCGGCGCGGCGGCGGTTCGGGTGGGGGCGCCCGGTGAAAGCTTCCTCGCGTTCAATGCCTCGGCGCTCTCGATCTTCCGCCGCCTGCTGCGCTGGGTGATCGCGCTGACGCCGATCGGCAGCGCCGCGCTGATCGGCGACGCGGTCATCCGCTATGGCTGGGACGCGCTGTCAGCGCTCGGATCGTTCGCGGCAGCGATCTATATCGGCCTCGGCCTCGTCCTGCTGGTCGTCTATCCGCTCCTGCTGGCGGTGAATGGCCTGAACCCGCTGCGCTTCTTCGCCGGGGCATGGCCGGCGATCCAGCTGGGTTTCGTCTCGCGCTCGTCGGTCGGCACGCTGCCGGTGACGGAGGAAGTGACGGAACAGGCGCTGGGCGTGCCGCGCGCCTATGCGGCGTTCGCAGTGCCGCTTGGCGCCACCACGAAGATGGACGGGTGCGCGGCAATCTATCCGGCGATCTCGGCGATCTTCGTCGCGCAGTTTTACGGGGTGCCGCTGAGCCTCACCGATTATGGACTGATCGCGTTCGTTTCGGTCATCGGTTCGGCGGCCACCGCCGGACTCACCGGCGCCACGGTGATGCTGACCCTCACTCTGTCGACGCTGCATCTGCCGCTTGAAGGGGTGGGCCTGTTGCTCGCGATCGACCCTATTCTCGACATGGGCCGGACCGCGGTCAACGTCGCCGGCCAGGCACTGGTCCCCACGATCGTGGCGAAGCGTGCCGGCATCCTCGATCTGGAACGGTTCCGCGGGGAGGCGGACACAAGTCTCGTACCGGCCTGAACCCCAAGCAACGGAGGAATAGTCATGTCCCTCAAGCTCTTCGACACCATCCCCAATTTCACCCAGGAATCGACTGAGGGGCCGCTCGACTTCTACCGCTGGGCCGGCAACGACTGGGTCGTGCTCTTCTCGCATCCCAAGGATTTCACCCCGGTCTGCACCACCGAACTGGGCGCGGTCGCCAGGCTCAAGCCAGAGTTCGACAAGCGCGGGGTCAAGGTGATCGGCCTGTCGGTCGATCCGGTCGACCGGCATATCGAGTGGGCGAAGGATATCGAACGGACTCAAGGCACGGCGCTCAACTTCCCGCTGATCGCCGATGTCGACCGTCGCGTCGCGGATCTTCTCGGGCTCATCCATCCCAATGCGTCGGACACGGCCACGGTGCGCAGCGTGTTCGTGATCGATCAGGCGAAGCGGGTCCGGCTGACGCTGACCTATCCGGCCTCGACGGGGCGCAATTTCGACGAGATCCTGCGCACGATCGACAGTCTCCAGCTCACCGACCGAAGCAAGGTCGCCACGCCCGCCGACTGGAAGCAGGGCGACGACGTGATCATTCTGCCGTCGCTCGGCACCGAGGAGGCGCGCGCGCTGTTCCCCGATGGCTGGACCGAGCACACGCCCTATCTGCGCACCGTGCCACAGCCCGAGCCGGCGGACTGACCGCTGTCGTGAAGGCCCAACTGCCCTCCACGCCGAATATGGTGCGATCGGGTCGGTGCGAAAGCCGGGACAGGGAGCGCGCCCTTTCGCGCTTCGCCGATCTCCCTCGATTCGGGGAGCGTGACTTATGAAGCCGCTGATCGGTGTGCTCTGCTGCAACGAGATCGCGGAGCGTCCGGTGCAGGCCGTGGCGAGCCGGTTCATCCAGCCGCTCGCGCAGATCTCCGGCGCCACGGTGGTGCTGGTGCCTGCGCTGATCGACGTGCTTGACGCCCCGGCGCTGGCGCAGCGGCTTGATGGCCTCTTGCTGACCGGGTCGAGATCCAATGTCGCATCGCGGCGTTACGGCGGGCATTGGTCCGACGAAACGCCGCTTGACGAGGAACGCGACGAGGTTGCGTTCGCACTGGCCGGTCGGATGATCGAAGCGGGCAGGCCGGTCTTCGGGATTTGTCGGGGTCTGCAGGAACTGAACGTGCTGTTCGGTGGCACCCTGACCCGTGATCTCACGGGCCACCATCTGGGCGACGAGGTTCCGTTCGACGCGCTGTTCGCCCACGACCATATGGTGACGCTCAGCCCCGACGGCATGCTCGCCGGCGCGACCGGCGTGGCGCGGCTGACGGTGAATTCGGTGCATCGCCAGGGTATCGAGCGACTCGGCGGCGGTCTGGCGGTGGAAGCGCATGCTGACGAAGACGGGCTGATCGAGGCCTTTTCGGCCCGCCCCAATGGCGCGCCCGTGCTGGCAGTGCAGTGGCACCCCGAATGGGCCGGCGCACACCGCACTGACGGACGCGCCTTCTTTCAACTGGTCGGCCGGGCGTTGGCCGCCTAGCGGGCGTCGTTCAATGACCGACAGATCCGGGTGGATGGCTCGAAAGCCCGCAGATCCCTAGATTTATTCATGCTCCGGCCAAATTTTGATCTTTTGTTCCGCTCAGGTTTTTGGGGTCAAGTCTCCCCGAGAACGCGCCAGGGAGGCTTGCGGAATGAAAATCGGCTACAGGTTTCGCGTGGGACTCCAGATGCTTGCCGCGATCATTGTCTCGGTGGCTGCGTCGCCGGCCCTGGCGGCTGACCCGCCGGAATGGTCTGCCCCGGTCAAACCTTTCCGTATCGCGGGCGACATCTATTATGTCGGGACGAAGGGCCTGGCGGCCTATCTCATCGTCACCACGCAGGGTGCGGTTCTGCTGGACGGGACCCTCGCCGAGAACGCCGCGCTGGTCGAACGCAATATCCAAAGCCTGGGTGTCCCGCTTCACCATGTCAGGCTGCTGATCAGCGATCACGCCCATGACGATCACGTCGGGGCGCTGGCGCAGATCAAGCGGGATACGGGAGCGCGTTTCCTGGCCAGCGCCGGGGATCGATGGGCGCTTGAGCACGGCATGCCTCGCGGTGACACCAATTATGGCGTCAGGCGATTTCCACCGGTGAAGGTGGACGGGATCGTCCGGGACGGACAGGTGATCCGCCTGGGCGGCACGATGCTGACGGCGCATCTCACCCCGGGGCATACGCCGGGTTGCACGAGCTGGAGCATGAGGATCCGGGATGGTGGCAGGCCGCGCCGCGTCCTGTTCCTGTGCAGCATCACGGTTGCTGGCAATACCCTTGTCGGGAACCGCGCCTATCCCGGGATTGTCAGCGATTATCGTGCGACGTTCGCGAAGCTCGCGGCGATGCGGGCGGACATTCTCCTGACCAGTCATCCCGAAATGGCGGACGTGCTCGATCGGGAGGCGCGCCGCGAGGCCGGTAAGGCGGACGCTTTCATCGACCCAGCCGCCCTTCCGGCGCTGGTCGCAGAATCCAGGGCGGCTTTCGAGGCTGCGCTGGCCAGCCAAAATCAAGAAGCCTATATAGGTATATAGGCCCCTGACCAAGCCAGGGAGCTGGCCCCGGACGGGCTGGGAGTCGGCAAATGCGATGGCGCGGAAGCCGTCAAAGCTCCCGCGCTACGCTGATCTCGAGCTCAGCCTATTCCACGCTCCAGCAATCGCATCAGCCGAGCGGAGAAGGCACGCGGATCGACAGGCAACTCGCCGTCAGCGATCCGGGCCTCGTCGAAGAGAAGATGCGCTGCGTCCGCACGGATGACCTCGTCACTGCCGTCGACCGCGCCCAGTTTCTCAACGAGAGCATGGTGCGGATTGATCTCAAGCACTGGCTTTGCCGCAGTATCGAGCCGGCCAGCGCCGGCAAGCAGCTTTTCGAGTTGCCGGTCCATCCCATGTTCCGGCGCGACAAGGCAGGCCGCGCTCTCGATGAGGCGATCGGACACACGAACGTCGGAGACCGCATCACCCAGGGTCTCCTTCACGAAGGCGATGAATCCGTTGACCGCATCCGAAGCAGCTACCGCGGGTTGTTCGCCATCAGCGAGCGGGATCAGGCTAAGGTCGGCAAGGCCTTGGGTCACCGATTTGAACGGCTTGCCCTCATAGTCGAGGCCGGATGTAACCCAGAAACTATCGACCTGGTCAGTGAGCAGCAGCACCTCGATCCCGCGGGCGCGAAAGCCTTCAAGTTGGGGTGAGGCGGCAAGACGGTCGAGGTCAGTCCCGGTGGCGTAGTAGATGGCCGTCTGGTTCTCCTTCAGACCGGCCTCATAGTCCTTGAGCGAGCGCCATTCGCTGCCCGGCGCGGTGGTCTTGAAACGGGCGAGGCCCAGCAGCGCCTCGCGTCGGGTATAATCCTCGTAGAGGCCCTCTTTCAGCACCGGGCCGAAATTGTCCCAGATCTTCAGATAGCGCTCGGTGTCGCCGGTCGTGAGCTTGTCCAGTTCCGACAGCACGCGGTTGGAGATGCCTTTCTGTATCGCGGCGAGGACCGGACTCTCCTGGATCATCTCGCGCGACACGTTGAGGGGTAGATCGTTGGAATCGACCAGGCCGCGCACGAAACGGAGATAGCGGGGCAGAATCTGTGCGTCGTCGGTGATGAAGACCCGCCGGACGTAGAGTTTCATCCGACCGGCGCGATCGGGATCGAACAGATCGAACGGCTTGGTCTCGGGTACGAAGGCCAGCACGGAATATTCGTGCAGCCCCTCGGCACGATAGTGGAGCGTCAACGCGGGTTCGTCGAACTGGCCGGCGGCGCTGCGGTAGAAATCCTTATATTCCTCAGCCGTGACCTCGGTCTTTGGCCTGGTCCAGAGCGCGGCGCCGTCGGCGATCTGCTTCGGCTCCGCGTCGGGCCTGTCCTTGAGGAAGATCGGCACCGGCACGTGGCCCGACTGGGTCTTGATGGTGCGCTCGATCGTCAAGCTCTCGGTATAGCCGGATGCCTCCTCCTTGAGGTGCAGCAGCACGCGTGTGCCGCGCCCCGGCGCGTCCGCTGGATCGACCGGCTGAATCGTGTAGGTGCCTAGGCCATCGGACGACCATGATGCGGCCGTATCGGCGCCCGCGCGCCGCGAGATCACCTCGACCTGATCGGCGACCATGAAGGCCGAATAGAATCCGACGCCGAACTGGCCGATGAGGTGACTGTCTTCTGCTTCCTTCGCGCCGGCAATCTTGTCCATGAACGCCTTGGTGCCGGACCGCGCGATGGTGCCGAGCGAATCGGCAAGCTCTTCCTCGCTCATGCCGATGCCATTGTCCTCGATCGTGAACCGCCGGTTGTCGGGATCGAGCGTCACGGTGATGCGGGGCTGCCCATCCTCGCCGAGGAGGCTCGCGTTGCTAAGTCCCTCGTAGCGCAGCTTTTCACATGCATCGGCTGCGTTCGAGATCAGCTCACGCAGGAAGACATCTTTGTCCGAATAGACCGAATGCACCATCAGGTGCAGCAGCTTGGCGACATCCGCTTCGAATGAACGGGTTTCGGGCACGGCTTCGGTGATCGTCGTCATGCAGTTTTCCTAATGGCCTTCCGAGGTTGAACAACGCAGCAGATGGCTGGCTGGCCGAAACCTTTCAAGCGCGTGTAGCACCAGCAACATCAGCGGGCTCGAAGGAATGGCGTTTCGTGGCTGGGAGCGGGCGGACGGTTGGCAGCGCGCCTTTATAGTCGTGCAATGCCGATTGCGTGATTCCCAAACTGCCGTTCGCTCGATCTTCTTCGAGGCGGGAGGTCGTGCGTAACAACTGCCTGGCTCACCCGATGAGCGCTGCCCGAGCGTATCGCATCGGCGGCGTTCCGACATGGCGGGTGAAGGCGGTGCTAAACGTGCTGGCCGACCCATAACCCACCTGCGCCGCGACATGATGGATCGCGACCTCGCGGCCGCGCAGCAGACGCTTGGCGAGCGCCATGCGCCATGAGAGCAGATATTCCATCGGTGGAAGCCCGACGACACGGCTGAACCGCGCGAAGAAGGCTGAACGCGACATCGCTGCCTCGGCGGCCAGGGCGGCGACGGTCCAGTTGTGCGCGGGACGCGCATGCATGGCGCGCAAGGCACCTACCAGGCGATCGTCCGACAGTCCGCGCGCGACGCTCGGCACCGCTGCGATGTCCGTGCCGCACCGAAGCGCCTCGATCAGCAGCACCTCGAGCAGCCGTTCCAGCACCAGCTCGCGCCCCGGCCGCGATTGGCGCGTCTCGTCGCCGACCAGCTGAAGCAATTGCGCGAGCCGTGGCTCGCCGCGGGCCACGACCATTGCGGGGAGAAGCGATACGAGCAACGCAGCGTCAGGCGAAGCGAAGCTGCATAATCCGACCTGCATCCTGAGATTGACCGGCTCGTTCGCCGCGCCGACCCGAAACCGGCCGGGCCCGACCTCCGCCGGCGCCATGTCGATCCCGTGCGGGGGTGCGTCGATGCTCTCGATCACCTGGTCGCTGGTCGATGGCGACAACACGAAATCACCGGCATGGACGGTGATCGGCGGGCGGCCAGCGGCGACCACGCGACATTGGCCCTCCAGGACCGCGAAATATACGGGCTTGCCCTCAACGTCGCGGTTGATGCGCCAGCGCCCGGCATAGTCGACCTGCTTGGAGAAGCTGGCCGAGGGTTGCAGCAGAGTGACGATCTCGGCGAGCGGATCGGTGGCCATATCAGGACTATCGCCAATTGATTCGAGATTATGGAGCATAGAAGGTCTTGCAGGCCATGGCTATCTCCAGCGCACCAGCAATCATCCGGAGTTTCTCCATGCCCACCGTTCTCATCACCGGCTGCTCCTCGGGGTTCGGCCTCGAGACCGCCAGGTTGTTCCTCGAAAAGGGGTGGAAGGTCGTCGCCACGATGCGCAATCCAAAGCGCGATCTCCTCCCTGCTTCCGACAACCTCACGATCCTCCCGCTCGACGTTACCGATCCCGCCAGCGTCGCCAGCGCGTTTGGCGAGGCTGGTGAGATCGACGTCCTGGTCAACAATGCCGGGTTCGGCGCCGCAGTTCCGATCGAACTGATCGAGCCCGAAACCGCGCGGCAACTGTTCGAAACCAACATGCTCGGCACGCTGGCGACGGTGCAGGCGGTTCTGCCCAGGTTCCGCGAACGTCGCAGCGGGACGATCATCAATGTCACGTCCACCGCTACGTTGCGGCCGTTGCCGTTGGTCAGCGTTTACCGCGCCAGCAAGGCAGCGGTGAATGCGCTCACGGAATCGCTGGCGGTCGAGGTCGAGCCGTTCGGCGTGCGCGTGCACATTGTTCTGCCGGGTCGTTCGCCCGAGACCAGCTTCGGCGAGAATGCGATGCCGCACCTGCGCGGGCTCGACAATCCCGACTACAAGCCCCTGATCGAGGGCATGATCGCCCATTTCCGCGAGGACACGGGCCCCGTCACCCATGCGGTCGATGTGGCGAAGGCGGTCTGGCGGGCCGCCACCGATCCGACCGCCCCCTTGCGGATCGCGGCAGGCGAGGACGCGGTCCAGTGGATGGCCGAAGCCGGTTGATCCGTCCCCATAATCCTTGAGGCGACCGTTGATCGCGGCCGCACCTGCGAGGTGGGTTGCCATGGGCCGTCTATTGAGCCCGCCCATTGGATGCATTGTCGAATCTGATCATATGAGGAACTTGGAAAATGGCAGAGTTGAGCGGTACGAAGGTCATAGTGATCGGCGGTGCCTCTGGTGTCGGCTTTGCAGTGGCGGCAGCGGCGCTGGCGGCTGGCGCCGAGGTGGTGGTCGGCTCTAGCCAGGCGCCGCGCATCCAAGCGGCGGCTGAGAAGCTCGGGCACGGGGCTACGGGCCGGGCCGTGGACGTGAAGGATGAGGGCTCGGTCGCCGCTTTCTTCGACGTCGCTGGCCGGTTCGACCATCTGGTTTTTACGGCAGGCGATTGGGGCCACATGTTCGGCCCCACTCGAGAGCTCGACATCGACACCAGCAAAGCGCGGATGGAGGTAAGGTTCTGGGGCGCCGCGCGTGTCGCCAAACATGCGATGCGGCATATCGCCAGCGCCGGTTCGATTACGTTGACTGGCGGCATGCTGGCACACCGGCCGATGCCGGGCGCTCCGCTGGTGACCGCCTCGGCCAACACAACGGAGGGCCTGGCAATGGGCCTCGCTCGTGATCTGGCTCCCGTTCGTGTCAACGCCGTCTGCCTGGGCCTGATCATGAGCGAGCCAGTGCTGGCCTTGGGCGACGCCGCGATCAGCAGCTTCACGGTCAACTTGCCACTGCCACGCGGCGGAACGGTAGAGGAGGCTGCCGAGGCCTATCTCTACTTGATGCGTGCTACTTATGTGACGGGCCAGATCGTGCGGGTAGATGGCGGCGGCAGCCTGGTCTGAGCAGGGATGTGCACCAATCCCGGTAAACCTCGTCGTTCCACGACGAGAATATATCTATGTCGAATGGGCATTGGCACAAGCAAGGCAGTTTTTGGAGAGTGTGAGTAGAGCGGCCCGTCGAGCCGGCAGGGGAGACACACAATGGGACTGGGTTTCGACCAGCCAGCTAAGAACAATCTGAAAACGTCCCATCTTGTCGGCCTGGTCGCAGGCAATACGCTCGAGTTTTACGACTTCACGATCTTCCTGTTCTTTGCCCCCCAGATCGGGGCCAGCCTGTTCGCGGGCAAATCGGATGGCCTGCTCGCGGCCCTGGCGGCGTTCGCCGTGGGGTTTCTCGCAAGGCCGTTGGGGGCCGCGGTCATCGGCCGCTACGGCGACCGGGCTGGCCGCAAGCCCGCCATGCTGCTCAGCTTCTCCCTGATGGGCGGGGCGCTTCTGGTTATCGGGTTGACGCCGCCGGCTTCAGTGCTGGGCATCGGGAGTGCGATCATCGTCGTGCTGGCGCGCCTCGTTCAGGGGTTTGCACTCGGCGGCGAAGTCGGCCCCACGACCGCCTTGCTGATCGAGGCTGCTCCCGCCGATCGCCGAGGTGCCTATGGCGCATGGCAAATCGCAAGCCAGGGTGTCGCGGTGCTTTCCGCAGGGATTGTCGGGCTTGTCATATCCTGGATGCTGCCGGCCAGTGCCGTAACGGACTGGGGATGGCGCATCGCGATCCTGCTCGGCGCCATCCTGCTGCCGATCGGTTTCTATTTGCGCCGGATCATTCCGGAAACGCTTCACCAAGGCCCCACTTCCGAACTGGAAAGCGAAGATTTGCCATTCGCCCGGGTCGTCATCGCCGGCCTGGTCCTGATCCTTTCGGGGACCATCACCAACTACACGCTGCAATATTTCAACACCTATACCGTCAGCATATTGAAGCTTGATACCGTCACCGCCTTTACCACCACGGCCATTACCGGGTCTTGCCTGTTCGTGTTCGGATTGCTGGGTGGCTGGCTTTCCGATCGACTGGGCCGGCGGCCGTTGATCGTCTGGCCCCGGATCGCCCTGCTGCTGCTCATCTACCCGATCTTCGTTCAGATCACGCGATATCCGTCGTTCACGACGCTTGCGACGGGCGCCTTCATCCTGACCACGCTCTACGCGCTGTGCACCGCGCCCGCCAACGTCTGCCTGGCGGAAGGATTCCGTCGCGACCGTCGCAGCCTGGGCTATGCGCTGACCTATACGCTTGCCGTGTCGATCTTCGGCGGAAGTGCGCAATTTCTGATCGCATGGATGCTCAAGATAACAGGCGACCCGCTGGTGCCGGCATGGTGGTTGATGGCGGCCAGCGTGGCGGGTGTCGTGTCGGGACTGGCGATGCCGATAGCAGCGCGTCAGCCGGAAAAACGAGCAGGCGCGCCCGTCGTGGCGTGATAGTCGTCCGCACCCACCAAATCATTGTCGACGAGGCAAGGCTTTGACCATCGATCTTTCCATTCTTGAGCCGGAACTGGCTAGCTGGCGCCAACATCTCCATCGGCATCCCGAGCTTGGCTTTCAGGAGCACGGCACGGCCGCGTTCATCATCGAGAAGCTGCGCGCGTTCGGGATCGAAGAGATCCATACCGGCATCGGCGGAACCGGCATCGTCGCTACAGTGCGCGCCGGGCAGTCGGATCGCGCGATCGGCATCCGCGCCGACATCGATGCGCTGCCGATGACGGAACTACGCGCATCGGATCATGCGTCGGTCGTCCCGGGGGTCATGCATGCGTGCGGCCATGACGGGCACACCACGATGCTGCTGGGCGCCGTCAAATATCTTGCCGAAACGCGTAATTTCGATGGCGCGGTTCATTTCATCTTCCAGCCCGCCGAGGAAGCGCTCGGTTATTCGGGAGCGGACGGCGACCGCGACGGCGGCGCCAGCGCCATGATCCGGGACGGTCTGTTCGATCGTTTCCCGATGCAGGCCATTTTCGGCATTCATAATCGGCCCGGTCTGGCTGCCGGCAAGCTGGCCGGTCGGGCGGGGCCAATGTACGCGGCGGCCGATCGTTTCGAGATCGTCATTACCGGTCGCGGCGGTCATGCCGCTCGCCCGCATCTCGCGGTCGACCCGGTGCTGGTCGCTTCCCACATGGTGATCGCGCTGCAAAGCATTGTGTCGCGCGCGATCAATCCGCTCGACAGCGCCGTATTGTCGGTCTGCAAGGTGGCGGCGGGCACTGCGTTCAACGTGATTCCAGAAACTGCCGCATTGGCGGGAACCGTCCGCACCTTGTCCAAGGCGACGCAGGACATCGTGCAGTCGCGGCTGGAGGAAATCGTGGCCAGCGTCGCGTCGACCTTCGGGGCTCATGCTGAGCTGGCCTATGAACGAGGCTATCCCGCGATGCACAATCCGCCCGATATGTTCGCACGCGTCCGTGAGATTGCCATCTCGCTCGTCGGTGAAGAGGGCTTCATCGATCTCGACGAACCCACGATGGGGGGCGAGGATTTTGCACGGTATCTGGAAGAGAAACCGGGCTGTTTCCTGCTGATCGGCAACGGCGACCAGGGGGCCGGCGCGGTGATGCTGCACAACGCGCATTATGAATTCAACGACACGGTCGCACCTGTGGGCGCCGCCTTGTGGGCGACGCTTGCCGAACGGTTTCTTTCGAAAACATCCTGCTGAAGGGCGCACCATGCGACTGGCGAATTTCGTGACCTTGAGCGGCAAGAGCCCTGCTCTTCTTGCCGCCCTGTTCCTTGCCCCGGCAGTCGATGCCCAGCGCCAACCGGCAAATACCGATGGCGCGGAGCAGAAGGTAACGATCTACCGGGACGCGAAAGGCGTGCCGCACGTCTTCGCCAGGACTTCTGCGGAAATCATGTTTGGCGCGGGCTATGTCGAAGCGCAGGACCGGCTCGGGGCGATGGAGCTCGCCCGGCGTGGCGCGACCGGCCGGCGCGCCGAGGTCCTGGGCAAGACAGCAATCGACTCGGACAAGACCGCCCGTGATCGGCAGCTTTCCAGTGCCGAGTTGATGCGCATGTACCGGGCAATTCCGGTCGAGCATCAGCAGATGATCCAGGCATTTGTCGATGGGGTCAATCGCGCGATCGCCGAGGTCAACGCTGACCCGGAGCACAAGATGCCGCTGGAGTTCATCCATTGGGGCATCAAGCCGACGCCGTGGAGCCTGATCGACTATCTCGCCTATATCGCGTCCGTTCCGAATGGGCGCGACAGCTACGAATTGCAAAATCTCCAGTTTCTGAACGCGATGACAAGCCGTTATGGCGAAAAGATCGGGCGTCAGATTTTTGACGACGTCGTGCCGATTTCGGACCCTGATTCACCCACCGCGATACCCAAGGGGGAGGATCTCGCGCCGGCCCGGCCAATACCCGTCGCGACCCCTTTGCCGTTACAGGCAGGCGCGGTCGATCTCCGATCGCTGCGACATATCGCGACGGTTCCATCCGAACTGCCCAGGGAAGCCAGTCGTTGCCTGGTCGTCGGCCCGAAAAAATCGGCGAGCGGTCATGTGCTGATGATGGAAGCCACTGCCGATGGGCCCGAAATCCATCTCAATGGCGGCGGGTTCGATAGTGCCGGTTTCAGCTCCAGCGGCTGGGGGCCTCCGCTCATGGGGCGTGGCGTGCAGCATGGCTGGCTGCTGACCTCCGGCGTGGCGCAGGCGAACACGATTTTCGCCGAACGCCTGAACCCGGCGAACCGATATCAATATTGGTTCAAGGGCGCCTGGCAGACCATGGAGCATCGGATCGAGACCATTCTGGTCAAGGGCGGCGAACCGATCACATATGAGGTCGCCCGGACGATCCATGGCCCGGTCGTGAACTGGGACGCGGAACATGGCGTCGCCTATTCCCACCGTTTCGGGCTGCGGGGCAAGGAACTGGATAACTGGGTCGGGATCGTCGAAATGGCACGGGCGAAGAGCTTGTCCGATTTCGAAACCAAGGGCGTGGATCGCGTCGGCTGGAATCTGGGCATCTGCTATGGTGGCGAAGACGGCCAGATCGCGTTCTGGGAAGCCGGCAATTTGCCGAAGCTGGCGCCCGGCGCGGATCCGCGCCTGCCGACGCCGGGCACCGGCGAGTATGAATGGGCCGGTTTCCTGACGCCGCAGGAGCGGCCGCACATGCTCAACCCTCGCCAGAGCTATATCCATAGCTGGAACAGCAAGGCGACGAGCTGGTCGATGGAAGGGAATGACGCCCGCATCGGTGCGACGTTCCGGACCTGGCTCGGCAATCAGCTCGCCGCTTCGAACAACGCGATCACGCTGCTGGACATGCGGGAGTTCAACCGCAAGATTTTCAATGCCATGGGGGCGCAGGACCGGACGCAGACGACACCGGCGTTCTTTGCCCCCTATATTCGCGCCGCGATCGCTGCCAGCGATGACCCGGAGGTGAAGCAGGCAGGCGAGCTCATGCTGAGCTATAATGGCCTCTACGAAGATCTCGATGCCGACCATCAATATGACAATCCCGGACTGACCCTGTTCCGGACATGGCTGAACGTCGCGCCCGCCATCGTTTTCGGCAAGGATATCGACAATTGGTGGAGCAAGGTCGACGAGGGCCGCTACCTGCGATATCAGACCAGCCTCTTGTTGCGCGCGTTCCAGGGTGACAAGGCCGGTGCCCCTCTTATCTTCGATTATTTCCACGGCCGCGATCGCAACGCGGTGCTGATCGAGACGATCAAGGCGACGGTCGGACAGGTCAAACCGCAATTTCCCGGCAAACCGATGACCGAATGGCGGATGCCGGTTTTCTGGAAATATTATGATCCAGCCGCAAAGAGGGCTGATCGTCCCGAACTTCCCGATGATGACAACCCGTCGAACCGTCTGTCCGCCATCCTTCGCATCGGGCCGACGATGGCGCCGCACAATGGTGGCGAGGGCTGGGTGGGGTTGATGGAGCTCAACCCCGATCATCCCGCACTCTATTCGGTGGTGGACGCGGGGGGGCAAAGTCTGTTCGTCGACCCGCGCGGGGTCGGCAACCCGCATCTGTCGGACCAGACCATGATGCACGAGACCAACGAATTGAAGAAGATCGTCATGAATCCCGACGATGTGCGGGCGGCTGCTGCTTCGACACAGGTGCTGGAGTACAGGCCGCGGGCAAAATAGGGCTGGGTAGCGACAGGTCCCGCCCGGCCCCGGTTATGCGCTTCGCGCTTTCAGCATATTCCAGAACGCCTCGACTCTTTGGCTCCGTCTCGCGCGCGGCCTGAATATCCGTATCTCGATCGGGATATGCCATCGATCGTCGCCGGCCAAGGCCAGCCGTCCTTCCTTGAGGTCGGCTTCCGCCAGGCTCAGTGGAGTCCAGCTGATGCCGCGTCCATCGCGCGCCATGGTCAGCAGGACGCTGGCCATGTGCGACCTGAAGACCGGCTGCAGCGCGGTGATCCCGCTGCCGGCCACCTTCGCCGCCTGTATGATCCGGCCCATGCCTGACCGTTCCTCGAACTCGAGATAAGGCAGCGGATTGGCATCCGTGCCCGGCAGGCGATGAATCGGAGTGCCATCGGATGCCGCGGCGGAAACAGGCAACAGCACATCGTCACCCAGATGAAGCGATGAAAAACCCGAAGGATCGAGGCGGTGGGATGCGGCCGGATGATGATGGCACAGAAGAAGATCGGCCTTGCCCTCGAGCATGAAGCGCTCGCACGCGGTCATATGATCGGCAACGAGCGTGACGGTGCCCACATCCCATCCGTCCTCCAGGCCTCGAAACCAGGATGGGAAGAAGGTCACGGAGAGCGCGTGCGTGGACGCGAACCGCAATTCGCTGACTTGCGCGCCCCCGATTTCACGGACCTGATCGCGACCGAGCGACAGCCTGCGCAGAATTTCCTCGGCAACGCCGCGAAAGGCGAAACCCGCTTCGGTCAGCGCGATGCGGTGCGTATCGCGATCCACCAATGTCGCACCGATCCAATCTTCAAGCGCGCGGATCCGCCGGCTGAAGGCGGGCTGAGTCATGTTGCGCACTTCCGCCGCCCGCGAGAAGTTCATCTCGTCGGCAAGCGTGATGAAGTCCTCGAGCCACATCGTGTCCATATTACCGCGCAGATCGCATGATTTGATGATTTCCCGGCATTGGTAACGGACGTCGCGCGCACTGTAAGTCGCGCTTTCGCAAACCGCCAAGAGGGAATGATATGCCAGCGTCGCGAACGCTCTACGACAAGATCATCGATCGGCATCGGATCTTGTCCCTGGGCGAAGCCGTGGGCGCCGGCGAACGGATGCTCCTGTATGTCGATCGCACGGTGCTGAACGAATATACCAGTCCGCAGGCGTTCAGCGGACTGCGCGATGCCGGACGGCGGCTGTGGCGGCCTGAAGCCGCCTTGGGGGTCGTTGATCATGTCAATTCGACCGACCCAGTGCGCGGCGCTGGCAGCAGCGATGGCGGCGCGCAGCGGCAGATCGATTATTTTGTGCAGAATGGCCGCGATTTCGGCATCGAGATCTACGACGTGCTGCATCCCCGGCAGGGGATCGAACATGTGGTCTTGCCCGATCTCGGTTGGGTTCTGCCCGGGCTGGTGATCGCCGCCGGGGATAGCCACACCACGACCTATGGCGCGTTCGGGGCCGTCGGGTTCGGCATCGGCACCTCGGACATCGAGCATCTGCTGGCGACGCAGACACTGATTCATCACCGGCTGAAGAATATGCGTGTGACGATTAATGGGCAGCTTCCGACGGGGGTGACGGCAAAGGATGCGGTGATGGCGGTCATCCGCCTGATCGGGGCGGGCGGAGCCGCTGGCTATGCGCTGGAGTTCGCCGGCGAGGCCATTCGCGGCCTGGGGGTCGAGGGGCGGATGACCATGTGCAACATGGCGGTGGAATGTGGGGCCCGGGTGGCGTTGATGGCGCCCGACGGCAAGGTATTCGACTATATCTCGGGGCGTCCGCGCACGCCGCCGGCGGCGATGCTGGAGCGCGCGCGCGAACAATGGGTGGCGTTGGCGACTGACGCGGCGGCGCATTTCGACGCCGAAGTCGCGCTGCGCGCCGAGGATATCCCGCCCATGGTGAGTTGGGGAACAAGCCCGGATCAGGCCTTGGCGATCGGCGATCGGGTGCCCCATCCCGATGATTTGCCGATCGACCGCCGGGCGGATGCCGCACGCGCCATCGCCTATATGGGGTTGGCGCCGCACATGCCGCTGGAGGATGTATCGATTGACCGGGCCTTTATCGGTTCCTGCACGAATGCCCGGATCACTGACCTGCGCGATGCCGCGCGCATCCTCAACGGACGGAGGGTCGCGCCAGGGGTCCGCGCCATGATCTCGCCGGGCAGCAGCACCGTGCGCCGCGAGGCGGAAGCCGAGGGCCTGGACCGGATCTTCATCGATGCCGGTTTCGAGTGGCGGCAGTCGGGATGCTCGCTTTGTCTGGCGATGAATGATGACATGCTGGCGCCCGGTGAACGTTGCGCGTCGAGCACGAATCGCAATTTCGAGGGGCGGCAAGGCATTGGCGGCCGAACCCATCTGATGAGCCCGGCAATGGTGGCGGCTGCGGCGATTACCGGCAAGCTTGCCGATGTGCGACGCTTTTCACCGCTGGAGGCATTGTGATGGAGTGCTTCACCCAGCTCACCGGACGTATCGCGGCGATGCCGGCGGCGAACATCGACACCGACGTGATCATGCCAAAGGCATTTCTGAAGGGAATCGACCGTACCGGTCTGGCCCTGGGCCTGTTCCACGATCTGCGGTTCGATGTGGAAGGCCGGCGGCGTCCCGAGTTCCTGCTGCATCGCGCTGACATGGCGGATACCCGTTTCCTGCTGGTCGGACCGAATTTCGGCTGCGGCTCGTCGCGCGAGCATGCCGTGTGGGGGATGTTGCAATATGGAATACGGGCCATCATCGGCACTGGCTTTGCCGGCATATTTGCAGACAACGCCGCCAATAACGGGCTGCTGCTGATCGTGCTCGATCCGATTGGGATCGCGTCGCTCGCGGCCTGTCTGCCCAACGACACCGGCCTGATTTCCATCGACCTGGAAAAGCGGACGATCGTGGCCGGGGAAATATCGATCGATTTCGAGATCGACCCCGAGGTTCGGCGTGCGCTGCTCCTCGGGCTGGATCGCATCGGCGACACGCTGACTCACGCGGCGGAAATTCATTCCTTTCAGCAGGCCTATTTCGCTGAACATCCCTGGCTGGTCGAGGCGGCGGCCCGATGAGCGACATCATCGGGTATCCGGCCCTGATGCCGGGGTTCCGCTGGCAAGACATCGACGTGGAAGGAGTTCGCATCCGAGCGGCGATCGGCGGTTCGGGGCCACCGCTGCTGCTGTTGCACGGGCATCCGCAGACCCATCTCACCTGGCACAAGGTCGCGCCGGCACTCGCCGAGCGCTTCACCGTGGTCGCGACGGATCTGCGCGGCTATGGCGACAGTGCAAAGCCGCCGGGTGGCGGCAATCACGCGACCTATTCGAAAAGGACGATGGCCGCTGACCAGGTCGCGGTGATGCGCTCGCTGGGTTTTTACCACTTCGCCGTGGTTGGTCACGACCGCGGCGCACGCGTCGCGCACCGCATGGCGCTGGACCATCCCGGACAGGTTACCCGCCTCGTCCTGATCGACATCGCGCCGACCGCGACGATGTACGATCGCACCGACAAGGAGTTCGCGACACGCTATTTCTGGTGGTTCTTCCTGATCCAGCCCTTCGATCTCCCCGAACGGATGATCGCCGCCGACCCGGACTTCTTTCTCGATCGCCATCTGGCCGGGCAGATCAAGGTCGAGGGCGCCATCGATCTGCGCGTCCTGGCGGAATATCGGCGCTGTTATCGCGACCCCGCCACGCGTCATGCGATCTGCGAGGACTATCGCGCCGCCGCCGGCATCGATCTGGAGGATGATGCCGAGGACGGCGATCGCCGGATCGAAGTCCCGCTTTTGGCGCTATGGGGCCGCCGCGGTACCGTTGGTGCACTATACGATGTGCTCGCCACCTGGCGTGAAAAGGCGCGTGATGTCAGCGGCCATCCGATCGACTGCGGGCATAGCCCGCAGGAGGAGGCGCCCCGGGATTTGTTGCAGGCGCTCGAAGCATTTCTGTGATCCGGGACCGGCGATTGGCCGCGACAAGGAGAGCGCATGACGGCTTCGAGCCGGAGCGAATCCAGCCATGGCCTGCATGATTATATGCCGATCCGGCATTGGGCCGACATGCTCGCATATCCTAATATGCTTTATCGGGAGTGAAAGTTTCCGAAACCTGCGACCTGAAGAGTAAAAGTCATAATATTTATTCGGCAGAATATGCGATTCAGCAAGTAACAATAAAAGTAAGTGGCCATAATAATGGTGCTCTGGCTGGATTGGGTGGCGGCAATAGCCGTTCCATGCGGTAAAATTCATTGGGGATGTTGAGGATGTCAGGGAAGATCTGTAATGCGGTCCGGTTATTTGGGGCTGTCGGCTCGACGATAGCTATGGCGGCCTTCGCGCAGTGCAGCGCTGCAATGGCGCAGGATGTTGCAGGTCAAAGTCAGGACGACCCCATAGCCCCGGCCGGGCAGGGTGATATCGTGGTCGTCGGCAAGCGTGCCCAGAACGTCCGAGATATAGCGGGTACGGTCAATATCGTTTCCTCAGAGGATCTGGCAAAGACCGGTGCCAAGGACGCCGAGGATATCTTCAAGCTGACTCCCGGCGTTCAGTTCAACAAGGGATCCGCCGATGGCTCGTTGCTGTCGATCCGCGGCATCGGCACCAGCACGTCGTCCGACAACACCAGCGTCGGGCAGTTGCCGACCGGAATCTATATCGAAGACGTGCCGTTCACCGACCCGTTCCAATATGTGTCGACGCCTGACATTTCGGCGTTTGATCTCGATGCGGTGAAAGTGCTGCGCGGGCCGCAGGGCGCGCTCTATGGTTCGGGTTCTCTTGGCGGCGCGGTCAACTACACGTTCAAGAAGCCCGACCTTGCGAAGATCGGCGGCTCGATGATGGTAACCGGGGACGTCGCGCAGGGCGGCGAAGCCCAGGCCTCGGTCTATGCCGCGCTGAATCTCCCGGTCGCCACCGACAAATTCGCACTGCGGTTCGTCGGACAGTATCAGAATGATCCCGGTTATCAGGACAATATCGGGACGAACGAGAAGAACGTGAACGGTCGATCGGTGAAGGGTGGTCGCGTCCTCGCGCTGTACCGGCCTGACGATCGGCTGACGATCGACGCCCTGTATATCTACCAGGAGTCGCATCAGGGCGATACGTCGGCCTCGGTGGGGCCGGATGTGCGTTATTATAATTCGCGCCACCCCTCGTCCTACGAGTCTCGGTTCAGCCTGGCGAAGCTCGAGGTGAACTATCTCCTCGGGCCGGTGAAGCTGACCTCGTTGACGGCGCATCAGAGCAAGACGAGAAACGCAAACAGCGATCTCACCCGACTGCTCGTGCCGGATGTCACCACCGGCATCGATGTTCCTTCACAGGACTTTCTGGGCTTCGGGCCGTTCCCCCAGGTCAAGGAAGCGCGCAACATCGAGGCCCGAAGCTCCAACGGCTTCTCGCAGGAATTCCGCGTGGCCTCCGCGCAAAAAGGGACGTTCAACTGGCTGGTCGGTGTCTTCGGTCAGGATGTGAATTTTCACCGGACGCAGAACGTCTTCCTGGTCGGTGCGAACGACCCGGTCTATCGCGATCTGTACTTCAACGTCTCGCGCACGGGCATCGCGAAAGAGCGCGCCGTTTTCGGTGAAGTCGAACTGGATATCGGTGGACTCGAACTCGGTGCGGGCGGGCGGTATTTTCATACCAGCGTCAGCTTCGATCAGGTCCGGACGGCCGCGCTCGCATCCAGCGCCAATAGCCGGTCGCTGACGCATACCGAGAGCGGCTTTACGCCTAAGTTCGAGGCGCGATATCGGATGCCGGGCAACACGGTGCTTTACGCACTGGCGGCGAAGGGCTTCCGGTTCGGCGGGGTGAACACGGCGCCGGGGGCGGCGGAATACAAGTCCGACAATCTCTGGAACTATGAAGCCGGTATTCGGCTGGCCCCGACCTCGACGCTCAACGTGGACGTCGGCGCCTTTTATATCGACTGGCAGAATCCGCAGATCACATCGGCCGATCGGAACGGTTTCCTGATCATCTCGAACGTGGGCAAGGCGGTGTCAAAGGGAGCGGAACTCGCAATACGGTGGCGCCCGGTCCAGGCGTTGCGGTTCAACGGCAGCATGACCTACACCGATGCCAAGACCAAGGCGCCGTTCCAAAGTACACGCAACTTCGCCACGGACGTCGCGGGCGGCTATACCGGCAATTTCGAGGTTCCTGCTGGCACGCGCCTGCCGGGTACGCCGAAGCTGCAGGCAAGCTTTCAGCCTGAATTCGTCACGGCTGGGCCGTCGGGCACGCAACTGAGCCTGTCCGGCACGCTGTCCTATACCGGCAGCCGTCAGGCGCAGATCGACAGCGCCCTCATGCTGCCCGCCTACACCACGGCTGACCTGCGCGCGAAGGTGTCGAAGGGGCGCTTCGAGGTCGGATTGGGTGTTTCGAACCTGTTCAATTCGAAGGGCATCTCCCAGGCCTCTTATAGCTATTATTCGACGGGAAGCGGGACGGACGGTTACGCTGATTATTATCTCATCCGGCCGCGGGTCTACTCGCTGTCGCTCAAGGTCGATATGTGAACGGCCAATCAGCCCGGGGATCGCTATGATCCTTGGGCTTAGCCGACTGTGTTCATAGCGGCGGGCTGTCATATTTTCGGATTGGGGGCTGCCCGCATACGCCCGCATACAAGGGGAAGATCGATGGCGGTATTTCGCGCCCTCTTTGCGATGGGATTGGTTGTGGTATCGGGGGCGGCGATGGCCGGAGCGCCAGCGGTGCCAGCCAGGTTCCAGGCCCAGGACATTTTCCGCCTGACCCAGGCAAGCGATCCGCAAATCAGCCCTGACGGCAATCTGGTCGCCTATGTCCGGATCACCAACGATATCATGGCCGATGAGGGGCTGGAATCGATCTGGCTGGTCGACACCCGAACTGGCGTGCAGCGGCCGCTCGGCGGCGTAGCGGCCGCCGGCGGCGCGCAGCCGCGCTGGTGCGCGAACGGCAAGCTGCTGGCATTCACGGCCACGCCGAAGGGGCAGGCGCGCGGCTTGTTCACCTACATGCCGGCCTCGCGCAGGATCGAGCGTATCGCCACGCTGGCCAGCCCCGCCTCGGGCGTGTCCTGGTCGCCGGACTGCGCGAAGATCGCCTTCATCATGCATGCGTCCGTGCCGCCCGAGACGCTCGGAACGACCCTGGTCAAGCCCGCGGGCGCTGACTGGGCGAAGCCGATCACGCTCACGACCCGCGCGATGTACCACAAGGATGGGAAGGGCGATCTCGATCCCGGCTATGATCATGTTTTCGTTACCTCCTTGGTCGGAGGAACACTTCGGCAACTGACCACCGGCCCATTTGATGACGCCGGTGCCGTGTCATGGACACCGGACGGCCTGTCACTGGTCTTCACCGGCCGCCGCGACAAGGGTTGGGAGAGCGACAGCTATCGCAGCGCGATTTATCGGGTGTCGCTTGCCGGCGGGGCACTGACACGATTGACGCAGCTTGAAGGTCCGGCTGCCTCCGCGACCGTCTCGCCTGATGGTCGGACCATCGCCTTTAGCGGCTATGACGATCGCCGCCGCCGTCCGTACGAAAATCGCAAGATCTATCTCATGGATAGCGATGGCAGCCATGTTCGTGTCGCGCACGAAAATCTCGACCGCAGTCTGAGTACCCCGGTCTGGGCAGCGGATGGGCGCAGCCTCTTCGCTGCGCTGGAGGACCGGGGCGTCAACAAGGTAGTCCGGTTCGAACCGGGCGGCATCGCGCGCGTCGTCGCCGAAAGACTGGCCGATAGCGGGCTCGATCTTCCCTATAGCGGTGGCTCGTTCTCGGTCGCGCGGAACGGCACAGTTGCCATCCCGCAGGGCGGTTCCGATCACCCGGCCGATGTGGCGATCGTTCGCGATGGCGTGGTCGAGCGGTTGACCCGGCTCAACGCTGGGCTGCTGGACAAGCGATCGCTGGGCGCGTTGGCGCCGTTGAAGGTGACCGCATCCGACGGGACGCCGATCGACGCCTGGGTACTGACGCCGCCGGGCTTCGACCGCTCGCGTCAATATCCCATGATCCTGGAGATTCATGGTGGGCCGTTCCTGCATTACGGCCCCTATTTCTCGACCGACGACCAACTCTATGCAGCGGCCGGCTACGTCGTCGTATATGCCAATGCGCGTGGTTCGACTTCCTACGGCGAGGCATTCGCCAATGCGATTGATCGCGACTATCCCGGTATCGACTATAGCGACCAGATGAGCGTCGTGGACGCCGCGGTTGCGCAAGGATATGCCGATCCCCATCGCCTGTTCGTGACCGGGGGCTCGGGAGGCGGAATCATGACCGCCTGGATCGTGGGCAAGACGGATCGATTTCGCGCCGCGGCGTCCCAGCGCCCCGCGATGAACTGGACCAGCCTCGCGCTGACTTCGGACGCCGGCTACAAGGTCATGAGCAACTGGATCGGCAAGGCGCCCTGGGAGGACCCGGAGAGCTATTGGAAGCATTCGCCGCTGTCGCTGATCTCCAATGTCAAAACACCGACGCTGGTGGTCGTTGGGGAGAAGGACGTGCGCACGCCGATCGCGGAAGCCGAGCAATTCTACGGCGCGTTGCAGTATCATGGTGTCGCAACCGGCCTGCTCAGGGTGCCGGACGCGTTCCACGAAATGGCTGCACGTCCAAGTCAGTCCGCAGCCAGGGCCGAGGCCATCATCGGATGGTTCAACCGATATGATCGACAACCATGATATGGTTTGCCCGCGTTATACCGTCAGCAAAATGCTCGCGGCTAGCCAGGGGCACGGGCTGTTGTCCCGAGCGCGGCCCTGGCGGCGTAAGTGGTATCGGCACGCGCGACGCGTCAAGCGCGCGCGCATCTGTCCGATATGGTGTGAATAGGCTCGCTTCATTGCGCCCAGCGGATCGGCTTTCAACTCTGCCCTATGGAAGTCGCCGTCGGTGAACATGCGCGCCAGACCGTAGAGTTGCGTGCGGGACACGAAGGCGACGAGCCCGATGTCGAGATCCGCTGCGATGTCGCCGTCGCGCTGCGCTTGCGTGAACAGGGCTTCCCAGTTCTCGAGCATCTTGACGCTGCGATCGGCGATGAATTGCGAGCCGGAGGCGTCGATGACGAACGGCGTCCACAGGATCTGGAGGTGAATCGGGTAATGATATGCCCATGCGAGATAGGCATGCCCCTGCGCCTCGATCCGGTCGATCGCGGGGATAGCATCCGTCGTTCGCTGCTGACTTCATGTTCCGCTCCTTTTCGAAAACGCCGGCCACCGCAGGAAGCCAGGGCGGCCGGCGGTTGCGCGATCCCGTTCAGCCGCGCGGTGCGTTGAGCTTCGAGTGGCTGGCGCTGGGTGCACGGGGCCCGATGCGGCAGCGATCTATCCGGCCACGGCGCCGCTGAAGCCCGTCGAAGCACCTGAGTGGCGATGCGCCGGAGCCTGACCATTCGACGCCGACAGAGATTGGTGCGGCGGATTGCGTGACTTCAGGCAAGACCATCTCGGAAAAGTGACCGGCGGCACACATCAATGACCTTGTCGAGGATGGCTCGTCTCGTGCAGGGGCACCGCTTCAGGAGTTCGATATGATTGAAGTACGGCCGATCAATGAGCGGGTGATCGAACTCGCGACGCTTGGCGACGCGGCTTGGTTTGAGAGTAATGCCGACCGCCGCATTCGCATCCGGAATGCGGTGCCCATGGAATTCAACGCCGTGACAAGTCAGTTGCCGGCCGGAATGACGCTGCATACGCTTGTACTGGAAGCGCAGCGGGGAGTGCGAATGCGTCAGCCTGTCGCGCTTTCCGCCGAAGTCGCAATCGATGAACTGGGCGATGACGAACTCTTCGCGCTGTTCATGCAGGCAGCGCCCATAGAGGCGAAAGATGCTCTGAAAAAATTACGGTCGACGAAGCTGTCCGGAATTCCAAACCCGGTTGCGAGCCGCTGAGCACCGCGGAGGCCAAGAAGAGTGCAATCCGGTTTCAGCGCGCGGCTGATCGTCTTCGACCGATTGAACCGGCTGGCCAGCCTTCGGGATTGGTGGAAGACGATCATTCGCCAGTCGAAGCCAATTCGCCAGTCGAAGCCAAGTTGCCGGCCTGAGGTATTTCCCGTCTCCGTGCGACTCAGCGCATGATTCCAGCCGCCCATGGATCTGGGGGGATGCTGGGTCGTTGATTCAGGTCTGGCCCGTATTCGTGCGGCAAGGAAGGGCCTGCGCCCGATGCCGGCCCTATCCGATGCGATCCCTGCCGAAAAAGGTGCGGATGAGAGAGGGGGCGTGATGGAGCGTCCGCGGGCCTGGCACGATACCGGGACCTCAGGTGATATTCGTGGCCAGCGCCGGATCGGGAGAAAAGCGCCAGCGAGGGGCGCCTGAACGGAAGGCATGTCCCATCATCCGCTACCGTGACCAACATCGTTCGACAGGCGCCGCCGACCGCTTCGACACAATCCGGCGGCACCCTTCGGTTTCTGGCATGTTCGGCTCTAGAACTTCACCTTGGCTTCAATGCCATAGGTTGCCGGCTGCGCGCGGAAGCCGATGTCATAGGCCTGTCCCGAGAAATTGGCTGGATTATAGTCGGCATAATATTTCACGTTGAAGACGTTCCGGCCGAAACCATACAGGGACCAATGCGCGCCATCGAGACCAGCGCGAAGGTTCACCAGATTGATCGCCTTCTGCACGTCGATATTGTCGATCTGCCAATATTTTCGGGCATTGTGCTTGAAGTCGGCGCGCAGGACGAGATCAAGGTCGTTCGTTACGGGGCGCGTATATTGCGCAGCAAGATTGAGCGACCACGGGGTCGTCTTGGGTGTGTGGTTGCCGATGGCCGCCGGGAAGAGCGCACTGCGCCGGATGTTCGTGTCGGTCGTGCCGATTGCGGCACTCAACTGAAGCTGTTTGGTCACCAGCGCCTCGGCCTCGAGTTCGACACCCCAGATATTGACGCGATCTAGATTGCCGATGACCTGCGATGCGGTTGCGACATCGATGAAGAAGAATTGATAATTTTTGTCGCGCTCGAAATAGAGGGCCCCATTGATCACCAGGCGCCGGTTGAGCCAGCTCGTCTTGAATCCGGCCTCATAATTCTGGAGGGTCTCGTCCTTGAACAGCGGGATCGAGACAGTCGGCGCGTTGAAGCCGCCCGAGCGGAATCCCGTGCTGTAGGTGGCGTAGATCAGTTTGCGGGGATCGATCTTGTAGGTGAGCGTGACCTTGGGTTGCACGCTGTCAAAGCCGCGCCGGCGCACCGCGCCGGTAAGGATGTTGGTTTGCTCGCGATTGTCCCGGTCGTAGCGGAGTGCTCCGGAGAGCGTCAGGCCATCGACGATGTCATAGTCGAACTGGCCGTAGCCGGCATAGGCGTTGTTGCTGTTGCTTTCCTGCAGGTTGATGATGCGCAGCGCCGGATTGTCGATCTGCGATCGAGACCCGTTCAGATCAACAAAGGCCCTGGTCCACAGGTCGCGATCGGTGTGGAGATAATAAGCGCCCAGGATCCAGCGGAACGGTCCCGTGTCTTTCGAGGTAAGACGTACTTCCTGGCTGATTTGCCTGACTGACAGATCCTGGCCCTGGCCGGCCTGGAAGCCCAGGCCAAGAAAACCGCCGGGAAGGTCGCGGGGATTGGAGAAATCGAGGTCGCCACGATAATTCTCGATGATGTCCGAATAGCTGGTGATGCCCGTGAGCGTCACCGGGCCGGCATCATAGTCGAATTTGAACGAGGCATTTGCAACATGGCCGAAGGTGAGTCCCTCGATGTTGGAGCGAGGGGGCTGGATGTCGTTGGCGTTTCCGCTGGCGACCACGCTGTCATAGATGCCGCCCGCCGAGAAATTCCGATAGTCGCCGCGCAGGTCGAGCGTCAGATTGTCGATGCCGACATAATTCAGTTGCCCACGCACGCTATAGTCGTGGTGAACGAAATCGACATTGCCGGGGTTGAACGCGCTGCCGATCCGGCCGTCGTCATGCTTGTAACTCGCGCTCACCCGAAACAGCAGTTGGTCCTTGACCAGCGGCCCGGACAAGGCGGCACTGATATCGACTGCATTGCCGTTGCCATAGCTACCCTCGATGAAGCCCGCATAGCGGTCGGACGGCTGCTTGGTCACGATATTGATCGCACCACCCAGCGCGTTGCGGCCGTACAGCCCGCCTTGCGGTCCCTTCAGTACTTCGACGCGTTCGATGTCGAACAGGTCCATCCGCGCCTGTTTCTGATTGTTCTGAGGCACGCCATCAACGACAATCGCAACGGGCGGATCGGCGTTGTTGATCTGCGAAATGCCGCGCACCGTGACGAAACTGTTGAGATAAGTGAAGGATTCGTCGAACGAGACGTTCGGCACCAGGACAAGCGCGTCTGCGGTGTTCCTGATCCCCGCCTTCTCGATGGTCTGGGCGCCTATCGCGGTGACCTGGATCGGCACGTCCTGCAAATTCTGGGTTCGCCGCTGCGCGGTGACGACGATATCGCCGGGCGTAGCATTGTCCTGTGGCTGCGGCGTCTCGGTCGTCTGTGGGGCAATTGCCTGGGCGAATGCCATGGCTGGCATCGTCATCGCACTCGCCAGCAACAGCGCCCTGGCCGCGGCGACTCTGGTCTTGGCTACATTCATTTCTCTTCCCCTTTGTCGCGGCTGGATCCGCCGCTGATGCGTTGTTCGTCGATGCTGATCGCGAGTGCTTCGATCGGCGTGTAAAGCTGGGCCAGGCCGAACGCGTTCGGTCCCATGATCCTCATCGCTTCGGCCGTACGAAGCTGAGGCGGCGCGCTGCAGCCGATGACGGCGACGCGCTGGCCGTATCGCAGGCTCTCGGTCGGGATGGCGTGTCCGGTCTCGCGATCGACGATCGTGATCAGGTCGGGAACGATCGCGTGCAGCGCGCCATCGATTTCCACCGAGAGATTCTCGTTCTGGAATTTTACCGAGCAGCGCCGCTCATCCTCCAGGCCAGTCAAGTCGCAGGTCCCGAACACCCAGCCGCGGCTGGTGTCGCGTTCGAGGCCGGTGATCTTGCCGTCGAACAGCCGATAGGCATGGCCATAGAGCGGATGGCGCCGCAGGGCGGAGAGCAACCGTTCGACCGGTTCCCCTCTTGTCCCGCGACCGCTTATCGCCGCGCCGATTTCCAGAGCCGCCGACAGGCTGCCTGCCACCGCGCCGCGCTTCGCCTCGGTGCCGCTCATTGGATAGCAGGACAGGGCGGCGCTCGCCCCCAGCGCGGCCACCAGGGGGCGCGCCAGGTCTTCGGCAGTCTGGGCGGAGTCCGTCTCGATGATCGCGCGATTGCCGAACTCGTCGGCGAGCGCGATCGGGGCGCAGGCCACGCCGGCGGCATTGAAGGCCGTCATCTGGAGAGACGGGAATGCCCGACCCATCCCGTCGGCATCGACGATCGGCAGCCCGCGCATTGCCGCATAGGCGATCGGCAATGTCGAATTGATGCCACCGATCTCGGCCGCGATGATAGCAGTCGCGATTCTCCCCAGGTGGCGCTCGAGCGCTCGCACCGCGCTGTCGGCGTCTTCAAGCGAAAGCAGCTTCTCGATCAGGATGGTGGGAGCGCCCATGGCCGCCGCTGTGAAGATCGCAGCATCATCCTCGACCTCGGAGAGAGGCAGCAACCGTACCGGCCCGAAGCGTTCAAGCGCCTCGCGGCAGAGCAAGGCGCCGATAAAGGGATCCCCGCCGCCGCCGGTGCCGAGAAAGGCCGCGCCCGCCGCCAGGTCGTCGATCATCTCGACAGTGATATAGTCAGCCACGGTGGCCTCCGATGGTTGCGAGGTCGCCAACGGCCCGGCAGACGATGCGACGCGCACCCCCCGGGAGATATTGCAGTGGCAGATCCTCGAGAGTGACGATGGTGATGCTGTCCGGCGCGGCGCCGGCGTCGATCGCGGCGTCGATCGCCAGGCTTCGGGCATCGTCCAGCGCCCGGTCGCGCCCGCCTTCGCCGCAATGGAAGATTCGGTCCACTTCGCCGCCGACCTGGCCGATCGCTGCGCCAACCGCATTCGCGACGCCGGCATCGTCCGGCCGGATCGTCTCGCTGGTGCCGGGCAGCGGCTGGTTGATCAGCGCCGCGCCGCCGCCGACCAGGATGAGTGGAACCGGCGCGGCGCTGGTCTTCATCCGGTCGATCCCGTCGGCCAGCAGCCGGTGGATCTCCGACGAAGCCGATTGGAGGAGCCCCGGATCGAGGTCCGCGACGGCGCCTCTGTCGCCAATCGCGGCATAGCCGGCCGCCACCGCCACATCCGTCGCGGTCAGCGTGCGGCCCCCGAAGACGAGGGCTTCTTCGAGAAGCCGGAAGCCGACCGAATCGGGACCGATCGAGACATGGCCGTCAAGCGCGCGCACCCGGCTGCCGCCGCCAAGACCGATCGACAGAATATCGGGGGTACGGAAATTGGTGCGGATGCCACCGATATCGACTTGCATCGACGACTGTCGCGGAAAACCATCCGTGAGGACGCCGATGTCGCTGGTGGTGCCGCCAATATCGACAACCAGCGCATTGCCGAGCCCGGTCAGGAAATAGGCACCGCGCAGCGAGTTGGTCGGACCAGCAGCGAAGGTCAGCACCGGAAAGCGCTGCATCAGCGATGCGTTCATCAGCGTCCCGTCATTCTGGCTGACGAAAAACGGCGCATCGATACCAAGTGTCGCCAGGGCCGATGCGAAGGCGGCGGCAACCCGCGTCGCCAGCGGCCTGAGGCTGGCGTTCATGATCGCTGCATTCTCGCGCTCGATCAGGCCGATACGCCCGACCTCGCTTGAGAGTGTGATGCTGGCGCCCGGAATTTCTTCGCGGAGAATCGCCGCTGCACGCTGTTCGTGTTCGGCGTTGACCTGTGCGAACACGGAGGAGACCGCGATCTCGCTGATGCCCGCATCGCTGATCTCACGCGCGAGGCTGCGCAGCCCCGCCTCGTCGAGAGACCCGAGCGTGCGGCCATCGAACTGGAAACCGCCGCCGATCATCGCCGCGAAACCGCGAACATTGTCGCGCAGGCGTGCCGGCCATGAGGCGAATGGTGGAATGCTGCGGCTGGCCGGAAAGCCGATGCGGATGGCGGCCACCCTGGCGAGGCCGGAAGCTTGCACGAACGCATTGGTGAAGTGCGTCGTACCGATCATGACCGAGTCAATCGCGTCGGGCGCCAGGTCGGCCTGGGCAAGAAGATCGGCGATAGCGACCCGGATACCGCTGCTGACATCCGCGGAAGTCGGTCGCTTGATCGAAGCGCGCACCCGCTTTCCGTCTAGAATCACGGCATCCGTGTTGGTTCCTCCGACATCGACCCCGATCCGCAAATTCATTCCCCTCTCAGGCTCACCCGAGTTGGGTGATGCCTTGCGAGGATCGGTCAGGTGCTCGATTGCGGCAATCAGGCGGGTTGGGTAGGGTGGTTCTCCTATCTAGTAGGTTTTTTCTGCCGTCATCATTCGGCAGGATATGCTTCTATCGCGCCGGCGCGATCATGGACTCCCAGTTTGACATAGATGTTCTTGAGGTGGAATCGGACGGCATGTTCGGTGACGTCGAGACGCCGCGCGATGATCTTGTCCGACCCACCGGCCGCGAGCTCGCCGAGAATTTGACGCTCCCGCTTCGTCAGGGTGCGTCGGGGCGACGCCGACGCGGCGCGCCGGGAGGGTGCGAGGCCCTTGAGAAACGTGTCCGCGGCCGTTTCGCCCGATCGCGCCTGAAGCGCGGCCAGCCGATCTGCGACGCTCGGGCCACCGAACTCGCAAAAGGCGCGTCTCAAGCCCGTGCTTCGCGCGATCGCGACTGCTTCGTCAAAATCCTGCTGTGCTGCGACAGGATCGTCGACGCGGTCGAGGGTTGCCGTTCGCAGCAGCAGGCCCCGTTGGAGGGTGCGGCGCAGGCCATGGTCTCGCGCGTAGAAGACCAGTTCGTCCAGCGCGCGGCGTGCCGCCTCGACGTCACCGGCGATCAGCGCCTGATAGGCAGTCGCCAGCGTGCCGAATTCGCGTTCCTGCCATGTTGCCAGTTCGCCGGTCGAGTGCGGCAGGTCGACAATCCGGGCGCCCTCCGGGCGTGCCGCCTGCCCGAACAGCCACGCCTCTCCCTCTATGCACATGCCAAGACAGGTCAGCAGATCGGCGATCCTGTTCAGGCTCTGCGCGCGCAGTTGCTGACGCGATCGATCGATTGCCGCCGTCGCTGTCGTGATGCCATGCTCGTCGCTGAGCAGCCGGATCATCGGCTCGAAACCAGCGACATAGATGTCCAGCCACGCTTCGGAATCCGGCAGGCGATGTGCTGACAGCTTCAGGTGTCGAGCCGCTTGCCGCGTCCGGCCGCGTTCGAAATCAAGCTGTGCCCATAGTGCTGACATGACCGTTTCCGCGCCTTTGTCCTCGGCGAAATCGGCCTGCCACCGGCGCCGTGCGCGCGACAATATCTTCGCGGCGTCAGCCAGTTCGCCCTGCGCCAGCGCTATGCCGGCTGTATGGAAATCAAGGAACAGGATAGGGTAGCTCGAGCCGGCAGCGCGGGCATGGTTGATGCCTTCGAGGATCGCGGCCGTGGCAGCACCAAACTCGGCCTGCTGGGAATGGCGGATCGCTTGAATGGATGGCAGGAAAGGCTTGAAGGCGGAAGCGCCGCACAGTTCAGCGAGCCGGTTGAAGAGCTCATCGTCCTGGATGGTCGCTGCCCGGCATCCGTAGATCAGAAGCGTTGCCTTCACGAGCGCGGCATCGCGCTCCATCGCCACGTCGAGGGGCAGGGACTTTGCCGTCTCGCGATAGAGGCGGTCGGCCTCGCCGACCCGCCCGTCCTTCATCAGCACGACGCACTGGAGCAACTGAAGGCGTGGTTCCGAGCGGATGAGAGCCTCGCCGGCGACCTCCACCAGCGCCCGGATATTGTCATAACCCTTGTCCAGCCAGAGGCTGAGCCCGCCGGCCTGAACGATGACTTTTACTATACGCGTCTCATCCCCGGCAATGGATGCCAGATGGGCCGCGCTTACCACATCACCACGATCCGCCGCCCAGTCCGAGACAAGGCCCAGCAGGGCGATACGCTGGTTTCGCGGCAGCTGGTCGAAACGGCAGCGCAGGTGCCGACGGAGCAATGAATTGTATCTTCGGAAGCTCGGCCCGGATCCGTTGCCGACAAGGCTCGAAAGGTTCGCGGCGATGTCCTGTTGCTGGATCGGCCGGGCAGGGGAAAGCCTGTCGAGCAGTTCCTGATCAAACTCATGATGCAATGAGCTGGCGGAGAGGGCTATATGCGTTTCCCCCGGGAACGGGCCCAGCACCTCCTGGTCGATATAATCTCCGACTTGGCTGCGCGAGATGAAGAGCCCGGCATCGTCCAGGACGTTGCCACCGGCAAGCCAGCGCGCGAGCATCTGGCTCGGTGCCGGCCATCCTTCGGCAAGGTGGTGAATGGCGCGAATCTGCGGTGCGCCAAGGGTCCGATGCCACATCGTGTTCAAGCGCTGGCGCTGAAATGCGAGCAAATCGCCTGGAATGATTTCCGCCGCGCCCTGGGCGATCCGGCGCGCGATCTGAAGATCTTCTATCCTGCGAGCACCAACCAACAGGCGCTTCCGGGGAGACGAATATAGTATCGTTGTCGCGACCCCGGCGAGGATGGCCGGGGTGACATGATCGGCGTCGTCGAAAAAGACCGCATCCGCATCTTCCACCAGGGCCTGGATGGCTGCCAGTGCCTCGACGCTGGACAGTCCGGAAACGGACAGGGCCTCTCCGGCGATCCAGGCGACCCTGACGCCATTCTCGCGCAGTCGCTCGAATTCACTGACCATCGCGCAGGTCTTGCCGAAGCCGGCGGGGGCATGAAGGACCGTGACGGGGGGCGGGGCGCAGAGACGCATGCTTACGCCCGTGGAGGGGGGACTCAATTCGCCAGTCTGCAATGCCGGCCGTTCCTGCCATCGGATCCAGGTCGGTTTATGCGACGGCACAGTCATTATGATCCTGTTACATGAATAGAGTCGGCGCTCAATCAAGCTGCCGATCCGGCTGGTTGCCGCCCTTCGCGTCACCTTGGTCGCGATGATTGACCGGCACTATTCGCGCTACATTGCCGAAGGCCTCGTCGAACTCGTTGCCAGCGCGGTGGTGCCGATCGTCGCTGGTCTTGCGAGAGCAGTTTGAACGCTCGCGCCTCCGTCGCCAAGCGCAGCCAGCGCGCGCCAGTCGTTCGCGCTGCTGCTTCGTGACGCTCGCCGCAGGCGACCGGGTGATGTTCCTCAAGAACGAGCGAGAACTTGGGGTGAAAAACGGTACGCTCGGTACGATCGACACCGTCAGCCGGGTTCGCATGGCTGTGCAACTCGACGATGGCAGCTTGGTCGCGTTCGATGTGAAGGATTACAGCCAGATCGATCACGGCTATGCCGCTACGATCCACAAGGCGCAGGGGATGACGGTCGATCGCGCGTTCGTGCTGGCCACTCCTGGCATGGACAGCCACTCGGCCTATGTCGCGCTGTCCCGGCATCGCGATCGTGTCGAACTGCACTACGGCCAGGATGACTTTGCCGACCAGGGCAGGCTGATGCGCACGCTGTCCCCCGAGCGCGGCAAGGATATGGCGAGCGACTATGGGGACCGCGACAACAGCGAGCAGGCATTTGCGGAGCGGCGCGGGATCACGTTCCGCGAGCGTCTGGTCGATGCTGTCCGCAAGATCGTACCCGAGAAGGTGCGGGCGATGTTCGACGGATCGCAACGGCACATTGCCGAGGCCGGGATGCCGCAATCTCCTTCAGTGACAAATTGAATTCGGAAGACAGATTGCCTGTCGATTATAAGTTTGCCGCACAGGCAGTCGTGCGCGGCTAGAGCATTGTGCCGTTAATATGATCCATATCCAGCCTTAAAGAAGTAATGTGAGCATTCGTCTGGGTCGAAGAGTCGGCAGATGTCGCCGATTGTCTTGATGAGGGCGTCGAAGGTTCGCGCAGCGGCCTTTCTGAGATGCGCCTTGAGTTTAGCAAAGGCCATTTCGATGGGGTTCAGATCGGGCGAGTATTGGGGCAGGAAGAGCATCCATGCGCCGCGTGCGCGGACAGCGGCCTCCGCGTGTGCGCTTTTGTGAACGGACAGATTGTCGAGGATCACGATATCGCCTGGCGCCAGCGTCGGGGCGAGTTGGGTTTCGATGTAGGTGTTGAAGGCGTCTCGATCCATCGCGCCAGGGATGACCCAGGGCGCCGTCAGCGCATCGTGCCGCAGGCCTGCGATGAAGGTCTGCGTCCCCCATCTGCCAAACGGCGCGCGCGCCTTGAGGCGTTTTCCTCGCGCCGCCCGTCCACGCAGGCGCGTCATCTTGGTGTTCACCGAAGTCTCATCGATGAACACCAGTCGCCCCGGATCGCGGCGCATATAGGGTTGTCGGTGATTGACCCAGACCCTGCGCCGCTCGGCTACGTCAGCGCGTGCGCATTCCGATGCCATCAGTTGTTTTTTATATGTGAACCCCGCCCGGCAAAGCAGCTTCGAGAGCGAGGCTGGGGCCGCGGTCACACCCCGGTCGACATGAAGTCGTGCCGTCAGCTCCGGCATGGTGATGTCCGGCTCGGCTTCGACAACTTCTATCAGATACTCCAGATGCTCAACCAGCGGCCCCTTGCCCGCCGGCCGACCCTGCTTGCGCGGCTTGGGGCTGCCCTCCTTCGCCGCCCGGTCGCTCCACCGGATCGCCGAACTCGCGCTCACCGAAAATCGCGCCGCCGCCGCGCGGCGCGAACTCCCGGCCGCCACCGCCTCAATCACCCGAAGCCGCAAATCGTCAGATCGACATACGCCCATGATCCACCTCCAACGAGGTTGGATCACAATCCGCGGACATTGGGAATCCTCCGATTCACAACAATCAGCCCGATGCTGTAGTGCTCACTTCGCCGATTTGGTCGAGTCTTCCAGCACCTGGCGCTGCTCCTCTTGCTCCACCAGCGACGGCACATGCAAGGCGGCGCGTAACGCGTCCGATATCAGGTCCTTGTCGAATGGCTCCTGAGTGGGTTGGCCGCCGATACCACGAAATTGGGTTCCCAGTACCTGTGGCTGTCCGATGCTTTGCAGATAGCGATCGAGGGATGCCGCTACGATCCAAATCGCATCGGAATTCCCACGCGCCACGCTCGCGCTTGCAAGGATATGCGCCAGCAAAAAATCTTGGGGGCTGGAGCCATGCTGAAAGATGATGGCGGCATGGAAGAAATCGTTTCCGCTCGACAGCTTCCCCGCGTCGATGAGGGCTTTCGTAAGCGTGCGGCGCTTTTCATCATCTTCTCTGATGGATGGGTTGTTCGCGATGCCGGTGGATCTCGCACTGGCATCGGCGTCAAATATCAACGTCATTGAGGGATCGTCAGCGATATGTTGAGATCGGTTGTATCTATAGACGGCTTCGGGATTCCAGCCACCGAATACGCCTTTTGTGGAGTCTCTTTCGAAATAGAGGGGGCCTAGTCGCTGTCCGTTATAGTGAACCTCCGCAGTGCCGCTATCGGTCAGGTGGATGCGGAAGATTTCGGTTGGTACGCGTTCCGATGAGGTTCGAAAGCGGAATTCAATCCATCCCTGATATTCGGATCCGGATATCGAAGCGAGGGTAATGGTCGGACCGCTCACTTTCTTGAACGAGTCTCCATCAACATCATAGTGATCGGGGCGACTCCAAAGGGCCGACCAACCAGTTGAGGCTGTTTTGATTTGAAGTCGGAAGATTGATTTCCCGCCGGCCCTAAGTACCCAGGTTCCTACCGGACTCGCTGGTGCCGTTGTTGATGCGGCCAGCGCAGGCAGAGTTGCTACGCTCGATAGAAAGAGCAAAACGCACCAAGCCAACCGGGCGATAGCGGATTTCGTCGCCTTCATGTTCACATCCATGCTCGGCAAAGCCTTCTCACCGTGCGAAGAGAATAACGCAGTTGCGCAGGAATTCCGACAGCGCGCTCCAATCTCCATCGAGTTGGACTCGTCGTTGCGCGACGAGCCACCCTCCCGCGGAAGCTGCTCCTAATTCGTAAATCGGCAAATAGAATTGGGAGCCGAAGTGCGTTCGCAAGACATGGTTGAAGAGCACGCGCGCAACACGGCCATTGCCATCGCGAAACGGGTGAGCGGTGACCACGCCGCAGAAGGCTAAGGCCGCCCCAAAGCTGGGAGAATACAGAATCGCGTCGTCGAGCGCGACTGACAGACGTTCGATGCTATCCTGAATTTGCTCATGCGGTGGGTACTTGGCTCGATAACCTCCAGCGTCGCCGCCGATGAAGATGTCGGTTGTGCGCCACGTGAGGGGGGTATCGTCGATCGACACTGACGCGAGCGTTGCTGGCTGGCGCAGAATTCCCGACGTTGGAGTTCGATAAGCCTCCAAAGCAAGGCATGCCCGCTCTTCAAGAGCGCTCCGGTTCTGTTCGTAGGAGTGATGCTCATTTAGTCGGAGGAAATGATTCGAAAGTCGGTGTCGTAAAGGCTGCATTTCAGGTGGAACTTGATCATTTTGCAGACTCGCGACCGACCTGAGCTGACGCAAAATGGCGTCGTCATTGCCACATTTTTCGAATGCGTTGTCTATATAGCGATAGTCGAATTTCGCGCTTTCAGGGAGATCGGAAAAATTGGGAAGATTGAGAGTGTTGATTCGAATAAGCTTGTTATGATCTATTTGGAATTTTGCGGCCATAGCACTTCTCTATTTGGAGGCGCTCGAAAGTGCGCTGCATTCGCCGTGATGAGTGAGCATACCAGCAAGAACTAGAGCAACACCGGTACTGCCGCAATCACGGTGTGAGGGCGTCTCTCAATTCCGGGAGGTCCGCTACGTTCTGCCCGGCAGCTTGAAAATGCCCATAAGTCAACCAAGGGATCGAGTTCGGGGCGGATATAGCATGCCTTATCGCCCAATCTACCTATCCGAGCGCCCTGCCATCAAATGGGCAGTTGAAGCGCGATGCTTGACGAGGGACGGCCAAGGCAAGGCCCCGCGCGCTCGCGCTCATGCTGGCGAGGTTAGGGGCCACGCTCGAACGGCTTCAACTCGGTCTGTTAGCGCTTTTATAGCTGTCCTCATATCCAAATTTCTTATTTTCCAAGTTTGGCAGGCTTGGGCGACAGGCGAGGTTTTGCAGGAACGCGTCCCGTTGAGGTTCGAATCATTCCACCCCGTCCCACGCAAGATGTGGGAACATTTGTGGTGCCAGATCAGCGAGTTTTAGATTTTTCTACTGAAAATCAATTCGATAAATCGCTTGACTGGTGACCCCTACGAGAATCGAACTCGTGTTTTCGCCGTGAGAGCAATATAGGCTAAGTAAATTCGTTCTATGGACGTTTACTGGCGTTCGTCGCTGCCATTGAAAATGCTCTATTTTCTTAATATCATTCCATCGTCGTCTTCGATCGTACGTGGGTGCTTATTGCGCGAATATTTCCTTGCTTCGGCAAGAGCTGTCACGCGTACGATCACGGTATGGAATAACTATAGCATGGCTCGGACATTAGTCGAGAGCCCGATTACGACGCGTGCCTCCCGCGCGGCGTTGAAGAAGGGCGTGCACTGGCGAGGTGTCGATACCGGCATCCATCTCGGATACCGCAAGGGACGCCGGGGAGGCACCTGGCTGGTTCGGTGGTACATTCAAGAGGATCGTTGCTATCAGCGCTTCGATCTGGGTGTTGCCGACGATGTCGTCGACGAAGGCACGCTCGACTATGCAGCGGCGGTCAAGGTCGCGAAAGAGGTGGTCGTCAAGGCAAGGCAAAGGCGCGCGGCCGATGCCATAGGTCCGGTTCTTACCGTTGGATTGGCGCTCGAAACCTATCTTGCGGCCCGCAACGCCAGACAATCCGAGCGCGAAGGGCGCGAAGTGTGCTGCGATGCCAACAGCACGCTCAACCGGCATGTGCGCAACGACGAATGCTTCCTCTCGGTCAGGCTCGACGCGTTGACGGAAGGGGATCTCGAGGCGTGGCGCCAGTCGCTCGACCCAAGTCTCAAGGGAACGACAAAACGCCGGATCATGAACGACCTCAAGGCCGCGTTGAACGCTACATTGCGGCGCGAACGCCGACGCCTGCCTGCCGATCTTGGGGATACCATTCTATTGGGGCTGGATGTCGAGAAGGTCGGCATCGAGCCGACCGAGGTTGCCCGCGAGAACCAGATACTCGATGACGCGACTGTCCGATCCGTCATCGACGCAGCTTACGGGGTCGACGAGGATTTCGGGTTATTGGTCCTGCTCCTCGCAGCAACCGGCGCGCGGTTTTCCCAGTTGAAGCGGATGAAGGTGTGCGACGCCCAGATTCCACTGCGGCGTCTGCTCATCCCGCGCAGCCGGAAGGGGCGTAACAAAGTGGCCGGATTTACGCCTGTTCGGGTGGGCATGGACGTTATCGATGCTCTCGACAACGCGGTCCGCGGGCGCCAGCCCGACGAACCGCTGCTGTGCCGGTGGCGGCATGTTCAGGTCGGTCCGGGGGTTTGGCGACGCGACCGGCGGGGTGCATGGACGTCGTCGGCGGAGATGCTGAGGCCTTGGGGCGATATCTGTGAAATCGCCGGTATCAGCGTCGTACCCTATTCCCTCCGTCACTCATCGATTGTCCGTGGTATCGCGGCGGGTCTCCCTATCCGGCTCGTCGCGGCGATGCACGACACGAGCGTGGCGATGATCGAGAAGCATTATTCGCGTTGGATTGCTGACGGACTTGAGGAGCTTGGTGCTCAAGCTATCGTTCCGCTCCTGTCGCATGCCGCCTGACTTCCAATGACGCAGGACACGAGGATCTTGTCCCTGTCACGAGAACAACTCCATGCAATGGTGTGGAGCGAGCCGATGACGAGGATCGCAGCCAGGTTTGGGATTACCGATGTCGCGTTGCGCAAAAAATGTGCGCGTCATGCGGTGCCGGTTCCGGGGCGAGGCTATTGGCAGCAGCTCGAAGCCGGAAAGTCACCCACTTCGACTCTTTTGCCGAACGATGCCGGGAACAGCAGAATCGATTTTTGCCTTCTGGCTGACCCAGGCACGAGTCTCCCGCTTCATGATGCCAACCTCGCCGGAGAGTCGTCGAATTGGGTCGCCGTTCGTACGCGGGCGGATGATCTGGCGGAAGCGCGGCATCGAGCGGCGGTGAAGAAGCAACGTCGACACGCCTTCGAAGACGAGCAGCGAGACGCACATGCGCGGGCGGTGGCCGAACGCAAGGCGGTTGAGAGGTTGGAGGCGGATGCGATTGCCTGGGAGCGTGCTCAAAGGCTTCGCGCCTATATCGCGGCCGTGGCCGGCGCATTCGGATTGGGAGATACCGCTGACGATCTTGCCAGCTGGCTAGGCTGGGCCAGCCGACAGGCGGACGCAATCGATCCGCTTCGCCTGGGGGTGCGTGCAGTCTGTCAGGTGCCTGCGCCAGATCGTGGCGGAGCTGGAAGTCTAACCGCGGCGAGAGACAGTGATGCAGTGCAACTGCATCGGGCCCGATGGGCAGGGGACGGCGCGTCAAATTCAGATTCTGCCGGGCTCCGGATCAATCGAGCGCCTTGACGATCTCCTCGACCATCTTCTTCGCGTCAGCCAGCAGCATCATCGTGTTGTCCTGGTAGAAGACATCGTTATCGACGCCCGCATAGCCGACACCGCCCATCGAGCGCTTGATGAACAGCACGGTCTTGGCCTTGTTCACGTCGAACACCGGCATGCCGTAGATCGGCGAGGACTTGTCGGTCTTGGCTGCCGGATTGACCACGTCGTTGGCGCCAATGATGAACGCGACATCGGTCTGGGCGAACTCGCTGTTGATGTCCTCGAGCTCGAACACCTCGTCATAAGGCACGTTCGCCTCGGCGAGCAGCACGTTCATATGGCCCGGCATGCGCCCCGCGACCGGGTGGATCGCGTATTTCACGCGCACGCCGTGCTCCTTCAGCTTGTCGCCCATCTCGCGCAGCACGTGCTGCGCCTGGGCGACCGCCATGCCGTAACCGGGCACGATGATGACCTGCTCCGCCTGCTGCATCAGGAAGGCCGCGTCCTCGGCCGAGCCGCGCTTCCACGGCCGGTCGGTCGCCGCCGCCGCGCCGGCGGCCGAACTGTCGCCGCCAAAGCCGCCCGCGATCACGCTGATGAAGCTGCGGTTCATCGCGCGGCACATGATGTAGCTGAGGATCGCGCCCGACGATCCGACCAGCGCGCCGGTGATGATCATCGCAGTGTTGTGCAGCGTGAAGCCCATCGCCGCCGCCGCCCAGCCCGAATAGCTGTTGAGCATCGACACCACGACCGGCATGTCAGCGCCGCCGATCGGGATGATCAGCAGGAAACCTATCGCGAAGCTGAGCAGCGTCACGGTCCAGAAGATCCACGGGCTCTGGTCCTGGGTGAACCAGGCGATCAGCCCGAGGATGCCGGCCAGCACCCCGAGATTGATGACATGGCGTCCCGGCAGCATGATCGGTTTGCCGCCCATATTGCCGTTGAGCTTGAGGAAGGCGATGACCGAGCCGGAGAAAGTGATCGCGCCGATCGCGACGCCCAGCCCCATCTCGATCCGGCTGACGGTAAGGATCTCCCCGTCCGCCCCCATGATCCCGAACGCCTCGGGATTGAGGAACGCCGCCACGCCGACCAGCACCGCGGCCATGCCGACCAGCGAATGGAACGCGGCGACGAGCTGCGGCATATCGGTCATCGCGATCTTCCGCGCGGTGACAAGGCCGATCGCGGCACCGATCGTGATCGCGATCAATATCTCGGGCAGCGACGCGATCTCATGGATGAACAGCGTCGTGCCCACCGCCAGCGCCATGCCGATCATGCCATAACGATTGCCGCGCCGCGAACTCGCCGGTGACGACAGCCCGCGTAGCGCCAGGATAAAGCAGACGCCCGAAATCAGGTACGCCAGCGCTACCCAGGGATTGACCGGTGCTGCTTCATGCATGTGCTAAACCCCCAAAAAGCCTCGCGCCGCTCACTTCGCGACGGGCTTTTCCTTCTTCTTGTACATGGCGAGCATGCGCTCGGTGACGGCGAACCCGCCGAAGATGTTCACGCTGGCCAGCACCACCGCGAGCAGCCCCAGCCATTTCGACGAGGCCGATCCGCCCGCCGCCGCCGAACTCGCGATCAGCGCGCCGACGATGATGACCGACGAAATCGCGTTAGTCACCGCCATCAGCGGCGTGTGCAGCGCGGGCGTGACCGACCAGACGACATAATAGCCCACGAAACAGGCCATGACGAAAATCGACAGGATCGAGATGAAGTCCATGTGCTGTCTTCTCAGCCCAGCAATCGCTGTTGCACGACCTTGCCATCCCTGGTCAGCCGCACCGCGTCGCCGATCTCTTGGTCGAGCACCGGGCCACCTGCGTCCTTGTCCCAGAAGGTCGACAGGAAATTATAGAGATTGCGCGCGAACAAGGCCGAGGCGTCGGAGGCCAAGCGGCTGGCGACGTTACGGTGGCCGACGATCTTGACGTTGTGGCGCTTGATCACCTCGCCGGCGACCGCGCCCTCGACATTGCCGCCGCTTTCAACCGCGAGATCGACGATCACGCTGCCCGGCTTCATCGTCGCGATCTGCGCGTCGCTGATCAGTCGGGGTGCGGGGCGCCCCGGGATCAGCGCCGTGGTGATGACGATGTCCTGCTTGGCGATGTGCGACGATACCAACTCGGCCTGCGCCTTCTGATATTCGGGCGACATCTCGGTCGCATAGCCGCCCGAGCCTTCGCCCTCGATGCCGACGACATTCTCGACGAAGATCGGCTTGGCGCCGAGCGACTGGATCTGCTCCTTCGTCGCCGAACGCACATCGGTTGCCGAGACCTGGGCGCCGAGCCGCCGCGCGGTGGCGATCGCTTGCAAGCCGGCGACACCAACGCCCATCACGAACGCTCTGGCGGCGCTTACCGTGCCCGCCGCGGTCATCATCATCGGGAAGGCCCGGCCATATTCGGCTGCGGCGTCCAGCACCGCCTTGTACCCGGCGAGGTTCGCCTGGCTGGATAGGATGTCCATCGACTGCGCGCGCGTGATGCGCGGCATGAATTCCATCGCCAGCGCCTCGATCCCGGCCGCGGCATAAGCATCGACGCGGGCGCGCTCACCGAATGGGTTGAGGCCCGCTACCAGCCAGACGCCCTTGGCGGCGTCCTTCAACTCGGCCGGATCTGGCCCCTGCACGCCGAGGACGATATCCGCGCTCTTCAGCGTCGCGGCGCGGTCGCCCAACGTCGCGCCGGCATTGGCGTAATCGGAATCGGGGAAGCTGGCGTCGTCGCCCGCACCTGCTTCGACCGCGATAGTGGCGCCCAGCGCGGCGAACTTCTTGACCGTTTCCGGTGTGGCGGAAACACGCCGCTCGCCGGCGGCGGTCTCCTTGAGCACAGCAATACGTAAAGTCATCGTTCAAAGAACCCTGAGCGAGTGCCGCGTGGGAAGCGCGGGCGCGTAGTTGATCGGTCGTCCGGGGGGATACCGAAGAGCGGCTAGGTTAGCGCAGCTATCGTATCAAACGCTTCCGGCACGCCCGTCGAGGCAAGCGGTTGGTAAGCGGGCAGAACAGCTGGTTGCGGGAAGGGCGTGCGGCTGGTGACGCCCTCCTTGTCGATTTGCATCGCGACGAATGCCCCGCTGGTACTGATGTTTCTACGATCCCGCACGATCGAGCCTTCCCCTATCAGGAGGGCGTATTGAGCGCTGACGCGCGGGAAGGCCAATACGCGTCGCTGGCCTATTCAGGCGCGTGGCTGATGGGTCCCGACGATATGACATCGGGCATTGGCGATCCTCACGTTCAAAAGGGTTCGCGTGTATGCACGTTGCCATCGTGGCTCGTTTCGCCGATCGGTTGGTGGTGTCGTAAGCGGATGTTATAAAGAGACTGTGATCGACGCTGAAGCATGATCGTTTTTTTGTCCTTGTCGGTGGTTACGCGGCAGTCACTGTCGGCGTTGGCGAAGGTGGATAATCCGACAAGCGATCGCTCCTCGATGTGAGTGAGCATCGAACCCTGCAAATGCGTTCGAGTTACTGAATCGAGCTCGGCCGCTTGTCGTTGAATATTTCGTAGATGAGCGAGCGCAGCCATTGGTGCCCGTCGTCGCGATGGCATCGTTCATGCCAGAATTGCGAGATATCGACGGTTGGTATGTCAACCGGGAAGGCCACGGCGCGAACATCCTCCGAATTGGCAAGGGCGCTCGCGACACGGCTTGGGACACTGGCGATCAGATCGCTCGATGCCACGATACGGCCGATGCCGAAGGAGTGTGCCAGCCGCAGCGCTACGTTACGGGTCTTTCCAGACTTGGTCGAAAGCGCTTCAAGTTCCGATTCGAAACGCGCGTGGCTGCCGACGGTGGGTGTATAGTCGATATGCTCCACGGCGAAAAATTGATCGATGGATAGCGTAGCGCCGATCACCGGATGGTCCGCCCGGACGAGCACCGCATAGGTTTCATCGAACAGCTTTTGTTGAACGAAGTCCCCGTGGAGCCCCGTGAAATTGCCGATGGCCAGGTCTATCTGGCCGAGTTTCATCATCTGCTGTGCCGTCTCGAGCGGTACGTAGTGCGTGGACAGATGGATGTGGGGGGCGACCGTCCTGAGCCTGGCGGCAAGCGGGGGTATGAAAACGGATTGCCCGATGTCGCTGACGTACAAGTGGAAGGTGCGCGTCGCGGTGGCGGGATCGAATGCCTCGCCAGCCTTCACCGCCAGGCGGATCGAGGCAAGGCCCTCGTCGAGAAATGCCGCAATGCTGTCCGCCCTCGGCGTCGGTTGCATACCGGTCGCGGTCTTTACGAACAGCACATCGTCAAACAGATCCCGCAGCCGTTTGAGCGCGTTGCTCACCGCGGGCTGGGTGAGATGCAATTGCTCGGCCGCTCGCGTCGTATTCCGGGTGCGATGAAGCACGTCGAACACGAGCAGGAGGTTGAGGTCGATATTTCGCAGGTCGGCATTGGCCTTCATGTCGTCATTCATACCGTGAATGAAGGTATGGGAAATCGAAATTTCCGCGAACCGGTGCGCAGCCGTATCTCGGTGAGGCAGCAACACACTGGCGGTCAATCAGGGCGCTGGCGGGAGTTGAAGAACGCTACCACGAAGGAGATTTCAGATGTCGAACAAAGCAATCAAGTCGGTCGTCCTGGTCCATGGCGGTTTCGTCGACGGCTCGGGCTGGGAAGGAACCTACCGTGCCCTGACCAGCAAGGGCTACAAGGTCAGCATCGTTCAGAACCCCACCATTTCCCTCGATGACGATGTCGCCGTGACGAAGCGGGTGATCGACGCCGCCGATGGCGACGTGATCCTGGTCGGCCATTCCTATGGCGGCGCGGTCATCACCGAGGCTGGCAATCATCCGAAGGTCGCCGGGCTGGTCTATGTCACCGCCTTTGCGCTCGACGCCGGCGAATCCGTCGGCAAGCTGATCGCCAACCCTGCGCCGGGCGCGCCCGTGCCGCCGATCCTGCCGCCGGTCGATGGCTTCCTCATGCTTGATCAGGACAAGTTCGCGGCCTCGTTCGCCGCCGACGTGGAACCGGAACAGGCGGATTTCATGGCGAAGTCGCAAGTGCCATGGGGCCTTGATGCCCTCAACGGCGAGGTGACCACGGCCGCCTGGAAGACCAAGCCCTCCTGGTATCTGGTCGCGACCGACGATCACATGATCCCCGTTCCCGCCCAGCGCATGATGGCGAACCGCGCCGGTGCGAAGACGATCGATCAGGCCGGCAGCCATGCGGTCTATGTCTCGCAGCCTGATGTCGTCGCTGACTTCATCGACAGCGCGGCGCGCGGCGTGACCGACTAAGCCCGACTATCCCGGCGAACCAGCCCTCCGGATGCGAAAGCGTCCGGAGGATTGGTGTGCCTGCCCGCGGGCTCGGTTGCGGAGAGTGGTTTCGCTGTCAGGCACTCGATCGATGGGCCGTTCCATCACGGATTCGTGCTAGAACCATCTTGCGTTGAACATGGTCGATCTTGCGAAGGGGTTTTGTCATGTACAGGTCCAGCGGCAATTTCGAGGCCTTTGCCCGGCCTCTCAAGCCGGAGGGTATCGACGGCCGCCGGGCCTTTTTCGTAGGGTCCGGTCTCGCATCGCTTGCGGGCGCGGCCTTCCTGGTCCGGGACGCGCAGATGCCGGGCAGCGCGATCACGATCTTCGAGGAACTTCCCCTGCCGGGCGGCAGCATGGACGGTATCCTCGACGAGCATAAAGGGTTCATCATCCGCGGCGGACGCGAGATGGAGGCGCATTTCGAAACCCTGTGGGATCTGTTCCGCTCGATCCCGTCGCTTCAGACACCTGACGCCTCGGTGCTTGATGAGATGTACTGGCTGCACAAGAGCGACCCGTCCACCAACCCGTGCCGCGCGATCCAGAAGCGCGGTGAACCGATCGACCAGCTGCCTGACCTGACTCTCACGCCCAAGGCGGTGGAGGAACTGATCGGGCTTGCCATGATGCGGGAGCAGGACCTCGACGACAAGCGCATCGACGAGGTCTTCACCGGCGAATTCTTCGCCTCCAACTTCTGGCTCTATTGGGCAACGATGTTCGCGTTCGAGCCCTGGGCGAGCGCGCTCGAGATGCGGCGCTACATCCTGCGCTTCGTCCATCACGTGTCGACACTTGCCGATCTCAGTTCGCTACGCTTCACCCATTACAACCAGTATGAATCGCTGATCCTGCCGCTGGTCGCGTATTTGAAGGACCATGGCGTGACCTTCCAGTATGGCACCCAGGTCGACGATATCCTGGTCACCAGCGCGGGTGGCGAAAAGGTCGCGACGGCGATCAACCTGACGGTCGATGGCGAGGCCGGAAAGATCAAGCTGGCGCCGGTCGACCTGGTGTTCGTCACCAACGGTTCGATCACCGAAAGCTCGACCTATGGCGACAATGATACGCCCGCGCCCGTCGTCACCGATCGCGGGGGCGCCTGGTCGCTGTGGAAGAAACTGGCCGCGCGGGATCCTGCATTTGGCCGTCCGGAGAAGTTCTGCGAAAACATTCCCGAGGCGAACTGGACGATCTCAGCGACGGTCACGCTGACCGACGATCGCATCGTCCCCTATATCGAACGGATTACCGGGCGTGATCCACGCTCGGGGCGGATCGTGACCGGCGGCCCGTGCAACATCAAGGATTCGAGCTGGCTCTACGGGTTCTCGATGAGCAGGCAGCCGCATTTCGCGGCGCAGGACCCGAAAAAGGATCTCGTCGTGTGGCTGTACGGCCTGTTTTCCGACAAGCCCGGCGACTACGTCAAAAAGCCGATCCGCCAATGCACCGGCGCGGAACTGTGCGCTGAATGGCTATACCATCTCGGCGTACCTGAGGAGCAGATCGATGATCTCTCGCGCAACGCGGCGCGAACGATCCCCTGCAACATGCCCTATATCACGTCCTATTTCATGCCGCGCGCCGTCGGCGACCGACCGCTGGTGGTGCCGGAGACGTCGAGAAACCTGGCCTTCATCGGGAACTTCGCCGAGACCGAGCGCGACACCGTGTTCACCACCGAATATTCGGTGCGCACGGCGATGGAGGCGGTCTACACGCTGGTGGGCGTCGATCGCGGTGTGCCGGAAGTGTTCGCCTCGTCATTCGATGTTCGCGTGCTGCTCGAAGCTCTTTATTACCTGAACGATCGCAAGCCTCTCGATGAGCTGAAGCTGCCGTTCGTCGCGCGCATGATCGAGAAGGTCGCGCTTGCGAAGGTCAAGGGTAGTTATGTCGAGGAGCTCCTCGAGAATGCGAAACTGATCTGAAAGGCTGAGGGCGACTGGAGAGCAGAAGCCAGAACGAGATTCTCCGGCTGGCCCCGGGGCCGCAACTTTCGAGCGCGGAGGCGGGAACTTGCGATGCCGCTGGCCATGATCTGGCCGCATGAACCCTTATATGGTGGGCATATTGCTTCGCTACCGGGGCAGTTGTTGACGTGGTGATTGCGCTGTGCCCCTACGGTCGGTGAACATTGGAAGCGAGGTCAACCCTCGCCTGGCCGAGGAGCTTGCTGCTCAGGGCTTCCTTCGTCCGGCGCCCGGCACGATCGACTGGTTACCGGCGCCTGCCCTGGATTCGAGCTGGAAGAGCTTCGCGGAATCGTGGGATCGGCTCGGGCTCGATCGATACATGGCCGATGGTGGCCGCTATCGCCGACGCCGTCACGCTGCATTGGCGATCACTCCGGACGCGATCAGGCGAAAGCCGCACCAGCCCCATTTCCAAAGCCGTGACTATAATCAGCTGAATGGAGATGTTCAGCGCTGGTTCGAGCCGATGGAGGACGCCATCGCCGACAGTCAGATGATGCGGCGCTTGCTCCGTGGCGCCACCCTTTGCTTCGAGGGAACTGGTGAAAGCTCCCTGGCCACTCAATGGCATGTCGAGCTGCATCAGTTCCGGATCGAGGCCACGGCGCAGAAGCCGGGTCGTCCGACCCCTGAGGGAATGCATCGCGACGGGGTCGATTGGGTGCTGGTGATGCTGATCGATCGAGTGAACGCCGGTGAAGGGGTGACCGAGATCCAGATTGCCGGTCGGCCGGAGATCGACCGCTTCACCCTGGCAGCACCGGGTGACGCCGTGCTTCTGGACGACCACCGCGTGTTGCATGGCGTCACTCCGATCCGGCCGATCGATAAGGACATGCCGGCGTATCGCGATGTCTTCGTCGCGACATGGAAGGTGGAAGGCTCCGGCTGAGCTCATTTTTGCTAATGAGCAAGTCGCAGGACCGGGTGGTTGAAGGGGGCGGTTCGGCCACGCCCCTGGACGAATCCGAACGGGGCCGACCGTGCGTCCTCAATCGGGCGGCCGCTGATCCCGATCGAAATATGCGGTTGGGGACACGCCCAGTGTCCTGCGGAACATCGCGGCGAAGGCGCTTGGGCTGTCATACCCATGCTCCATCGCGACCTCCAGCACCGACACCCCGGCGGCGAGCCGGGGCAGGCTCAGCAGCAGCCGCATCCGCCGCAACCATTCGCCGAAGCTCATGCCGAGTTCGCGATGGAACATCCGTGCCAGCGTCCGCCCGCTGACATGGATGTCCGCGCCGAGACGCTCCAATGTCGCGGGCGCGGCCGGATTGGCGATGAGCCCAGCACAGAGGCGCGCAAGGCGCGGGTCGCGTGGCATCGGAACATGCAGGTACAAGCGTGGAGCCGCCTCGATCTCGTCGAGGATCAACTCCATGATCCGGGCGTCGCGCCCGCCCGTCGCATAATCGAGCGGGATAGACGTTGCCGCGACGATTGCCTCGCGCAGGAACGGCGACACCTCCAACACCTCGCAACATTGCGGCAGGCAGGCGCGGGCGTCGTCGCGCACGAACACCGTCCGCATGCTGACGTGGCCAGCGATCCGGATCGCATGCTCCTCATGAGGTGGCATCCACACAGCGCGGCCGGCGGGCACCACCCAGCTTCCCGCACGGCTGGTCACGGTCATCACCCCAGACAGCGTGTGGATGAGCTGCGCGCGCGGATGACGATGCGGCGCGACATGATCGCCGTCGGGATGGTCGCTCGCCAGCGCCGAAACCGGGCGCGGCGCGCCTTCGCAATCTTCATAGGTGCGTAATCTGTCCATATCGCGACGATGATTGTCATTCCTGAGAGAGAAGGACAAGCGATCGCATCGTAATGCTCGCCGCTCCGTCAGCCAGGAAGCGCCGTGAGTCATCCGTTTCGCAATGTCTGTGCATCCCTTCTCGCCGCGTCCGGGCTCGCCGGATGCGCGACGGGGCCATCCCGGCCGCCGCGCCCTACGATAACCGCACCAGCGGTGCTGGCAGACGATGGCGCGACGAACCCCGACGCGCCGGCCTCGCAATGGTGGAAACTGTTCGACGAGCCATCGCTCGACGCACTGGTCGAGGAGGCGCTGGCCAATAATCGCGATTTGCGGGTCGCCGCGGCGCGCCTGCTGCAAGCTCGCGCAAGCCTGAGCGAAACACGCGGGGCGCGGATGCCGACGACCGGCGTATCGGCCGACGCCGGCGCGGGCAGCACGCTGGAGGATCAGATTGCCGCCGTGGCTGCGGGCGACGACCAGATCCGGTCGGGTTCGCGCTTTGGGCTGGGCATCGGCGTCGCATGGGAGGTCGACTTGTTCGGGCGGCTCCGCGCCGCGATCAGCGCGGCCAAAGCCGAGGCGCGGGCGGCGAGCGCGATGCAGGACGGTGTTCGGGTCGCGATCGCGGCGGGCGTGACCGAGGGCTGGGTGACGGCATGCGGCTTCGCCCATCAGGCCGATATCGCTCGCCGATCGCTCGCCGTGGCGCGGGAGGACCGCGAGCTTGCCGAGCGGATGCGCGCGGCGGGCATCGGCACGCCCGCCGACGTGCTGCAGGCGGAGGCGCTGGTCGCCCAGGCAGAGGCCGCGCTTCCTCCCCTGGAGGAAGCGCGTCACCGTGCGCTGACCGACCTCGCGGTTCTTACCGGCCATATCCCGACCGAGATGCCCGTCGCAGCGGCCGAATGCCGCGCGCCACCCAAGCTCGCGATCGCCATCCCGGTCGGCGACGGTGCCGCGCTCCTGCGTCGTCGCCCCGATCTGCGTGCCGCCGAACAGGCAGTGGCCGCCAGCACCGCGCGGATCGGCATCGCGGTCGGCGATCTTTATCCGCGCCTGTCGCTGGGCGGCACGGCGGCCTCATCTTCCCCATCGATCGACGGTCTCGGTGCGCGGCAGAATTTCGTATGGCGAGCCGGACCGCTGCTATCGTGGAGCTTTCCGAACCTCAGCGCAGCCCGCGCGCGGATCCATCGGGCGCGGGCGGGCGAAGCGGCGGCGCTGGCCGCTTTCGACTCGGCGATCCTGGGGGCGCTCAAGGAGGTGAACCAGGCTGCGGCAGGCTATGGGAGCCTTCTCAGCCGCAGCGAGCAGCTACGCGTCGCCGCCGATCGCATGTCGCGCGCCGCCGCGCTTGTCCGCGCCCGACGGAAGGCGGGAGATGCCACGGCATTCGAGGTGCTCGATGCCGATCGATCGGAAACGGCCGCGCAGTCCGCGCTCGCCGATGCCGATACCCGAGTCGCGGCCGCGCAGGTCGTGTTGTTCAAGACGCTGGGCGGCGGCTGGGAACAGGCCCCCGCCGTCACGCTGCCGCGTCCCCAAAGATCCAGCGCCGCCACGGCGGTGCCTTTTTCCGAGTATTCCCGTCATGACCGCTGACCTTGCTTCCGACACTCAGGCCCCAGGCACTGCTCGACCATCGCGACGTCCCATGCTGGTCGCGGCCGGCGCGCTGGCGCTGCTTGCCGTCACCGGGTTCGCGCTTCATTGGTGGAGCGTCGGCCGCTTCCTGATCGAGACCGACAATGCCTATGTGCGCGCTGACGTCGTCGCGATCGCGCCGCGCGTCGCGGGCAATATCGTCTCGGTTGCGGTCGCCGACAATCAGCGGGTGCGCGCGGGTGACATTCTCGCGCGGATCGATGATCGCGATTACCGCATCAGGGTTGCTGAAGCGGAAGGCGCCGCGGCGGCAGCGCGGGCGGATATATCCGCCGCGGCGGCGCGGATCGCCAATCTCGACGCGCGATCGACACAGCAGCGCAGCGCGATTGCACAGGATGTCGCGGCGGTCTCCGCGCGGGCGGCTGACGCTCACCTCGCCACGCTCGCCTATCGCCGCCAGTCCGATCTCGCCCGCCAACAGATCACGAGCACCCGGATGCTCGAAACCGCCGAGGCCGATGCCGGCCGTACGGGCGCTGGCCTGGCCGAAGCACGCGCAAAGCTCGCCACGTCGCGCGATGCCCTGCCGGTGCTGGCAACCGAACGGCACGCCGCCGCCGCTGATCTGGACAAGGCGAAAGCCGCGCTGCGCCGGTCGGAAGCAGTGCTCGATGCCGCTCGGCTCGATCTCGATCGCACTGTGATCCGCGCGCCGGTCGCCGGGCTGGTCGGGCAACGCGTCGTGCGCGCCGGCCAATATGCCGAGGTGGGAACGCCGTTGATGGCCCTGGTGCCGGGGACGGCCTTTGTCGTCGCCAACTACAAGGAAACCCAGGTCGCGCGAGTCCGCCCCGGCCAGCCGGTACGGATCATGATCGATGCGTTCGGCGGCGCTGCGCTCAACGGTCATGTCGACAGTTTCGCGCCCGCCTCCGGTGCGCAATTCGCGCTGTTGCCGCCTGACAACGCCACCGGCAATTTCACCAAGATCGTTCAGCGCATGCCTTTGCGCATCCGCATCGATGCGGGCCAGTCGCAAGCTGGCGGGTTGCGCCCCGGCATGTCGGTGGAGACCATCGTCGACACGCGCGGCAACCGCTAATGGCGACGCAGGCGCAAGCGGCCGCGAACCCCGATCATGTGTCGCTCCGCGCTTGGGTCGCGGTGCTGGGGGGCGTCGTCGGGTGCTTCATGGCGGGCATGAACGTCCACGTCACCAATGCCTCGCTGCCTGATGTCCGCGGATCGCTCGGCGCGTCGTTCGAGGAGGGATCATGGATCACAACCGCCTATCTGGTCGCGGAGATCATCATCATCCCGATGACCGGCTGGCTGGTGTCGGTCTTTTCGACGCGGCGCGTGCTGATGGTTGGGACCGGTGGCTTCGTCCTGTTCTCGATCGCCTGTTCGCTTGCCCCCGATATCAACACGATGATCGTCGCCCGCGCGCTGCAAGGGGCGTTCGGAGGCGTGCTGATTCCCTTGTCGTTCCAGATCATCGTCACCGAATTGCCGCCGTCCAGGCATCCGTTCGGGATGGCCTTGTTCGCGGTCGCCAACAATGTCGCGCAGGCGGCCGGCCCCTCGCTCGGCGGCTGGCTGACCGATGCCTATAGCTGGCGCTGGATATTCTATCTTCAGGTCCCGCCCGGCCTGCTGTTGCTCGCGGCGATCGGCTGGGCCACGCCGCGCAGCGCACTGTCGCTCGGGAAGCTGCGTAGTGGCGACTGGAGCGGGATCGTCGCCATGGCGGTTGGTCTCTCCGCCTTGCAGATCGTGCTGGAGGAGGGCGGGCGCAAGGACTGGTTCGCCTCCTCCTACATCGTCGGCATGACGGCGATCGCCACGCTGTTCCTTGTCGCCTTCGTCATCATTCAACTGCGCCGGCGGAACCCGCTGATCAACCTGCGTCTCCTCGGCCGCTACAATTTCGGGCTGGCCAGCCTGATGCAATTCACCTTCGGCGCGATCGTGTTCGGGGTGGTCTTTCTGGTGCCCAATTATTTCGCGGAGGCACATGGCTATAATGCGGCACAGATCGGCCTGACGATGATCCCCTATGGCCTGATCCAGCTCGTCATGTCCTTCGCCACACCCCGGCTGATGAAATGGACGAGCGTGCAGACGATCATCATCCTCGGCTTCGTCGTCATGGCGGCGGGGTGCCTGATGAACATCCATCTCGACGGGGATGCCGCGGCGAACGTGATCGTGCCGTCGCTGGTGGTGCGCGGCATCGGCCAGTCGTTCATCGTCGTCGCGCTGGGTGTGATGGCGGTCGACGGGCTGGAGAAGTCGGAGATCGGCTCGGCCTCGGGGTTGTTTTCCACCGTTCGCAATATCGGCGGCGCGATCGGCATCGCGGCGGCCGGCCAGTTCGTGGTCGAGCGCGAGAAGCTCCACGCAGCGCGGATCGGCGAAGCGGTCAGCCCTTATTCGCCCGAGTTCCACGAGCGCATGATCGGCATGGTGCGCGCCTTCGCGCACCAGCAGATTGACCGCGTATCAGCGTTTCACGGGCTCCAGGCGGCTGGATTGCGGCAACAGTCATTGGCGCTGATGAACCGGATCGTCCATCACGATGCGCTGCTGCTCGCCTATAGCGACGCTTTCCTGATTGCCGGTTCGGCCATGCTGGCGTGTGCTTGTGGCGGCGCCTTCCTCAAACGAAGACGAGGCTAGGAAGGTGGACACCTGGCCGTCGCGGCGTGTGAAACCGGGCCTGCCTTCAGCCCGTCATCAACGGGACGAATGTCAGTTTCAGCGCGGCTCGAGTCCCGCTATCAGCATGGCCCAGTTGCTTTGGAATTCCTGTTCTTGCAGCGCAACATTCGCCTCGTCACCGATCACTGACATCGCGCGCATGACCGGGCCGCTGATGACGGCGTCGAACAGCAGTCGCAGAATCTCGGCGGGATCGGCCGGGAGCAGCAGGCCATCGGCTTGCGCTTCGGAAATGAGCTCGATCAGACTGTCGGAGATCGGGCTCGGCTCCTGCGCGAGGCCTTTGCCAACGACGGCTGCTTCACTGAAGGCGATCCTCCTGTAGGCGATCAGCCGGGGTTCAAGATTGACGTCGTAGAGCCGCATCGCTGCGCGCAGACGTTCCAGGCCGTTCCCCCGGCGGCTGATCGAGAAGTCCGCGAAGCGCTTGTCCGTATCTTCCCGTATCTGTCGGATCGCGCTGCCGAACAAGGCAAGCTTGGACGGAAAGCGCCGATACACCGTATCCCGACCTACGCCGCATGCGGTGACGACCTGTTCCATCGACGTCGCACCATAGCCCTGGGATGGCGCAGCAGGGGCAATCGAGCCCGGCCGGGGCCGATCGCGCTTCGCTCGACACCATCGCCGCGGCGGTCAGAAAGACCGAACCCAGCATGACGGTGACGACGATTGCCTTTCCCGGCACGCCGTTTTCCAGCGGAAATCACATCGCCATCTTTCTCACGGGGAACAGTCCGCTCACCAGCCGTATCCTCAAGCCGGCGCTGGCCGATGCGCGGACGGGCGAGATCGTCGCGGTTCGGGACATGCCCTGGTACGCGACCGCGTTGTTCATGTCGCAGTCGCTTCATTTCGGCGACTATGGCGGTCTGGCGCTCAAGGTCGCGTGGGCGGTGATGGATGTGATAGCGATCGTTATTTTGGGGAGCGGCATCTACCTCTGGGTCGTGCGCCAGCGCCGGATGCGGGGCTATGGTCCGCCAAAGGACGCCGGCGACAGGCCGCCTGTCCGCCGGGCAAGGCTCTCACGATGGAAACAGTGGAAGCTGCCTCTCTCGCTGGCCCTGCTGACGATTATCGGGCTTGCCGTGTCGTTGATCTGGGCTGGCCTTTGGGTGGCCACGGCGTCGGCAGCGCTGTCCATCGCAATCGGCGTCATGATCGTGGGCGCCGCACAGAAGCGTCGTCCCGAACATCGCAAATGATGACGATTACGTTTGTCCGAGAATGCCAGTTCCTGCCGGCCAGCGCGGGCCATGTGCCGCTGACCGGTTTACCAGCGATACCGGCGGCTTGTTGCCGATCGCGTTATGTGGCCGCACCTCGCTACAGTCTCTGCGCCAAGCCTCGCATTTTCCGACCACATCGTCGGTTGCCCTGCCAGGCCGCGAGAAATCCAGCGTGACGTTCTTTAGATACGCCCGCAGATCGAGGTTTCGGGAGACGAACTCGCTGCGCTGGTCGGCCCGGAGCAAGGCCGGATAGCCGACCTCGCAGCTCTACCGTCCAGCGCCTGCGACCCGATACCCGCTCAGCATTGCAACCGAATACTGTTTCGACGGCCGGGATGACCCACGCGCATGACGATTGCCTGACATCGCGCGTCAAAGGGCTGAGGCGCATGACAGAGGGACTTAAGTCCTGGGCGCGCCGCATCTTGGAAGGGGATCATCATGGCACGCGCATTCAAGCTCAATCTGGTCGGAACATCGATGCTAATGTCCGCACTCGCCGGGACGAGCCTGTTGGCCGCGACGGCAGAGGCGCAGACAACACCAGCTGGGGCGAATCCCGAGGTGGAGGGCGATATCGTCGTCACCGCACGGAAGCGCTCGGAGCGTCTACAGGATACGCCGGTTCCGGTTACCGTGCTCAACTCCTCGACGCTGGTCGCGCGCAATCAGACGCGGCTGCAGGACTATTTCGCGCAAGTCCCTGGTCTCAGCATCAATCCCGCTGGCGATGGCACCAGCAACATCATGCTTCGCGGCATTTCGACCGGCAACTTCGGCAATCCGACGGTTGCGGTGACGATCGACGATGTGCCGTTCGGGGCGTCAACGGCGCTTGGCGGCGGACAATTGCTGCAGCCTGACCTCGATCCGGCCATCCTGTCCCAGATTGAGGTGCTGCGCGGGCCACAGGGCACGCTTTACGGTGCGGCGAGCCTTGGTGGCCTGATCAAATATGTCACGATCAACCCCTCGACCAACGAGCTCTCCGGCCGGGTCGAGGCCGATATCAGCGATACTCACAAGGGCGGTATCGGCTATGGCCTTCGCGGTTCGATCAACGTGCCGGTCACGCCTACACTTGCCATTTTCGCCAGTGGCTTTTCGCGGCGGAGCGCTGGCTACGTCGACAATGTCATGACCGGCAAGGACGATGTGAATTCGATCGACGTCTACGGCGGCCGACTCTCTCTCTTGTGGACGCCGGTTTCGGAACTTTCGGTGAAGCTCAGCGCACTCTACCAGCATACGAAAGGCGACGGCTCGGCCTATGTCTTCACCGATTATTATCATCGCGCGCTGAACGGCGATCTGACGCAATCGCTCATGCCGGACAGCGGCTCGTACCGGGCGCGGACGTTGCTGCTTACCGCGAACGTCGATTATGATCTCGGCCCCGCGACCCTGAGTTCGGTCACCGGCTACGGCCGCAACAACTATTTCTCGGGTTCGGATTATCCCGCGATCGCGGCGGGGCGATTGTATAACGATTTCGGGCTGCGCAAGGTGACGGAGGAATTGCGCCTCAGCTCGAAGCCCGGCGCCAAGCTCGAGTGGCTGATCGGCGCCTTCTACGACGACGAACGTACACCGACCGTCCAGACGATCAATACGATCAACCCGACGACCGCCGCCTTTGTATCGAACCTTGCGGTCTTCGACTTCCCGACGACTTACAAGGAATATTCCTTCTTCGGTGACGCGACCTATCACTTCACCCGGCAGCTCAGCCTGCAGGTCGGCATGCGCTACAGTCACAACAAACAGACCTATCGTGAGACCGATACAGGTCCGTTGGGCGATGCATCGCCCGGGGTGCCCACCTACCTCGCTCAGGATTCGAGCGACAATGCGGTCACGCTGCTGGTCGTTCCGCAATATAAGATCAGCGACGATCTTATGCTCTACGCCCGCTTCGCGACCGGCTATCGGCCGGGTGGCCCCAACGCGAGCGCGAACGTCTTCAACCTCCCGGGTACGTTCGGCGCCGACAAGACGAAGAATTACGAGGCCGGCATCAAGGGCAGCGCTTTCGATCGCCAGCTGACCTTTGACATCTCCGGATATCATATCGACTGGAACAATATTCAGGTGACGGTGGTCGATCCGGCGACGCAATTCTCCTACTTCTCCAACGGTGGCCAGGCCCGGAGCGATGGTTTCGAAGGCTCGCTCGAATTCCGGACGCGGCAGGGGTTCCGCCTGACCGCGAACGCCAGCTACAATATCGCCGAATTCTCGCGCACGCCGCCGCCGAACCTCTACGCCGCGAATGGTGCCTGGCTGCCCTTTGCCCCGCGCTACAGCGGGAGCGCCTCGGCCGATCAGGACCTCGCGATCAATGATAGCTGGACCGCCAGCTTTGGCGGCACGGTCACCTATATTGGCAAGCGCTATGGCATCTTCGCCTCGAACGCGACAGGCGTTCGCGTGGTCCTGCCGCAGTACACGTCGCTGGACCTGCGGGCCGGCATCCACGACAAACATTGGACGATCGGCCTGTTTGTGCAGAACGTCACCGACAAGCGGGGCGTCATCTCATCGACCGCGCGGCGTGCTTCGCGCGCGACTTTGTCCGATATATTCTATACAAATTTCATCCAGCCGCGAACGATTGGCGTGTCCGTCGCCCGGAAATTCTAAGCCGGCATCATGCCTGTCAGGAAAATCCATTCGCTCGGCGTCATCGGCTTGGCATTGTGCGTGGAGGGTGCTGTCGCGGCGGCGCCCTTCGACGCCTTCAACGGTCGGTGGCGAACCGATCTTTCCTCGCTGAAATTTTCCACCGTCCCCGAAACGGTGTCCCTGAAGGATGGTATCTACGATTGCCGGTCATGCGATCCACCTTATTCGCTGAAGGCCGACGGCGATTTCCACACCGTCGCTGGATATCCTTCGCTCGACGAACGGCGTGTTAAGATCATCGACAGCCGAACCGTCCGGATTTTCGATCGCAAGGCCGGTCGCATCACGCATCGCGTGGAAATCAAGGTATCGCGCGACGGCCGGCGCCGGACGGTCTCGTGGGCGGATTTTTACGGACCCGGCACGGTGGAGATTTCCGGAAGAACCCTGCAGATCCGGGTGGCCGCCGGCGCTCGTGGTGCGCATGGTGCGTCGGGATCGTGGCGGTCCGTCGCGCTTCTCCGCGCAACAGGGGCGGCGCGAACCGAGACGCTGGATGTCAGGGCCGGCATCCTCGCCATGAGCCGCGCGACAGGCGAATCCTATCGCGCGCGGATCGACGGAGATCCAACCCCCTATATCGGCGATCCCGCGATCGACGAGGTTCGTCTGAAAAGTGCGGGGCCGCGCGCGATTATAGAACAGCATATCTATCGGGGCGTCGTGACATCCACCCTGACGATGCGCCTTTCGGCCGACGGAAAGGCGCTTCTGATGCGGGCGGAAAACCCCAAGACCGGCCGGAACAGTTCCGCCCGTGCCACGAAACTCTGATCGTCGCGATCGCCGAACTGGCCGTGGCGCATTCCAGCATGGAGCCTAAGCAGCATGAAACCGATCCTGACGAGCCTGGGCATCACGATCGCCGCCGTCCTCGCCGTCGCCCCTTTGCACGCCGCGCCGGTCGAGAGCTGTGGGATCGCTACAGCGGCCGGTGCCGGCAGCGTCATCCAACCTGATCCGAGGACCACGGACACCCGGCATCAATTCGCGGCGGGTGGCAAACGCTTCGACTATGCCGCCAAGGCCGGCACGATGCTGATCCACGACGATGACGGGCACCCCGTCGCAGAGATCGGCTACACGGCCTATTCGCGGTCGACCGCGAAAGGCGCCGCGCCGCGTCCGGTGATCTTCGCCTTCAACGGCGGCCCGGGCTCCTCCTCCGCCTGGCTGCATGTCGGTCTGCTCGGCCCCAAGCGCCTCATCGCCAACGACGCCGCGCCGACCTCGCCTTCGGAGATGAAGGTGGTCGACAATGTGTTCGGCATGATCGACAAAGCCGACGTCGTTTTGATCGATCCGGTTGGCACGGGCATCGCTCGCGCGGTTTGCGGCAAGAAAGATCAGGATTTCTGGAATACCGATGCCGACGCCGATTCGGTCAGCCGCTTCATCATGCAATATCTCGGCGAGAACGGCCTTTGGGCAGCTCCAAAATATATTCTGGGTGAAAGCTACGGCACCATCCGTGCCGCGGTCGTTCTCAACTATCTGCGCACCCGTCGGGTAAGCTTCGACGGCGCGATCCTGCTCGGCATCGCCACCGATATCGAGACGATCTATACCGAACTCCCTGGCAACGATCGCCCCTATCCGTTGTTCGTTGCCGGCTTCGCCGCAACGGCATGGTATCATAAGCTGGTGCCGGAATCGTCTGGACCGCTCGAACCGTTCCTCGCGGAAGCGCGACGCTTCGCGCTGGGCCCTTATGCCAGTGCCTTGCTCCAGGGCAATGCCTTGCCCGACGCCGAGCGCGACGCCATCGCGGAGCAGGTCCATCGCTTCACCGGCCTTTCCACCGACTATGTGAAAGCCGCCAATCTGCGCGTTTCGGAATTCGCTTACGGCCAGGAGATTCTGCGCGACCAACGAAAGGTCGTCAGCCGGCTGGATTCGCGCTTTGTCGGCGATGCCCAGGATCCGCTGCAGAAATCGGCCGATTACGACCCACTGCTGGCCTATCTGGGGTCGGCCCTGAACGCGGCGTTCAACGACTATTACCGGCGCGGGCTAAACGTCTCCACTGACCGCGTTTATCAAATGCTGAATAGCGATGCTGGCAATCGTTTCACCATGGACCATAAGCCGATCGGCGCCCCCGGCGATCGGCAGCCGATCGCCAATGCCGGCGTCGATCTCGCGACGGTAATGACCCAGGACCCGAACCTGCGCATATTGGTGCTCGCCGGCTATTTCGATCTCGGTTCGCCGTTCACCGCTGCCGAATATATGGTCAACCATCTCGCGATCGCGAAACCGATACAGGCGCGGGTCTCGATTAAATATTACCGGTCCGGCCACATGATCTATGTCCACGAGCCGTCGCTGCGGCAGCTCAAGAGCGATCTCGACCAATTTGTCGATGCCGGCCATCGCACCGCTCGCTGAACCGGGGCCTCTAGAGCAAGCAGCCCGAAATCGGAATCGGCCTGCTTGCTCTAAGCTTTTGTTATCGCATCGTGAAAAGCTGAAAACTGGTACCCACTTTTCAGCACGATGCTCTAGGCTTCCAGAAACGCCTCGATCCAGTTCGCCGCGTCCTCGACGCTGTGGGTCGCATGGCCGTCACCGATCACGACCTCGGCCATTGCGTGGCCGGCGAGCGGTGCCTCACGGACCACGTTGAACAGCCAGATGCCCCTGTGTCGGGCGAAGTCTCGCATCTGCGCCATGAGCGTGCCGGGGTCGCCTGGCAGCAAGAGCTGGAAGGCATTGACGTCGGGTGTCGCGGGATTGACGATGGGGTGCCCGGCGAGCCGGGCCGCAAGTGCGCGCGCGCGGTCGATATAGCGCGGCATCGCGGGCAGGTGCGTGTCGAGGCCCGACAGTGCCGCCAGCGCTTGGGGGAAGGCGGTGAACTGGTTGCCGCCGAACCGGCTTTTCCAGGGACCAAGCGCATTGACGAATTCCGCGGTGCCGGCGACGATCGCGCCGCCCAGGCCGCCAAGCCCCTTGTAGAAAGAGACATATACGCTGTCCGCGAGCGCGGCGAGATCGGCGACCGGGATGCCGTAGCCAGCGGCCGCCTCCCACAATCTCGCGCCATCGAAATGGAGCGTGGTGCCGCGGGCACGGCACACATCGGAGATCGCCCGCAGATGACTGAGTTCCGGCAAACGGTAGCCCGCGCGACGCAGTGGAAGTTCAACGACGACAGCGGCGAGCGGTTCGTTCACCGCGTCCAGATCGTCCGGTCCGAACGGTGCGACATGGCCGATGCGGACAATCGCAAGCTTGGCGCCCCGCTCCAGCGCACCGCATTCGTCGGTATCGATATGGCTCAATGGATGCAGCGCAATCGCTGACGTGGCCGCGCGCTCGGCATGCTGCTTCAATGTGGCGAGCTGCGCGGTGACGCCGTTGACAAAGAATAGCGCACGCTCCTTGCCCAGCAGATCAGCAACCCGATTTTCGAGTACCGCGATCGCACCGCCCGATCCGTAGAAGTCCTGCGCCGTCGCGGCATCGGACCGGGTCGCCAGACTCGTCAGCAACACCGGCGGCGACAGCGGCCGGTGCCCCGAGACAAGATGGATGCAACCGAGCTTGAGCTGGAGGTCGTCAGCACTCATGGTGTTGCTCAGCTGCTGGCGATACGGAGAGCTTCGAGCCCGCCGCGGCGCCCCTGAAGCATCGCATTAGCCATACTCTGCCGTCCTTCAAGTTCCGAATGTGCGAACACTATCCGTCCGTGCGGCTTCTGGAGTTGATCGATCGGCGCTTGACCGCCGTCCCGGCCGCTGAAGAAGCCTGGGCGTGGTGATGAATAGGCATGGCCCCAACGATTGACAACGATACCGGCGATATCGCGGCGAGCATCGAAACCGGTCGGCCCAAAGATCTCGGTCATCTCCTGGCGAATCTGCTGCTCGATATCCGCATAGGACCAGCCCAGAATCTTCGCCCGGGCGATCGCGCCCTGCACATCTGGATCCTGCCCGCGGGCCAGGACAGGAATGTAGAAGGTCAGCATCAGCGGACTATCGGGGGTGAGCGTGCGGGCATCGCTGCCGAGCGCGAAGTTGCGCCGCGCGGTGACGTGCCAGAACAGGCCGGAGAAACTGCGCACGGCGGGCAGACCGAGCTTGGCGAGCCAGCGCCAGTTGCGCACCGCGACGTTGACCACCATTACCGGCCCGTAGCGCAGGTCCCCAAAAGCCTGGGTGAATTCGGGCGTGAGATCACGAACGATCCGCCGTGTGACCCAGCCTCCGGTCGCCGTAAGCACCGATTTTGCGCGAACCTTCTGGAGCTGACCGTCCTTGATATAGGTAACGATCACCGATCCGGCCGTTGCGGGAGTACCATCATGTTCGATGCGTACCGCCGTGCTGCCGCAGCGAATCCGCACCATGTTTCCCGGCTGGTCGAGAATGGCGGGATCGATGGGTCCCGTGACCAGCAAGCGATCGAGCGTCGGTTTGCCGAACGCCTGCGGCACGATCTTGTGCAGCATCGCGCGATAGATAGCGGCGTTGCCGCCAGGAAAGGACATCGCATTGACCCCGGGATGAGCGGCCGCTCCTGCCGGCTTGGTCCCGGAAAGCCCGACCAGTGAGGCGGCGCGCGCCGAAATCACCTCGCTGCTCACGCCGAACAGGCCGACCGCCAGGTACGGATCGACATAGTCTATTACCCGATCGCCATAACCGAGTTTGCGGAGGAGTTCGGCGTAGGTGAGGCTGTCGAGCCAGCGATCGGGGGTGGCCTGGTGCGATACGAGGTCGCGGCGATTGTGGAAGAAATCAGCCAGGTCACGCTGTTCGTTCGCTGGCCAGGGGGTATTGCTGAAATCGACGCGTGCTGGCGTCGAAGCGAAGTGACCACCACCGAAGTAGAAATTCTGCGGCGCCGAGGACATCGGAAACATCGCGTCGAAATGCTCGTTGGGCAGCTCAAGCATTTCGGCCCCGCCAGCCAGCGGCTGCAGGTCATAGTGCGTCGGAATGCCCAGCTCCCGCACGTAATCGGCGTAGAGTTCGTATCTTGTGCCGGCGAGTTCGGGAACGATCTGGGCGGCGCCGTTCGATCCCTGCGGGCCGACGACGCGAATGCCGTCGACGTCGATCTCGTTCTGCTTGGCCTCCCCGCCAGGGAGCGGATGATTCTCGATCAGCAGCAAACGCTGCCCCGGCGTGGCATGTTTGACGAATTCGTAAGCGGCCGTCAGCCCGGTGAAGCCACCTCCAACGACGACGACATCGACGGTTTCCGATGTGGCGATGGGAGATGCGTCATCGAATTTGCCGTCGCGGATCAGGTGCGCGGCATCGCGCACGGATTCAGTATTGCCGTTGGACCAGCGATATTCGCCAACCCCGCCAAAGCCGGTCCAGGAGGAGCCCGATGGGTCGTTTACGCCCTGCGTTGCACAGCCGGCCGTCCCACCGATCAGCGCCGCCGCACCAGCCGCCCTCAACGTTCCGTTGACGAAATCGCGTCGCGAGATCGGGCACCCCATCCCTAGTAGTTCATCGCGCCGATCCATCAGCCATCCTTCCTGTCTGTCTCAATGACGCACGCGAAGCCCGGATCGTCAGCGCCGTCGCAGGATCATCTCGATCTCCACCCGCGCGCCAAGCGGCAGATCGGCAACGACGATCGTCGTTCGCGCGGGAAAGGGGTGAGGGAAATGTTCGGCGTAGATCGGGTTGAGCCGCGCGAAATCGGCAGCGTCGGTCAGATAGACTGTACATTTGATGGCATCGGCGAAGCTGAGTCCCGCGGCGGCCAGCAATCCTTCGAAGTTACTGAAGATCTGCCGCAACTCCGCCTCGAAACCGCCCCGCACCAGCGTACCGGCCGCCGCGCAGAGGCCGATCTGGCCAGAGGTGATGAGCAGATCACCCGCGGTCATGGCCAGCGAATAGGGGCCGACACTGACGCAGCCCGGGGCCGTGACGATGGCATTGTGGCAGTCATTGTGTCGGGACAAATCGGAAGTGGTCATGATGAGCCTTTGCCAGGCGATCAGGGATGCGGCGTGCCAACGGGCGACTGCGGAAAGGCGTGCGTCGGGGACATCTTGCCGCCGACGAAATCGCGCACGTCCTTTAAAAACGCGAGGCGGCCGACGTCTGAATAAAGCATGTGGCCACCAGCGTAGTAAGCGATCCAGGTGCGATCGCGCGGCGCGCCGATCTGGCTGAACTGATAGTCGGTTTCGCCCATCGTCGCGGTCGTGTCGAAGACCCCCTGGGCGACCATCAGCCGCAGCCGCGGATTGGCGGACATCTGCTCGCGCAGGATCAGTTCGGGGCCGTGGGCGGGAGGCGCGATGAACGCCCAGCTCGCCTCGAACTCGAGAGGATGACGCGAGGCCATGGAGCGATAGTCTGGCAAGCCCTCGGTGTGGAAGATCGTTCGTCCGGTCTCTTCGGCCGCATGAGTCAGTCCCAGCATCATGGCGAACCCGTCGCGATCACCGTCGTCGGGGACTCCCTGTAGCGGCTCGGTTTCGCGGCCGTCGAACTGGCCCAGCGCCAGATTGCGGCCCGCGAGCAATTGCCGCCGGATGTTGGTCAGTCGCAGGTCGCCAGCGAGCCAGGTCAGTGTCGGGATGCCGGTCAGGCCCTCGAGACGCCGGGCCACCCGCGAACGCTCGACCTCGCCGAGGCGGTTCCCGGCCACCATCGCCGAGGCATAGTCGCCAAGCGCATAGGCTCGCGCCGCGCGGACCGCCTGCTCCAGCGTCTGTCCTGTATTGTCGATCAGGCCATGATACCAGGCAAGCGCGGCGATGTCGGGTAGACTGTTGACCGCCGTCACCGGATCGGGAAGGCGGGCGATCCCGTTGCTGTCGGGCCCATTGTACCACAGCGCTTGTGAGATCAGGATCATCCCCGCCAGCTCGACACGCGGTGCCGCCGCGCGCAGGTCGCGCGCCAGCAACACCGCCCGGATCGAGCCATAGCTCTCGCCCACGACATAGATTGGAGACGTCTCGCGATGATGGTCGTGCAGCCAGCGCAGCATCGCCTGAACGACAGCGTATGAATCGCCGTCATTGCCGCGAAAGGTCTTGGGATTGGCGCCCGCCAGCGGCCGACCGTAACCGGTTTCTGGCGGATCGATGAATACGAGATCGGCGATATCGAGAAGCGTATCGTCGTTGGCGACGATCGGGGTTGCCGGATCAGCGATCGCGGCCATGCTGAACTTCGCCAGCCTTTGCGGACCGAATGCGCCGAACATCAGCGTGTTCGACGCCCCACCCGGGCCGCCATTGAACAGGAATACCACTGGCCGGGCGCTGTCGTCCGGTTTCGCCACGAAGGAGGTGAGGAACATGCTGGCCGCCGGCTTGCCGGCCCCGTCATGGACCAGCATCTCCGACAGCTCGGCTGCGTAGGGTACGTCGCGGCTGGCGAACGTTCCGCGTCGCATCGCCGAGAACTGATGTGACCCAAGATCGGCCATCCGCGTCACTATCGGCCAGCTCGACGGCGAAATGTCGCTGGCGGCGACAGGCGCCGCCAGCGCGCGGGAAAGCAAGGGCCCCGCGCCGGTCGCGGCGATCGCTCCGACCGTCAGCAGAATATCGCGCAGGAAAGTTCGCATGGCTTCTCTCATCATGGGGTTGCTGTCATCAGAAGGACCGCACCGCGGACAAACCGATCGTGCGCGGAGGAATGACGACGGTTTTGTAGACGCTACTCGCCGATGTGAGCGCCGACTTCGGCGTGATGCTGAGTGCGCCGCGCCGATCGGTCAGGTTGCGCGCGAACAGATTGATCGCCCAACCGCGCGATCGCGCGCCAAGACGCAGGTCCGCCGTTGCATAAGGGCGCAAGGTTGCGCGCGGATTTTGCGGATTGGTGGGAAGTCCGCTGAGCCGCTGCCCAACATAGGACAGCGATCCGCCGATGAAACCTGTCCAGTTGCTATCGAGTGGGATGTCACGATCAATCGACACGCTACCGCTCCATCGCGGGCTGAACGGCAGGCTGTCGCCCTTACGGGCGAACACGGTATCCGGCGGATCGTCGGAGAATTCGGCGACATTGTAGCTCCCGGTCATCGACAGCTGTAGTCGACGCCGGGTCCTGTAGCTGAGCGCGATCTCGGCCCCGCGGCTGAACGCGTTGCCAACGTTGACAAAATAGGAGAATTGGGAGGTGGTGTCGACGACGCGAAGCTGGATCGAACGCCAATCGATAGAATAGGCTGACGCTTCGTATCCGAAAGCGCCGTCGGCGGATTCACCCTTGAGTCCCAGCTCGTAATTCGAGGTCCTGTCCGCGCCGAAACTCTTCGGTAGCTGCGACAGGTTGGAAACGCCATTCGGCCCGCCGGGCCGGTAGCCTGAAGCGAAGCGTGCATAGATCTGGCTATGCTCGCCAAGGCGATATTGCGGCGTGATCAGAAAGGTTACGGACCGATCGGCGGACCTGGACGAGGTGAAATAGGGTACGCCGGGCGAGGTCTCGCCCAAGGGGCCGGTATCGGTTTCCGCGTAATCTTGATGATTGCGGCTGTAGCGCAAACCGGCCTGGACGCTGAACCGCGGCGAGAAATGGACGGTCGCGTCTCCGAACACCGCGACCTCCTCATAGGTCGTCGGAAAATCGGCGATTATGAACGTCTTGATAGGCTTGGCCGTGACGGCCTGGACCGCATCGATGGACTGCACGGTCAGACTGCGCTCATGGGTGTAGAACCCGCCGACCAGCCAACCGAAGGTTTCGCCTACCGGCGACGAGAGCCGCAGTTCCTGCGACATCTTGGCCGTTTTCATGCGATTGCCGAGCATTGTGTTCGGCGCATAATTGCTCAGCAGCGCCGACTGATCGACATCGCTTGAATAGGTATTGCGCCAATAGCCCGTGACGGAGCTGAGATCGGCCCAGCCTAGTCTCAGTCCGACGTTCGCCGTCAGCAGGGTGGTGGAGTTTCGAAAGGCGCCACTGCCGGGAAGCTCCAATTGGTCGAGATCGCCACGGATCGGAACCTGGCGATCGTCGGTTGTGACGAAGGTTCCGCCATATCCGCGAGTCCTTTGGTGAAGCGCGCCAAGCTTCACGGAGAATTGATCGGACGGTGCCCAAAGTAACGACAGTCGTCCACCCGCGGCCGTGATCGCATTCACGTCACTCCGATCCGAGGTGAGATTGTCGACAAACCCCGCCGTTCTCCGCGAAAAGCCACTCGCGCGAAGCGCAAGGTCGCTCGCCAGCGGCACGTTGATCGCGCCGCGGAAGCCATGGCTAATGCCGCCGTGCTCGACGATTCCGGTATCGACCTGGAGCCTTCCGGCAAGACGGGCGACCGACGGATCTGTTGTGATATATTTGACGAGACCGCCAAGACTGCTTGCGCCGTAAAGCGTGCCCTGCGGGCCACGCAGCACCTCGATGCGCTCAAGATCGAACGGGTCGAGATCCGGGCGATGAAGCTGCCCGCCGACCAGCGCGGTGCTGCTGCCGACGGGCACGTCGTCGATCGACACGGCCGTGGTCGGGTTGCTGAACGTGCCGGTCGCGATGCCACGGATGACGATGATGTCGCTGCCTTCGCCTTGCGAGATCAGGCTTAGTCCCGGCACTTCCGCGAAATAATCCTGAAGACGCACCTGGTTGCGCTCGATCAGCGTCATTGGGCGAAGCGCCGTGACCGCCACCGGCGTGTCGCGCAGCCATTCGGCACGTTTTTGAGCGGTCACGACGATGTCGACATTCGCGGTCGGCGTCGGCGGGGGCAGTCTAGGCCGAACCGCCGGTGGCGTTGATGGTGCCGTGCGGCCGTGCGGCCGCACGGAATCGCCCCATGCCGATACGCTCGACACGATAGCCGCCTTTCGGGTTGGAAATTGCTTGGAGATGGGTGCCGCGAAGCAACCTGCCGATCGCTTCATCAATCGGCAAGACGGCATTGAGGGCAGCGGATGTCTTGCCATTGGTGAGGGCAGGCGACACCAGAATCAGCACGTCGGACTGACGGGAAAACTCCAGCAGCGCCGTGGCAAGCGGTTGGGCGGGGATGTCGAACCGCCGCGCCGGGCTTTCTCCAAGGGCGGGCGACGCGACGGCGGCCACCAGCACCAAGCGCATCAGCCAGACCGCTGCTCTGTCCACTTCACCCCCTAAAACCACGGTCGCTCATCGCGTGTCGCGATCACTCCCAATCTTATGACGCTTTGGTTGGTCTTTTCGTCAGTCCTAAGAATCAGTCAGGGCTTGCCGGATCGTGGCGTGGTCGCCGTGATCCGGAACGATCCGTTGGCGGCCTGGGTCACCTTGACTGGAACGACGTCGCCGACAGCGCCCATGAATGTCGCAATCTCGCTCGGCTTGAACGAAGCCGTAATCCGCAGGTCGCCGGCCCCGCGATCGACGATGATCACACCAGGCGCATAATAGCGATTGGCGTCAGCGACCAGGTCGGCCAAGCGGCTATTGTCGTACATCAGGCGGCCGTCGCGCCAGGCTCCCGGTGCCTGGACGGCATGGACAACAATCGGGCTCTCGCCACCGCCAAGAGCGATCTCAGCCCCTTGCCCGGAACGCAAATAGGCGACCGCGGGCTGGCGTTGAGCTCCGGCGGCCGCTCTACTGACCTGAACGAGCCCTTCGACCACGCCGACACGAACAGATCCTTCAGTGTGATTGACGTTGAACTTCGTTCCCAGCACCTTGGTCCGCGCGCCGCCGGCCTCGACGTAGAATGGGCGACTGGGATTGTGGACGACCTCGAAAAATGCCTCGCCGTCAGCGAGCGCCACGCGCCGGTTGGCGCCATGAAACTGGACCGCGAGACTGGATCGTGGGCCGAGCGTTATCTGGCTGCCATCCTCCAGTGTGATAAGCTGCGTTTGCGAAACACCCGTCCTGTAGCTCTGTTCGCGATCAAGCAAGGTCGGCACGACGAGAATTCCGGCGAAAACCGCGGCGACCGCGGCCAATGCCGTGACAGCGCGTCGCGACACCGGAACCCGAAATCGAGACGGTTCACTTGCACCCAGGCTATCATGGTCAGCAGGTGGCGCATCGGCGAGGCCGGGCAGCGCCGGGATCGTCGCCCAAAGATTCTCGAACATCTGCCAAGCGATCCGATGGCGCGGGTCGGCGGCGAGCCAGTGTGAGAACTCAGCCTCCTCGTCATCGGTCAACGTGCGGTCGCTCAGCAGGACAACCCATTCGCTTGCCCGCAGATCGATCTGATCCTGCTCGTCGCCTGGGGCCTCCGGATCGATCACCGCAGGTCCTCCCGAAGGGCCCGCTGACAGGAGACCAGAGCCTGGGCGAGCAAGGTCTTCACCAGGGTTGCCGAACATCCCATGCGTCGGGCGATCTCGGCGCTACTGAGGCCATCGATGCGGTTCATAATCAAGACTTCCCTGCGACGGGCATCCAGTCGCTGGATCGCTTTCTCCAGCAATGCCCATTGCTGCTTTGCCAATAAGACGCGTTCGGGATCGAAATCGTCGGTATCCGTGTCGATCGCCCGCTTCTCGTCGGCATAATCTTTCCTGACTCTCAGGCGACGACGTTGGTCGAGCGCGCAGTTGCGCGCGCTGGCGATGAGGAACGAGCGCGGATTGGCGATGTCCCCATGATTTTCCAGGGCGATGAACTTCTCGAAAGCGGCCTGAACGACATCCGAAGGATCGGGAGGCCCCGCACCGAAACTGCGCTGGATGTAGCGAAGAACCATATCGCGATGATCACGATAGAGTGCATCGAGCGCCGACGATCGGTCCTGGCCCGCGGATAGCTTCGGCGATGTCGATTCATAGCGTGACAGCGGCCAGCGTCCTTCCGCGCTTGATGAGATCACAGCCTCCAGCGGCATGCAAGTGACAGGAACCGAAGCGCCTCGCGCGACTGTCGCGCACGCTGTCTGCGTCTTCGGTCTGGCGACGTGTCCGAGCTTCTTTGGCATGCGGTGTCTTGATCAGGCGCGAACGGTGATCACACCGATGTCGCCGACAATCTCGATTTCGGTCCCAAATGGTGCCGAAAGTTTCTTGAGCGTCTGGAGGATCGCGTGGGCATGGTCGCCATGGGCGAGGCTCGGAGAACCGCTGCGCTCGCCGGCATGGGATTCCAATGTAATCGGATACAGATCGATCCGCTCAAGGCGGCCAGCGACAAAAGTGCAGATTGGCACGAAGCCGTCGAACCAGGAGTCGGGAACGTAGATCTTCTCTCCGCTCGGAGCATCCAGTATTCGATCTCCGCCGAAATCGAGGAAAAGGCTGCCGAGCCCGTAAAAGATCGGCTTACCCTTGAAGATTTCGATGCCGGCGATGATGTGCGGCCCGTGCCGTGCGACGATATCGGCGCCCCGATCAACCACTGAATGGAAAAGCTCGACCTGGAAGTTCGCCGGCCGGGGATCGTTGGGACTGGCGGCCTCGTTGGCGCGCTGAAGGACCATCGGATTGAACGGTACCGTGGGCGCCTCGGCATCACCTGCGGTCTCATGTGCATGGATCGAGAACATCACGAGATCGGCGCGCTGGCGCGCTTCTCCGACCGCGGCCAGCAACGCATCACGATCGTCTGGCTTCATCTCCCAATGCATCGCGGCCGCCGGGCCGGGCCGGAACAACTGGTCGTCGATTCGAAATCCGTCGCCCTCGGGGAGCGCGAGTGGACCCACTGCCTGCCGTACCGCCTCGAACTGACGGCGTGGCAGCAGACGTACCTTTCGCACATGCAGCGAACTGATACCGGGGCGAGTCTGAGAGGATATGCCGTGTCGTTCGATCGCGGAACCGGCGACGGCCAACGGCGGAAAGGTCGAAGCGGTCGCGACCAGCGCGACAGCCCCTTTCGGGCTGTCGACATATACCGGCCCTCGCGCCGCGACATCGCTCAGTCCGGCACCGCCCGCGACAATCCCGGCGGCGGAAAGATTGCGGAGTGTCGCGGTCAGCCCTTCCGGTCCGAAGTCGGTCGCATGGTTGTTCGCCACCGAGACGAGCGAGAGACCCATGTCCTTCATGTCGCGCGCATGCGAGGCGTATCGCAACGGCTGGCCTCCGCCATTTTCCGCCGCCGGATACCCCATGAAACCCTTGAGATCGAAGACCGAATTTTCCTGATTGGCGAAGCCGATGTCGGCGGTGCGAAACAGTTCGGCGACTTCGGCAAAAGCCCGGTCAGTGAGCCGGTTCATCGGATGGAGCGGCCCGATGAGATCGCCGCCCAATGCGACGCGGATCGTCGCCGATCCTTCCGCGGGAACCGAGCGCGCCAAAGCCGGTGCCGCCGCGACGAGCAATCCACCAAGGCCAGCGATCGCGAGCCTGCATCCTCTTGCGATCGATATCTGGTCGAAACCGGGCATCCTGTCACTCTCCTGCCGTCGCGCGGAATCGGTCGATCTTTTCGTCGCCTAGGATTGAAGACGCGCGACGCCGGCTGATCGTCGGAGAAAATGAACGGACGGCGCGCCCGCCTAGATCGGATAGTGTCCAGCCTCCGTCGCGATGGTGATCCAGCGGAGTTCCGTGAAGCTGTCGATACCGGCCGTGCCGCCGAAACGGCCATAGCCCGAGCCATTGACCCCGCCGAACGGCATCTGCGGCTCATCGTGCACGGTGGGCCCGTTGACGTGACAGATGCCCGACTTGACCTGGCGCGCGACGCGAAGCCCGCGTGCGGTATCGCGGGTGAACACCGCCGCCGAGAGGCCATAGTCGGTATCGTTGGCGAGCGTGATCGCGTCGGCCTCGTCGCGGGCGCGGGTGATGCCGACGACCGGGCCGAAGCTCTCGTCGCGAAACAATCTCATCGTCGACGTGACGTGGTCGATGACATGGGCCGGCATCAGCACCCCGTTTGCCGTGCCGCCCACGAGCTGGGTGGCGCCCGCGGCCAGCGCATCGGTGATCAGTCCCTGCACGTGATCGACCGTCTTCAGATCGATCACCGCACCTAAGGGTGCGTCGCCCTCGCGCGGATCGCCGACAGGCATGCTCTCGACCTTGGCTTTGAATTTCTCGGCAAAGGCGTCCGCCACACTCTCAACGACGATGATCCGTTCGGTCGACATGCAAATCTGGCCGGAATTCATGAAGGCACCGAACGCCGCGGCCCTCACCGCCTCGTCGAGATCGGCATCTTCCAGCACTAGGAGCGGCGCTTTCCCGCCAAGTTCAAGCAACACCGGCTTCAGCTGTTCGGCGGCGCGCTTGGCGATGATCCGGCCGACCTTGGTTGATCCAGTGAAGTTGATCCGCCTGACCGCCGGATGATCGATCAACGCGCCGACAACCTCGGCGGCATCCTCGGGGGCATTTGCGATGCAATTAACAGCGCCCTCGGGGAAACCGGCGGATGCGAACGCCTCGACAATCAGCTGGTGCGTGCGTGGGCATTGCTCGCTGGCTTTGAGTATCACGGTATTACCGCAAGCCAGCGGCACGACGATCGCCCGCACGCCAAGAATGATCGGCGCATTCCAGGGGGCGATACCAAGGATGACACCGACCGGCTCGCGCAGGGCCATAGCGATGCAACCGGGCTTGTCGGATGGAATCACATCGCCGCCGATCCGGGTGGTCAGTGCCGCCGCCTCGCGGATCATGTCGACCGCGAGCTTGTGGTTGAAGCGCGCCCAGCGCTCGGTCGCGCCTGTTTCGCTCATCATCGCATCGACTAGGGCGTCGGCACCTTTCGCCAGTGCATCAGCCGCCTTGCTGAGCATCGCGCGCCGCGCATTGGGGCCAAGCGCTGACCAGGCAGGGAAGGCGGCCGCCGCACGATCGGCGGCGGCCAGCGCATCCTCGACGCTCGCCAGCGGCACCGTGACGCCGTCCTCTGTCGCCTGCAACGCTCGGCGGGTGGGGCTCCGTGCCTCGTGCGTCTCGTCCATCATGTTTCCCCGTTCACCCGCTCTGATCCACTATTTCCATGACGCGGCAGTCGCTCCGATCGTCAGAAACGTGACCCCGAGCTTTCCGCCAGCCGGGATTACCCGTCATTGACCTGCTGCCCGTTTCCTGGACCGTTTCGAGCACGAGAATCTGAACGGCTGAGGTGCTACCCGTTCTGGGACCGCCCAGCTGGGCGTCATCCAGTTTGATCTGCCCTTGCTGAGTGGCCCGGAGACTATGATAGTCTGGACTACCAAAGGGACGCGGAATGCCATTCAAGAAGCACAAGCCGGAAGAGATTATCGGCAAGCTGCGTGAGGTTGAGATCGTGCTGGCGCAAGGGGCGTCTACTGCCGAAGAGTGCCGCCGGTTGGTGGGGGCAGATCAGGCCCCGCGCCGGGCCGGATTACAGGATGTCGGACTTCACAACCGCATCGACCTGCTCGTCCATCCATGCGCTGAAATCGACCATCGCGCCATTGTCCCGCCAGTTGAGGCGTCGCACCAGATAATAAGCGTCGTCGGTGAGTAGCGGCTGTTCGAACGGCATGACCAAGCTGCCGTTCGCGAGTTCCGGTGAGATCAGGAATTCCGGAATCAGCGCTACGCCCGCGCCAGCGGCGACGGCCTGCGCCAGCATCAGAAAATGCTCGAACCGCTGCCCCTCCAGCTTGGGCGGGTCGGCAATACCACGAGCGGTGAACCAGCGGTTCCACGCATTGAGGCGGGAAGCCTGGAACAATAAAGGTTTGTCGATCAGGTCGCGCGGAGACTCGATCGGGTTGCGGGCCAACCAGTCGGCGCCGCAGACGACCACCGCGCGCTCGCCGAACAGGTGCAGATGCGACGCATCCGGCCAGTCGGGCTGGCCGAAATGGATCGCCCCATCGAACCCCTCTTCCTTCAGGTCGAACGGAAAGGAGCGCGCCGCGAAATTGACCGTCATCTCCGGGTGGCGGGCTGACAAGCCCGGCAGACGCGGCGCGAGCCAGCGCATGCCGAAGCTCGGCAGTGTCGCGATGAGCAGCGTCCGCCCGGCGCCGTTCGCGAACTGGTCGGTCGCCAGCCGAATACGATCCAGCGCAGGCCTGACTTCATCGGCATAGGCACGGCCGGCCGCGTTGAGGGTGATCCGGCGCCCATGACGATCGAACAGGCTCGTCTGCAGCCACTCCTCCAGCAGCGCGATTTGCCGGCTGACGGCGCTTTGCGTGAGGCCGATATGCTCAGCCGCGCGCGAAAAGCTGCCATAGCGCGCGGCCGCCACGAAACTGTTGAGCGCCGCCATCGGTGGGAGAGATCGTCGACTTTCATTCATTCCAATAGCTCATTTGCTGATGACGCAAATCCGTTTTGAATCGTGCTTATCCTACCTCAGATGACTGCACGCCGTTGGCTATGAAGTCGAGGTAATGATGAATCGGTATGAAGATGTCGTGAGCGAACTGGTTGGAGCCATGCTGTCCGAGGACCGGGCTCGATCGGCACAAGATATACTCGAACCGATGGCCGCCGCCACTCCCGGCAGCACGGCCGGGAGCTGGGTTGACGCGACCGATTTCGCGATAGCGCTTAACACGCTGCTGTTCGCCGATCTCCTTGCCCGCGCGCCTACCGGTGCAGCCTATGTCGAGGAAGTAAGCCGGACAGGCCGGCGCGTATGTTTTGACCATGGCGCGCTGCGCACGATCCGCCTGCCGCATGGCGACACCGGTGCCCTGCCGCCCGGCGAGCTGGCGTTCCGTCGCATCCTCGAACCGCTCGGCTATGAGGAAGCCGCAATCTATCCGTTGCCGAAGCTGCGCATGACCGGCCGTGCCTATCGTCATCGCGCGCACCCCGAGACGATTCCCCAGTTCTTTGTCAGCGAACTCGATGTTGATCAATTCGACGCCGGGTTCATTGCCGCGGCCCGGCGCGTCTTCGGCAGTTCGCGTGATCCGATCGACAGCGATACGGCGGCGGCGCTGGCGCGGCTCGGTCATGGAGAGGTGCTGGAGCGGCATGTCGCCCTACGGGCGCTGCGCCGGGTGCTCGGCGCGTTTGCCCGTCAGCATGACCGGCCGATGCTGACGGATTATGAGATCCTCAGGCGTTCGTCGGCGGAGGCGGCGTGGATTGCAACGGAAGGCAATGCCTTCAACCACGCGACCGACCGGGTCGCGGATGTGGTCGCGTTGGCCGAGACTCAGCGAGCGCTGGGCCGGCCGATCAAGGACGGCGTCGAGTTCTCAGCTACGGGTCGGGTGCGCCAGACGGCATTCCGCGCCGATCCGGTCGAGCGCTCGTTCGGGATGCCCTCCGGCCCGGATCATATCCTGTCCGTGCCCGGATCATTCTACGAATTCATCACGCGCGACGTGGACCCTGCGACCGGCGCGCTCGATTTGTCGTTCGACAGCAGCAACGCCACCGGCATCTTCGGCATGACTAGGGCGGCATGACCGACGCGGATGCACTCTTGCTGAGCGCGCTCGCCGGGATCGTCGGTGAGGCGCAGGTGCTGACCGAGCCGTCCGATCTGGTCGCGTACCGTATTGACGGTCGCGGCGGAGGCGGCGGCGAGCCGATCGCGGTCGTCCGGCCGGACGATGCCGATCAGGTATCGGCGCTTGTCCGGCTGGCAGCCAGCGCCGGCATCCGTCTCGTCGTTGCTGGTGGCCGCACCGGCCTGACCGGTGCCGCCCTGCCCCCCGAACAGGGGCGCTGCCTAGTAGTCAGCCTGGAGCGGCTCGCGCGCCATATCGAGATCGATCCCATGAACCGCACGGCAACGATCGACGCCGGCGTCCGTCTCTCGGTGCTCAATGCCGCCGCTGCCGAGCACGGACTGAACTTCCCGATCGATCTTGGCGCTGACCCGGTGATCGGTGGCATGATTGCCAACAATACGGGTGGCGCCCGCCTGCTACGCTATGGTGATGTACGCGCGAACCTCCTGTCGGTGGAGGTTGTCCGTGCCGATTCCGGCGGGACGCGTATCGCGCTGGGTGCTCCGTTGAGGAAGAACAACACCGGGCTCGATCTCAAGCAATTGCTGGTCGGTGGCGGTGGTTCGACCGGGGTCGTGACGCGTGCCACCGTCGCCTTGCATCCCGTCCCCGTCACCCGGCTGACTGCGCTGCTGGCGCTCGAAGATCCTCATGCCACGCTGCCGCTGCTGATCGCGCTCGAGCGCGACTTCGGCGCCTTGCTGTCGGCGTTCGAGGGAATGAGCGAAGCGGCGCTCCGTGCCGCCGCCGCTCATGTCCCCGGCCTTCACCTGCCGTTCGGGCGCGTCCCGCCCTATGCCGTGCTGGTCGAGCTCTCGGCAGGCGCAGCCTTCGACGAGGATATGCTGGAGGAGCGTCTCGCCTCGGCGCTCGAACCGTTCATGACTGGGGAGGGGGCTTCCGTATGGGACGCCGCGATCGATCGCCGTGGCCGGCTATGGGCGGTGCGCCATGCGATACCGGAAGGACTGCGTGCCAGGGGTATAGTGGTGGCTTGTGATATCGCGCTGCGCCGGGGCGACGTCATGGCCTTTCGCGATCGCATGGCGGGTCTTCTCGCGCGCCACGCGCCGGGCTTGTTGCCGCATGATTTTGGTCATGTCGGCGATGGTGGGCTCCACTACAATCTCGTCTGGCCCCGCGAGAGCGGCACGCCCGATCCAGCCATGTTCGAGAAAGCGCGTACACTGATCTTCGATACCGCCGTCGAGGCGTTCGGCGGCAGCTTCAGTGCCGAGCACGGCATCGGCCCGCGCAACATCGCCTATTACCCCCGCTACGTCCCCGGGGCGGTGCGCCGCCTCGCCGGAGACGTCCAGCGCATCATGGCCCCGGTCTCGATCGGCCGGGTCGATTTTGGAACGACAGGAGAGGACGCGAAATGAGCGACGCATTGATGGGCGTGTACAATCGGGCGCAACTCGAGGTGGAGCGGGGCGAGGGCGTGTGGCTGCACGCCCGCGACGGACGGACCTTTCTCGATTGCGTGGCAGGCATCGCCACCAACAGTCTGGGCCACGCCCATCCCCGTCTGGTCGCTGCACTGGAGAAGCAGGCGCGCAAGCTGTGGCATGTCTCGAACATCTTCCGCATTCCCGAGCAGGAGGAACTGGCGGCCCGGCTGGTCGACGCGACCTTTGCCGACCAGGTCTTCTTCGGCAATTCGGGGTCGGAGGCGATCGAGTGTTCGCTCAAGACCGCACGCCGCTATCACGCGGTCAATGGTGCGCCTGAACGGATCGACGTCATCGGCTTCGCCGGCTCGTTCCATGGCCGGACCTATGCAGCGGTGAATGCGTCGGGCAACGCCGCGTATCTCGACGGCTTCGGGCCGCGTCTTCCCGGCTATGTCCAACTCACGATCGACGACCGCAAGGCGATCGAGGAAGCGGTCCGACGGCCGACTGCTGCGGCGGTGATCGTCGAGCCGGTACAGGGCGAAGGCGGTGCGCGGGCGCTCGACGGCGAGTGGTTGTTGTGGCTACGCCGGCTGTGCAGCGCCAACGGCGTCCTGTTGATCTTCGACGAGGTGCAAAGCGGCATGGGTCGTACCGGCCGGCTGTTCGCTCACCAATGGTTCGACGGCGCAGCGCCCGACATCATGGCCGTTGCCAAGGCGCTCGGCGGCGGGTTCCCGATCGGCGCCTGTCTCGCCACGGCGGAGGCAGCCAAGGGAATGACCGCAGGTACGCACGGATCGACCTTCGGTGGCAATCCGCTGGCGATGGCGGTCGGCATTGCCGCCTTCGACGAGATTGCCCGCGAGGAGACCCTTGCCAATGCTCGGGACGTGTCGGACCGGCTGCTGAATGGATTGCGCGATCTCGTGGCTCGTTTTCCCGACGTGGCCGTCGACGTGCGCGGCAAGGGGCTGCTGATCGGGGTCAAGATGCTGCCGAACAACCGCGACATGATGGCGCTAGCCCGTGATCATGGTCTGCTGGTGGCCGGTGGCGGTGACAATTGCATCCGGCTGCTCCCGCCGCTCATCATCACCACAGAAGAGGCCAACGAGGTGCTGCACCGGATCGAAGCGACCTTCGCGGCCGCGCGCTCCCGCTTCGCCGCCGCTGCCTGATGTTGTTCGTCCGACCCGCCGGGCCGGCGGATATCGACGCGCTGATGGAACTCGCATTCCTCTCGGGACGCGGTTTTACCAGCCTGCCCGAGCATCGGCCCACGCTGGCGCAGCGGCTCGCCCTGTCCGAGCGCAGTTTCGCTGGCGCGGTGCTGCCGGAAGAGGCCTGGTACGTGTTGATGCTCGAGGACAGCGACACCGGTCGCATCGAGGGCGTCGCCGGGGTCAGAGGCGGGGTCGGCATCCAGCGTCCGCATTTCTCGTTTCGGGTGATGACGCTTGCCCAATATTCGTCGGCGACCCAGACTCGCTTCGATCATCAGGCGCTCGTGCTGGTCAACGAGAGTGGCGGCTGCTCCGAGGTTGGGTCGCTGTTCCTGCGTCCCGGCAAACGGCAGAGCGGCGCCGGATCGCTGCTCGCACGGTCGCGCTACATGCTGATCGCGACCGCGCGGAATCGTTTTGCAGACACGATCATGGCCGAACTGCGCGGCTGGTTCGACGAGAATGACGCCAGCCCGTTCTGGGAAGGCATTGCCCGCAAGTTCTTCCGCCTGCCGTTCGAGGAGGCGGACCGGATGATCACCCTGACCGATGGCCAGTTCATCCTCGATCTCGCGCCGCGCCATCCGATCTACCTCGAACTGGTCGATGCGTCGGCACGCGAGGCTATCGGTGCGGTGCATCGTCAAGGCGAAGCAGCGCTGCGGATGTTGGAGCGCGAGGGCTTCTCCCGTTCGGGACTGGTCGACATCTTCGACGGCGGACCGACCGTCACCTGCGCGCGTGACGACATCGTGACCATCCGCGACGGTGCCCGGCTGACCGGGCGCATCGGTGCTGTGGCGAGCGGTACGCAGATGCTGGTGGCATCGCCGGATCTTGCCGGCTTCCGTGCGATCCGCACCCTTGCCGAGCAGCGATGCGACGAACTGCTGCTGTCCGAGGAGGACGCCCGCCTGCTGGGCTTACGGGACGGCGATCCCCTTTATGCGAGCAAGTGACATGACGATGCGATCCATCGACCCCTCCTGTGGTGAGATCGTCTGGGAAGGTGCTGCGACTAGGCCGGTCGAATGTCGTGCCGCAGTCGCCCGCGCCCGCGCCGCTTTCCCGGGCTGGGCCTGCACGCCGCTGGAAGAACGCATCGTCATCGCCCGTCGGTTCGCCGACCTCCTGCGCGAGGAAGCCGAGGATCTCGCCACATTGATCTCGCGCGAGACCGGCAAGCTGTTGTGGGATAGCCGGGGCGAAGTCGCCGCGATGATCGGCAAGGTCGAAATCTCGATTGCCGCCCAGGCGGAGCGCGCCGGCTCGTGCGAGACGGTAATGCCGTTCGGCCGCTCGGTGCTGCGGCATCGCCCGCATGGCGTGATGGTGGTGCTCGGTCCCTATAATTTCCCCGGCCACCTGCCCAACGGACATATCGTGCCCGCTCTGCTGGCGGGCAATTGCGTGGTGTTCAAGCCGTCCGAGGAAACACCTGCCACCGGCGAACGGATGGCCGGCTTGTGGCAGCGTGCCGGGTTGCCCCGCGATGTGCTGCAGGTCGTTCAGGGCGACCGAGAGAGCGGCGGCGCATTGATCGACGCTGATATCGACGGGTTGCTGTTCACCGGCTCGGCCGAGACCGGGCGCTATTTTCGCCGTGCATTGGTCGACCGGCCATCAGTGATCCTCGCACTGGAACTGGGTGGCAACAATCCGCTGATTGCCTGGGATGGCGATGCAGAGACGGTGGCGAATTTGGTGATCCAATCCGCCTTCATCACCACCGGGCAGCGCTGTTCATGTGTGCGCCGCCTCATGGTGCCGCAGGGCCGGCAGGGCGAGGCGATTGTCGATGCGGTACAGGCGCTGGCGGCGCGGCTGCCGGTGAGCGCGTGGAACGACGGCGTTGACGCTTTCATGGGGCCGTTGATTTCCGCCCGCGCTGCCGCCGCCGCCCGTACTGCCTGTGACGGTCTCTCGGCGCGAGGCGCGAAGATGTTGCTGCCCGCAGGCACGGTCGAGGGGCGTAACTCTGCCTTCATCGCCGCGGGGCTGTTCGATGCGACAGGGGTCGAGCTTCCCGACGCCGAGATATTCGCGCCAGTGCTTCAGGCTACCCGCGTCGTCGATTTCTCCGAGGCGATCGCCCGTGCCAACGCGACAAGTTTCGGCCTGTCGGCGGGACTGATCTCGGCCGATCCCGCGCTATGGGATCGTTTCTCGACCGAAATCCGCGCCGGTGTGGTCAATTGGAACCGGCCGACCACCGGAGCCGCTTCCACGCGACCGTTCGGTGGCCTTGGCGAATCCGGCAACCACCGCCCCAGCGCTTTCTACGCAGCCGATTATTGTGCGTATCCGATGGCCAGCTTCGAGGCAGGGGTGATCGAGGCGCAGCCGATATCCGGCCTCTAGCCGCGACGTCCCCGCTCCATCAAGTCCCCGGCCAAAATGCGAAATGGGCAGTCGGCATCTTGATAAGCCCCGGTCGACGAAACCGCGATGGGAGTGAGGCGCAATGACAGGGTATTTGAGGGACCGGACCAGGGAAATTCTGGGCGACCTGGGTGTGAAGGCTGCCTTGCTGGAGGGCGGATCACTCATCGTCACCTCGCCCATCACCGGCGAGGCGCTGGCCGAACTGACGGTCAATGCAGTCGACGATTGCGACGCGGCGGTCGCGCGTGCGGTGGTGGCGTTTCGGCGATGGCGGCTCGTACCCGCTCCCCGCCGCGGCGAGTTCGTACGGCAGTTGGGCGAGGCGTTGCGTACCCACAAGGAGTCGCTTGGCTGGCTGGTGACGGTCGAAGCCGGCAAGGTCCTGTCCGAAGGACTGGGCGAGGTCCAGGAGATGATCGACATCTGCGACTTCGCGGTGGGCCTGTCGCGTCAGCTTTACGGCCTGACGATGCCGTCGGAACGCGCCGATCACCGGTTGGCCGAGCAATGGCACCCGATCGGCCCGGTCGGCGTCATTTCAGCGTTCAACTTCCCGGTTGCGGTGTGGAGCTGGAACGCCGCGCTGGCGCTGGTCTGCGGCAATTCAGTGGTATGGAAACCATCGGAGAAGACTCCGTTGACCGCGCTTGCGGTGCAGGTGCTTTTCGAACGGGTGGCCACCGGGTTTGGCGAGGACGCGGCAGAGGACCTGTTGCAATTGCTGATCGGCGGGCGAGAGTTGGGCGAGCGGCTTGCCGGAGATCCCGGCATGCCGGTACTGTCGGCTACAGGCTCGACCCGGATGGGCGGCGAAGTCGGGCGCACCGTCGCTGCCCGCTTCGGCCGTGCGATCCTCGAACTAGGCGGCAACAACGCTTCGATCGTTACGCCCTCCGCTGATCTCGACCTTGCCCTTCGGGCGGTCGCTTTCAGCGCGATGGGGACCGCTGGCCAACGCTGCACCACATTGCGTCGCTTGATCGTCCATCATGAGATCGCGGACGATTTCGTCGCCCGGCTGCTCAGGGTCTATGGCGCGGTGGCGGTTGGCGATCCGCTGGCCGGCGACACGCTGGTCGGTCCGTTGATCGACCGTGCCGCATTCGAGGCGATGCAGGCAGCGCTTGATGCGGCGCGAGCTGCCGGTGCGCGGGTTCATTTCGGTGAGCGCCTGCCCATGGGCGAGAACGAGGCCTTCTACGCCCGTCCGGCACTGGTCGAGGCGGATCGGCAGGAAGGGCCGATGCTGCACGAAACCTTCGCCCCGATCCTTTACGTAGTGCGGTATTCGACGCTGGACGAGGCTATCGCATTTCAGAACGACGTGCCGCAGGGCCTGTCCTCCTCGATCTTCTCCACCGACATGCGGGAGGTCGAGATATTCATGTCGGCCGCCGGGTCGGATTGCGGAATCGCCAATGCGAACATGGGTCCATCTGGCGCAGAGATTGGCGGGGCGTTCGGTGGAGAGAAGGAGACCGGCGGCGGCCGCGAAAGCGGCAGCGACAGCTGGAAGGCCTATATGCGGCGGCAGACGAATGCCATCAACTACGGCCGGTCACTGCCCCTGGCGCAGGGTGTCCGCTTCGACCTCGACCTGTGACGTTTCGGGCAGGCGCCTTTACGCTCAGGTGTAAAGGCGCCTGCCTTCTCCGCTAAGCAGAACCGCGCGCGAACACCGAAGATCGCTCCATAATTGCGGCGCATTCGACTGCCGCAGATATAAGGAGGATATATATTATGGTGGGGAAGAAAGACCGGCTCCTTTTTTGTACCGCGGCGCTGGCGGTAGTGCTCGCGCCGGGGATGGCGAGTGCGCAGGACGCCGGAGACTCACCCCACGAGTCCGATATCATCGTCACCGCGCAGCGTCGCGAACAGAGCGTCATCGACGTGCCGCTGACCGTCAATGTCCTGTCGGCAGCGGACCTGACCAAACGCGGCGTCACGTCGTTGCAGGACATTGCCCAGAATGTTCCCGGCCTGGACGTGTTCTCGCAGGGAGGCGGCAAGCAACTGATCCAGATCCGCGGCATCAACAGCCTGAGGGGCACCTCCTCACTGGTCGGCATCTACCTTGACGAAACGCCGCTCACCGGCTCGCAGGACGGTTTCTACCCGGTCTATGCCGACGCCGGCGCACTGGATCTCGCCCGCGTCGAGGTGCTGAAGGGGCCTCAGGGCACTCTGTTCGGCGAGGGGGCAATGAGCGGTGTCATCCGTTACGTCACCAACGACCCAAGGCTCGACCGGATTGGCGGCAATATCGAATCCTCGATCTTTGCGACCGATGGCGGCAGCGCCTCCGGCCAGGTCAAAGCCGCACTTAACGTCCCGCTCTCCAGCACGCTGGCGGTGCGGTTTGCGGGGGAATATCAGAACAATGGCGGCTGGCTGGACAATGTCGGCACCGGGGCGAGGAACGTCAATTCCAACCGGATCTACGACGGCCGCGTCAAGCTGCTGTGGCAGCCCGACCCGCGGCTGCGCATCGTCGGCATGGTCGACGTCCGCCACAATGACGAGGATTCTCCCTCCTACGCCAATGTGCTCCCCTATGAAAAAGGGCTCTACCGTCACGCGATCGATCCCAACGGGCGGACGAGTGGGGTGTCGGAACTGAACCTCTACAGTCTGCGGGCGGAATATGACCTGGGTTTTGCCGAGCTGATGAGCAACACCGCTCACAGCAGGCGCTACAGCAACAGCAACCTCGACCAGATCTATTACGCAACCGACGATCCGGCTGCCCCGATCACGCTGGAGATCGCCAATACGCGCTATCTGAACAAGCAGTCGATCACCAGCCAGGAACTGCGCCTGACCTCCAAGGGCGACGGTCCGTTCAAATGGGTTGTGGGTGGCATCTACAAGGACGATGACCTGCTGCGCCACTTCCTCGACGGTGCCGAACTGCTCTATCCCCCGAGCACGACTGTCACCATCCTCCAGGAGCCGATCCGGACGACGTCGAAGTCCTGGGCGGTTTATGGCGACGCTTCCTATTCGCCGATCCGTCGCCTGGAGATCGGTGGCGGTCTGCGCTATTCTCACGACAGTCGCACCTTTACCGACGGCGACTTGCCGACCGCGTCCGGGACTTTCGCGCGTGTGACGTACCGCGCGTTCGTGAAGTACGATATCGCTCGCGATGCGAACCTTTATTTCAACGTCGGCAACGGCTTTCGCAGCGGCGGGTTCAACGCCGTGGTCAACCCAGCTTTTCCGCCCCCGCTGACCTATGCGCCGGAACGTTCGATGGCCTATGAGGCTGGCTTCAAGGCGAGCATATTCAACGGGAAACTGGGGGTGAACCTTGCCGCGTTCCAGCAATATTATCGCGGGCAGGTCTATGATCGCGTGGTGCTGACGCCGGTGTTCCTGCAATATACCGCCAATGGCGGCAATACGCGGATCAGGGGCGTGGAATGGCAGCTCACCGCCAACCCCGTGCGGGCGCTAAGGTTGTCGGCCAGCGGCACGGTCATGGGTTCGGTGTTCGTCGCTTCCACGCCCGAGGCCGAGGTGGATTTCCCGCCCGGCACCAGCCCGCTCGCGCTACCCAAATATTCGATCCAGTTCAGCGCCAACTACGCCTTTAACTGGGCCTCGTCCGTCCCCGGCTATTTCGACATCGACTTCAACCACAAGGACAAGCTGGTCGGCGGACAGGGGGTGACGCGTATCGTCACCGGGCCGCAATCCTTTCTGGGCGCGAGCCTGGGGGCGACGGTGGAAGGGCTGGATATCGCGATCTTCGCGCGCAACCTGCTGAACGAGCACTCGCCCTATTATCCGACGCTGGGTGGGATCGGCGCGGTACCCAGGCCCAGGCAGATCGGAATCCAGGTCGGGAAATCCTTCTAGCGGCTGAAAGGGTTGTGGATGTATTCGATAGACGTCGCCGCCTTTCTCCTGCTGATCGCCACCGGCGTGCTCGCCATCGCGGGCCGAAGACGATTTGCCGTGCTGGCGGCGGCGTTGGCCATCGCCGCCTCGCTCGCCGCCCTGGCAATGTATCATTGGCAGGCGACGCCGATGGCGGTGCTCGCGATCATCGCGGTGATTGGCCTGTGGTGGCGGCCCGGCGCCGGGCGCCGGTGGGTGCGCATCGCTGCCGGAACCATCTTCGCGCCTGCCATCGTAGCGACAGCGCTCCCCTATTATCTGTTTCCGCTATTTGTATTGCCCGTCCCTGACGGTCCCTATGGCGTCGGGACGACCCGGATCGAACTGACCGATCCTCGCCGTCATGGCGTCCTGGAAGACGGCCCGGCTCAGCCCCGCCGGATGATGGTGCAGCTCTGGTATCCGGCGTCGTCAAAGGATCAGGGTCCGTTCGCGGCCTATCTGCCGCGCGATACCGTTGTGGCGGACGCGGGGTCGATCGCTCGCAACGCTTTCCACCGCCCGTTCGAGTTGCTTCATCTGGCCGCGATCCGGACTCATGCGCGGCTCGACGCTGAGCCCGCGGCTGGGGCAGGGCGCGGCTACCCGTTGTTCGTCTTCAACCACGGCTACACGATGTATCCCGCGCAAAACACGCCGTTGTTCGAGCGGTTGGCGAGCCATGGCTATGTCGTCGCGAGCATCAGTCACCCCTATGATTCCGCGCGGCAGCAATTCACCGACGGATGGAGCCGCGATACCACGCCCCTGGTGGTATCCCCGGCGATGATCGAAACGCTGGGTGCCCTGGTGAAGGACCAGAGCGTCGATGGCTGGCGGCGGCGCTTCCCGGCCTATGCGGCGGCGGCGATGAAGGACCGGCTGATGCACAGCACCGAGGCGTGGCTGGCCGATACGCGCTTCACCCTTGCGACGCTCGACGGCGGTCGGGCGCCGGCGTTGGCGGGCAGGATCGCCCATGCGATCGACTTCTCGCGTCTTGCCTTCGGCGGCATGTCGTTCGGTGGCGGGATCGCGATGGAGGCCTGCGTTCAGGAAGCCAAGTGTCGCGGTGCGATCAGCCTCGATGGCGTGACCTATGATCCGGCGATGTTCGATCGCGCCGCCGGCCGGCCGATGTTGTGGTTGCATTCAGACTGGCCGCGCTTTCCCCTCTATCCTGACCAGCCGCGTGACCCGCGGCGGCATCCGATGGACTTTGCCTTCCGGCCATGGAGCGGGAGTGCCGCGACCGACGACTTCCGCTTCCGCGTGACGGGAGCAGGGCACCTTGCCTTTACCGACCTGATCCGCATGTTCCGCCAACGGACGCCGCCAGCGCTCTACGGAACTGTCTCCGCGGCTGAGATGGATGGCGTGATTGGCGACTTCTCGCTTGGTTTCCTCGACCGGTTCGTGAACGGCAAGGGCACGGGTTTTCCGCAGGTGCCGCAGGCGCACCATCCTCTGGTGGTCCGGCATATGCCGGACATTACGGCACTTTCGCTGCAAGAGGCGCGCGCCCGCTGAACTCGGGAGCGCGCGCCACTCTGGCTGTCGTTCAGTTGAGGAGAACGTCGAGGATCTGGTCGACACCGTGGCGGATCGGATCGCTGCACGGCAGTCCAGTCTGCGCCTCGATATCGCGAATCGCCGCGTCGATCGCGGCCGGTTCCATGCGTGAGGTGTTGACGCTGATGCCGACGACCCGCGCTTCAGGATTGGTCAACTGCGCCGCGGCCACGTTCATATCTATGCAGCGACGCAGGTCCGGCACCTTGTGATCGAAACCGAGCAGATGAGTGCGGACTGGCTCGTGACAGACGACCAGCGCATCCGGCTGGCTGCCATGGATCAGACCAAGCGTGACCCCGGCATAAGCCGGATGGAACAGGGAACCTTGCCCCTCGATCACGTCCCAGTGATCCGGTGCGGCATCGGGCGACAGCCATTCGGCGGCGCCCGAGATGAAATCGGCGACCACTGCATCGATCGCGACGCCTCGGCCGGAAATCATGATGCCAGTCTGTCCGGTCGCGCGGAAATCGGCATCGACGCTGCGGGCCCGCAACCCTGCCTCCAACGCGAGGGCTGTATATTTCTTCCCGACGGAACAATCGGTGCCGACGGTCAGCAGCCGCTTGCCCGATCGTTTGCGGCCCGAGCCGGGCGTGAAGCGCTGGTCGGGCTGGCGCAGATCTAGCACCGCGCGGCCGGTTCGATCCCGCGCCTCGGCGATCGCGGGAATGTCGTTGAGCCGCTGGTGCATCCCGGCGGCGAGGTCAAGTCCCTGTTCCAGCGCGTCGATCATGGTCGCGATCCAGTGCTGGGGAATGAATCCGCCGACATTCACCACGCCGACGATCATCGTCCGTGCACCAGCGCGCGCGGCTTCGGTCGGGGTCATTTCGGCGATGCCGAGATCGACCGTGCAGCCCGGAAGTCGGTGCTGAGCGAGGACTCGCTCGCCTCGCCACTGCTGAACGCCGGCAGCCGTCTTCGCCGCGCTGAATTCTTCCACGTCGCCCAGGAAAAGCAGATATGGTGCCTGCATCACTACCCTCGTTTCGTCGTTAGGTTCGCGAGCATTGATGACCCAGGCCGCCCCGGGTCGCTTTGCCATTCCGGGGTTGCCATTAGCCGTGACGGTTCGGCGAAAAATACGCGAACTGGCGCGCCCCGATGGCTAAACCGGGCCGCGCGGAATGGTCTCAAATCACCGTCCAACAGCCAGAGCGAGACGGATGACGGAATCGATGCCAGATATCGCGCAACAGACGCCTTCGCAGCCACGTGCGACCATGGCGTGGGAGATCGGCCGCCTTGACGCGCACGACCAGGCCGCGCTCGTCCGCCGGGGCGAACTTACGGCGCGTGAATTGAGCGAGAGTGCGATCGAACGCATCGAGGCGTTGAACGGGGCACTCAATGTCATGACCCATCGCGACTATACTGCCGGGCTGGCCCGGGCCGAGCGCGCCGCAGGGCCGATGGCGGGGGTGCCGTGGCTGCTCAAGGACGGGCTCGACTATCGCGGCATGCCGAACCGCAGCGGCAGCCGCCTGTATCGCGATGCCGGACCGGGGGACGTCGATTTCCCCTTCACCCGCGCGTTCGACGATCAGGGGCTGGTCGCGCTCGGCAAGACCAACGCCCCGGAATTCGGTTTGCTGCCTACGACTGAGCCGTTGCTCTACGGCGCGGCGCGCAACCCATGGTCGTTCGACCGCTCGCCCGGCGGATCGAGCGGGGGGGCGGCGATCGCGGTGGCGACGGGCATGGTTCCGCTGGCCCATGCGGCCGATGGTGGCGGTTCGATCCGCATCCCCGCCTCATGCTGTGGGCTTGTCGGGTTGAAGCCCGGTCGCGGCGCGACCCGCCGCGCCCGCGCGCCGCACCTGATGGAGGATCTGCTAGCCTGCGACATGCTGTTGGCGCGCAGCGTGCGCGACGTGGAATGGGCGATGGGCATCGTCGCCGCGAGCACGCTCCCGGTCGCGCCCCGCCGCGAGAAGGGGCTGCGCGTAGCCCTGGTTACGGAGAATCTGAATGGCCACCAGCCGCATCCTGACGTGCTCGCCAGCACGATGCGCAGCGCAAGGCTGTGCGAGGAGCTTGGCCACCATGTGTTCGAGGCGCGGCCGCCTTATGACGGCCCGGCGGTCATGGCGGCATTCAAGGCGATCTGGGCGTATCTCGCCCGCGATGTCCTGCAATCGGTGCGGGGCCGTTTCGGCTCCGCTGCCGATACTTCCGTCGAGCCCTGGACGCTGGGGCTGGGCGAGTGGGCAGCCGGCGCAGCGATCGATGACGTCGATCGGCTTTTCAGCGCGACGGAGGATGCACGCCGGGCGCTGGACACGGCATTCGGCGACGCCGATGTGATCCTGTCGCCGGTGCTCGGGCTTCCGGCGCTACATATCGGGGAACTGGCCCCCGATGCGGATTTCGATCACATCATGAAGCTGATGTTCGACTATGTCTCATACACCCCGCTACACAATCTGACGGGCCATCCGGCGATGTCGCTGCCGATCCGGCCGGGGCCGGATGGCGTGCCGATAGGCACCATGTTCGCGGCGCGGCGCGGCGGTGAACCGCTGCTCATTGATCTTGCCTATCAGCTCGAGCGGGCGGCGCCGTGGAAAGACCGCTGGCCCGGCCCCGGCAAAGGCTGACGGAGCAGCTCATGACCGATATGTGCCCGCCCGAGATTCTTTCCCGAAGCCTGCAGGACATGCTGACACAGCTCCATGATCCGGCATCGGCGGAGGGTCTTTCGACGCGCAAGGTGGACGGCTGGAGCCACCCTGTGCCAGGCGGCCTGGGCTTCCGCTACGAATATGACGGTAATGTCGCCAAGGGCGGGTGGGAGTTTTACGAGCTTCACAATGGCATCTGCATCGCGTTGGTAAACATGGTGGCGCGCCGTCAACTCGCGCGCAGCCATCGCTGCGACGACTATCTTGCTCTCTCGGCGGTGCTTAACGGCAATGTCCGGCTGGCCGATGCCGCAGGCACTGACGGCGAACTCGCCGATGGTTATTGCACCGTCTACGGCACCGGCGGGGAGCGCAGCTTCGATACGCTCTACGAGGCTGGCGATCACCTGCGCTGGGTGACCCTGTATTTCGAGCGGCGGCGCTTCTTCGATCTGACCGGGCTTGCGGAAAGCGACATCCCGGCGGACCTCGGCCACTATATCCGTGAGGGCGGCGATTACCCGGTTCGCAACGTGCCCTTGTCGGAACTGGCTTCGCTGACCGCGCATCAGCTCATCTCGCCGCCGTTCGCGCGGGCCTTTCGGGGCGCGTTCATGTCAGCCAAGGCGCTCGAGCTTGCCTGTCACATCCTGTTCGGGCTGGCCCAGCCGGACAGTGAGCAGTTCGGCGGCCGGTTCGAGGCGGAGGACCATCGGCGGCTCAAACGCGCGATGCAGATGATCCGCGGCAATATCGATCAGCAGATCAGCGTCCATGAAATCGCCGAGGCTGTCGGGATGACGCGCCATCGCCTGCAGATCGGCTTTCGCATGATCTATGGCGAGACGGTGGGGCGCATCCGCGACAAGCTGCGCATGGAACTGGCACTGGACCTGATCCGCGATTCCAAGATGTCCATGATGGAGATCGCCCTGGAAACCGGATACGAACATGCCGCAAGCTTCACCCGTGCCTTCAAGGCGGCGTTCGGGGTGTCGCCGATCCAGATGCGCAAGGTCGCGAACGACGAACTGCGCGTCCGACACCTTGCGTCCAGTCTCAAGCGCAGCAGCAAATCGGTGAGCGGCGAGGGCGACGATGACGCGTAAGGCGCGCGGTGGGACGACGCCACGCGGCGTGATCGTGCTGCTGCTGAGCGCAATCTATGCGGTCAATTATATCGACCGGCAGATTCTCGCCATCATCCTTGAGCATATCAAGCATGAGTTCGGGGTTTCCGACACCATGCTGGGTCTCCTGGTCGGGCCGGCGTTCGCCCTGTTCTACGCGACGCTCGGGATGCCGATCGCGCTCGCTGCCGACCGGATGAGCCGATCGCGGATCATCATCGCCTCGCTCGCCTGCTTCAGCGTGATGACGCTGGCGTGCGGACTGGTCGCACGGTTCTGGCAACTCGCCATTGCACGGATGCTGACGGGCGTGGGCGAGGCGGGTACTGGCCCGGCATCGCAATCGATCATCTCCGATCTCTATCCCCCGTCCGAGCGGGCGACCGCGCAGGCGATCTACGCCACCGGCGTCAATATCGGCTTGATGATCGCCTTTTTCGCGGGCGGCTGGATTGCGGACAATTACGGTTGGCGCGCGGCATTCGTCGCAGCGGGGCTGCCGGGCCTGTTGCTGACCTTGCTGTCGATGGCGATCCTGCGCGATCCGCCGCGCCCTGCCGTCGCGCCGGCGAGTGCGTCCGCACCTTCGGCCGTGCGGCTCAGCTTCCTGTGGCGGCAGCGATCCTATCGCTACATCGTGCTCGGTACCGCGATGAGCGCCTTTTCCGGCTATGGCATCACTGCTTTCGTTCCCGCCTTTCTCATCCGCTCGCATGGCATGGGGGCGACCGAGGTGGGGCTGATTTTCGCGCTGATCGTCGGGCTCGGCGGCGGGCTCGGTACCTATGTCACCGGCCGCTTCGCTGATCTTGCCGCGAAGCGCGGCGGCATCCAGCGCAACCTGCTGGTGCCGGCTATCGCCGCCGTTTTTTCCACGCCGTTCTGGGTGCCGTTCTTCCTGTCCGGCAATGTCGTGGTCGCGGTCGCGGCGGCAGTGATCCCGATCTCGCTGAGCGCCTCGTTCATTGGTCCGTGCATCGCGACGATCCAGACGATCACGCCCCCCGCGATGCGCGCGCGGGCCGCAGCAATCCAGTTGTTCGTGGGCAATCTGATCGGGCTCGGCCTCGGACCCCTGGTGATCGGGATGCTGAGCGATCTGATGCGGCCGCTGCTGGGTGCTGATTCGCTGCGCTACGCGATGTTCGCCGGGGTGGCGGCGGCGTTCGCCTCGATCCCCTTCTACCTGATCGCAGCACGCCATGTGCCGGAGGATCTGGCCCGACTGAACCGGATGGGCTGATCCGGGCATCTGTCGTCACCTGCTTCTCGTGCGGGGCGAGGGGAGGGCCTAACCCTCGCGCCTGAGCAGCCGTCCCGCGCACGCGCCGGTTGCCCCGTCCGCCTCGCGATAGGCGAGCCGCCCGTTGACCCATGTGGCGACGACGCCCTCCGACAAACGGGTCGGCGCCGCAAAGTCCGCCCGATCGACGATGCGCCCGGCGTCGAACAGCGTGAGATCGGCATAGGCTCCCTCCGTCAGCGTACCGCGATTAGCGATTCCGAAGGTGCGGGCGGTCAGCCCGGTCATCTTGTGGACGGCGGTCTCGATTGGAAACAGCCCGATATCGCGGGCATAGTGGCCGAGCACGCGCGGGAAGGTGCCCCATAAGCGCGGGTGCGGCCGTTCATCGTGCGGCAGGCCATCGCTGCCGATCATCGTCAGCCGGTGCGCCATGATGCGTCGCACCTCGCTTTCGTCCATCGAGAAATAAACCGCACCCGCCGGCACCAGTCGCGCCGCCGCCTCCTTGAGCGGAACCCGCCATTCGGTGGCGATCGCGGCGAGCGACTGCCCGGCGCGGTCCGGATGCGGCACAGACCAGCTCACCACCGTCTCGATATCGGGGCGGACCCATTCGGGCCGCAGCACGGTGCTGGATGCGGAATAGGGGTAGACGTCCAGGGCGATCGGATGATGCTCGGTGCAGGCGTCGATCATCGCAAGCGTCGCATGCGACTTGCCGAAATTCTCCGGAGCGGTGCATTTGTGGTGACTGATGACGATGGGCAGGCCGCCTCCCACGCCAATGTCGATCGCTTCGGCGACCGCTGCCTCCACCGCATCGCCCTCGTCGCGCAAATGAGTGACGTAGAGACCGCCGCGCGCCGCCGCGCATCTGGCCAGCGCAAGCAGTTCGGCCATTTCAGCGCCGCCGCCGGGAGCATACCACAGGCCTGTCGACAGACCCGCGCCGCCTTGGTCCAGCGCCTCGGCAAGCCGGGCCTCCATCCGGACGATCTCGCCGGCGGTCGCTGCGCGCCCGGTATCGCCGCCCATCGCCTCGATCCGCAAAGGCATGTGCCCAATCAGCGCCAGCGCATTCACCGCCGGCGGGGCTGCCGCGAGCTGCGCTGCGTAAGCGGCGAAGCTCGGGAAACGCCACCATCTCTCGTCGCCCAGCAGATCGAGCGGGGCAGGGGGGCGGTGATCGAAGGCGACCGGCGACAGGCTGATCCCGCAATTGCCGATCACCACCGTCGTGACGCCCTGGGATAGCTTGCACAGCATCGTTTCAGCGCCGCCGAGGATCAGGCGATCGTCATGGGTGTGGGCATCGATGAAGCCCGGCGTGAGGGTCAGCCCTGCCGCGTCGATCTCTTGCCGCGCCGAGCCGATGCGTCCGCCGACCGATACGATCCTGTCCGCTTCGATCGCGACATCGGCGACGATGCCCGGCGCGCCGGTGCCGTCGATCACCAGGGCATCGCGGATAGCGAGGTCGATCATCTGTCCTCTCCCAGCCGCTCGGCGTTTGCCGCTTTCATCCAGTGGATCAGGGCATCATCTTCCAGATGCTCGAGAGTCTCGCGCACCACTGGCGGGGACTCGTCCTGTGCCAGCTTGAATCGTGCATCGATCTTGGCGATCGTCGCGGTGAACCCGATGACCCGGTCGCGCAGTGCGGCATAACGGCGCGCGATCTCCGCCACACGCCACCGCCTCGGCCGCCCCTGCTCCATGCGATGGACCAGCAGGTTGATCGCGCGGTCGGTCATGTCCTCGCGGATCGCGATATCGGCGGTGAGCGTCGCGTTGATGTAAGCCCAGGTCGGCGCGGAATCGCGGTCCGCGTACCAGCTTGGCGAGATATAGGCGTTCGGCCCCTGGAACAGAATCGCGGCGCGGGGCCGATCGCGGAGGCGGGGCACCAGCGGGTTGCTACGCGCCATATGGCCGAGGAGGAGCATCGCGCCGTCTTCCTGCGGAAGGGGAAGCAACGGGAGCTGGCTGCTCACCACCTCGCCGGCCGGATCGATACTCACCAGCCACGCCAGCGGGTAGGCGTTCACCAGCGCGGCGATATCGTCCGCAGAGCGCGGTGCGAAGGGCGAATTCACTCGATGTGTCTCCAAACGTACGGGTCGGTCTGCACGCAGCCACATCGCGTGGGGCGCTGCTTTGCAATCCGACTGGCGAATTCGCGAAACCGCGCGCCGGACTGCAAAGTCCCGCCGCACCGCGCGGCTATTCGGGTGCTCAGGAGGACACGGGATGAAAGTGCATGCGCAAACCGAGCGATGGGAGATGGCGGAGCCGTTCCGCATCTCGGGCGAGACGTTCACTCATGCCGAGATCGCGGTGGTGACGATTGAGGATCGCGGCGTCATCGGCCGCGGTGAGGCCTGCGGCGTTTATTATCGAGGCGACACGTCGGCGCGCATCGTCGAGCAGGTGGCGATGCTTGCCCCCGCGTTGGCGGGCGGCGTGGATCGCGCCGAGCTTCAGCGCCTGTTGCCGGCTGGCGGTGCGCGTAACGCGCTCGACGCTGCGCTGTGGGAGGTTGAGGCAGGCCATGCCGGTAGGCCTGTGTGGCAGCTTGCGGGGCTGGCGATGGCGCGCCCGATTCCGACGGTGTTCACGATCGGCATCGGCACGCCGGCCGAGATGGCGCGCAAGGCGGCGGGCATGTCCCACGCTCGGTCGATCAAGCTGAAGCTCGAAGGCGGCGGCGAGGATGGTGATCGGGTGAGGGCCGTGCGCGCGGCGCGGCCCGATGCGGATATTTTTGTCGACGGCAATCGCGGTTTCGATCCGGACCGGCTCGACGCGATCATGCCGATCTTCCGGCAAGCCGGTATCGGGCTGATCGAACAGCCATTCGAGATCGGGCGCGATGCCGACCTTCGTCACGTCGATCGCACGATATCGATCGCCGCAGACGAAAGCGTTCAGGATATCGGTGATCTGGAGGGGCTGATCGGCCTGGCCGACTTCATCAACATCAAACTCGATAAATGTGGCGGCCTGACTCATGCGCTGGAAATGGAGCGGGCAGCGCGCGCCATGGGATTTGGTGTGATGGTCGGCAACATGACCGGGACGAGCTGGTCTCAGGCGCCTGCGTTCGTTCTCGGCCAGCGTTGTGACCTGTGCGATCTCGATGGACCTACTTTTCTAGCCCGTGATCGTGAACCGGGAGTCCGTTACGATAACGGGCTGATCTACTGCCCCGACGAAATATGGGGTGGCGGCAAGCGATCCTGAGCAGGCACGAGAGATCGTGGTGCATGAAAATTTCGGGAAGCCGCACGCCTTCCTGCGAACACCTGGGCTGTTTGCTGAAAGCTGGCCCGTCAGCGTTCCGATACCTCGAAAACGCCGGCACGCACCTACTCTATCTGCCGCCTTACAGCCCCGACTTCAATCCGATCGAGGAGGTCTTCTCCAAGATCAAAGGCCTCATACGCCAAATGAACCCCCGGTCCTTCGACGCCATCTGCGACGCCCTCAAAACCATCCTCTTCGTTCTGGTCCTTCTGATGCTCGCGAGGATGAACAGCAGGAGGGGAGGGCATGACGCACGGGTCCGGCTCTCGCGCGTGGAGATCGCCCGCCTCCGAGGCTTCATGTCACGGCGTTTTTATTTTCGCGGGAGGCTAAACAGGGGCAAAAGAGCCGAGGACGTGTCCCACGGGCACCCGAATCGGCCCACCCCGGCCCACGCAAAATGTGGGAACATTTGTGGTGTCAGTCCAGGTGCTTTTGCATTTTATCACGCAAAATCAATGCGATAAAGCGCTTGATTGGTGACCCCTACGGGAATCGAACCCGTGTTTCAGCCGTGAAAGGGCCGCGTCCTAGACCGCTAGACGAAGGGGCCATGTCCGGACGAACCGGGCGTGGGCGTGCCGGTTAGGGAAATGCCGGCCGCTGGTCAACCCATTGTGTGATCGAAATGACGATGACACGTCGTGCGCACCCCATCTGGGTCTGGATGGCGGGCATCGGTAGGGCAAGAATTGGCCTGATAATGCGGCATTAAAGCCCCAGACTGAACACCTAGTCCGCCCATGCCGCATCATCGAGATGGAGCTCTGCCGCGGGTTTCGCACCCCAATCGTCGATTCGCGCACGCCCGGCGAGCCACAGGCGACGATGCGGCGGCGCGCCGAGCAGCGCCGCGCCCAGCGCGGTTTCGGCCTGCCGAAAGGCGACCGTCTTGAGCACACGCCCGTCATCGCCGCTGACGATCGCGCGGACATGGCCGTTGCCGACGATATCCGCCTTCACGATCCGAACTGGCCCCGCGACGACACGGGGCTGGGGCCAGCCCATGCCATAGGGGCCGCCTGCATCCATCGCCTGCACCAGCGCCGGGGTGATGCCACCCGCCGTCAGCAACGCGTCGAGCAGCAACGCGCGATCGCCGATCGATCGGGTGACGGCGGCGTCGAGGCGGTCCTCCAGGAAATCGGCGAAAAGATCGAGCTGGTCTTCCGCGATGGTCAGGCCAGCCGCCATCGCGTGCCCGCCGCCCGCGAGGAGCAGGCCGCTATCCTTGGCGGCCAGAACCGCCGCGCCCAGATCCACGCCCGGGATCGACCGGCCCGATCCCTTGCCGACCCCATGTTCATCAAGTGCGATCACCAGCGAGGGGCGCCCGAATTTCTCCTTGAGCCGCCCGGCGACGATGCCGATCACGCCAGGATGCCAGCCGCGCCCGGCAACGACCATCACCGCGCGGTTGCCCTTGGCGCCTGCAAGGGCCTCCGCGGCTTCCTGTACCAGGGCTTCAATCGCGCGGCGTTCCTCGTTCAGGCGATCCAGTTCAGCCGCGATGCTGGCCGCCTCGGCCGGATCGCGCGTGGTGAGCAGGCGGACGCCGAGATCGGACTTGCCGACTCGCCCGCCCGCGTTGATTCGCGGTCCAAGCGCAAAGCCGAGATCGGTCGCGGTCGGCGCACGGGTCAATCGCGAGGCGGAGATCAGTGCGTTGAGGCCGATGTTGCGACGCTGGGCCATCACCTTCAGGCCCTGCGCGACGAAGGCGCGGTTGAGCCCCTTGAGCTGCGCGACATCGGCAACCGTGCCGAGCGCGACGATATCGAGCAGGTCGAGCAGGCGCGGCTCGGTCCGGCCGTCGAAAAAACCACGCGCCCGCAACAGCCGGATCAGTGCCGCGCCCAGCAGGAAGGCGACGCCGACCGCGGCGAGATGGCCGAACTCAGCGCCTTCGGTCTCGTCGAGCCGGTTGGGGTTCACCAGCGCATGGGCATGGGGCAGGGCGGCGGCACATTTATGGTGGTCCACCACGACCACGTCCACGCCGGCGACGCGGGCCATCTCCAGCGCCTCGAAAGCCTGCGCGCCGCAATCGACGGTGACGATCAGGCTCGCACCCTCTTCCTTCAGCCGAACCAGCGCTTCGCCCGAGGGGCCATAGCCTTCCATGAGACGGTCGGGGATATAAGCCCGCGCTTCCAGTCCCAGATCGCGCAGCAACAGGATCATCAGCGCCGCTGAGGTCGCCCCGTCAACGTCATAGTCGCCGAAGATGGTGACCTTCTCGCCAGTCTGGACGGCGTCGGCCAGCCGCTCGGCGGCGCGGTCCATGTCGCGGAAGATCGAAGGATCCGGCATGAAGCCGCGGATGCTCGGCGCCTTGTGTGCGTCCAATGCCTCGCGCGGGCAGCCACGGGCAAGCAGGAGCTGAGTCACCAGATCGTCGGGTGCAAAGCCGGGATCGCGCGCGTCCGCTTCAAGCATGCGCCAGCGCCAGGGCTGGCCAAGGATCGATCGGGTGATGTTCAGTACAGTGTTCACCACCTCGCTCTGGCACATTTTGCCATGGCTGGAACAGGGGCCGAAGCCGATTACGATTCCGCCGCCACTGAAAACGGCTTTCTCAGGAAGCGGTGAAGAGCCGCTCTATCGCGATCGCTGCCGCCTCTGCACCGTCTTCCGGCCTGACGCGTGTTCCTATCCGCTCGGCTTCAGTCCGATACTCTGGCGTGTCGAGCAGGGAGGCTATCATTGGAGCTGCCCTGCGAGCGTTGAAGCGGCGTGCCTTGAGGACAAGCCCGAGGCCCATCTTGCGGATGCGGTGTGCGTTGTCCGCCTGGTCTCCCATATGCGGTACCACGAGTTGCGGCTTGCCTGCCCGCAGCGCCTGGCCGGTCGTGCCGATGCCCCCGTGGTGAATGATGACGGCCGCCCGCGGGAACAGTGTTGAATGTGGCGCATAGGGCCGGACCAGGATGTCGCCGCTGGAACGCAGGCTGGTCTTCTCGCCGGTCAGCAGCACCGCGCGCGCGCCGAGCAATTTGGCGGCCGCTGCTGCCTCTTCGTAAAAGTCGCCCGGTGCGTAAACGGCGAACGAGCCAAGCGTGAACACCAGCGGTGGTGGCCCATCGGCCAGAAATGCCTCGAGCTCGGGGTCCGGCGCTTCGGTATCGCCGCCCTGGCTGTCATAGACCGGAAAGCCGACGATCTCGGTATTGGCGGGCGCATCTTTCTGGGGCGGGCCGAATACGGGCGAATAGCAGCAAAGGGTCAGCGCGGTTTTTTTGCTGACGTCGAACATCGACGGGTCGCATGCCGGGCCCAGGCCGTGGTGCGCGCGGACTTCGTCGATCTTCCGACCATAACGGAACCGGAGGACCTTGCGCATGAAGCCATAGGCGAGCCGGTTCCACCTGACGCCGATCGGGCCGCCCGGTGCCTGGATCAGCATCCAGAAATCCGATGTCTTTGGCGGCGTGTGAACCGAGAGGATCGCCATCGGCTGAAGAATCACCGATACGAGCGGCACGCGCCGCTTCTCGGCGATGATCGGCGCGCCGAACACGAACAGTGAGCCGACCATCACGTCAACGCCGCCGACCACGTCATCCAGGGCGGCGGTGCTCGATTCGAGCCAGGGCAGCAGGACCTGCTCGAGCAGATAGGTCTGGTCGGCCATGACGCGCTTGACGGCGTCGTCCTCGCCAAGGCCCATTCGTTTGCGGATCTCATCGAAGCTCGGCAGCACCGCGACGGCATCCAGCCCGGCGGCGCGAGTCTTTGCGACATGGTCTTCCGGCACCGCCAGAACGGGGTGGTGTCCGCGCCGCTGGAGCGCGAGGCCGATGGCGATGAACGGATGAAGGTCGCCCAGTGTACCAACGGTCGTAAGCAGGATTTTGCGCATGGTAACTTGTCGACACTCGGCTCGCGCCGCCTTACTGCTTTAGCCAGCTCCGTTCGCGGAACCACTTGGTGACGATATATTTCGTGCCCTTCACTACCGGCATGCCTTCATGCAAGGTGAATTCGTTGGGGCTGCCATCCAGGTTCATGTTGTTCCAGGCAAGCAGCAGCCCGCGCTTCGGTGCGACCCGGATACCGGCCTGGGGAAACCAGGTCGCGCCGCCCTCCTCGACATTGTTGAGATAGATCATCGCTGTCCAGGTGCGCTGCCCGCCACTGGCCTTCATCGCTTCCCAATAATGCTGGCCCTCGTGGAAGAAATCATGATGTGCGCGGAACTGCTGGCCCGGGGCATAGCGCTGTCCCTGCATCGTTTCGCCATTGGCTGGATCGAGTCCGAGCAACGCCGCGATCGATTCGTCGATCGGACGGACGGAGGGTGACCAACGGTCCATGTCGCAGCTCTCGCTGGTGCGGAAGCTCGTGTCGCCCGATTCGGACAGCAAGGTCGACGGGCGCCGATTCGAATCGATCAGCCGCATGAGCGCCGTGCACTGGGCCGGTGTCAGGAAATCCTGATGGTAATAGACCTGGGCCTTTTCCACATTGGCGCGTTTCGCGGCGGGGTTCGTATCGAGCCGGCGCGATACCGTTTCGCCGGCCAGCTTGCGGATCGGGGAGGGGCCGCCCGGTTTTTTCGGGAGGACTGGTTTCTTCGAAAACAGGGACATCACCTTTTCAGTCTGCCGTCGCGCCCGCAAAAGACAATCCGCAAAAGACAAGGGGCCCGGCGCCATGACAGCCGGGCCCCTCACTTCGCGGCCGTCCTACCAGAAGATGTCGTACACCGTATCGACCACCTGGCCGCTGTAGATGTCGACGAGCAGCGCATCGTTATAATAGCGCACCCAGCGATAGGGGCCATAAGCCGGTGGCAGGCCGTAATAGTCCGGACTGTCGATCCAGTAATTCTGCTCGAACAGGATCGTGTTCAGTGTGATGCCTATCCCAAACCGGCGATAGCCGTAGCTCCAGCCATAGGGCGCGTAGTAGCGCGGCAGGTGGTAATTGTTGCGATAGCGATCGCGACGCGAACGCCAGTCGTAACGATTGTCGTTGCGCCAGCCACGGTTCCAGTTGCGGCCGTCATTGCCGCGCCAATTGCCATCGCGACCGTTATTGCTCCGCCAGTTGCCGTCGTTCCGGCCATTGTTTCCGCGCCAGTTGCCGTCATTGCCGCGACCGTCATTGCCACGCCAACTGCCGTTGCCGCGGCCGCCATTGTCGTTGTTGCGCCAGTCGCGGTTGCCGTCGCCGTGGCCCGGCTGCCAGTCGCCCCGGCCGCCGGGGCGGCCGCCATTCGTCTGGGGCGGTTGCGGCTGCTGGCCGCCGGGCACGACTGCACCGCCGCCCCGGCCGTCTCCCCGGTTGCCGCCGCGGAAATCCGGGCGGCCGTCGCCCCCACCGCCACGAACATCGGGGCGGCCTTCGCGATTGCCGTCGCGCGGGAATGTCTGCGGGTTGAACGGCGGGCGCTGTGGTTGCGGCTGTCCCTCGACCTGGGGCGGCTGGTTGCGCCCGCCCTGCCAGTTGCCGCGACCGCCGCGGTCGCCGCCCCAGCCACCGCCGCCATTGGCGGGGCGTTCGGCGCGGGGCGGTTGCTGCGGTTGCTCGGCAGGTCGCGGCTGGGGATTCGCCTGGCGTTGCTCGGCGCGCTCCACACGCCGATCGTCGCGTCGCGAATCCTGCGCTGATACGGCCGCCGGCACAATCGCCGTCGCTGCCAGAAGCGCGATGATGAAAGAGGTACGCATCTCAGTCCTTCCGGTACGCGGGCGCATGATCGGCCCGATCGATGCAGCGGTTTGCGCTTTTGGCGATGACCGGTTTCTGAATTGGGGTGACAGCCTTGCGAAAGGATTCACCGACCCTGTCCGCCGCCCGGGGTCAGTGCCGGCACCAGTCTGGCGGCACTGGCCGGATCGATGCCGGGTGATGCGCCCGCGTCGATCGTCTCATCCCCGCGCTGGACTCGCGCGGCTCGCATCACCGCCTCGACGATGCGCGGATAGACCCCGCAACGGCACAGATTGGTGATCGCCTCCTTGATGTCATCCTCGGAGGGGTTGCGGTTCTTCTTGAGCAGTACCGCCGCGGCCATGACCATGCCGGGGATGCAGAAGCCGCATTGCGGCACGTTGTTCGCAATCCAGGCGAGCTGGACCGGATGGGCCCGCTCACGTGACAGGCCTTCGATCGTGGTGACGAAACTGCCTTCGATCGCGCCGATCGTTGCCTGGCAGGAGCGCACTGCCTCGCCATCGATATCGACGGTGCAGGCGCCGCATTCGCCATTCCCGCAGCCATATTTGGCGCCCGTCAGGTTCGATGCGTCACGCAGTGCCCAGAGCAAGGGTGTCTTCGGGTCCATCTTGTACTGGACGGGCTGATTGTTGACGGTGAAGCGGGTCATGGACGAAGCTTACGGGAAAGGTCGGTGATGGGAAACGGCGTGTTTCCGACCACGCGATTGCGACCAGGCGAGGCCAGGCCGATATCCGTGGCATGACGCTTCCCACTCTCTTCGTCCCGCATGGCGGTGGTCCCTGTTTCTTCATGGACCCGGCAGGCGGTCCGTCCGATCCGATGTGGCAGCCGATGCAGGCTTACCTTGCCGGGCTGCTCGCCTCCCTTCCCGAACGTCCAAAGGCAATCCTGATGGTGTCCGGCCACTGGGAGGAACCCGAGGTGACCCTGCACATGGGGGATGGCCAGCCGCTGTTGTACGATTATTATGGCTTTCCGGAGCACACTTACCGCTTGCGCTGGGACGCGTCCGGCGCGCCGGACGTTGCCCGCCGTGCCGGGACGCTGCTGCGAGGCGCTGGATTCCCCGTGCGGGAGGAGTCGGCGCGGGGCTGGGACCACGGCGTGTTCATCCCCATGATGGTCATGGTGCCCGGGGCGGATATCCCGCTTGTTCAGATGTCGTTGCGCAAGGATCTTGATCCCGCGGCACATATCGCGATCGGTCGGGCCCTGGCGCCGCTGCGTGACGAGGGCGTGCTGATCGTGGGGTCGGGTATGAGTTTCCACAACCTCCGCGCCCGCGGACCACAGGTCACTCCGGTGGCCGACGAGTGGGATAAGGCGCTGACGCGGGCGGTGACCGATCCCGACCCTGCCGCCCGCGCCGATCGCGTCGCGCGCTGGGAGGAATTGCCCCATGCCCGGTTCGCGCATCCCGAGGCGGAACATCTGCTGCCGCTGATGGTCGCGCTCGGCGCAGGTGGGGATGGTCCGGCGGTGCTGGACTATTCGGACCATGTGCTCGGCTGGGCCGTCTCGGGCTACCGCTTCGGCTGATCCTCCGCGGGCGAGCTCGGGGAAGTAGGAAAGATCAATTCCGCCAGCTCGTGTCGGTCTTGTCGACCAGGCGCACCATCGCGTCGAAATCCGCTTTTCCTGCGCCGCCGGGAATCTGGACCTGATGCAAGTCGCGCTGATGTACCGCGACCACTTCGGGCGAGACTTCGATCGGGGTGCCCATGCCGGCGGTGGCGACCTGGATCTCGCAGGCGCGCTGCAGCGACCAGTGCTTGATGAACGCCTCGGGCAGGGTCCGGCCCATGACCAGGATGCCGTGGTTCTTCAGCAGCATCACCCGCTTGTCGCCGAGATGCTCGAGCAGACGCTCGCCCTCCTCGTCGCGCACCGTGACGCCCTCGAAATCATGATAGGCGATCTGGCCGATGAAGTTGCACGCATAGAAATTGGTCGCGCGCAGTCCGCCTTCGACCGAGCTGACCGCCATGCCCGCCGTGGTGTGGGTGTGCATGATGCAGTGCGCGTCGGGCAGATGGCGATGGAACAGCGCGTGCTGGACGAAGCCGGCGCGATTTACCGGATAGGGGCTGTCGTCGAGCTTATTGCCGTCGATGTCGATCTTGACCAGGCTCGAAGCGGTGACCTCGCTGAAATGCAGCCCGAAAGGGTTGATCAGGAACGCGCCTTCTTCCCCCGGGATTTTCAGCGTGATGTGGTTGTAGATCATCTCGGACCAGCCGAGCATCGCGAACACCCGATAGCAGGCGGCGAGCTGCTGGCGCGCCTCCCATTCGGCTTCGCTCATCTGCGAATTGCGAAGGACGGCGGTGGCCATGGCGTTTTCTCCTATGGGTTCTTCTTTGCAACCCATATCGCATGACCGCGCCGGGCAGGCAATGCGCGCGCTGTCATCCGTCGCCCATTGCGCCCGCTTCATGGAGCGCGGCGATCTCGTCTCCGCCAAAGCCGTACTCGGCAAGGATCGCGTCGGTTTCAGCCGGGCGCGCCATGGCCGGCGGCACGGTGCCACTCACCGAATAGCGCGGGGCAGGAGCCGGCTGGACAACGCCCCCCGCCTCCACAAAGGTGGCCCGCGCCACATTGTGCGGATGCGCCGCCGCTTCGTCGAAGCCCAGCACCGGGGCGAAGCAGGCCTCATGCCCGGCAAAGGCCTCAACCCATTCAGCCTGGGAACGGGTCTTGAACCGCAGTGCCAGTTCGTCCTTGAGTTTCGGCCATGTCGCAGGCGCGAACTGCGCGTCCCATTCAGGGCCGTCGAGTCCCGCCACTGCCCGCAACGTCGCGTAGAATTGTGGTTCGATCGCGCCGACCGCCACCCATTTCCCGTCGGCGGTCTGATAGGTACCGTAGAAATGCGCACCGCCGTCGAGCAGGTTGGTGCCGCGATCATTCCCCCAGCGACCCGTCGCGCGGAAGCCCCACATCATGCTCATCAGCAACGCTGATCCGTCGGTCATCGCGCAGTCGACCACCTGGCCGCGCCCGGTCGCCTGGGCCTGCAGGATCGCGGCGAGCATGCCGAAGGCGAGCATCATGCCACCGCCGCCGAAATCGCCGACCAGGTTGATCGGCGGCATCGGCTTCCCGCCGGCCTCCCCGAAGGCGTGGAGCGCGCCCGAGATCGCGATATAGTTGATATCGTGCCCGACATCCGCCGCCATCGGCCCGGTCTGGCCCCAGCCGGTCATGCGGCCATAAACGAGTTTCGGATTGTCGGCGAGCAGCGGCTCCGGCCCGAGACCCAGTCGTTCCATCACACCGGGACGGAAGCCTTCGATCAACCCGTCGCAATCCCGTGCGAGGCGACGCGCGGCGAGAACGGCTTCGCGCTTCTTCAGGTCGAGCGCGATCGTCCGGCGCGACCGCAGCAGCGGGTCCTTCGCCGCGACCTGCAATGCGCTGCCCTCGCCGGGACGTTCTATACGGATCACCTCGGCACCATGGTCGGCCAGCATCATCGCGCAGAAGGGGCCGGGTCCGATCCCCGCAATCTCCAGGATGCGCAAGCCGGCCAGCGGTGGGGTCATCCGGGATCGTCCTGTCCTAGCATGGGTGCCGCGCGGTCGAGCGCGAGCGGAGATTCCGAGAATCTGATGGGCGTGCGCAGGCCGGGCAGGGACATGCCGTCCCGGTCGAGCGTGAGCGCCATGCCGCGGTGGATCACCTGCGGATCGGCAAATGCCTGGGCGACGGTGTTGATCGGACCGGCCGGCACGCCGACCGCCTCGAGCGTGGCGAGCAGTGTGTCGCGCTGGTACTGCGAGGTCGTGTCGCGGATCGCCGCGAACAGCGGTTCGCGATGCTCGAGCCGCCCGGCATTGGTGGCGAAGCGGGGATCGGCCTTGAGGCTGGCGAGACCGAGCGCATCGCAGAACCGGACGAACTGCCCGTCATTGCCCACCGCGAGGATGAACCAGCCATCGCTGGTCGGAAACACGGCATAGGGCGAGACGTTCAGATGTGCGTTGCCGAGCCGGGGCGGCGTCTGGCCGCTGACGAAGAAATTCATCGCCTGGTTGGCGAGCACGCCGACCATCGTGTCGAGCAGGGCCATGTCGATCTGCTGCCCGCGCCCGGTCTTCTCGCGATGGGCGAGGGCGGCCTGGATCGCGATCACCGAATAGAGCCCGGTCATGATGTCGGCAAAGGCGACGCCGACCTTTTGCGGCGCGCCGTCCGGTTCGCCGGTCAGGTCCATGATGCCGCTCATGCCCTGGATGATGAAGTCATATCCAGCGCGGCTGGCATAGGGCCCGTCCTGGCCGAAGCCGGTGATCGAGCAATAGACGAGGCGCGGGTTGATCGCGCTGAGGCTGGCATAGTCGAGCCCGTATTTGGCGAGACCGCCGACCTTGAAATTCTCGATCAGCACGTCCGCATCAGCGACCATGCGCCGCACTTCGGCTTGCCCCTCGGGCGTGCGGAAATCGAGGATGACCGATTTCTTGCCGCGATTGGTCGCGTGGAAATAACCCGCGTCGCGGCTGCCGTCCGGATTCTCGACGAACGGCGGGCCCCAGGTCCTTGTGTCGTCGCCCTCGGGGCTTTCGACCTTGATCACTTCCGCGCCGAGGTCGGCCAGCGTCTGTCCCGCCCATGGCCCGGCGAGGATTCGGGCGAGCTCGATCACCTTCAGACCGGTGAGCGGAGGCTGGCTCACCGGGCTCCCACCCGCTCTTCTTCCCTGGCCTTCGTCCGGGAAGAGCGGGAAAGTGCGCTCAGGCTCAAAACGCAGCGATCCCGGTGATCGCCCGGCCCAGGATCAGCGCGTGGACGTCATGCGCGCCTTCATAGGTATTGACCGTCTCCAGGTTCATCAGGTGGCGCATGACCTGATATTCGCCTGAAATGCCGTTGCCGCCATGCATGTCGCGGCTCATCCGTGCGATATCGAGCGCCTTGCCGACATTGTTGCGCTTCACGATCGAGATCATTTCGGGGGCGAACCTGCCCGCGTCCATCAGCCGCCCGACGCGAAGCGACGCCTGAAGCGCGAGCGCGATCTCGGTCTGCATGTCGGCAAGCTTCTTCTGATAGAGCTGGTTCGCCGCGAGCGGCTTGCCGAACTGCGCCCGGTCAAGCCCGTACTGCCGCGCCGCATGGAAACAGAATTCAGCGGCCCCCATCGACCCCCAGCTGATCCCGTAGCGCGCGCGGTTGAGGCAGCCGAACGGTCCCTTCAGGCCCTGCACATCGGGCAGCAGCGCGTCCTCGCCGACCTCGACATCGTCCATCATCACCATGCCGGTGATCGAGGCGCGCAAGGACAGCTTGCCCTCGATCTTCGGCGTGCTCAGACCCTTCATGCCCTTTTCAAGCACGAAGCCGCGAATGCCGCCGCCATGCTCGTCGGACTTGGCCCAGATCACGAAGACATCGGCGATCGGCGCATTGGAGATCCAGGTCTTGGAACCCGAGAGACGATAGCCGTTCGCCGTCTTGACCGCGCGCGTCTTCATGCCGCCCGGGTCGGATCCGGCATCAGGTTCAGTCAGGCCGAAACAGCCGATCCATTCGCCGGTCGCGAGCTTGGGCAGATATTTCCGCTTCTGCTCCTCCGAGCCATAGGCATGGATCGGATACATCACGAGGCTCGACTGGACGCTCATCATCGAGCGATAGCCCGAATCGACCCGCTCCACTTCGCGCGCGACCAGGCCATAGGCCACATAGGATGCGCCGACACCGCCATATTCCTCGGGCACGGTCGGGCCGAGCAGGCCAAGCGCGCCCATCTCGCGGAAGATCGACTCGTCGGTCGTCTCGTTGGCAAAGGCATCGATGATGCGCGGCGCAAGCCTGTCCTGTGCATAGGCCCGCGCCGTGTCGCGGATCATCCGCTCGTCATCTTCGAGCTGGTCGTCGAGGAAAAAGGGGTCTGCCCAGTCGAATGCGCCCATGCCGGCCATTGATAACTCCTGCTGCGCATCCTTGGCGCGATTTCATTTTTACCGTTCGTGTCGAGTAGAGACCGAGCTTGTCGAGGGCTCGAATCGAGACACATATGTTCCCTCGATATGCCATCTCGACAGGCTCGATGGCTACTCGGGACGAACGGGGGTGGTGGGGCGGCTCATAAATCGAGCACCCGATCGTCGAACAGCCCGAACGCCAGGGTCGAGGCGTAGAAGGCGATAGCCTTCTCGCGTGGCATGGTGCTTGCCCATTTGCGCATGTCGAAGGCCGCATTCTGCAATGCCATCAACGCCTGCGACGCGACCAGCGCATCGACTGGCCGGATCGATCCTTCGGCGATCCCGTCCATCATCGTGCCGGCATAGCGTCGCGCGATCCGGTTGGAGCGTTCGACCATCGCCCGGCGTACCGTGCGCGGCAGGCCCGACAGTGCGGTGGTCCGCAGCAACGGCCCGCGTTCGGAGAATTGAATGTCGAGCAGGGTGGCGATGGTGCCGGTCAGCCGGTGCCAGTGGCTGCCCCTGCGTTCGTCAGCAAGTTGCTGCGCGTCGGCGATCGTGTCGAAGCTGCGCCTGTAGCAGGCGATGACCAGATCATCCTTTGCGTCCAGGTGATGGTAGAAGCTACCCTTGGTGACGTTCAGCTCGGATGCGATCTTCTGCACCGATGCCCCGCGATAGCCCAGTTCGTTGATCAGGCGGGTCGCGGCGAGGAGGAAGGCTTCGCGCCCGGGCTCGGGCTCGTCATGCTCCAGGTCGATCAGGTCGGGCGCCCAATTCTGCTTCGGCCCGGCGATGCCGTGTTCGAACACATCCATCAGCCGGTCTTCGATCCGGCCGAACTGGTCGAGCTCGTACCGGACCAGCCACATCGGCAGCCAGAAGGTGTTCTCGAGCAGCACGTGCGCGCGCGCGCCATGCAGGTCGGTCTGGGCGCGGCTGGCGGCGGGCCCCCACAGGCTGCGGGTCGTGCGGAACACGCGCTGCCAGCCAGCCAGCAGGCGGCCGCGCACCGGTTCCTCCATCGCGCGAAGATCGGACAGGACTGCGAAGGCCTGTTCCTCGCCCTGTTCGATTCGCGCGAAGCGTTCCATGTTGAGCGCGAGATAATGGGCGACTCGCGCTTGCGGCGTCGCCTTGGTCAGCGATTCGTCGAGCATCGCCTGCAGCCTTTCGAGCGTATGCTCGAAACAGGCGGCCGCCAGATCCTCCTTGCGCTTGAAATAGTAAGTGACGCTGGTGGTGTTCAGCCCCACGCGCCGGGCCACGTCCGCGAAGGTCATGCCTTTCGCGCTCTGTTCGTTGATTGCTTCGGCGGCGGCGGCGAGAATCGCGTCCCGCTTGGCGCGGAACCGCTTCGTGCCTGCCTCCTCCTCCCCCTGGACGTCTTCGGCAGCTTGCATGAGCCAAACTGTAACATCTTCTTTTCGAAGAGACAGTGTTTTTTCTATGCGCCTGTATGACGGCAATTTCAGCCGCAAAGGCGCTTTACCGAAAACGCGGTACGGTCTAACGCCGATGGAAAGAGCGATGGAGGATGCATCATGGATTTCACGCTGAGCGAGCGCGAGACCTATTTTCGGGACCGCGTGAAGACCTTCATCGACCAGAATATCCGCCCCCGCCAGGACGAGTACCATCGGCAGGAACATGAAGGCGAGCGCTGGAAGGTCATCCCGGTGATCGAGGAGATGAAGGTCAAGACCAAGGAGGCGGGCCTCTGGAATTTCTTCATGCCGCCGCACTCCGGCCAGCGCCACGTCGACGACAGTTTCGAGTTCGAGGGCACGCAGCTCACCAACCTCGAATATGCGCTTTGCGCCGAGGAGATGGGCAAGGTCGGCTGGGCGTCGGAATGCTTCAACTGCTCGGCGCCCGACACGGGCAATATGGAGGTTCTTCATCGCTACGGTACGCTGGAGCAGAAGGAGCAATGGCTTCGCCCGCTGATGAACGGCGAGATCCGTTCGGCCTTCCTGATGACGGAGCCGGCGGTCGCATCGTCCGACGCGACCAACATCGAAACGCGCATGGAGCGCGACGGCGATCATTATGTGATCAACGGCCGGAAATGGTGGTCCTCGGGCGTCGGAGACCCGCGCTGCAAGGTCGCGATCGTAATGGGCAAGACCAACCCGGAAGGGTCGCGCCACAGCCAGCAGAGCCAGATCCTGGTGCCGATGGACGCGCCCGGCGTGAAGATCGAACATATGCTGACTGTCTATGGCTATGATCATGCGCCGCATGGCCATGGCCAGGTGTTGCTCGAGAATGTGCGCGTGCCGGTCGAGAATCTCCTGCTTGGCGAAGGGCGGGGGTTCGAGATCGCGCAGGGGCGCCTTGGGCCGGGCCGTATCCATCACTGCATGCGCACTATCGGCGTGGCCGAGGTCGCGATCGAGGCGATGGCCAAGCGGCTGCTTACCCGAGTCGCTTTCGGCAAGCGCATCGCTGATCATTCGATCTGGGAACAGCGCATCGCCAAGGCGCGCATCGATATCGAGATGACGCGCCTCCTCTGCCTTAAGGCCGCCGATATGATGGACAAGGCCGGCAACAAGTCCGCCCAGCTCGAGATCGCGATGATCAAGGTGGCGGCACCGACCATGGCGCTGCAGATTCTCGACGATGCGATCCAGGCGCATGGCGGCGGTGGTGTCAGCCAGCATTTCGGGCTCGCCCATGCCTGGGCGGCGATGCGTACCCTGCGCTTCGCCGACGGCCCGGACGAGGTCCATAATCGCGCGATCGCCCGCAACGAATTCGGGAAATATGCCGACCTGCCGGAGGCGGTGGCCGCCAAGGAAGCGGTGCGCCGGTAATCTTACCGTCTCCCCGGACCCGGTCCGGGAGCCACTCATCCACTCGCGCTTGCGGCGCGGTGGACCCCGGACCAGTCCCCGGGGTGACGAAAGGAAGAATGTGAAAGCCGCAGTCCTTTTCGAACCGAAGACGCCACTCCGTATCGAGGAGATCACCGTCGCTAACCCCGGTCCGCGCGAAGTGCTGATCCGTACCGTCGCGGTCGGGGTGTGCCGGTCGGACCTGCATTTCGTCGACGGCGCCTATCCGCACCCGCTGCCGACCATCCCAGGCCATGAGGCCGCCGGTATCGTCGAGGCGGTCGGCAGTGACGTTTCGACGGTCAAGGTCGGCGACCATGTCGTGACCTGCCTGTCGGTGTTCTGCGGGCATTGCGAGTTCTGCGTCACCGGACACATGTCATTGTGCGTCGATCCCAGCGTACGCCGCCCCAAGGGCGCGCCGCCGCGTCTGATGATGGGCGACCAGCCGATCGCCCAGATGCTCAACCTATCGGCCTATGCCGAGCAGATGCTGGTCCATGAGCATGCCTGTGTCGCGATCGATCGTGACATGCCGCTTGACCGTGCCGCGCTGATCGGCTGCGCGGTGACGACGGGCGCCGGCGCGGTGTTCAACACTTCCGACGTGACCCCGGGCGAGACAGTGTGCATCGTCGGCTGCGGCGGCATCGGCCTTGCCGCCGTCAATGCCGCGAAGATCGCCGGCGCCGGCAAGATCATCGCGCTCGATCCGGTGCCGGAGAAGCGCGCGCTGGCCGAGAAGCTCGGCGCGACTCATTCGATCGATGCGCTGGCCGATACGGCGGCGGATCAGGTCGTCGAGATCAGCAAGGGCGGCGTGCATCACGCCATCGAGGCAGTGGGCCGGCCGCAATCGGCGGCGACGGCGGTGAAGGTCCTGCGCCGCGGCGGCACCGCGACGATCCTCGGCATGATGCCGCTGGCCGAGAAGGTCGGGCTCTCCGCGATGGACCTGCTCGCGGGCAAGAAGCTTCAGGGCGGATTGATGGGGTCGAACCGCTTTCCGGTCGATATCCCGCGCCTGGTCGATTTCTACATGCGCGGGCAACTCGACCTGGACACGATCATTGCCGATCGCCTGCCGCTGGAGAGGATCAACGATGCGTTCGACGACTTGCGGAAAGGCGATTCGACCCGGTCGGTGATCACCTTCGCATGACCGCGCGGGAAGACGCGAACGTGACGATGGTGGGGACCATCCCTGTCCCCCAGGACGACACGATCGATCCACGGGCGGTCGAACGCTGGATGGGGCGCAACACGCCGGGCTTTGCCGGCCCGGTTACCCTGTCCAAGTTCAAGGGCGGCCAGTCCAACCCGACCTACCGTGTCGATACGCCCGGAAAATCCTATGTCCTGCGACGCCAGCCTTTCGGCAAATTGCTGCCCTCGGCTCATGCGGTCGACCGCGAATACCGGTTGATCGCCGGGCTCCACCCGACCGGCTTTCCGGTGCCCGCGCCGTTCGGCCTGTGTCAGGATCCGGACGTGATCGGCTCGATGTTCTACATCATGGAACTGGTCGAGGGGCGCAACCTGTGGGACGGCTCGCTGCCGGGCATGGCACCGGAGGATCGGCGCGACATCTACAATGCGATGGTCGATACGCTCGCGGCGCTCCACAACACGGACTATGTCGCGGCCGGCCTCGGCGACTATGGCAAGCCGGGCAATTATTTCGAACGTCAGGTCGCGCGCTGGACCAAGCAGTATCGCGCGTCCGAGACCGAGCACATGCCCGATGTCGAGGCGCTGATCGAGTGGCTGCCACGCACGCTTCCCGAGCAGACGCGTACCTCGATCGTGCACGGCGACTATCGCATCGACAACATGATCTTCGCCGGCGGCGAGGCCCGGGTGATCGCGGTGCTCGACTGGGAATTGTCGACGCTTGGCGATCCTCTCGCCGACTTCTCCTATTTCCTCATGAACTGGGTCACCCAGCCTGAGGGGCGCTCCGGCGTGATGGGGCTGGCCGGGCCGGAAACCGGCATCCCTACGATCGAAGACATCGTCGCACGCTATTGCAGGGCGACGAAGCGCGACGGGGTGCCGCAGCTCGACTGGTATTTCGCCTACAACCTCTTCCGCCTGACCGGCATCGTCCAGGGCATCAAGAAGCGTATCGTCGACGGCACCGCCTCAAGCGCCCAGGCGGCGAAAACGGCTGAGCGCGTGCCCGGACTTGCGGCGGCGGCATGGGGCTTTGCGCAAAAAGCGGGCGCCTAGGAGAGAGCGATGTCGCAGTTCGACCTGACCGGAAAGGTCGCCATCATCACCGGCTCCTCAAAAGGGATCGGCAAGGCAAGCGCCTTCGAGCTGGCCGAACATGGCGCAAAGGTGGTCATCTCAAGCCGCAAGCAGGATGCCTGCGACGAGGTGGCGGCTGAAATCAACGCGAAATATGGCGACGGCTCGGCGATCGCGGTCGCCGCGAATATCTCCGACAAGGCGGGATTGCAGAACCTGGTCGACGAAACGCGACGCGCCTTCGGCCAGGTCGACGTGCTGGTCTGCAACGCCGCGTCCAACCCCTATTACGGCCCGCAGGGGGGTATCGCCGACGATCAGTTCCGCAAGATCCTCGACAACAACATCATCTCCAACCACTGGCTGGTCTCCATGGTCGCGCCCGAGATGCGCGCGCGGAAGTCAGGATCGATCGTCATCATCTCCTCGATCGGCGGGTTGCGCGGGTCGCCGGTGATCGGTGCCTATTGCATCTCGAAGGCGGCCGACATGCAGCTTGCCCGCAACCTCGCGGTCGAGTTCGGGCCGGACAATGTCCGGGTGAATTGCATCGCCCCCGGCCTGATCAAGACCGACTTCGCGCGCGCGTTGTGGGAAGACGAGAAGCTGGCCGAGCGCCGCAACGCCGCCACCCCGCTACGTCGCATCGGCAATCCCGAGGAGATCGCCGGCGGGGTCGTGTTCCTCGCCTCGGCCGCGAGCAGCTTCATGACCGGCCAGACGATCGTGATCGATGGTGGCGTGACGATCTAGGAGAAGAGAAATGGCAAGGTTCACCGGCAAATCGATCATCGTCACGGGCGCGGGGTCGGGCATCGGCCGGGCCGCCTCGCTCCTCTTTGCCAGCGAAGGCGGGCAGGTGATCGCGGCTGACAAGTCCGACGCGGTGTTCGAGACCGCCGACATGATCGACAAGGCGGGCGGCACCGGCCACGCCATCCAGATCGATGCGGGTAGCGAAGAGGATGTGATCCGCGCGGTCGCGGTCGCGTGCGAATATTATGGCGGGCTGGACGTGATGTTCGCCAATGCCGGCATCTCGGGCGGCATGGCCAATATCTTCGATACCGACGTGGCGCTGATCACCGAAGTTCTGCGCGTGAACCTGATCGGGCCCTATGTCGCGATCAAGCACGCAGCGCCCAGGATCGCCGAGCGTGGCGGCGGGGCGATCGTGCTGACCGCAAGCGTCGCCGGCATCCGCTCGGGGGCGGGCAGTCCCGCCTATTCGGCGTCGAAGGCCGGGGTGATCAACCTCGCGATGGTCTCCGCGCAACAGCTTTCCGGATCGAACGTCCGGGTCAACGCCATCTGCCCCGGCCTTACCGAGACCGGCATGACCAAGCCCACGTTCGATTATGCCCGTGAGGCCGGCAAGCTCGACCGCGTGGGGCGCCTGAACCCGCTTCGCCGTGGCGCGCAGCCTGAAGAACTGGCCAAGGTCGCTGCCTTCCTCGCCTCTGATGACGCAAGCTATGTCAACGGTCAGGCGATCGCGGTGGATGGCGGGCTGTCGTCGAGCCATCCGGTGATTCGCCAGGAATATGGCAAGACGGCAGTCTAGACGGAGACATCGCTCCGGTGGTTCAGCCGTCGCCTTCGCCTCTGAAATCCCGGCGCGAATCGTGGAGCGTGCGCGACGGGCGTTCTACCTGCGCCGGGTCCGCGTCCTGAACCGCTCCCGTGAGGATCGCCAGCATCATGACGATGGCATCCCGCTCCCGCGTGTCGAGCTTATCGAACATGTCGACCAGCTGGCGTTCCTCGCCCTCCCGGCTGCCATCCCCGCGCCGGCCCGTAAGGACATATCCTATGTCGACGCTATGGCCGGCCAGTCGATACAGATATTCGACGGTCGGTGCTGTCTTGCCGGTCTCGTAGGAAACCTGACTATTCTTCTTCACGCCTCCCAGAACCGCAAACTCCTGCTGGTTGGAACCAGTAAGAATCCGCGCTTCGCGCAGCCGTTCGCCAAACCGGCGAAGTTGTTCGTCGCCCTTCATGATGTCTTGCTAGGCACGAAATTTCGGTATAAGTTCGAAATATCGTCCCATAATTGGCGGCATGGTGTGATGTTGTTTGCAGGAATGCACAAGGAAGACGTCAAGGCCGTGCTGCGAAAGAGGTTCGGGTCCGTCGCCGCATTCGAGCGGGCGCATTCGCTTGCCGCCCAGTCAGTGTCCGAAATCTTTCGGGGAAGGCCGAGCAAGCGCACGAGCGATGCCGTCGAGCGGGTGCTGCGCGAGGAAGTGGGGGTGGCCGAATCCATAACTTCGGTTGATACCGGCGCACCGCCGGCATTTCATCGTCTAAATGTCGAGAACCGCTAGGCATGGTGATACTTCACGAAAACGACCCGAATGACGGCCCGCTCAGCGCCGATGAAAAAGGGATGTTGCGCGCACTGCATCGCGGCTGGCGATTCAGCGTCGATACGCACGGCGAACGCGCACTCGTCCGTCGCGGGCTGGTCACCCTGGGCGACTGGTCGCTTGGTATGATCGTGTTTCACGATATGCCCTTTCTGACCGAGCATGGCGCAAGGATCGCCGCGCGGCTGGTCGCGGAAGAGATGGGTGAGCGTCGTCGCTTCCCGCGTGGATTTGCCGTCATCCAAGGCGGGTTGGCCTGATAGGCCCGAACGATCGACAGCTTCGGCGCGGGCTACGGCGTTGAAGTACGCGGGTTCTATCGGCCCGTCGAATGCGCTGGGCGAACCTGACTGAAGTGTTCCTCTAAAGGCCGATTACTCGCGCAGCCGCATCAGTCCTTCCTGCGCCACGCTGGCCACCAGCCTGCCGTCGCGACTGTAGATCCTGCCGCGGTTGAAGCCGCGGGCATGGCCGGCCCAGGGGCTGTCGCAGGAATAGAGCAACCAGTCGTCGGCACGGAATTCCTCGTGCAGCCACAGCGCATGGTCGAGGCTGGCGGTCTGCACATTGTGCGTCATCCAGTTGATGCCGTGCGCCAGCATCGACGTGCCGAGCAGCGACATGTCCGACGCATAGGCCAGGATCGCGCGGTGCATGGCGGCATCGTCGCCGATCGGGGCGACCAGACGGAACCAGCTGTCCTGCTTCGGCTCCTGTTTGACCGGCCTGAACCAGCTTCGCGGATGAACCGGGCGGATCTCGATCGGCCGCGACCGAAGCATGTGCCGCCGGAACTTCTCCGGGATATCGTCGATCATCTCGCGGCGGAGCTCGATATCGGATTTCAGTTCGTCCGGCCCCGGCACATCGGGCATTTTGTGCTGATGGTGCAGCCCTTCCTCGGGAATCTGGAAGCTCGCCGCCATATTGAGGATCGGCTGGCCCTGCTGCATCGCGATTACGCGCCGAGTCGCGAAGCTGCGGCCTTCGAAATCGCGCACCACGCGGAAGATGATCGGGAAATCTTCGTTCCCCGGCCGCATGAAATAGGCGTGGAGCGAGTGCGCGATCTTGGGCGCGTCGGTCGATCGCTGCGCTGCCTGCAGCGCCTGGGCGATCACCTGTCCCCCGAACACGCGGCCTACGCCGCCCGGCTGACGCTTGCCGCGATAGAGATCGGTATCGATCTCCTCGATTTCGAGGAGATCGACCAGGCCCTGGGCGAGCGCTTCGGGCGGCATATCGGGTGGCGTGTTGAGGTCCATCAGTAACCCGCCGCTCGTGCGAGCTTGTCGGCATGGAAATTTGCATCGCCGAACATCTCGGCCAGGACGCGCGCCCGCTTCATGTAGAAGCCGATATCATATTCGTCGGTCATGCCGATGCCTCCATGCATCTGCACGCCCTCCTGCACGCTGAGCGTCGTGGCGAGCGCGGTCATCGCCTTCGCGACCGACACGGCTGGATCCGCCTTTTCGTCCGATGCATCGAGCAACTGTTGAGCCTTGAGCACCGCGGCGCGGGCAACCTCCATCTCCGAATAGAGATGGGCGGCGCGATGCTGCAGTGCCTGGAAGCTGCCGATCGTCACGCCGAACTGCTTGCGCTCCTTGAGATAGGACACGGTCATGTCCATCGCCCCGCCGCCGACGCCGAGTAGTTCGGCCGAGGCACCGGTGCGCCCGGCGGCAAGCAGCCGCCCGAGCGGATCGCGGCCGGCATCGACCTCGCCGATCACCGCATCAGCGGTCAGTTCGACATTGTCGAACTCGAGACGCGCAGCGATGCTCGAATCGGCGAGCCGTTCGGCCTCGGCGGTCAGTCCGGCCGCGCCCTTCTCGACCGCGAACAGGGTGATGCCGTTTGAATCGTCGGCCGAACCGGCAGTACGCGCGGCGACGATGATCAGGTCGGCCACGTGACCATGAGTGACGAACTGCTTCTTGCCGGACAGGCGGAAGCCATTGCCCGATCGCTCGGCTTTTAGTGCGACGCTGTCGCGATGCTTCGCGCTCTCGTCGAGCGCCAGCGCGGCCACGGTCTCGCCGGCCAGGATGCCGGGATACCAGCGGTTCGCCTGGGCGCTGCCCTTCAACGCTTCGACCGCCGCGACGGCGGTGGTCAGAAAAGGGGAGGGAGAAAGGTTGCGACCGATCTCCTCAAGCACGATTCCGGCATCGACATGGCCGAGCCCAAGCCCGCCCGCGTCCTCGCCGATCAGGATGCCGGTGAAGCCCATCTCGGCAAAGCTCTTCCACAGGTCGCGCGAAAAACCCGCCGCATCCTTGTCGTCGCGCAGCCTGCGCATGTGTGAGACGGGCGCATGCTCGGCAACGAAATCGCGAGCGGTATCGCGGAGCATCGTCTGTTCGTCGTTCAGATAGAGAGGCATTCAAAATCTCCCTCTCCCCTGTGGGGAGAGGACCGGGGAGAGGGGCAGTCTCTCGCGTCCGGCCCGATTGGTAAACTGTCTAGACTGCCCCTTTCCCGACCCTCTTCCCACAAGGGAAAGGGCTATCGATCAATTGCTCGGCAGATCGAGGATTCGCTTGGCGATGATGTTGAGCTGCACCTCGCTGGTGCCGCCTTCGATCGAGTTCGCCTTGGTCCGAAGCCACGCCCGCGGCCCCGCGCCGCCGGAGGAGCGCTCGCTTTCCCATTCGAGCGCGTCCGATCCGCCCGCCGCCATCATCAACTCGTGCCGGTTCTTGTTCAGTTCGGTGCCGTAATATTTCATCATGCTCGGCTGGGCAGGATGCGCGCGACCCGCCTTCAGTTCGTCGATGAACCGCTCGGACATCATCCCGAACGCCCTGGACCGTACCTCGAACAGCGCAATGCTCGCTCGCAGCAACGGATCGGCAAGCCGGCCGTCATGATCCAGTCCGATCGTCGCGATCGCCCCATCGACCAGCGGATTGCCGCCCGCCGCGCCGAGCCCCATGCCGGAGATCATCTCGCGCTCATGCCCGAGCAGATATTTGGCGACGTCCCACCCCTTGTTCTCGTCATGCACGCGCTGCGACTTCGGCACCTTCACATTGTCGAAAAACGTCTCGCAGAACGGCGAATTGCCGGAGATCAGCAGGATCGGCTTGGTCGAAACGCCCTCGCTTGCCATGTCGAACAGCACGAAGCTGATGCCGCCCTGCTTGGTCGTCTTGTCGGTGCGGACCAGGCAGAAGATCCAGTCGGCCTTGTCGGCATAGCTGGTCCATACTTTCTGCCCATTGACGAGATAATGGTCGCCCTTGTCCTCAGCCGAAGTAGCGAGCGAAGCCAGGTCGGAGCCGGCATTCGGCTCCGAATAGCCCTGGCACCAGCGGATCTCGCCGCGCGCGATCTTGGGGAGATAGTCGAGCTTCTGCTCCTCGGTGCCGTATTTGAGAAGCGCCGGGCCCAACATCGAAATGCCGAAGCTGTTGAGCGGATTGCGTGCCCGGATCTTCGCCATTTCCTCACGCAGGGTTTTGGTCTCCGCCGGGCTCAGCCCGCCGCCGCCATAGGCCTTGGGCCAGTCGGGCACGGTCCAGCCACGGGCACCCATCCGGTCCATCCAGGCCTTTTGGGCCGGCGACAGCATGCTCTGGTCGCGGCCGCCCCACACGGCGTCCTTCTCCGACCGGATCGGCTCGCGCATCTCGGCGGGGCAATTCTCTTCCAGCCAGGCACGCGTCTCGGCGCGGAAGTTTTCGAGGTCGGTCATCATTTGCTCCAGACTAATTCATGAGCCAGCCGGGCCGCGGCGATGGCATTATGGTCGCGGTTGAGCCCGGCAATGACTTGCATGCCGATCGGCAGACCTTCCGCCGTGCGTCCGATCGGCACGGATGTGGCGGGGAGGCCGGGATAGGTGGCGAGGCCGGGCCAGGCGAATTGCAGGGCGAAGAAGGTCTGTTCGCCATCGATGGGCAGCAAGCGCTGGCGCAGATCGGTGTCGTCATGCGCAAAGGCAGCGCTGCCCAGTGCCGGGGCGAAGACCACGTCGAAATCCTCGAACAGCCGTGTCCAGGCGCGGGTGTTGCGTGCCTGGTCGTCGAGCATCGAGAACCATTGCGGCAGCGTCGCTGCGGTACCACCCTCGGGTGCGGCGCCACGCGCCATCGCGATGGCGAGCATGCGCATGTAATCGCCCTGCTGCCTGGCGAGATCGGGCAGGAGATCGGTGGAGCGCGATATTCGGGCCCCGGCGGTCTCCAGCTTTATTGCGGCATGCTCGATCGCGGCGACGATCGCCGGATCGGCCCTGGCGAGCGGATGCTCGGTCAATAACAGGACGCGCAGGCCGCGCGGCCCTTCGATCGTCGCATGGGGCTGCGGGATATCGGCGACGAGATCGAACGCTAGCGCCAGGTCGGCCGCGTCGCGCGCCATCGGCCCGATCACCGAGAGGACGACGCGGGCGCCGTCGGTGCCGGGAAAGAAATGCCCCTCGGTCGGCAGCACGCCGAAGGTCGGCTTGTGGCCCCATACGCCGCAGAAATGCGCGGGCACGCGGATCGAGCCGCCGATATCGGAGCCATATTCGAGCGGCACCATCCCACTCGCCAGCGCCGCCGCCGATCCGCCGGAGGAGCCACCCGATACGCGGGCAAGGTCATGCGGATTGTTAGTACGGCCGTAGATCGGGTTGACCGACTGAAGGTCGGCAAGGCCGACTGGCACGTTGGTCTTGCCGAGGAACACCGCGCCTGCCGCCTTCAATCGGGTGACCGCGACAGCATCCTTCTGCGCGATATGGTTGCGATGCGCCTCGAAGCCCCAGGTCGTCGGCAGGCCGGCGATATCGTAGCTTTCCTTGATCGTCATCGGAACGCCGAGCAGCGGTGCCGTGTCGCCCGCGGCGAGGCGGCGATCCATCTCGGCCGCGTGCTGTCGTGCGCGATCGAAATCGCGCACGACAACCGCGTTGATCAGCCCGTCGCGCGCCTCGATGCGAGCGATCGCCGCTTCGCATTCGAGGAGCGCGCTGGTTTCGCCGGCGCGGATCGCCGCGGCGGTTTCGAGGGCCGATTTCTCGGTCATTCACCTACTCCGTTCGCTTCGAGCGTGGTCGAGAAGCCATATATCTCGACTATGCTCGACACGAACGACGAGGCAGCTTCCTGCGGCATCAATTGAACCGCCCGCCGCTCTCCGCCTTCTCCTTCAGCAGCGGCGCAACCTTGAAGCCATGCTTCTCCAGGCCCGCGACGATCTTCTTCAGGCCTTCGGTATCGGCCCAGAACATCGGGCCGCCGCGATAGACCGGCCAGCCATAGCCATAGATCCACACCACATCGATGTCCGACGCGCGCTGTGCCATCTTCTCCTCCAGGATCAGCGCGCCTTCATTGACCATGGTGTAGAGCGTCTTCTCGATGATCTCCTCGTCGCTGATCTCGCGCTTCGCCAGGTTCGACTTTGACCGGAACTCCTCGATGATCTCGGCTACCCGTGGGCTCGGCGTCGGGTTCCGCTTCTCGTCATAATCGTAGAAGCCCTTGCCGGTCTTCTGGCCCCAGCGGCCCTCCGCGGCGAGCGCGTCGCGGATATTCTCGATCCGAGTCGGGTCGCGGTGCCAGCCGATATCGACCCCGGCGAGATCGCTCATCTGGAACGGGCCCATCGGCATGCCGAATTCGACATGGACGCGGTCGATCTGTTCGGGCGTCGCGCCTTCCATCAGCAGCTTGTTGGCTTCGACCTGGCGCGGCATCAGCATGCGGTTGCCGATGAAGCCGTGGCAGACGCCCGCGACTACGGCGACCTTCCTGATCGTCTTGGACAGCGCCATCACCGTGGCGAGGACATCGGGCGCGGTCTTCGCGCCGCGCACCACTTCCAGCAGCTTCATCACGTTCGCGGGCGAGAAGAAGTGCATGCCGAGTACGTCCGCGGGCCGGCTGGTGCTGGCCGCGATCTCGTCGACATTGAGGTAGCTGGTGTTGGAAGCAAGGATCGCGCCCGGCTTGGCGATGGTGTCGAGCCGGCCGAAAATCTCCTTCTTCACGTCCATATTCTCATAGACCGCCTCGATGATCAGGTCGCAGTCCTTGAGCGCATCGAAATCGAGCGTCGGGTTCAGGGCGCCCATCGCAGCCTCGACCTGTTCCGGCTTCATCCGGCCCTTGGCTGCGCTGGCTTCATAATTCTTGCGGATCACGCCCGTGCCGCGATCGAGCGCCTCCTGGGCCATTTCGACGATCGTCACGGGAATGCCGGCGCTCAGGAAGTTCATCGAGATGCCGCCGCCCATCGTGCCGGCGCCGATCACGCCGACACGCTTGATCGGGCGGAGCGCGATATCGGCCGGCACGCCGTCGATCTTCGCTGCCTGGCGCTCGGCGAAGAAGATATGGCGCTGCGCTGCCGACTGGACGCCCATGATCAGCTTCATGAACTCCTGCCGCTCGAACGCGACGCCTTCTTCATACGTCGATCCGTCCGACGCCTTCTCGACACAGGCGATGTTGGCGGCGGGCGCGTCGAAGCCGCGGAAGCGCTTGGCGTTCTCCTTCTTGAACGCAGCGACCGCGTCAGGGTCCGGCGTCGCGGTCTTCTGGCTGGCGCGGGGCAGGGGAGTCTTGTCGGCTATGTCGCGTGCAAAGGTGATCGCGTCGGCTTCGAGGCTGTCCTCGCTGGCCAGCTTGTCGATCAGCCCCGCGTCGAGCGCGCGCTTGGCCGAGATCGGATCGCCCTTGGCGGTCATCTCCAGCGCGAGTGCAACGCCGGCGATGCGCGGGATGCGCTGCGTGCCGCCGGCACCCGGGAGCAGGCCCAGCTTCACCTCGGGCGTGCCGATCTTCGCGGAGGGAACCGCGATGCGGTAATGGCAGGCCAGGGTCACCTCGCAGCCGCCGCCCAGCGCCGTGCCGTGGATCGCGGCGACCACCGGCTTGTCCGATGCCTCGATCATGTCGACCAGGGTCGGCAGGCCCGGCTCCTGCATCGGCTTGCCGAATTCGGTGATGTCGGCGCCGGCAAAGAAGGTGCGGCCGTCGCAGCGGATCACCATCGCCTTGATGCTGGCATCGGCGAGGCCTTCCTTCACGCCTGCCTCGAGGCCCTGGCGGACGGCGGCGCCCAGCGCGTTGACCGGTGGGTTGTCCGAGATGATGACCAGTACGTCGTCATGGCGTTCGGTGCGAATGGGGGACGTCATTTCACTCTCCTGCAATCTTCGGAATTCCGGGGCTCGCCCGGACGAGTAGGTCTGGGTTGATCAGGTCAGGGCCGAATAGATCAGCGTCTTCAGCTCGCGGCGGATCGGATATACGTTGGACGGGCTCATCTGAGTCATGAATATCATGGTCAGGCGCTCGACGGGATCGATGAAGAAGGCGGTCGAAAACATGCCGCCCCAATAATATTCTCCCACCGATCCCGGGATCATGGATCGCGCCACGTCGATATTGACCGCGAAGCCAAGCCCGAATCCCGTCCCGGCGTTGGCCGCCTCGCTGAACAGCGATCTGGACATGCTCGACAGGTCCGAGCTGCCCGGGAGATGGTTCCGGGTCATCAGGTCGATCGTCTTGCGTCCGACGATGCGGGCGCCGTCGAGCTCGCCGCCATTGAGGCACATGCGGCAGAAGCGGTGATAGTCGAGCGCGGTCGACACCAGTCCGCCGCCGCCCGATACGAGCTTGGGCATCCGGCTCCACGCGCTTTCAGCGCCGCGATCGTACATCACGCGGCCCTTGCCGGGCACGAAGGTGTAGCAATCGGTCAGGCGATCGATCTTGTCCGCCGGCACCGCGAAGAAGGTGTCGTCCATCTTCAGCGGCGCGAAGATCCTTGCGCTGAAGAAGTCGGCCAGCGGCATGCCCGCGACGCGCTGGACGACCGCGCCGAGTACGTCGGTCGATACAGAATAATTCCAGGCCTCGCCCGGCGAGAATTCAAGCGGGATCTGGCCAAGCGCGGCGACGAAGGTGTCGAGGTCGAGATTGCCGTGCCAGTTCTCGATCTTCCCCTCGCGATACGCCGCATCGATGTTGGATCGGTTCTGGAAGCCGTAGGTCAGCCCCGAGGTATGGCGCAGCAGGTCGACCATGCGCATCGGCTCGGCGGTCGGCTTCGTCTGGAACGGAACGCCGGCCCCGCCGCCGTTATAGACTCCGAGGCCCTTCAACTCGGGCAGGACGTGATGGACCGGCGTATCGACGGCGACCTTGCCCTCCTCGACCAGCATCATGAAGGCGATCGAGGTGATCGGCTTGGTCATCGAGGCGATGCGGAACAGGGACGATTCGTCGATTGCCCCTTTTCCGGTCGTGGCGCCGCCTTCGCGCGCGGCGCCCAGATTCGCGAAATGCACGATCTCGCCGTTACGGCCGACGAGCAATTGGGCGTTGGGAAGCTTGCCGGAATCGACATAGCGATCCTGCAGGAAGCTATCGATCCGGGCGAGCCGAGATGCATCGAAACCGTGCGACTCGGGCTTGGCGATCTTCATGTGTGGCCCATACCCCTCATTCGAAATGGTATCTTTCCTATTGCCTTGAGCGGCGCATGAATCAACACTAACCTTGGAAAAAATGGCTGATAAGCCAAACCCGACATTCAAGTCAGTTCGGCTGTCGCCGGCGGACAAAGTCATGGAGAGATGCGTCTTGGATACCGAACCGCTCGTTGCGCTCGATCCGGCCTGGCCGAAAATGACCCTGCCGGAGGTCGAGGCCGTGCTCACCGCGCCGGGCGAGCGCTTCGAGATGGAGACGATCACCGTAAACGGCATTCCCACCCGCGTATGGAAGAACGCGCCACCCTCGCTCGGCTGGCTGATCCAGGCGTCGCGCCTGCACGGTGCCCGGCTCTTCACCATCTATGAGGACGAGCGCGTCACCTATGACGCGAATTTTCGCGCGGTGGCGACTCTGGCCGGCAAGCTGCGGGAAATGGGTATCGCCAAGGGGGATCGTGTCGGTCTGGCGATGCGCAACCTGCCCGAATGGCCGGTGATCTTCTTCGCCGCGGCGAGCATCGGGGCGATCGTCGTGCCGCTCAACGCCTGGTGGACGGCGGGCGAACTCGAATATGGCATCGACGATTCGGGTGCCAGGCTGCTGTTCGTCGATGACGAGCGATACCAGCGCCTGCGCGCGCATGATGCGCCGCTGCCAGCGCTCGAGCGCATGATCGTTTCGCGGGCCTCCAGCGCGCTCGATGCACGGGCTTCGCGGCTTGAGGATCTGATCGGAACGCCGAACGATTATGCGACTCTGCCTGGCACGGCACTGCCGCCGAGCGAGATCGCGCCTGACGACGACGCCACGATCTTCTACACCAGCGGGACCACCGGAAACCCGAAGGGAGCGCTGGGCACCCATCGGAACATGATGAGCAACATCATGTCGGGCGGTTATAATGGAGCGCGTTCCCTGCTTCGACGTGGCGAGGAGATTCCGGCGCCGACCCCTCGCGTGACGCTTACCGTGATCCCGCTTTTCCACGTCACCGCATGCAGTGCGGGCATGATGGGTTCGATCGCCGCGGGAAGCTCGCTGATCTTCATGCGCAAATGGGACACGGTCCGCGCGATGGAGATCATCGAGCGCGAGAAGGTCAACATCACCGGCGGCGTGCCGACGATCGCGTGGCAATTGCTCGAGCATCCGGATCGCGCCAGATACGACCTCTCCTCGCTTGAGGCGATCGCCTATGGTGGCGCCCCGTCGGCGCCCGAACTGGTCAGGCGCATCCACACCGAGTTCGGCGCGCTGCCCGGCAATGGCTGGGGCATGACCGAGACGATGGCGACGGTCACCGGTCATTCCAGCGAGGACTATCTCAACCGCCCGACCAGCGCTGGTCCGCCTGTGCCGGTCGCCGACCTGAAGATCATGGACGAGGACGGCGCCAAAGAACTGGCGGTCGGCGAAGTCGGGGAGCTCTGGGCGCGCGGGCCGATGATCGTGAAGGGATATTGGAACAAGCCTGAAGCGACGGCGGCGACCTTCATCGACGGATGGGTGCGCACCGGCGATCTGGCGCGCCTCGACGAGGAAGGCTTCGTCTATATCGTCGACCGGGCGAAGGACATGATCATCCGTGGCGGCGAGAACATCTATTCGAGCGAGGTAGAGAATGTTCTCTACGCTCATCCCGCCGTCACCGATTGCGCGCTGATCGGCATCCCGCATCGGACTTTGGGCGAGGAGCCTGCGGCGGTAGTGCATCTCGCGCCGGGCATGGAGGTAAGCGAGGTCGAACTCCAAGCCTGGGTGCGCGAGCGGCTGGCGATCTTCAAGACGCCAGTCGCGATCCGCTTCGTGAAGGAGACCTTGCCGCGGAACGCGAACGGCAAGATCCTGAAGAAGGACCTGAAGGTCCTGTTCGAGGACCGGATCGGCCAGGCGGCCTGACCCGAAGCCTATGCTTCCCTTCGGAGGGGGCTTTAACGCGTGGCCGTGACGCGCTCTTTCATTGACGCGACGAAGCTTGCTTGTGCGGCCGGCGTGTCGAATGCCCTGGGCGGGATGATGAAGGCATTCCCGCTACTCCCCTCGACGACGACATAGCCTCGTTCAGTCGTGACCGATCGAATATTCTTCCACGAAATCCGGCCGCTTTTGCGTCCGACGATCGTGGTGATGCCCGATGTACCGAGGGTGATGGTCCGTGCCTGCGGCTTGAAGCGGAATTGCGGATATAGCACGAGCAGCAGGATCGGGATCGCACCAATCGCCAGGGGGGCGGCCAGCGTCGAAAGGGACGGCGGCGCTGGGTAGGACATTAGCAGATAGGCCGGAACCGCAAAGATCGCGAAGATCCCCAGATGGGACCTCCACAGCCGCTGACGCCAGGCACGCCAATACCAGGTCCAGATTTCTCCACGGCGGGAGGCATATTCAATCGTCACGGGCGTATCTTTCTCGTGCGGGACGGCGGGCTTTAGGCATTTCGCGCGCAATGTCTCAAGCGCGTTGACCGGTCAGGCGAAAAAGGCGCGGTAGCAACACTCGGGCAATACTCTAGCGTTTGCCGGACCCTCTGGCTGCACGCTATGGTTCGTGCCGACACGCCAGATGTCAATCGCGAGACGATGATCTCGCCTAGGGAGAGTCATCATGCGCCTGCCGTTCATCGTCCTTTCGTTCGCCTGCCTTTCGGTAGCGGGCATTGCCGTCTCCATGCCGCTCGCGCCGACCGAACCGATATTGGCCGCGGCCGTGAAATCCTCGACACGCACGCCTGCCAATATCGCACGTGACCAGTATCGCCATCCGGCCGAGACGCTGGCGTTCTTCGACGTGAAGCCGACCGATTCGGTGGTGGAGATCTGGCCGGGTGGTGGATGGTACACCGAGATTCTTGCGCCGTATCTCGCGGCGGGCGGCAAGTTGACCATCGTATCCCCGCCGGGGCGTCCTTCGGTGGGGATCGGCGCGAAGCTCGACAAGGATGTCGCGACCTATGGCAAGGTCGCCCGTGCGAACTTCCCGAGCGCGCTTGGCGGGACCGGCGTTGCTCCCGGTACTGCTGACAAGGTGTTGACCTTCCGCAACGTCCATAACTGGCGGATGGGGTATCTGCGTCCCGACAAGATGGATTATAGCGCGGCTGCCTTCCGCGAGATCTATGCGATGCTGAAGCCGGGCGGCGTGCTCGGCATCGAGGATCACCGCCTGCCCGAGAACGCCGACAATGAGCGGGAGCGGACCAGCGGCTACATCAAGGTCTCGACCATCCGGAAGCTCGCCGAGGATGCCGGTTTCCAGTTCGCGGGGGCGAGCGAGGTTAACGCCAATCCAAAGGACACGCACAACTGGCCCGAGGGCGTCTGGACACTGCCGCCGAGCCTGCAACTGGGCGACAAGGATCGCGAGAAATATGTCTCGATCGGCGAGAGCGACAGGATGACGCTCAAGTTCGTCAAGCCGGCGAAGTAGAGCGCACGGCTCCTATTTGGGGGCCAGGGCGAAATCGACGCTGACGGTCACCTGGCTGGTATTGGTGCCGGCCATCACTGGCGGCGCCGCGACGGCTTGTGGCGCAACCTTGTCCATCGCCATCACCTCATAGGCGATCGGTGCGCTTGAGGCGCCGCCGTCCCGGATGGTGAGAATCCGCACGACCTTGAGATTGGCCGCCTGGGCGTAGGTTTCCGCCCGTGCCCGCGCGGCCTTGTAGGCATTGGCATAGGCCGACCGGCTCGCGGCTTCGGGATCGCCGACGCGCAAATCCGGTCCGGACAGGACATTGGCGCCGGCCTGGGTCACCGCGGAGATCGCCGCGCCAGCCTTGTCCACGGCGCGCATGCGCACCGAGACGACGTTGCTCGCTTCGAACTTGTTCTTGTTCGGGCCCCAGTCGAGCCGGGAGACGGTCAGCCTCTGGGTCTGCATGTCAGCCTTGGCGACGCCGAAACCCTGCAGTGCCGACACGACCTTGTTCATGATATCGTTGTTGGCGGTCGTCGCCGCGTCTGCCGTCGCGGCAATCGAGGAGACGCCGGCGGAGAATCTCGCTTCGTTCGGCGCCGTTTCCGCTTCCCCGCTCGCGGTGACCTGGAGCAGCACTTCGTCGTGCCCGACGCCGCGCGGATCGCGGGTGCCGGGAGAGCAGGCGCCCAGCGCGAGCGCGCCACCCGTGGCTATCCATCCGATCGTCGATCCGCGCATATCAGTCTCCTGTCGTTCCCGCGTCACTCCCGGGCAATGACGCCGCGTACCGCCTTGTTCCAACCCGTCAGACGTTGCTTCCGCATGTCGACGGCCATCCCGGGCTCGAACATCTCGACGTCGCCGCGCATCACGCTTGCCTCTTCGAGGTCCCTGAACAGCCCTGACCCAACCCCGGCCAGCATCGCGGCGCCAAGCGCGGTGGTCTCCGCGAACTTCGGCCGCTCGACACTCACGCCCAGGATGTCGGCCAGATCCTGCGCCATCCAGTCATTGGCCACCATGCCGCCGTCGATGCGCAAGGTCTTCCAGTCGACGCCGTCAGCCGCAAAGGCGGTTTTCAGGTCATGCGCCTGGTGCGCCATCGATTCGAGCGCGGCACGGACGATATGCGCGCGCTCGCTGGAGAAGCTGAGGCCGGAGATCGTTCCGCGCGCATCGGGTTCCCACCATGGCGCACCCAACCCGGACAGCGCCGGCACGAAATAAACGCCGCCATTGTCCGACACGCTGCGCGCCAGCTTCTCGGTTTCCGCGGCGTTGCCGATCAGATTGAGTGTATCGCGCAGCCATTTCACCAGGCTGCCCGCCACGAACACCGACCCCTCCAGCGCATAAGCACGCCTGCCATCCAGCTGCCATGCGATCGTGGAGAGCAGCCGGTTTCGCGAGGTCGGCGGGGTCGGCCCGGCCTGGGTCAGCACGAAGGCGCCGGTGCCGAAGGTCGCCTTGGTCTCGCCGAGTTCAAGGCATGACTGGCCGATCGTCGCTGCCTGCTGGTCCCCGGCGATGCCGCAGATCGGGATGGCGGGACCGAACAGGGTGGTCTCGCCGAACCGCCCGGCGCAATCGACGATCTCCGGCAGCGCAGCGCGTGGCGCGCCGAACAGGTCGATCAGCCCGTCGTCCCACTGGCCGCTGCCGATCGCCATCAGCGCGGTACGGCTCGCGTTGGTCGCGTCGGTGATGTGCAGCCCGCCGGTCAGCTTCCAGATCAGCCAGCTTTCGATCGTGCCGATGGCAAGCCGATCCCCGGCTTCCTTGAGCTGCGGCCAATGGGCCATCGCCCAGCCGATCTTCGAGCCCGAGAAATAGGGATCGAGTAGCAGACCGGTCTTGGCCTGAACCACGGGCTCGTGTCCGGCATCCCGCAAATCGCGACAGACCGCGGCGGTGCGGCGATCCTGCCAGACGATCGCGGGAGCGAGCGGCTCGCCGGTCTGGCGATCCCAGAACACCACCGTCTCGCGCTGGTTGGTGATGCCGATCGCCGCAATCCGCTCGGCGCCCCCGCATCGTTCGATCACCTTGCGCGATAGGGCGAGCGTCTTGTCCCAGATCTCGGTCGCGTCATGTTCGACCCGCCCACTTTCCGGATAATGTTGGATCAATTCGGCGGATTCGCTCGTAAGGCACTTGCCGTCGGGTGCGAACAGCATCGCCCGTGTCGAGGTGGTGCCTTCGTCGATGACCAGGATGAGATCGCGCATCGGGCGAGGTTAGGGGCCGAACCCGGCGGCCGCAACAGGCGTTGCGGCCGCCGGGTTCGCCCCCTTATCGGGATTACAAGCGAGGGGAATGCGGCTAGGTTGCCGTGGTAATTGTTGCGTAGAGGGGGAACGAGTGGCGGACGGTTCCGGGCAGGGCATGAAACAGGCCCCGGGCGAAGGTGCGTTCGGCTTGCCGATCGACGGTGACGACACCGTCGATGAGGCGCGGGTGGGGCAGCGGCGCGACCGATTGCTTGCCGCGCTCACGCTGATTGCAGGAATCGGGCTGGCGCTGGGCACACCCTTCGCGCTCAAGGCGGGCGCCGAATTCTTCCTGCCGACCACCGCGGCGCTCGTCATCGCGATCGCTCTCGTGCCGGTCCTCGAATGGCTTGAGCGGCACCGCGTGCCCTCCGCGCTCGCCTCGCTCACCTGCGTGCTGCTGTTCCTTGTCGCGGCCAATATCGCCCTGGCGGCGATCGTCATCCCGGCGACCGAGTTCTTCCGCAAGCTGCCTGACCGGATCGACCGGATCCAGATGAACATCGCCCCGCTGCTCGATCTTTATTCGAGCCTGGAAAAATACGTCAACCGCACGGTACGCCATCTGGCCGCATCGGGCCCGGTGAATCCAGCGCAGACGGCCGCCGTCGCGCCGCCGAGCTCGATCCTCGAACTGGCGGCAACCTCCGCGCCGACGGCGATCGTGCAGGTGTTTTTCGGTATCCTGGTCGTCTATTTCTTCCTCTCGGGCTGGACCCGGCTCAGGCGCCGGACGATCACCAGCCGTTCGAGCTTCGGCGGCGCGATGGCGACGGCGCGGGTCATCCAGGACGTGGTCGACGACACCTCGGCCTATCTGGGTACGATCACGATCATCAACCTCTCGCTCGGCCTGGTCATCGCCTTTGCGCTGTGGTTGCTCGGCATGCCCTATCCGTTGATGTGGGGCGGCATCGTCGCCCTGTTCAACTACATCCCCTATTTCGGGCCGATCGTCGCGGCGATCCTGCTGGCGCTCGGCGGGCTGATGACCTTTCCCGACATCTGGGTGGCGTTGCTGCCTGCGGTGATCATGATCGGCGCGCATCTGCTCGAGGCGAACGCGGTGACGCCGTTCATCGTCGGCCACCGGCTGACGATCAACCCGATCATGATCCTTATCTCGTTGAGCTTCTGGGGATGGGTGTGGGGTACGCCGGGCGCGTTGCTCGCGGTGCCGCTGCTGATCATCATCCAGACGATCATCGGCGCGGCCGGCAAGCCAGATATCGCCGGTTTCCTGTTCGAGCATGGCACGCTGACTCAGCAGCGGCGTGCCCGTGCGAGATCGCGCGATGTGGAGGACTGACGGGGTGGGCAAGCGGGAGCGAGGCACCTGGACATTGATGTAAATGTGTTGATCCTTAGACTCCCGCTGCGCCATAGTGGGGAGCCGCATCGATGCGCGGCCATGATGGGGGCATCATATTGAAGGATTTAGTGGCGCCTGCCCGCAAGAAACGGCGGAAGCGCAACGCCGCCGAGGCGCGTGAGGAGGGGCTCGCCGCCGCGCGGGAGCTGTTGCTTGAAGGCGGGCCGGGCGCGGTCACTCTGGCCAATGTCGGCAACCGCATCGGCATGTCGCACACCAACCTGATCCATCATTTCGGGTCAGCGGCTGAGATGCAGACTGCCCTGATGGGATCGATGATCCGCGATCTCGCCGCCGCGCTGGACGACGCGGTCACGCATTTGCAGACCGACGCCGCGGCACCGTCCATCCTGATCGAGAAGGTGTTCGACGCGTTCGGCAAGGGTGGGGCGGGGCAACTTGCAGCCTGGCTGGTACTCACGCGCGCGTTCGATCATCTCGAGCCGATCCGCCAGGCGGTGCTCGACCTGGTCGGCGCGGTGGCCGAGAAGCTCGCGGACGATCCGGGGACTGACGGACGGATTCGCTCGATCGTCCTGCTGATCGCCATCACGGCATTCGGCGATGCCGTGATCGGCCCGAATTTGCGCGAGATGCTCGGACTGGAGGACGCCGCCGCTCGCAAGGCGATGGCGCAACTCCTGCCCATCCTGATCCTGCCGGGTCACTGACCGAGCTCGTAACCATACGCCACGCGTGCTGGCGACATGTCATCAGCACCGTGCGCAATCCAAACGCCGGGTACATGCCCTATCTCTAGCGCAGCCGTGTCCAGGTCTGGGTGCGGCAGAGGAATACCGCGATGCATCCCTTCACCTTCAGCGTGTCCCGGTCGGCCAGCGTCAGATAGCCCGATTTCGCGCCGTCGCCGCTATTGGGATCATAGAGCGGGCCGCCCTTCCATTCGCGCGGCCCGCCTGTGAAACCGTCGAGAATGCGCAGGCCCATCAGCCGGCGCGATCGCAGGGCCTCGTCGCCGTTGCGGATGTCGCGCTGGTCGGGATTGGCACGCAGCGGCGTGCCGTCGACCACGCGCCCGCACAATGCCGGGCCGCAGCGGTGGATTTCCACCACGCCGCCGCGCTCCTGTGTCCGCCAGCGGCCGATCAGCGCGTCGTCGGAAGCTCCCGCTGCGCTCGCGCTGGTCGCCAGTACTACTGCGGCCAGCGGAGCCCAGATCAGGTGTCGTCCGCTCATGCGACTGCCTCGATGCCGAGCCGCTTCTGCGCGCGAACCAGGGCCGTGCGGTCGTCATGCTGCCAGGGGTGGAAACCTGGCCGGAAATAGCTCAGCCAGGGCAGCGTGACCCGGCGCAGGATGCCGGGACGTCCGAACAGGAAGCCCATCGTCCGCAGCCAGACCCGTGGCCCGCGCAGGCCATCCTCGCGGAACAGGTCGCGCATGTTCGCGCCCATCGTCGTCATCAGGATGATCGTCGCCAGGATCATCGCCCGCACGCGCAGCGCGTAGCGCCGCGGCGCGGACCAATGGGCAGTGACCGCGAGAAAGGTGTCGAATGCCACTGCCTTGTGCTCGACCTCCTCGATCGCGTGCCAGCTCCAGAGTCGGGCAGCTTCCGCCGGCGCGGCGTCGAAATCGCGGCCGTCGGTCGCCAGCAGCTCCTGAGCGAGAATGGCGGTGAAATGCTCAAGCGCGCAGGTTGCCGCGAGCTGATGCTCCCTTGCCCGGGTGCGGGCGAAATCGAGCACGCGCTTCGTCCGCGATTCAAGCTTTGCGATATTATAGCCGCTGTCGGCCGCCAGCTTGTTGAAAGTGGCATGTTCCCGGCTGTGCACCGCTTCCTGAGCAATGAAGCCGCCGATCTGTGCCTGGAGCGCCGGATCGACCGAGCGGCGATAATGCCGGACGCTGTCCATGAAGAACTTCTCGCCCGCTGGGAAAGTGCAGGACAGCGCGTTGAAGAAGGCGGTGGGGACTGGATCCCCACCATGCCACCAGCGCGGATGGTCCGCGCCGTCGCGATGGAAGCGCAGGTCGCGCAGGGGAATGGCGATGTCGGGTGGGGTGGTTGTCACATCTGCCTCGCTATATTGACATTGTTGTTCATATCAATTTGGACATCAATGTCAATATAAAAAGCCGCCCGCGACCCGGGGAGGGCGGCGCGGGCGGCAGGTGGCCTGCCCGTTCGGGCGAGGTTGGGGGAATTCTTCGGCGATCTCGGGCGCCTGCATCGTCCTTCCCGCAGGGCCTTCGAAAGCGGGTTGAACAGCACTTTCTGTTCGGATCGCAGGGCGGCTGTCAATATATAATGACATTAATGTCCATGTTGATATCAATCTGTCGCACGCGTTGCCGAACGAGCTGCGCCGTCATGTCCGCGAATCCTGCGAATATGGCGTGGCCGGCGGCGGTTGAATTGAGGTCTCGAGGGTTCAGATGACGCGGCTTTTGGGCGTCGTTCGATTATTGCGTGAAAGGGCTGTTGACAGGGTTGGGCACCTCGCCTAGTTGCGCCGCCTCACGCTTTCCAAGCGGGTGTAGCTCAGTTGGTTAGAGCGCCGGCCTGTCACGCCGGAGGTCGCGGGTTCGAGCCCCGTCACTCGCGCCATTCCCCTGTTTCGAGAGGGGAAGGCGCAGCAAAATCAGCGCCAGCGTCCGGTCTCCATCCAGAGCAGCATGCGGCGCATTGGCAGCAGCCAGAGCCAGACGATTCCGGTCACGAGATAGAAGGCGAGTTGCAGCAGCGCGTGCCACCGGCCGATCATACCGGACAGGCTGGCGACCAGAATCACCCAGACGACGATCATCCCGAGGATCGCGAGCACGCCGACGGGTTTGCGCCAGGAAGGGGTCATTTGGGGGTAATCCAGTCTCGTTCGGTGATAATGGCGTGGAGCGGTACGTCCCACGGGTCGTGCGGCAGGCTTTCGACCTGTTGCACCGACCAGGCAACCCCGACCCGCCACGCGTCCGGGAATTGCGTGAAGGCCCGATCGTAATAGCCGGCGCCCTGGCCGAGTCGGTTGAGGGTCGAATCGAAGGCGAGCAGCGGAGTCAGGATGATGTCCGGCGCCATCGCGGCTGCTTCGTGGTGTGGCTGCGACAGGCCGAACGGGCCCGGGATCAGCGCGGCTTCGCTGTCCCAGGCGAGGAAGCGCATTGGCTCGGAGCGAAGGGTGACGTGCGGCAGCACGATGGCGCAGCCACGCTCGACGGCGGCGTGGGCGAGCGGCGATGGGTCCGCCTCGCTGCCCATCGGTACATAGGACGCGACAGTCAGGCCATGTTCGAGCCGCGCCAGAAGGGCAGGGGTCAGCTCTATCGGAGATGGCCCGCCGGCGAAGAAGCGGTCACGGTCGGCGCGGATACTGGCGCGAAGAGCGGATTTCTCGGAATTCATCGGAAGGGAATCAAGGGTCTGCCCCTTCTCTCATCGTCATGCCGGACTTGTTCCGGCATCCACTGTTCCGCAAGTGTGCCTGCCGGTCTGTGCGGCAGGGCCGAATCCGGAGCAAGTCGGGGTAAACAACCCTTTGCCTGCGTCGAAAAGCGGTGGCGGGACCGCCATGGCCGTTTGCCTGAATATCCTCTGACGCCGTTAGCATCAGGTGGGGATCGTGTACGACAGGCCAGGGCCAGCGCAGGGACAACCCCCTAGGAAGAATAATCGCCTCAGGGATAATCGGTAAGGCTCGTACCGGGCAGTGCCCGCCACGCCCTATTTAGGCTTTCGGGGCCGTTTTCTCAAGGGTCGCCGCCAGCTTTTCCAGTCGCTCGGCAACCTCGTCGAGCAATGCCGCGCCAGCGCCCTCCGGTGGGCGCCGCTGCGCCTCGTCCAGTTCGTCGGCGAGCATCAATGCGACGAACAACATGGTCCGCTCGCCGTTGAGGCCGCCCGAGGCGCGCGATGCCGTCGACCAGTGCCGGTCGAGCATGTCGCCGAGCTTGCGCAATTGCGGTTCCTCGCCGTCACGGCAGGCAACGGTGTGGCGGCGGTCGCCGATGGTGAGGGTGACATCGGCCATCAGCCGGCCCCATCCTCGCCTTCGCTACGAGCGATCACGTCGTCCAGCGTCGACACCGCCTGCTCGATCCGGGCGCGGAGCACCGCGTGGCGTCGCACCGCCGCGTCGGCCGCACGGTCCCGCTCAGCTATCGCTGCTTCGATTCTCGCGATCGCGCGATCGATCCGGTCGAGCGCGGGCGGAGGCGTCTCGTCTGCCATCATCCCGGGATAGCATGGCTTTACGGGCGGGCAAGATCGATTTGGTCTCCTGCGGTTGACGGGCGCGTCCGCCCACCGCAAAGACCGCGCGGCTTATCAGACTCGCCGGTCGCCCTTTTCGCGCATGTCAGCGCTGCGCCCGGTATTCGCGACGGAGGAAATTGCGATGACGGTGAAGGTTGCGATCAATGGTTTTGGACGGATCGGCCGTCTCGTTGCACGCGCGGTACTGGAGCGCGGCGATACTGGACTTGAGCTCGTCGCGATCAACGACCTCGCCGACGCCAAGTCGAACGCCTGGCTGTTCTCGCGCGATTCGGTGCATGGCAAATACCCGGGCGAGGTCTCGGCCGAGGGCAATGAACTGGTCATCGACGGCAAGCGTATCCGCGTCACCGCGGAACGCGATCCTGCCAACCTGCCGCATGCCGAACTGGGCGTCGACATCGTGCTCGAATGCACCGGCTTCTTCACTGATCGCGAGAGCGTGCAGAAGCATATCGATGCCGGCGCGAAGAAGGTCCTGATCTCGGCCCCCGGCAAGGGCGTCGACCTGACCGTCGTGTTCGGCGTGAACAACGACAAGCTCGAGGCAGGCCACAATATCGTGTCGAACGCGTCGTGCACCACCAACTGCCTGGCGCCGGTCGCCAAGGTGCTGAACGATTCGATCGGCATCGAGCGCGGCCTTATGACGACGATCCACGCCTATACCAACGACCAGAAGATCCTCGACCAGATACATCCGGATCTGCGCCGCGCCCGCGCCGCCGCCATGTCGATGATCCCGACCACCACCGGCGCAGCGCGCGCCGTCGGCGAGGTGCTGCCGGAACTGAAGGGCCGGCTCGACGGCTCGGCGATCCGCGTGCCGACCCCGGATGTCTCGCTGATCGACCTGACCTTCACGCCGAAGCGCGACACCACCCGGGAGGAGGTCAACGCCATCCTCAAGGCGGCGTCGGAAAGCGGCCCGCTCAAGGGCATCCTCGACTACACTGACGAACCGCTCGTCTCGATCGACCTGATGCACACGCCCGCCAGCTCGACGGTCGACAGCCTCGAAACCGCGGTGCTCGACGGCAAGCTCGTCCGCGTCGTCAGCTGGTACGACAATGAATGGGGTTTCTCGAACCGCATGGTCGACACCGCCGGCGCGATGGCGGCGTTCCTCTAACGACGTATGACGATATCTTTTTCGTTCGTGTCGGGCGAGGTCGGGATACTGCTTCTCGACGGCGCCCGATGCAGACGGGGAAGGAGCGTGATTGGTCTCCGTGCTTGCATCGCTCGTCGCGGTGGACCTGTCGGGGGCGGCATCGGCGATATTTTCAGGGTGGAAGAATGACCGCGAAAAGCTTCAAGACGCTCGACGACATGGGCGATGTCTCCGGCAAGCGCGTGCTGGTCCGTGAGGATCTGAATGTGCCCATGGCCGATGGCGCCGTCACTGATGCCACCCGCTTCCGCGCCACCCTGCCAACCGTGACCGAACTGGCGGATCGCGGTGCGATCGTCCTGATCCTCGCTCACTACGGCCGCCCGAAGGGCAAGCGCGATCCGGAGATGTCGCTCGCGCTGGTGACCGGGCCCTATAGCCAGGTGCTTGGTCGCTCGGTGCGCTTCATCGAGGATTGCGTGGGTGAGGGTGCCGCCGAAGCGATCGCCACGCTTCAAGCGGGTGACATCGCGGTGCTGGAGAATGCACGTTTCCACGCCGGTGAGGAAAAGAACGATCCCGAACTCGCTGCCGAGATGGCCAGGCTTGGCGACCTTTACGTCAACGATGCCTTCTCCGCCGCGCATCGCGCGCACGCCTCGACCGAGGGACTGGCACACATCCTTCCCGCTTTTGCCGGGCGTGCGATGGAGGCCGAGCTCGATGCGCTCGACAAGGCGTTGGGCAATCCTGAACATCCCGTCGCGGCGGTGGTCGGCGGTGCCAAGGTGTCGACCAAGCTCGACGTGCTCAAGCATCTCGTCGCGAAGGTCGATCACCTGATCATCGGTGGCGGCATGGCCAACACCTTCCTCGCCGCGCGCGGTGTCGATGTCGGCAAATCCCTGTGCGAGCATGACCTGACCGGCACCGCCGAGGAGATATTCGAGGCGGCGGAGCGGGCCAGTTGCACTATCCATCTGCCTTATGATGTCGTGGTGGCGAAGGAATTCCGTGCCAACCCGCCGGTGCGCACTGTCAACGTCCACGAGGTCGCGGCCGACGAGATGATTCTCGACGTTGGCCCCGCCGCGGTCGAGGCGCTGGCCGATGTGCTCAAGAACTGTCGCACCCTGGTATGGAACGGGCCGCTCGGCGCCTTCGAGACGCCGCCCTTCGACACGGCGACGGTGGCGCTGGCGCGCACGGCGGCGGCGCTGACGCGCGACGGTTCGCTGGTTTCCGTCGCGGGCGGTGGCGATACCGTCGCCGCGCTCAACCAGGCCGGGGCAGGGGACGATTTCACCTTCGTCTCCACCGCCGGCGGGGCGTTTCTGGAATGGATGGAGGGCAAGGAATTGCCCGGCGTCGCGGCGCTTTTGGCGTAGGGCACGGGGCTTCCCGTCCATACGCTTCACGCCTACGGTTCTGAATGCCCGCCCGATCCCAACGCACCGCTTTGCGCCACTTGCTCCTGGCCTTGCCGCTTGCTCTGGTTGCGACACCGGCGAGCGCGCAGCGACAGGACGGGCAGCTATGGTTGCAGATCAACACCAATGTCCCCCTCGCGGATCGCGTGCGTATTACGCTTGAGCAGATTGCGCGCTTCAGCGACCGGCAGAATGGATTGTACCAGACCGAATTCGGGGGCTTGCTCGGCTTTCGCGCCACCAAGAATATCGAGCTGGGTTTCGGGTATCGCTGGGTCGGGGCGCATAACGGCAATACGGGCGCTGACGAGGATCGCTTGCGCCAGCAGGTGGTGGCGACATTCGGACCGGTCACCACCCGTTTCCGGGTCGACGAGCGCTTCAACCCTCGCGGCAGCGAGGTGGGTTTCCGCATCCGTCCGCTCATCCGCTACAATCACCGGCTCGGGACCAAGGGGGTCGCGCTCTTCGCCAGCCACGAAAGCTTCTTCCTGCCCAACAGCACGAGCTGGGGGCAGCGCAGCGGATACGAACGGATGCGCAACATCGTCGGCGTCACGCTTCCGCTAGGGCGTGAAGTTGCGACGGACGTTGGCTATCTCAATCAATATCGTCCGGGCCGCGATGGCGCTCAGGCGCAGATGGACCACGCGCTGCACCTCCAGCTCACGATCAATCTACGCGCTTTCGCTGCGTCGGAAGTCCCCGACTGAAGGCGACGTCTCGTATTGCGCGGACTTCGTCAGGGTAATCATCGGCGCGAGTACCGTTCAGCCATATAGCGCCCTGGCGAGACACCGGTCGTCTTGCGAAACATCGTCGCGAAGCTGGGAATGCTTTCATAGCCGAGATCGTTCGCTACTTTCTGGATCGAAGCGCCCCCGGCCAACCATTTTACGGCGAACATGACGCCGAGCTGCTGGCGCCAACGGCTGAAATTCATGCCCGTTTCGCGAGCGATGAGTCGTGCCAAGGTACGTTCGCTCAGCCCCGCACGCCGCGCCCAGACGGCCATCGTTCTCCGATCTGCCGGAGAATCGATCATCAGTTCGACGATCCTGCGGAGGCGCTTGTCGGAAGGCATCGGGAGGTGGAGATCCTCGACCCGTGCCGACGCGATCTCATCGAGAAGCACCGCTACCAGGCGCGACTCCGCGCCGCCTTCCGCATAAAGCGCGGGCAGGCTCGCCGAGCGGATCAGGAGCTCGCGCAGCAGCGGTGTCACGGAGACAGCGCAACAGGCCGCGGGCAAGCGCGTGTCGAGATCCGGCTCGACGAAGGCGTTATAGCCTTCCAGCCCGCCGGTCGCCTTGACGGCGTGGAGCGCGCCCCCGGGGATCCAGACAGCGCTGCGTGGCGGCACGATCCACAATCCTCCTTCGACTTCGCAACTGAGCGCTCCCCGCTGCACCAGCAGGAACTGGCCCTTTCTGTGGCGGTGAAAGTCGATTTCGATCTTGCCGACTTCCGCGATCGCGATGCCGACCGTTACGATCGGCCGACATACTTCATCCGGATCGAGGCGTTCGGACTCGGTGGGTGGATCGCTCAAAATCGGCATGGCTCGGTCAAGCCTTGCAACTCTGCCCTGGCAGAAATGAATAACATTCTGTCTTGCCTTCGGAATGACGCCAGGATGGGCTGCCATTATCCCTGTTGCGCGAGCCAGTCGAGGCAGTTTGGATTCGGTATCCAATGGCCACCGGGCGCGAGGAGTCTGTCGTGATCTATGATGTCGTCATTGCCGGTGCCGGCCCCGTTGGATTGTTTCTCGCCTGTGAGTTGCGTCTCGCGGACGTCTCGGTGCTGGTGCTGGAGCAGGCAGAGGATCCCCGTTCCGCCCTGAAGCGGCTTCCGTTCGGGATGCGCGGCCTTTCGGCGCCGACCATCGAAGCCTTTTACCGGCGCGGCATCCTGGACGACATCACGGCGCCGCAGCGCGCGAAAGAGGAGCCGGGTGGCCGCGTGTCGAGTGCCGCGCACTGGATGCAACAGCCGCGGCGCCCGGGTGGCCATTTCGCCGGCATCCAGTTTCATCTCGACAATATCGACACGACCAAGTGGCAATATCGCCTGCCAGGGCCGGCCGGCACAAGCATGGCGGTCGAGATGGAGAATCTCGAATCCGTCCTCGCTGCACGCGCAAGCGCGATGGGCGTCGAGATCAGGCGTGGTTTCGGCGTCGAAGACTTCGACCAGTCGGATGAAGGCGTGACCATTCGCGCCGGTGGTGAAATTTTTCGCGGGGGCTGGCTCGTCGGATGCGATGGCGGTCGTAGCACGGTTCGCAAGGCGGGCGGCTTCGCCTTCATCGGCACCGATCCGGAGTTCACCGGCTATTCCGTTGACGTCGAGATGGCCGATCCGGACAAGCTCAGCCCAGGCCGACACTACACGACGACCGGCATGTATACCTACGCGCAGCCCGGGACGATCGCGATGGTCGAGTTCGACGGAGGGGCATTCCACCGGACCCGGCAGATCACGCTCGACCATGTGCAGGCGGTGTTGCGCCGCGTCACCGATACCGACGTCACCGTGACCGCGCTCCGCCTTGCTACCACATGGACTGATCGCGCTTACCAGGCGACGGCATATCGCAACGGGCGGGCGCTGCTCGCCGGTGACGCGGCGCACATCCATTCCCCCCTGGGTGGCCAAGGGCTCAACCTTGGGTTCGGCGATGCAATGAATCTTGGATGGAAGCTTGCCGCGACCATCCGGGGTGATGCGCCGACCGCTCTGCTCGACAGTTACGTGAGTGAACGGCATCCGGTGGGAGCACAGGTTCTCGACTGGTCGCGCGCGCAGGTCGCGCTCATGCGGCCGAGTCGGAGTTCACGCGCGCTCGAAGCCATCATCCGAGATCTTATCGATACGCGCGATGGCGCGACATATTTCGCCGAGCGGATCTGGGCCGTTTCTCTCCGCTACGATCTTGGCAGCAACCAACCATTGGTCGGTCGCAGCGCTCCTGACTTCGCGCTGGTCGACGGGACGAGGCTTGGCGATCACCTTGGGAAGGGGAGGGGCCTGTTGCTGGACTTCGACTCCCGGGCGCCGCTTCAAGCGCTTGCAAGTCGCTGGAGCGATAGGATCACTTATATGGCAAGAAATGCCGAGGATCGGCTCGGCTTGAGCGCGGTGCTGGTACGCCCTGATGGCATTGTCGCCTGGGCTGGCGAGGCCGCGGATGACTATGAGGAAGCTGCCGAGGCTGCGCTGCGTTGGTTCGGCGAACCGGGAGATATCCCTGGGGTTTCTTGAGCCGCCCTCTGGCAGCGATTTATGCCTCGTTGCCGCAATCCGGGAACAATCAATTCGCGGCGGTCGCTGGCGCGGGGGTCGGTTCCTTGAGCAGCGGTATGATCGTCCGATTGAGCGCTTCGAGATCGAACGCCGCCGCTTTGGCGTAACGGATACGCCCCGACCGGTCGATGATATAGTTGGTCGGGACGCCCTCGAGGATGGAATATGGTCCCTTGATCTTTTTCGCCGAGGGCATGTGCATCACCTCGAAGAGCTTCTTCATTTTGTATAGTGGTATCGAATCCTCGGTCGCGATCGCGAAGACTCTCAGGCCCGCTTTCTGCTGGAGTTCATAATATCGGTCCAGCAACGGAAGCTCTTCGCGGCAGGGTACGCACCAGGTCGCCCAGAAGTTGAGCACCACCACCTGACCGCGAAGCTGGTCGAGCGACACTTTCGATCCGTCGACCAGCGTCAGTTCGAAATCGGGTGCGGGCTCGCCGACTCTCGGGACCTTGGCGGCGGTCAGGAAGAAAGCGAATGCTCCGACCCCGAGAAGCTTCAACCCGCGCGACAATAGCGATCCCATGACAGCTTTCCCCTTTGTCCTGAACCTGATGCAGGAGCGGGCGTGCGTCAATAACCGAGACTGCTCGCATCCATAGATGCGGCGTGCGCGGAAGGGTTCTGTCATTATGTACGCAGGTCTGGCTTACTGTCTATGAAGCGCGAAAATCGTATTCGATTCTTGTTTTGCGTAGCGACTGCTCACCTTGATCCTTTCGCCGTCGCGCGGCGAAATCTGTTTTCGCCTGAAAGGGGGCGGGCATAATGTAGCATTATCGCGCAGCCATTCCGTTGCGATTCAACTCGCCGGACGTCACACGCGGGCAGCAATGAGCCCGTTCCATCGGGCCGCACGCCCGTTGCCCCTGGCGCAATCGCGAGCTAACAGCCGCGCAACATCAGCAGCAGCAAAGGGATCGCGATGACGCCGACCGTGAAGGCAATTCTCGACAAGTACGAGTCCGACAATGCCGGCGTGAAGGCGAACCTCGCTCGCATCCTGATGCAGGGCAAGCTCGGCGGGACCGGCAAGCTGATCATTCTGCCGGTCGACCAGGGCTTTGAACATGGCCCGGCGCGCAGCTTCGCCATCAACCCTCCCGCTTATGATCCCCACTACCATTATCAGATCGCGATCGACGCTGGCCTGTCGGCCTATGCCGCGCCGCTTGGCATGATCGAGGCGGGCGCTGAGACCTTTGCCGGCCAGATCCCGACGATCCTCAAGGTCAACAGTTCGAACAGCTGGGCGACCGGTGCGAACCAGGCGGTTACCGCCAGCGTCGAGGACGCGGTGCGGCTCGGCTGCTCGGCGATCGGCTTCACCATCTATCCCGGGTCGGACGACCTCTTCTCGATGATCGGTCAGATCCGCGAGCTGTCCGCCGAGGCCAAGTCGGTCGGCATCGCCACGGTCATCTGGTCTTATCCGCGTGGCGGTGCGCTACCCAAGTCGGGCGAACTCGCGCTCGATGTCGGCGCCTATGCCGCACACATGGCGGCTTTGCTCGGTGCGCACATCATCAAGGTGAAGCTGCCGAGCGACCATATCGAGCAGAAGGAAGCCAAGCCGATGTACGAGGGCACCGACTGGTCGAAGCAGTCGGACCGCGTTCGCCACGTCGTGCAGTCGAGCTTTGCCGGGCGCCGTATCGTGGTGTTCTCGGGCGGTGCGGCCAAGGGGGCCGATGCGGTCTATCAGGACGCGCGCGACATTCGCGACGGCGGCGGCAACGGTTCGATCATCGGCCGCAACACCTTCCAGCGCCCGCGCGACGAGGCGCTGGCGATGCTCGACAAGCTGGTGCGTATCTACAAGAACGAGGAGTGACCGAAGCGCCGGTCATCGGACGGCGTGGATTTTCCGGCGGCGGCGTTGCGATCTCGATGATCGGTGCCGCCGCTCCCCAATGGGCACAGGAGGGCGCGATGTTCGGATTGATCGGAAAGTCGAAGGTCGGACGGGGTTGGCACGCCGCGTTGATCGCCAGGTTCGAGAACAGGGCTGAGATTTGGCCGATCGGCGACGTGCGCGGAGCGGAAATATGAGCGACGCCGCCTGGACCGCGGTGGACGACTATATCGTCGGCCATCTGATTGGGGCCGATGCGGCGCTCGACGCCGCACTGGTTGCGAACGAGGCGGGCGGCCTGCCCCCGATCGATGTCTCGGCAGCGCAGGGCAAGATGCTTCACCTGCTTGCGCGAAGTGCCGGCGCGCGACGCATCCTCGAGGTCGGGACGCTCGGTGGCTATTCGACGATCTGGCTGGCGCGGGCACTTCCCGAGGACGGCCGGCTGGTGACGCTCGAACTTGAATCGCACCATGCCGATGTCGCGCGTGGCAACGTCGCGGTGGCTGGGTTGGCCGGCAAGGTGGATATCCGGGTTGGACCCGCGATCGAGTCGCTGGACGCGATGATCGCTGCGAGCGAGGGGCCGTTCGATTTCATCTTCATCGATGCCGATAAGCCGAGCAACGTTGCCTATCTGCGCGCGGCACTCGCCCTCGGGCGACCGGGGACGACGATCATCGTCGATAATGTCATCCGCGAGGGTGGGGTGCTCGATGCGGCAAGCGACGACGACCGCATCCGGGGCACGCGCGCGCTGTTCGAGGCGGTCGCTGCCGAACCGAGGCTCAGCGCGACGGCAGTCCAGACCGTCGGCGCGAAGAAATGGGACGGGTTCCTGCTCGCGATGGTGAACGGCCCAGCGTGACCTTCGCCTATCACCGCAGCTTGTCGCCAATGCTGGCGGTCCTGCTCGGACTTGCGGTGATGGAGATGCTCGTCGTCCATCTCGTCGTCGTCGCGGCCTGGGGCTGGCTCGCAGCGTTCGTCTTCGGGATCATCGATCTGTCGCTGGTCGTTGCACTGGTGGGATTGATCCGTTCCTTCCGCCGGCTACCCGTTCTGATCCGGGATGGCAGGCTGACGATGCGCGCAGGCTGGTTGAAAATGGTCACGATCGAGATCGACCAGATTGCCAGTTTTCGCCCGCAATGGGATGCAGCGGCGATCAAGCAGCGCGATCTTCTCAATCTCGCGCTGCTGGCCTGGCCCAATGTGGTGCTCGATCTGACACAGCCAATCCTGCTAGGCCGCCGTCGCATCTCCGCGATTGCCCACAAGCTCGATGAGCCGGCGACTTTCCATGCCGCCATAGCGGCGCTACGGCAGGGCGATGACTGAAGAAGATCCGTTGGGCCCGCTCGATCCCGATTTTGCCGCGCAGTTCACGCGAGACGTCCGGCGGCCTCCGTGCCAGCTCTACCTCGTGTCGCCGCTCGATGTCGGTGGCGCCTTTCCCGACCGGCTGGCGCGAGCGCTCGATGCCGGGCCGGTCGCGGCATTCCAGTTCCGCGTGAAGGACATCGACCAGCACGAGGCGGCTCGGCTGGGTGAACCCATCCGCGCGATCTGCGCCGAGCGAGATGTGGCGTTCATCGTCAACGACAGCATCTCGCTTGCGAAGAGGCTGGATGCCGACGGCGTGCATCTCGGGCAGGAAGACGGCGATCCGCGCGAGGCGCGCTCCGTGCTCGGTCCGACGGCACAGATCGGCGTCACCTGCCATGACAGCCGCCATCTCGCGATGGAGGCCGGGGAGGCCGGGGCCGATTATGTCGCGTTCGGCAGCTTCTACCCAACCACGACCAAGCAGGTCAGCCACCACCCGGATCCTTCGATCCTGAGCTGGTGGTCAACGGTGTTCGAAATCCCCTGTGTGGCGATCGGCGGGATCACGCCGGTCAATGCTCCGCCGCTGGTCAAGGCCGGTGCGGACTTCATCGCCGTGTCAAATGCGGTATGGGGTGGGGACGAGGTCGCGGCGATCAAGGCTTTCGCTGGGTTGCTTGCCCGGAGCACCTCCGGGGCGACTTGATATCGCTTCTCGGTCGAGCGGGATAATCATCCCGTGTGACCCGTGGTTTCGCCTGGGGCCATTATGGGGCTGGCAAAATACCAGGACATGCGTTCCGGTCGCATTTCGCTGACCGCGTCGTCGATATAACTGCCCGGCAGCAGGCTCGTCAGCATGGTACGCCAGGGGAAATCGTCCCGGCTGCGGTTTTCAGCCCAGATCAGTCGCAGGTCATGCGTCTTCTCGAACCGGCGCGCGATGGTCTCGCTGATACCCGGCACGACGAATTCGTGCAGTTCCAGCAGGAAGGGCACCGTGGCGAGCGCCGGGATCTGCACTGGGTCAAGCAGCGTTTCTTCATAACCCTCGACATCCATGATTACGACCGCGCCACTTGCTCCGTCGAGCGCTGCCTTCAGGCCATCGGCTTCGCAGGTTGCCAGGATGGTCACACGGTCAGCGACGTTGTTGGAAGCCGCCATCTCGGCGATCGCAGCCCGCCCATCGGCCTCCATCTCGAACGCGATCACTCGGGCATCCGGCAGGCGTGAGGCCAGGCCGATGGCATAATAACCCTCGGCCGCGCCAACATCGACGATGAGCGAGGGTTTCGATGCAATGATCTGCTCGATAACGGTGGCGAGTTCGCGTTCGTAGATGCCGAGCAGTTTCGGTACATAAGCACTGCCGACTGAGTGATCGACATACCGCATGCCCTTGAACGGGCCGTCCGTCACCCGCTGACCGGTGCGATTGCGAGCCAGCGCGACAAAATATCGGTGAGGCCTGACAAAGTCGGGAGCGAGTTTCCGGACGAGCGTTTTGACGAGTCGTAGCATAAGCGGACTCCTGTGATCGCAGTCGTGATCGCGTCCGCCCGACTATAGAGCGTTTTCTTATGTTGTACCCGCTACCAGCGGCGCACGGGGCCGGTATCGACGTGAACGAAGCCATCCCGGGGGTAATAGCCGACACCGCCACCACCCAGTGCAAGCGCCGCGCCGCGAAGCCGTTCAAGCGAGACGCCGGGGATCATGATGTCCGTCGCCTTGCCGACCATGTGCTGACTCTGGCTCGCGACGCCGGTGTGTTCGCCGCCGCGGGCGCGCAACGACGCGTTGGTCCGGGGTGAGCGATAGCCCGAGATGAGGTCGATCTTGCGGCTGCCGCTGATGTCCAGCTTCTCGCGAAGCTGCACCAGCAGGGCGAGAAGCTTGCGGTCCATCGGGAATATCTGCCCGGTGCGCCAGTCGCGAAGACCATGATTCAGCTCGGCAAGGCCATCGGCTACGAACTCGCCGCTACGTGCGAAGACGGCATCGACACTCTCGTTATTGTGCACGTTGCGGATCGCGAGCCGCCACTCGGCGCCGGCCGCCATCGCGGGCAGGGGAAGCGCAAGCGCTGCACCTGCCGCCACCGCACGACCGATCAGCGCGCGTCGCGAAAGGATGGGGCCATCGACTTGTTCCGGGCCGGAAACAAGCCGGCTGTCCATCGTTGATTGCATGACGGGCAATCTAGGAGATTGAAACTATGAGAAAAATAACGATCGCTGCAGTCTGTCTCGCTTTTGCCTCTCTTGGCCCCGTTGTTGCTGCTGATCCGGGAACAAATACCACGGAGGCGCAAATGATCGATCGTTCGATCCTTCACGTGCAGGTGATTCTCGATCACCTCGGTTTCTCCCCAGGTGTCCTCGATGGACGTCCCGGCAAGTCGCTGACGGCCGCGCTGAAGGGTTTCCAGGAATCGCGCGGACTGAAGATCACTGGCGAAATCGATCGCGCGACCTTGCAGGCACTTCATCCCTATCGCGCATGGCGACCGACCCGCATCCTTTCGCTCACCCCGGACATGCTGGCCGGGCCCTATACCAATCCGCTTCCCAAGGACCCGCAGGAACAGGCGAAGCTCCCTGCGCTCGGCTACCGTTCTCCGATGGAGAAGCTGGCTGAAATGTTCCATACCACGCCGCAGGTGTTGCTCGCGATGAACAGCCCCCGGACCAGGCTAGAGCCCGGATCGAAGGTCACCTTCCCCAACGCGCTCCCGGTATCGCGCGCGTATGACGCGAAGCTGCCGGCTGACTGGCGCAAGACCTTGAACGACCTGAACGTCTCCGCCGATCAGCCGCAGGGGGCGAAGGTGGTGGTGGACAAGTCTGACGAGGTGCTGCGTGTGCTCGACAAACAGGGCAGGCTGGTCGCCCAGTTCCAGGCGACGATGGGCAGCAGGCACGATCCGCTGCCGATCGGCACCTGGAAGATCAAGGGAGCGTCATACAATCCGCCCTTCCATTATAATCCGGACCTGTTCTGGGACGCGAAGGCCAATGCAAAGGCCGCGACGTTGCCGCCGGGTCCGAATGGCCCGGTAGGGGTGATCTGGCTCGACCTCTCGAAGCCGCATTACGGTATCCACGGTACGCCCGAGCCCAGCACGATCGGCCGCGCGGAGAGCCATGGCTGCATCCGCCTGAGCAACTGGGACGCGGCGCGCCTGTCGCTCATGGTGAGGCCGGGCACGCCGGCCGTGTTCCAGGAATGATGTCGTGAGGAAGCTGGGCCGCGGTTTCCTGATGCTGATCTGCGGCATCATCGGGGTGTTCATCGCGCTGGTACTGTTTGGGCAAACGCTGCCCGATGCGAAACAGGAGCGACGAGTGACGATGGACGCGGCCAAGTTTTCCGTATCGTCGGTGCGGGTTCAGGCCGCCAGCGATCCGCATGGGCTGCTCGCAATACCGGTAGCGGGCGTGGCGCGAGGCGCCATCGCCGATAGCTGGGAAGATCCCCGCGATGGCGGTGCACGTGAGCATCATGGCACCGACATCCTGGCGGCCGGCGGAACGCCGGTGACCGCGGCTGCCCCCGGCACGATCGAGAAGCTGTTCAAGAGCACAGCGGGTGGGACGACGCTCTATGTTCGTTCGCCTGATCGCCTCTGGGTCTATTATTACGCCCATCTCTCCGGTTACGCACCAGGCGTGCACGAAGGGCAGGTGGTGAAGGTCGGAGATTCGCTGGGCTATGTTGGCGATACCGGCAATGCCGGAGCCGGCAATTTCCATCTCCATTTCGGTCTGGGCCGCGCCACGCCGGAACAGCATTGGTATCAGGCGCAGGACGTCAATCCCTACCCCTACCTTGCCGGAAAGCCGTCCTCTCGCTAAAGGCCGCGCCTTCGCTCTTTCCATCACAGGCATCCCCATGAAGATCAACGCGGTCGAGATTCGTCCCGGTAACATCCTCGAATATGAAGGCGGCATCTGGCGCGCGGTGAAAATCCAGCACACGCAGCCCGGTAAGGGCGGTGCCTATATGCAGGTCGAGATGAAGAACCTGATCGACGGCCGGAAGAACAATGTCCGTTTCCGTTCGGCCGAATCGCTCGAGAAGGTGCGGCTGGAGACGACCGATTTCCAGTTCCTGTTCCGTGAGGGCGACCAGCTGACCTTCATGGACAAGATCAATTACGAACAGATCACGCTCGACGCGGGAATCCTCGGCGATGCCGCGGCCTTCCTGCAGGACGGCATGGACGTAGTGATGGAGCTCTGGGAGGAACGCCCGATCTCGGTGCAGCTCCCCGACACGATCGAGGCGCTGATCGTCGAGGCCGATGCCGTGGTGAAGGGCCAGACCGCTTCGTCAAGCTACAAGCCTGCGATCCTTGAGAATGGCGTCCGCGTGATGGTGCCGCCGCATATCGGCGCCGGCACGCGCATCGTGGTCGATGTGTATGAGCAGACTTACGTCCGCCGCGCGGACTGATATTTTCCTCCCCTCCCGCGAGCGGGAGGGGATTGAGGGGTGGGCACGCGCGCCCCTCGAACGAGCCGCTCGCGGATAGCGCGAGCCCACCCCCAACCCCTCCCGCTCGCGGGAGGGGAGGAGATTTGAATTGGTTTCCCACTCAGGCCTCATCACCGTCATGGATCGCGCCGCGCGCAAGGCCGCGCCGCGCCTGCGTCGTGACTTCAACGAGGTCCAGCACCTGCAGGTAAGCCGCAAGGGGCCCGCCGACTTCGTCTCCATGGCTGACCAGCGCGCCGAACAGACGATCTTCGAGGAACTGTCCAAGGCGCGCCCGGACTGGGGGTTCCTGATGGAGGAGCGCGGCGAGGTTGCCGGCGATCCCAACAAGCCGCGCTGGGTCGTCGACCCCATCGACGGGACCACCAATTTCCTCCACGGCATTCCCCACTTCGCTGTCTCGATCGCGGTCGAGGAGCCGCTGGCCAATGGCAAGCGTGAGATCACCACAGGTCTGATCTACAACCCGATCACGGATGACAGCTTCTGGGCCGAAAAGGGCCGGGGCGCCTGGATGCAGGAACAGCGGCTTCGGGTGTCTGCCCGTCGCGAGCTGCCCGATGCTCTCATCGCGACCGGCATTCCGTTTCTGGGTCATGGCAATTTCGCCGAGTGGAGCCGCATTTTCGGGGCGATCGCGCCGGAAGTTGCGGGCATCCGCCGGTTCGGCGCCGCGGCGCTGGATCTGGCCTGGGTCGCGGCAGGCCGGTTCGACGGCTTCTGGGAATCGGGCCTCAAGCCGTGGGACGTCGCTGCCGGCATCCTGCTGGTGCGCGAGGCCGGCGGCTTCGTGACCGATTTCCGCGGCGGCGACCGCATGATCGAGCGTGGCGAATTCCTGGCCGCGAACGACGCGCTGCAATCGAAGCTGCACAAGCTGCTGGCGAACGCACTCCGCTGATCTGATTCTTCCCCGGGTCGAGCTCGGGAGGGATTGTTTTTGCGAGTGATTCTCACTCCTCGCGGCCTTGCCCAACAGGGGGCATCGTCCTAAAGCCGCGCCATCCATTCGCACCTGCGAGAAGCTCATTGGTCGACCTGTCGCAATATCTGCCGATCCTGCTGTTTCTGGGCATCGCGATCGTGCTGTCCAGCGCCTTCGTGTTCTTGCCTATCATCGCCGCGCGCTTCACCGGCGCGCACAAGCCGACGCCCGAGAAGCTGACCGAATATGAATGCGGCTTTCCCGCGTTCGAAGATTCGCGCAGCCAGTTCGACGTGCGCTTCTATCTGGTCGCGATCCTGTTCATCATCTTCGATCTCGAAGCAGCGTTCCTCTATCCCTGGGCGGTCAGCGTTTTCTCGCTCGGCTGGACGGCATGGTTCGCGATGATGGGCTTCATCGCCGAACTCGCGCTCGGCCTCGTCTATGCATGGAAGAAGGGAGCGCTCGAGTGGGAGTAGAACTTACCCCCGCCGCCTCCGGTGGCGCAATCATCCAGCCGGACCAGACGTTCTTCAACGATCTGAACGGCGAACTGACCGACAAGGGTTTCCTGGTCACCTCGACCGAGGACCTGTTCCAATGGGCCCGCACCGGCTCGCTGTGGTGGATGACCTTCGGTCTCGCCTGCTGCGCGGTCGAGATGATCCATGTGAACATGCCACGCTACGATCTGGAACGCTTCGGCGCCGCGCCTCGGGCTTCGCCGCGCCAGTCGGACGTGATGATCGTCGCGGGCACACTCTGTAACAAGATGGCCCCGGCATTGCGCCGCGTTTACGACCAGATGTCCGAGCCGAAATATGTGATCTCGATGGGGTCCTGCGCCAATGGCGGCGGCTATTATCACTATAGCTACAGCGTCGTGCGCGGCTGCGACCGGATTGTCCCGGTCGACATCTATGTCCCGGGTTGCCCGCCCACCGCGGAAGCGCTGCTGTATGGCATCATGCAGTTGCAGCGGAAGATCCGCCGTATCGGAACCATTGAACGGTGAGGGCGCCGGCGCCGGCCTACACGGCCAATGACGGGGTGATTGATCGCGCGGGCGAAGTGCTCGGCGCGAACCTCCTGTCGTCGCTCGATGCGGTCGGCGAGATCGCGCTGACGGTTGACCGCGCCTCGCTGGTCGAGAGCATGATCGCCCTGCGCGATACGCCCGGCCTCGAATATCAGCAGCTGATGGAAGTCGCCGGCGTCGACTATCCCGAGCGGCCTGACCGTTTCGAGGTGGTCTATTGCCTGCTCTCGCTGACCCGCAATCACCGCATCCGCGTGCATGTGCAGACGGACGAGGAAAAGCCGGTGCCGTCGGTCACGGGCATCTGGCCGGTCGCCGGCTGGCTGGAGCGCGAAGTGTACGACATGTACGGCGTGCTCTTCTCCGGCAACGCCGATCTGCGCCGCATCCTGACCGATTATGGGTTCCGTGGACATCCGCAGCGCAAGGACTTCCCGCTGACCGGCTTTGTCGAGCTGCGCTATTCCGAGGAAGCGAAGCGGGTGGTCTATGAGCCCGTCGAGCTGGCCCAGGATTTCCGCACCTTCGATTTCATGAGCCCGTGGGAAGGCGCCGAGTACATCCTGCCCGGCGACGAGAAGGCGAGGCTCCCTGAGGCCAAGGGTGCGCCGACTCCGCTCAAGGCTGATGAGATCGTGAAAGCGGATGCGGCCAAGACCGCCGCCGCCGCGCCTGCGGCGACACCCAAGACCACCGACAGTACGGCGCAGACCGGTGCCGGCAAGGCATCGCCCGACGCGGCGCCCAAGCCTGCCGAGCCGGATGTGGTGAAGAAGCCGCGTGCCAAGCCCGCCGCCTCGGGCGATGCGCCGACCACACCCAAGCCGCGCGCGCCGCGCAAGCCGAAGGCGTCGTGACGATGACTTCTTCCTATCCCTTCCCCGACGAAGGCCGGGGCCCAGTTGGGGGACTCCCATTGGCTCGCGTTGCGCTTCGTTACTTCAACCTTCCCAACTGGGCCCCGGCCTTCGCCGGGGAAGCGCAGGGTAAGGAGCGCTCTGATGGCTGATCATCTCGAAGCGATCGAAGGCAGGCTCGACGCCGCCGACCCGGAAGTCGGCGATATCGCGATCCAGAACTACACGATCAATTTCGGCCCGCAGCATCCGGCCGCGCACGGGGTGCTTCGCCTCGTCATGGAACTCGACGGCGAGATCGTCGAGCGCGTTGATCCGCATGTCGGCCTGCTCCATCGCGGCACCGAAAAGCTGATCGAGCACAAGACCTATATCCAGGCACTGCCCTATTTCGATCGTCTCGATTATTGCTCGCCGCTCTGCATGGAGCACAGCTTCGTGCTGGCGATCGAGAAGCTCCTCGATCTCGAAGTGCCGGTCCGCGCCCAATATCTCCGCGTGTTCTTCGCCGAGCTGACCCGAATCTCCAACCACATGCTCAACCTCGGCAGCCATGTGATGGACGTCGGCGCGATGACGCCGAACCTGTGGCTGTTCGAGATCCGCGAGGATTGTCTCAACTTCTTCGAGCGCGTCTCGGGCGCGCGCATGCACTCGGCTTATTTTCGGCCGGGCGGCGTGCACCAGGATACCCCGCTCAAGCTGCTGGCCGACATTGCCGACTGGCTGGACGGGCGCCTGCCGCGCCTGTTCGAGGATGCGATCAGCCTGGTCGCGGACAACCGCATCTTCAAGCAGCGTAACGTGGACATCGCCACGGTCAGCCGCGACGACGCGATCCGCTGGGGCTTTTCCGGCCCTATGATCCGCGGCTCGGGCATCCCCTGGGATATCCGCCGGTCGCAGCCCTATGACGTCTATGCGAAGATGGACTTCGACGTGCCGGTCGGCACGCGCGGCGATTGCTATGACCGGTTCATGGTGCGTGTGGAGGAGGTCCGCCAGTCGGTGCGGATCATGAAGCAGTGCCTGAACGAGATGCCGGAAGGGCCGATCGCGAGCCTCGACCGCAAGGTCGTGCCGCCCAAGCGTGGCGAGATGAAGCGCTCGATGGAGGCGCTGATCCACCACTTCAAGCTCTACACCGAGGGTTTCCACGTTCCTGCGGGCGACGTCTATGTCGCGACCGAGAGCCCCAAGGGCGAGTTTGGCGTCTATCTCGTCGCTGACGGCAGCAACAAGCCGTATCGCTGCAAGATCCGCCCGACGGCTTTCTCGCATCTCCAGGCGATGGACTTCATGGCCAAGGGCCACATGCTCGCCGATACGACCGCGATCCTTGGCGCGATGGATATCGTGTTCGGGGAGTGCGACCGGTGAGGGCGATCGACATATTGAGCGGTAAGCAGAATGGCTGAAGCACCCAAGATCCCTGACGAGACCGAGACACGCGCACGCTGGGGTGCGTTTGTGTGGACCCCCGAGAACCGCAAGAAGGCGACCGAGATACTCGGCCGCTATCCCAAGGGCCGTGAACAGTCCGCTTCGCTCCCGTTGCTCGATCTCGCCCAACGCCAGGTCGGCGCGGAGACTCAGACTCAGGGCTGGCTCCCGGTTCCGGTGATCGAATTCGTTTCCCGCGAGATCGGCGTGCCGTACATGCGCGTCTATGAGGTCGCGACCTTCTACACCATGTTCAACATGGCGCCGGTCGGCCGCTATCACGTCCAGGTTTGCGGCACGACGCCGTGCATGCTCGGCGGGTCGGACGATGTGCTGGCCGCCTGCAAGAACCGCGGCCTGGTCAAGGGCGCGACCACGCCTGATGGCCTGTTCACGCTGACCGAGGTCGAGTGTCTCGGCGCCTGCGCCAACGCGCCGATGGTGCAGATCAACGACGACAATTATGAGGATCTGGATTACGATCGTACCGCAGCGATCCTCGATGCGCTCGCCGAAGGCAGGACGCCGACCGCCGGGTCGCAGACCGGCCGGCGGGACAGCTGCCCCGCGGGCGGTCCGACGTCGCTGAAGGAAATGGTCGACGAGAACCACGATTACCGGGGGGAATGGGCATGAAGAACACGCTCGTCACCATCCTCGCCATTATCGGCGGCCTGGTCGTGCTCGGCTTCGTGCTGAAGGTCACCTTCAAGCTGCTCGGCCTGCTGATCCTCATCGGCGTCGGCCTCGTCATTTACTTCGCGGTACAGAGCGCGACGGGGAAGGGCCGCTAGATGCTCGCCGACAAGGATCGTATCTTCACCAACGTCTATGGGTTCCAGCCGTGGAATCTCGATGCCGCGATCAAGCGTGGCGATTGGGATGACACCAAGGGCCTGATGGCGCGTGGCCAGGACGCCCTGATCGACGCGGTCAAGGCATCGGGCCTGCGCGGCCGTGGCGGCGCGGGTTTCCCGACCGGCACCAAATGGTCGTTCATGCCCAAGGAGCCGAAGCCCGAGCGGCCGAACTTCCTCGTCATCAACGCCGACGAATCCGAACCCGGGTCCTGCAAGGACCGCGAGATCATGCGCCATGATCCGCACAAGCTGATCGAGGGGGCGCTGATCGCCGGTTTCGCGATGCGCGCGCGAGCCGCGTATATCTACATCCGCGGCGAATATATCCGCGAGGCGGAGGTGCTCTTCGCAGCCGTTGCCGAGGCGTACGACAATGGCCTGATCGGCAAGAATGCCAGCGGCTCGGGTTATGATTTCGACGTCTTCGTTCATCGCGGCGCCGGCGCGTACATTTGCGGCGAAGAGACCGCGATGCTCGAGAGCCTCGAGGGCAAGAAGGGCCAGCCCCGCCTCAAGCCGCCATTCCCGGCTGGTGCCGGTCTGTATGGCTGCCCGACCACGGTCAACAATGTCGAATCGATCGCGGTCGTGCCGACGATCCTGCGACGCAGCCCGGAATGGTTCGCCGGCATCGGCGCCGAGAACAACCGCGGCACCAAGCTGTTTCAGATCTCGGGCCATGTGAACAAGCCCTGCGTGGTCGAGGAGGCGATGAGCATCCCTTTCCGCCAGCTGATCGAGGAACATTGCGGCGGCATTCGTGGCGGGTGGGACAATCTACTCGCGGTGATTCCGGGCGGCTCCTCGGTTCCGCTCGTTCCGGCGGCGCAGATCATGGACTGCGCGATGGATTTCGACGGGCTGAAGGCGGTCGGTTCCGGCCTCGGCACTGCGGCGATCATCGTCATGGACAAGTCCACCGACATCGTCCGTGCGATTTCGCGCATCTCCTATTTCTACAAGCATGAGAGCTGCGGCCAGTGCACGCCGTGCCGCGAGGGCACCGGCTGGATGTGGCGCGTGATGGAGCGGCTGCGCACCGGCGATGCCGATATCAGCGAGATCGACACGTTGCAGCAGGTGACCAAGCAGATCGAAGGCCACACCATCTGCGCGCTCGGCGACGCGGCAGCTTGGCCGATCCAGGGGTTGATCAAGCATTTCCGGCCTGAGCTGGAACGGCGGATCAAGGAGCGCGGGGGTGACCTCGCGCCGATGATGGAGGCGGCGGAATGAAGATTCTTGCTATCGCGGCGGCATGTCTGGTGCCGCTGGCCGCAAGCGCTGCGGCGGGGGCCGACGAAGCAGCCGCATTGCGCGAAGTACGAGCCACGGCCGAATGCGTCGTGGAGCAGAAGGCAAACCTGGTCGCGGACCTGCTTGGCACTCTCCCTGGATCGGACGAAGAGAACCGGGCGGCAGCACGTCTCAAGACGATCTATGCTACGTGCAGTGGCGACAAGTTTGCGCTTGCGATCAGCAAATCGTCGCAGGGTCTGTTCAACGGCAGGTCCGGGCTGGCGGCGGCGGCCGTCGTTTCGGCCGGGATGGACGGACGGGGCGTCAATACGTCCCGCGTCCAGGGCGCGCAGGCCTGGTATGCCCATGCGATCGCCGGGAAGACCGCGGGCAGGGGTTATGACGCGGTGGCTATCAATACGCAGGAATTCGGAACCTGTGTGGTCAGGGCCGCTCCGGAAGGCGCAGTCCAGCTCGTCCGCTCCAGGACAGGCAGCGCTGAGGAGGAGCAGGCACTCGCCGCCATCACGCCGGTACTTTCGGGCTGTGTTTTCCAGGGCAAACCGATCAGCATGAACCGCAATCATCTGCGTCTGATGATCGCTGAGCCGCTCTATCACGCCATTGTCGACGGCCCTTCGGCCGGCCGGCGCAGCTAGCAAGTACGAACCGCATGCCAAAGCTCAAAGTCGACGGAATTGAGATCGAGGTGCCCGCTGGCGCCACGGTGCTTCAGGCGTGTGAAATCGCCGGCAAGGAGATTCCGCGCTTCTGCTATCACGAACGCCTGTCGATCGCCGGCAATTGCCGGATGTGCCTGGTCGAGGTGAAGCCCGGGCCGCCCAAGCCCCAGGCCTCCTGCGCGCTGCCCGCCGCGGAGAACCAGGAGGTCTTCACCAACACTCCCATGGTGAAGAATGCGCGCGAAGGCGTGATGGAATTCCTGCTGATCAACCATCCGCTCGATTGCCCGATCTGCGATCAGGGCGGCGAATGCGACCTGCAGGACCAAAGCCTGGCCTATGGTCGCGGCCATTCCCGCTATGACGAGAACAAGCGGGCGGTGACCGAGAAGTACATGGGTCCCATCGTGAAGACGGTGATGACTCGGTGCATTCAGTGCACCCGTTGCATCCGCTTCGCCGAGGAAGTCGCCGGCGTCGAAGAGATCGGCGCGATCTATCGCGGCGAGGACATGCAGATCACCTCCTATCTCGAAGGCGCGGTGACCAGCGAATTGTCGGGCAATGTCGTAGATCTCTGCCCGGTCGGCGCGCTGACCTCCAAGCCGTACGCGTTCGAAGCGCGGCCATGGGAGCTCAAGAAGACGCTGACCATCGACGTGATGGACGCGGTCGGCACCAACATTCGCCTCGACAGCCGTGGCCGCCAGGTCCTCCGCGCGCTCCCCGTGATCAACGAGGACGTCAACGAGGAATGGGCCAGCGACAAGACCCGCCACGCCGTTGATGGTCTGGTCCGCCGCCGGCTCGACCGCCCGTTCATCCGCAAGGACGGCAAGCTGACCGAGGCAAGTTGGGACGAGGCGTTCGCTGCCATTGCCGCGGTGAACGCCGGCTCCAGCGTCGCGGCGATCCATGGCGATCTGCTCGATTGCGAGACGCTCTACGCCGCCAAGGCGCTGCTCGGTGCGATGGGCTCGACGCTGCTCGAAGGGCGGCAGACGGGCATGGATTATGACGCGACGTCGCTCGCCGCGGTCAATTTCAATAGCACGATCGCCGGAGCCGAAACCGCCGATGCGATCCTGCTAGTCGGCACCAATTTGCGCTGGGAAGCGCCGCTGGTGAACACCCGTATCCGCAAGGCGATCAAGAAGGGGGCGAAGGTCTTCGCGATCGGCGAAGAGACCGACCTGACCTACAAGGTCGAATGGCTCGGCAACGACCTGTCGCTGCTTGGCAAGCTGCCCAAGCCTGCGGCCGAGGCGTTCAAGAACGCCCAGCGCCCGATGGTCATCGTCGGCGGTGCGGCACTGAAGGGCGGTCATGGTGCCGCGCTCGCGCTCGCCAAGTCGCTCGATCTGGTGCGTGACGGGTGGAACGGCTTCAACGTGCTTCACATGGCTGCCTCGCGCATGGGCGGCCTGATGCTCGGGCTTGCGCAGAAGGGCGGCATCGCCGATATCGCCGCCGCCAGGCCGAAGCTCGCTTTCTTCCTCGGCGCGGACGAAGTCGATTTCTCGGCCTTCGCCGACAGCTTCAAGGTCTATATCGGCCATCACGGCGACAAGGGCGCCGCCGCGGCCGACGTCGTGCTGCCTGGCGCGAGCTATGCCGAGAAATCGGGCACCTGGGTTAATCTCGAAGGCCGGGTCCAGCGCGGCGAGCGCGCAGTGTTCCCGCCGGGCGACGCCCGCGAGGACTGGACTATCCTGCGCGCGCTGTCCGCGGTGCTGGGAAAGACTCTGCCGTTCGACACGCTCGAGGAACTGCGCGCGGCCATGGGCGTCGACACGCCCGATCTCGCCACGCTTGGCCTGCGCCGCTTCGCCTGGAATGCGCCGGCACTCGACGCGAAGGGAGAGGGTCCGGTCGGCTATCCGATCAAGGATTTCTATCTCACCAACGCCATCTGCCGCGCGTCCCCGACGATGCAGCGCTGCTCGGCCGAGCTGATCCACGGCGAAGAGTTTGCGGAGGCCGCGGAGTGACCAACTTCTTCCAATCCGTTGTCGGCCTGCCTTTTGAATGGGCCTGGTTCGTCGCCACGATCGTCGGCATCCTCGTCATCGCGCTGCCGCTGATGCTGGCGGTGGCCATGATCATTTATGCCGATCGCAAGATCTGGGCTGCCATGGCGCTCCGCCGTGGTCCCAACGTGGTCGGCCCGTTCGGCCTGTTGCAGAGCTTCGCCGATGGTTTGAAGGTTTTCCTCCAGGAAACCATCATTCCGACCAGCGCGAACAAGACCCTGTTCCTGCTCGCGCCGATCATCACCTTCACGGTGGCGCTGATCGTCTGGGCGGTCATCCCGTTCCAGGCGGGCGTGGTCCTCGCGGACATCAATGTCGGCCTGCTCTACGTGCTCGCGGCCTCATCGCTCGGTGTCTACGGCATCATCCTGGCAGGCTGGTCGTCCAACTCGAAATACCCCTTCTATTCGGCGATCCGCGCCGCGGCGCAGATGGTCTCCTACGAAGTCGCGATCGGCTTCGTGCTCATCTCGGTCGTGCTGTGGGCCGGCAGCTTCAACCTGTCGGATATCGTGATGGCGCAGCAGGGCAACGCTTGGGGCTGGGTCAATGGCAACTTCATCAACCCGCTGCTGTTCCCGATGGCGATCGTGTTCTTCATCTCGTCGCTGGCCGAGACCCAGCGCGCGCCGTTCGACCTGACCGAGGCGGAAAGCGAACTCGTCGCCGGGTACCAGACCGAATATAGTTCGATGAGCTTCGCGCTCTTCTGGCTCGGCGAATATGCCAACGTTATCCTGATGTGCGCGCTCAACGCCACGCTCTTCTGGGGCGGCTGGCTTGCGCCGCTCAACATTCCGTTCCTTTTCTTTTTCCCGAATATCGTTGTCCCGGGCATCATCTGGCTGTTCGCCAAGATGCTGTTCTTCTTCTTCGTGTTCAGCTGGGTGAAGGCGACCGTCCCGCGCTACCGCTACGACCAGCTGATGCGGCTGGGCTGGAAGATTTTCCTCCCGCTGTCGCTGTTCTGGGTGTTCCTGGTGTCGGGCTTCCTGATGCTGACGCGTTTTGGAGTTTCGTCATGAACGTCGGCCAGATCATCAAATCCTACACCCTGTGGGAATTCGTGAAGGCGCACGCGCTGACGCTTCGCTATTTCTTCAAGGCGAAGGCGACGATCAACTATCCGTTCGAGAAGAACCCGATCTCCCCGCGCTTTCGCGGCGAGCATGCGTTGCGCCGCTATCCCAACGGCGAGGAACGCTGCATCGCGTGCAAGCTGTGCGAGGCAGTGTGCCCGGCCCAGGCGATCACGATCGAGGCCGAGCCGCGCGAGGACGGCAGCCGCCGCACCACGCGCTACGACATCGACATGACCAAGTGCATCTATTGCGGCCTGTGCCAGGAAGCCTGCCCGGTCGATGCCGTGGTCGAGGGGCCGAATTTCGAATTCGCCACCGAAACCCGCGAGGAGCTTATCTACGACAAGGCAAAGCTGCTCGACAATGGCGATCGCTGGGAACGTGCGATTGCCGCGAACCTTGCCGCCGATGCACCGTACCGTTAAGCGCCAGCCGAATCCGAGGGGCCTCCTGATTCCGTGATCCAGACACTCGCCTTTTACCTGTTCGCCGCGATGGTGCTGCTGTCGGCAGCGCTGACCATCTCCGCGCGCAATCCGGTCCATGCCGTGCTGTGGCTGATCCTCGCCTTTTTCAACGCGGCGGGGCTGATGGTGCTGGTCGGCGCCGAGTTCATCGCGATGCTGCTGGTGATCGTCTATGTCGGCGCCGTCGCGGTACTGTTCCTGTTCGTCGTGATGATGCTCAACATCGATTTCGCTGAACTGCGTAGCGGCTTCGCCCGTTACCTGCCGATCGGGCTGGTGCTCGCGGTCGGGCTGGCGGCTGAGATCGTCGTCGGCATCGGGGCCTATGGCGCCGGCGCGATCGAACTGAGCCGTCGCGCCGCACCGATTGCCGCGGACGTTCCCAACATCCAGGCGATCGGCAACCTGCTCTACACGCGCTACCTGTTCGTGTTCGAAGGGGCCGGCCTCGTCCTGCTCGTCGCCATGATCGGTGCGATCGTGCTGACTCACCGCGAGCGTGGCGGTACCCGTCCGCAGAACATCAACCGCCAGGTCTCGCGGCGCCCGAAGGACGCAACGCGCAATACCCAGCCCGGCGTCGGCAAGGGGATCGAGCTGTGATCGGCCTGACGCACTATCTCGTCGTCGCGGCGATCCTGTTCGCCCTCGGCGTGCTCGGCATCGTCATCAACCGCAAGAACTTGATCGTCATGCTCATGGCGATCGAACTGATCCTGCTCGCGGTGAACCTGAACCTCGTCGCCTTCTCCGCCTATCTCCACGATCTGGTCGGGCAGGTGTTCGCGATGTTCGTGCTGACCGTCGCCGCCGGCGAGGCCGCGATCGGGCTCGCCATTCTCGTTATCTATTTCCGCGGACGCGGCACGATTTCGGTCGACGACGTCAACCGGATGAAGGGGTAATTCGTTGATCCTCCTCATCGTCTTCCTGCCGCTCCTCGCGGCCATCGTCGCAGGCCTTGGCAACCGGGCTCTCGGCAACACCGTCGCCAAGGTGCTCACCACCGGCGCGCTGTTTGTGTCGTGCGTGCTCAGCTGGCTGGTCTTCATCCCTTATCTTGGCGGTGCCGGACCCAGCATCACGCATGTGCTGAACTTTATCCACTCGGGTGACCTCGACGTTGCCTGGGCGCTCCGCGTCGATGCGTTGACGGCGGTCATGTTGGTGGTGATCACCTCGGTGTCGGCACTCGTCCACCTGTATAGCTGGGGCTATATGGCGGAAGATCCGGATCAGCCGCGCTTCTTCGCCTATCTGTCGCTGTTCACCTTCGCGATGCTGATGCTGGTGACCGCGAACAATCTGGTCCAGATGTTCTTCGGCTGGGAAGGCGTTGGCCTCGCTTCCTACCTGCTGATCGGTTTCTGGTTCAAGAAACCAAGCGCCAATGCCGCCGCGATCAAGGCATTCGTCGTCAACCGCGTCGGCGACCTCGGCTTCATGCTCGGCATCTTCGGCACCTTCCTGGTGTTCGGTACCGTCTCGATCCCCGACATCCTCGCCGCCGCGCCCGGCATGGCCGGATCGACCATCGGCTTCCTCGGCCAGCGCTTCGACACGATGACGGTGCTCTGTCTGCTGCTCTTCGTCGGCGCGATGGGCAAGTCGGCACAGCTTGGCCTGCACACCTGGTTGCCGGACGCGATGGAAGGCCCGACCCCGGTGTCGGCGCTGATCCACGCCGCGACGATGGTCACCGCCGGCGTGTTCATGGTCTGCCGCCTGTCACCGATGTTCGAGACGAGCCCGTTCGCGCTCCACGTAGTGATGACCATTGGCGCCGCGACCTGCTTCTTCGCCGCGACCGTTGGTCTCGTGCAGACCGACATCAAGCGAGTCATCGCCTATTCGACCTGCTCGCAGCTCGGCTACATGTTCTTCGCCGCCGGCGTCGGCGCATACAATGTGGCGATGTTCCACCTGTTCACGCACGCCTTCTTCAAGGCGCTGCTGTTCCTTGGCGCCGGCTCGGTGATCCATGCGATGCACCATGAGCAGGACATGCGCTATTATGGCGGCTTGCGGAAACACATCCCGATCACCTTTTGGGGCATGATGGCGGGCACGCTCGCGATCACCGGCGTCGGTATCCCCGCCGTGTTCGGCAATCCGCTCGCGATCGGTTTCGCAGGCTTCCATTCGAAGGACGCGATCATCGAGGCAGCCTGGGCGGCCGGGCAGGGCGGCGCGTCGATCGTCGGCATGATCGTGGCGTTGCTGACCAGCTTCTATTCGTGGCGCCTGATGTTCCTGACCTTCTGGGGCAAGCCGCGCTGGATCCAGTCGGAACATATCCAGCATGCGGTGCATGACGCGCACGGCCATGATGATCAAGGCCATGATCACGCGCACGCCCATGATGCCCATCATCACGACCACGGCCACGCGCACGATCATGGCGACGGCACCGGCGGCTATCATCCGCATGAGAGTCCGCTCCCGATCCTGATCCCGCTGATCTTGTTGTCGATCGGCGCGGTTGTCGCCGGCTTCGTCTTCCACGGCTATTTCATCGAGCCGGACGCGGGCGAGCGTTATTGGAAGGGCAGCGTCGCGTTTAGCGAACATCTGATGCACGAAATGCACAACGTGCCACTGGGCGTGAAGCTATCCGCGACCATCGCTATGCTGCTCGGGCTATGGGGCGCCTGGATGGCCTATATCCGCAACCCGGGTTTCCCGGCGAAGCTCGCGGGGCAGTTCAGCCTGCTCTACGATTTCCTGCTCAACAAATGGTATTTCGACGAGCTCTATAACATCCTGTTCGTCCGCCCCGCCTTCGCCCTTGGTCGCCTCTTCTGGCACCGCGGCGACGAGAAGACGATCGACCGCTTCGGGCCAAACGGCTCGGCCTGGGTCGTCGCGCTCGGCTCGCGGGTCGCCGGCAGGGTCCAGACCGGATATGTGTACACCTATGCCTTCGTCATGCTGATCGGCCTGACTGCCGCCGTTACCTGGGCGATCACACGATGAGCGGTTTCCCCATCCTGTCCGTGATGCTCGCGATCCCGGCGATCGCCGCCGTCGCGTGCCTGTTCGTCAGCGCGAACACCGCGCGCTGGGTCGCGCTGATCGCGACCCTGGTCGATCTGGTGCTCGGCATCGGCCTCTGGGCGCAGTTCGATATCGGCGGGCCGCAATGGCAGTTCGTCGAGGCGCATGAGAATCTGTTCGGCCCGATCGGCTGGAAGCTCGGCATCGATGGCTTCGCGCTGATGCTGATCATGCTCAGCGTCTTCCTCATGCCGATCTGCATCGGGGCGAGCTGGGTCGCGATCGAGAAGCGCGTCCAGGAATATATGTGTGCGTTCCTCGTCACCGAACTGCTGATGATCGGCACCTTCGCGGCGCAGGACCTGTTCCTGTTCTACATCTTCTTCGAAGCCGGCCTGATCCCGATGTACCTGATCATCGGCATCTGGGGTGGTGCGAACCGGATCTACGCGTCGTACAAATTCTTCCTCTACACGCTGCTCGGCTCGGTGCTGATGTTCATCGCGATGTTGTGGATGGTGCAGTTTGCCGGCACCGCCGACATCCCGACCCTGCTCAACACCGATTTCCCGCTTCACGCTCAGACGTGGCTGTGGCTCGCCTTCTTCGCATCTTTCGCGGTGAAGATGCCGATGTGGCCGGTCCATACCTGGTTGCCTGACGCTCACGTTCAGGCGCCGACCGCAGGTTCGGTCATCCTGGCCGGCGTGCTGTTGAAACTTGGCGGTTACGGCTTCCTGCGCTTCTCGCTGCCGATGTTCCCGGAGGCTTCGGCCGAGTTCGTCTGGCTGATCTTCGGCCTCTCGGCGATCGCGGTGATCTATACCTCGCTCGTCGCGCTGGTGCAGTCCGACATGAAGAAACTGATCGCTTATTCCTCGGTCGCCCATATGGCGATCGTGACGATCGGCCTGTTCGCCTTCAACCGCCAGGGCATCGAAGGCGCGATGATCGTCATGCTCAGCCATGGCCTGGTCTCGGGTGCGCTCTTCCTGTGCGTCGGGGTCATCTACGATCGCCTGCACACCCGTGAGATCGACCGCTACGGCGGCCTTGCGATCAACATGCCGAAATACGCGCTGTTCTTCATGCTCTTCACCATGGCATCGGTCGGCCTGCCGGGTACCAGCGGTTTCGTCGGCGAATTCCTGTCGCTGGCCGGCACCTACAAGGTGTCGACGACGATCACCCTGCTGTGCACGACCGGTATCATCCTCGGTGCCGCTTACATGCTCTATCTCTACCGCCGCGTCGTGTTCGGCGATCTGACCAAGGATGACGTCCGCGCGATGCCCGATCTCTCCCTCCGCGAAATCGCGCTGCTCGCCCCGATCGCGGCGGTGGTGCTGTGGATGGGCGTCTACCCTGAAAGCTTCCTTGCCCCGATGCGTGGTGATGTCGCCACGCTGGAGGCTCGCATCGCACGCGCCGCGCCGGCCAGCGATTCTCTGCCGACCGCAGGCAAGCCCGTCGCGCCTGCGGCTCACCACGGCGCCGTTGCACCGGAAGCGCATCACGGGGAGGCACACTGATGAACTCCTCGCTGCTCATGGTGCTGCCGGAACTGGTGCTGACCGCCGGCGCGCTGGTCCTGATGCTCGCCGCTGCCTGGGGCGGGCAGGCTTCGACCAGGGCCATTTCCTGGACTTCCGTTGCCGTTCTGCTCGGGGCCGGCATCGCGCTTTGCGGCCCGGCCTCGTCGGGCGGGGACGCCTTTGACGGTCTCTATCGCGCCGATGCCTTCGCCGCCTTCGCCAAGGTACTGATCTATATCGCCGCTGCCGTGGCGATCATCATCGCGCCGCACTTCTTCCAGCAGAGTTCGGGCGACGATCTGCGCCCCGAATATCCCGTCCTGATCCTGCTTTCGGCGATCGGCATGGGCATGATGGTGTCGGCGGGCGATCTCCTGACCCTTTATGTCGGCCTCGAGTTGCAGAGCCTTGCCGCTTACGTGTTGGCGAGCTTCATGCGCCGTGACACGCGCTCGGCCGAAGCCGGTCTCAAATATTTCGTGCTTGGCGCGCTGGCGAGCGGCATCCTGCTCTATGGTATCAGCCTGGTCTATGGCTTCAGCGGCACGACGCTCTTCTCGCTTATCTCCGATGCCTATGAGGCGGGGCATTCGTATGGCCTGACTTTCGGCCTGGTGTTCGTCTTCGCCGGTCTCGCTTTCAAGATCAGCGCGGTGCCGTTCCACATGTGGACGCCCGACGTGTATGAAGGCGCGCCGACCCCGGTGACGACCTTCTTCGCCTCGGCGCCGAAGGTCGCGGCGATGGCCCTTGCCGTCCGCGTCGCGGTCGAGGCGATGGGCCCGGCAACCGACCAGTGGCGCCAGATCGTCATCTTCGCATCGCTTGCGTCGATCATCTTCGGTGCGGTCGCCGCGATCGGCCAGAGCAACATCAAGCGTCTGCTCGCGTACAGCTCGATCAACAATGTCGGCTTCGCGCTGGTCGGTCTGGCGGCCGGCTCGGCTGAGGGCGTGTCGTCAGTGCTGGTCTATCTGACCATCTATGTTGCGATGACGCTGGGCAGCTTCCTGGTCGTGCTCCAGATGCGCGGCGAGGACGGCCAGCCGGTTGAGAGCATCGCCAGCCTGTCGGGTATGTCCAAGACCCGTCCGGCCCTGGCCCTGGCCCTGGGGCTCTTCATGTTCAGCCTGGCCGGCATTCCGCCCCTGTTCGGCTTCTACGCCAAGTTCGCTGTGTTCCAGGCGGCCGTCGCGGCGGGGCTCTTCCCGCTCGCCGTGGTCGGTATCGCCGCCTCGGTGATCGGTGCCTATTATTATCTGCGCGTGGTGAAGACGATGTACTTCGACGATCCTGCGCCTGCCTTCGCGCCGGCCGGCAGCCGGGTCGAGGGCGGCCTGATCTTCGTCACCGCGGCGTTCATTTCGCCGCTCGGCTATCTCGCCATTCCGTGCCTCGGCGCGTGGAGCATGGCTGCCGCCAAGGCGCTGTTCTGACGCACACGATCCGTACGGTCGCGGAGACGGGGTCGACCAACGCCGACATGCTGATGCTTGCCGGCCGCGGCGCAGGCGAGGGGCTATGGCTCCGCGCGGAGCGGCAGACCGGCGGGCGCGGGCGGCAGGGCAGGCCCTGGTCGTCGCCCGAGGGCAATCTCTATGCGAGTACGCTGGTGCGGCTGCGGCCGGTCGACCCCCAGGCGGCGACGCTCGCACTCGTGGCGGCGGTGGCGCTGGAAGAAGTCGTCTCTGCCTATCTCTTCCCCGGCGAGGGCCGGGGTCCAGCAACGAGCGGCGCGATACCGGGCGCCGGCCTTCACCGGGGAGGGCTTATAAAGTGGCCGAACGATCTGTTGCTGGACGGGGCCAAGCTTTCCGGCATCCTGCTTGAGCGTACTGACGACGCCGTGGTGATCGGTATGGGCGTCAACCTCGCCTATCATCCCACTGATCTCGAACGTCCCGCCACCAGCCTCGCAGCCCATGGCGCCGCCCCCGATCCAGCCGACTTTCTCGAAACCCTCGCCGACGCCTTCGAGCGTTGGCTCGGCATCTGGCGTGTTGAAGGTCTTGCTCCGGTCCGCGCCCGGTGGCTCGAACGGGCGCATCCACTCGGGACCGCACTCACCGCCCGTTTGCCTGACGGCAGCAGCATGGACGGTCTGTTCCAGGGGCTGGATAGCGAAGGTGCGCTCATCCTGCGCTTGGCGGATGGATCGAGCCGTGTCATTCACGCCGCCGACATCTTCCTGATCTGATATGGCTCCGTTCGTTTCGAGCGATGCGGAGAAACAGGGGCCGGCGGCGATGCGAATGTGTCTCGACGTCGCCCGACACGAACGGAAGGGATAGGGGTTCGCATGCTGCTCGCAATCGATGCCGGCAATACCAACGTGGTCTTCGCGCTCGTCGAGAACGGCACGATCAAGGCGCGGTGGCGCATCGCGACCGATCCGCGCCGGACAGCCGACGAATATGCCGTCTGGCTCAGCCAGCTCCTGACGCTCGAAGGCTATGATCGCGGCGCGGTCACCGGCGTGATCATTGCAACGGTCGTTCCGCGCGCGCTCCACAATCTCCAGACGCTCGCGCGCAAATATTTCGGCGGCGAGCCGCTGATCGCCGGGCAGCCGCCGGTCGAATGGGGCATGCAGCTCGACGTGGAAGAGCCGCATGCGGTGGGTGCGGATCGCGCGGTCAACATGATCGCCGCGCACGCCCTCCACGCCGGCGACCTGATCACGATCGATTTCGGCACCGCCACCACCTTCGATTTCTCCGACTTCAACGGTGCCTATAAGGGCGGCATCATCGCACCGGGCATCAACCTGTCGCTCGATGCTCTCGTCACCGCCGCGGCCAAGCTGCCGCGCATCGCGATCGAGGCGCCCGCCAATACCAGCGTCATCGGCCGCGATACGGTCAGCCAGATGCATATCGGCATCTATTGGGGCTATATCGCGATGATCGAGGGGCTGGTCGCCCGCATCAAGGCCGAGGTCGGTCGTCCCGTGAAGGTGATCGCGACCGGCGGGCTCGCCACGCTTTTCGAGAAGCAGACCGATGTTTTTGACGTGATCGAACCCGACCTGACCATTCAGGGGCTGGCGATGTTGTGGGATCGCGCCCATATAAGGACCTGAACAATCATTCTCGCCAGCGCGGGAACATCATTCCTCCCCCCTCACCACGGTGTCGATACGCCGATGACGCATGAGCCGGGAGCCCCCATTTCCGGGGATGACGAACCAAGAAAGAACAGAAACCTACGTGACTCCCAACAAAGAACTCCTTTTCCTTGCGCTTGGCGGCTCGGGCGAGATCGGCATGAACGTCAATCTCTATGGCTGCCATGGCAAGTGGCTGATGGTCGATTGCGGCATCACCTTCGCTGATCCCCAATATCCGGGGATCGATGTGATCCTGCCCGATCTCGCCTTCATCGAGGAGCAGATCGACAATCTCGTCGGCATCGTGCTGACTCATGGTCATGAGGACCATATCGGCGCGCTGCCCTACCTCGCTGAGGATCTTGGCGTGCCGCTTTACGCGACGCCCTTCACCGCCGGCCTCATCAGCGGCAAGCTCGAGGAAGAGGGCAATGCCGACCGCGTGCGCCTCAACGTCGTGAAGCCGGGCCAGCGGGTCGATATCGGCCCGTTCGGCGTGAATTTCGTGCCACTGTCGCACTCGATCCCGGAAGCGAACGCGCTGCTGATCGACACGCCCTATGGCCGCGTGTTCCACACCGGCGACTGGAAGCTCGATACCGCGCCGGTGCTCGGCAAGCCTGCGACGCCGGAACAGCTCGAAGCGATCGGCGACTCCGGCGTGCTCGCGCTGGTCTGCGATTCGACGAACGTGTTCAACCCCGAGCCTTCGGGTTCGGAAGCGGAAGTGCGTGTCGGCCTGGCCGAGGTGATCGCCAAGGCCAAGGGCCGGGTGCTGGTCACTACTTTCGCCTCCAATGCGGCGCGGCTGCACACACTCGGCCAAGTCGCCCGTGAGACAGGGCGAAAGCTCTGCGTACAGGGCCGTTCGCTCGATCGCATCATGAAGGTCGCGCGCGCGACCGGGTATCTCAAGGATTTCCCGGAAACCGTCGAACCCGATGCAGCCATGCGCCTGCCGCGCAACAAGGTCCTGATCGTCGCGACCGGCGGGCAGGGCGAGGAACGCGCCGCGCTCGGGCGTGTCGCGGCGGGCTCGCACCCGATCAGCCTCGATGCCGGCGACACGGTCGTCTTCTCGTCGAAGCAGATCCCGGGCAACGAGGTCGCGATCGGACGGATCCAGAATCAGCTCGCGGCCAGGGGCGTCGAAATGATCACCGAGCGCCAGGCGCATGTCCATGTCTCCGGCCATCCGGGCCGCCCGGAACTCGCGGCGATGTACCGCTGGATCCGGCCCGAGATACTGATGCCGGTGCATGGCGAGATGCGCCATCTGATGGAGCAGGCACGTTTCGGCCTGTCCGAAGGCATTCCGCGGGCGCTGTTGCAGACCAATGGCGAGATCGTTCGGCTTGCCCCCGGCGCACCCGAGAAGCTCGGCCATGCCCATGTCGGCCGGCTGGTGCTCGATGGCGACGTGATCCTGCCGGGCGACGGCGCGACGATCAACGAGCGTCGCAAGCTCGGCCTGTTCGGCCAGATGTCGGTGGCGGTGGCGATCGATCGCGGCGGCAAGATGATCGGCACGCCGCAGATCAGGCTGCAAGGCATCCCGGTCGAGGAGGATCGCGATCCCTTCCTCGAAGAGGCGGTCGGCGCCGTTATCGAGGCGACCCGCAAGGGCGGCCGCGACCGCGACAAGCTGCGCGAGGATATCCGCCTCTCCGCCCGTCGCGTGGCGACGCGCTGGACGGGTAAGAAGCCGATCGTCGATGTATTGCTGATCGAGGCCTGATCCATGCGCTGGCCGTCGATGCTCGCGATCTACTTCCTGTTCTGGGCCTTTTCGGTCTTCCTCGTCCTGCCCTTCGGGGTCAGGACGGCGGAGGAGGCGGGGACTGAACGGGTGCCCGGCCAGGCCGAAAGCGCCCCGCACGAGTTCCGCGTGGGCCGGACGGCGCTTCGCGTAACGATCGTCGCGACGATCCTCTTCGGCATCTTCGTGGCCAATTATCACTATGGCTGGGTCACGCCGCAGACGCTGGACTTCTACGGTCTGTCGAACGAGGCGGCTCAGGACTGAGCGAAAAAAAAGCCCCTTCCCGAAAGGAAGGGGCTTAGAAATCGCTCAGCCTTCGTCGTCGGCCGATTTGCTCTGCAACTGGACGTAGTTGGCAATGCCCATGCGCTCGATCATCTCGAACTGGCGCTCAAGCGTGTCGACATGCTCTTCCTCGCTGTCGAGGATCCGGCGGAACAGGTCGCGGCTGATATAGTCGCGGACCTTTTCGCAATGCTCGATCGCGTCGCGGAGCAGGGGCAGTGCCTCCATCTCAAGCGCGAGATCGGCCTTCAGCACTTCCTCGACCGTCTCGCCGATGCGCAGGCGCCCGAGGAGCTGGAAATTGGGCAGGCCGTCGAGGAACAGGATTCGCTCCGACAGCATGTCGGCATGCTTCATCTCGTCGATCGATTCGTGCTTCTCGAACTCGGCCAGCTTGCGCACGCCCCAGTGATCGAACAGCCGATAGTGAAGCCAATACTGGTTGATCGCGGTCAGCTCGTTCTTGAGCGCCTCGTTCAGATAGTCGATGACCTTGGGGTCGCCCTTCATTGTCGTGTCTCCGTAATGCCCGCGCAATCTAGCGCAGAACACGGACTCCGAACAGGCAAAAAATGGCGGAAATCTGCGGTTTTTTGGCCCTGCGAACGCTACGCAGCCGCACATTCCTCATCGATAATGGCTCGCGCGAACGGCACGCATTGGCCACATTTCGGCTGCCGGCCGAGCGTCCGATAGGCCTGGCACGCGCTTTTCGCGCCGCTGCGCGCAGCCTCGCGGACATCCTGCTCACGAATCGCATTACAGATACAAACGACCATGGGTGCTCCCTCGCCTGACCCCTGATCTAGGGCTAATGCGAACCAGTCGCAAGGTCTTTTGCGGATTGATCGCAAGAAGCTCAATCGGTCATGGCGGGCCCGCGCATCGGCTGGAGCCGCATTCGCGCGAGCGATCGCCATAGCCATTCGAGCGGGCCGAATCGGAAGCGTTCAAGCCATGGCTTCGACCAGAGCAGCATCAGCGCCCAGACCGCGAAGACGATCGGATAGAGTTGGGCCCGTGACAGATGACCGTACAGGCCGAGGCCGTAGCCGTAGAAGATAGTGGAGCAGAGGATGCTGGTGCCGAGATAGTTGGAAAAGGCCATGCGTCCCGTCGCTGCCAGTCGCGCGGCGATCGCGCCGCCTGAGCGTGACAGCAGGACGATCAGGCACGCCCAGCCGACGATCATCAATAGCCGGAACACCGTTGGCAGCATCAGCGTGCCGAGCACCAGCGGGAACATAGCGAAACCCTGCGACGCGACATACCAGGCAAGCGCGGCGGAGATGGGGATTCCGATCCCGAAGCCGATGAGAATCCAGCGCAGATATCGCCTTCGATCCCATTCGCCGGTGAGCATCCCCGATTTGAGGCATGCCATGCCGAGCAGCATATAGCCCAGCGTTTCGGCTCCGACGAAGATCAGCGTGCGAAGCGTCGTCGAGATCGCCTCATCCAGCCGGTGCGCGGCCAGCGCTGGATAAGGCCCGCGATGGAGCGCCAGATCCTTCGCCAGTTGACCTGCGGTCGGTACGCCGAATCCGCTACGGAATTCCTGAAACTGGCGAATGGTGTCCGCGCTCGGCTTCGGTGTTTGCATCGCGATCTCGCTCGCCTGCACGCTCATCGTCACTGAAGAGACCATCAGGAATTCAGTCAGCAACAGGATGATCGCCATCGCGACCAGCTTGTGCGGCTCCGTCTTGCGGAACAGGTAGGCGATACAGCCGATCAGCGCATAATGGTGGAGGATGTCGCCCCACCACAGCAGGATCATATGGGCTTCGCCGAACAGGAACAGCCAGAACATCCGGGCAAAATGCACCCTGGCCGGACTTTCCTCCTTGGCGATCGCCCGGTCGATGACCAGCAGCGTCGACGCGCCGAACAGGAAGGAGAACAGCCCCCGCATCTTGCCGTCGACCAGGATGAAGTTGAATGCCCACACCGTCAGGTCGATGCCCTTGTGTCCGCCAAAGGCAGCGGGGTTGATATAGGCCACCTCCGGCATCGCGAAGGCGACGATATTCATGATCAGGATACCCATCACCGCGACCCCGCGGATCACGTCGAGCGTCGCGATCCTGCGCGGCCCGATGGCAGGCGCCGGCATTCCCTGATTCGTCGTCACGCAATTCCCTTGCCGCATCATATTTACGCTGTGCCTATGGGCCTGTCGGATCGCCGTTCCGACGGCAAGGGGATCATTCGGCTTCGCGACCGTCGAAGAAACAGCCTGTCGTCAGTATCAGGAACAGGAAACCGAAATCGGCACTCGGGAGGGCCTCGATATCGCCGGCAAGCGCGGCCAGCAGGCGGTCGCGGTGGATCATCTCCGGGTCGAAGATGGGTGATCGCAGGAGCATCGCCTGCAGGTAGTCGCGGTGCTCGATGATGCCCCGCAGTGCGACATCGCGAAAGCTTTCCTTCACATAGCGGTTCTCGAAGACCGGGTTGCCAAGGCGTTGGCTCAGCAGGCGCCGCAGTACCGTTCGGTCGCGGCGATATTCCCACGGCAGGCTTGCGGCGAAGCGCGCCAGCACCGGGTTGATATAGGGGTAGATCGGCCAGATCCCCCGTCGCAGCAGGCGCTGCGATCGACCCGCGGCCGATAGCCAGCTCGTATCGGCCACCAGACCCCGCAGCCCCGCACCCGCTCCTTCTCGCGCGACCTCGCGCCCATGTTCGGTGAGGTAGGCATGTCCTCCCGGCGGTGACTCGCCCTCGTCGTCCGATTCTTCTCCCAGATACACCGCATAAAGTTCGTCTCCGCCAAACCCGCTGACGAGTGTATCGATGCCGGCGCGGTAGAGCAGGTCGAAGATGGTTTCGAAAATCTCCGGATAGCTTTCATCCTGCGGCCAGACGCCGAACTGGCCGCGCCGCGCGCCGCGCGGGCTGAACGGGAGGAAACGGCTCGCCGGCAAGGCGATATCCTCGAACCCGCAATGATCGCACAGCAACTGTCGCCGCTCGCGTTGTGCGTCGCCCATCGCGCCGTCGAATTGCGCACCGTAGCTGAGCAACCCTGTCCCCCATATGTCGGCCGCGGCCAGCCCGACCAGCGCCGAATCCATGCCGCCGCTGAGTTCCACCGCCAGCTGTCGCGGGTCGACGTCGCGCGCCGCCAGCAGTGCCTTGACCGTATCGAACAGGAGGTTTTCGGCCGATGCTCCTTGGGACAGGGCCTGCGCGCCCGGCATTTCCGCCGGGGCGGGCAGGTGAGCTTCGATGCTCTGGCCCCGTGCAACGAGACGCGCGCCCGCGAGGGAGCGATACAGTCCCGTGACGAGCGTTTCCGGAGTATAGGGTGCCAGCCCGGCGACATGGGCCATCAACCCGGGCCAATCGATCGGGGCTTGGGTATCGCGCAGGAGCCGCGTGCAATCCCAGTCGATCGCGAGACGCCCCGAAGCGGCGCGGAGATAGACTGGCGCGGAATGTATCTGCGACGTTTCATAGGATATGGTGCCGTCGACCCTGTCGAGGGTCAGGAGCGCCCAGTCCAGCAGGTGGGACCGGACATCGTCCAGCCGCTCGGCAATCGCGCGCCCGTCATTGGGGCGGATATGGTCGAGACCCTGAGGATCGTCGCGAAACCGCTCCATGCAGGCAACGGAGATCGTCATATCGGTCTCGATCACGAGACTGCGCAACATCCTGTGCGCGAACGGGGTGATGCGGGAACTGCCTAACAAAAGGCTCCCACCGATGATGTCGACGGGAGCCTTCAGGTCTGAAAACGCGATGTCGGCCGCGAACATGGTCGAACGGCCGTTCTTTCGGGATCAGCCGCCGCTGCCGCGTCCTGTGAAAATCGCGTCATAGGGTTCATAAGGAGTCTTGCGGGCGACCGTTGTGTTCTCGCGCGCCGTTTCCCGGACGATCGCCTTGCCGAGCATGTCAAATTGCATCCGTAAGGCTTTCGAATCGACAGACTTCATGGCTTCTCTCCTTGAAGGGTGCCGAATGCTACGGCCGGGTCATGTCGTCCGCAATGCGATCTGGGTCCATTTTGGGGTAGCCAGGTCACGGCAGATCCCGCCTTCCGGCTAACGCTCGCCAAAGGCTGTACCCGCTTATACCAGGGTCTCGCCCATCAATGTCGGGAAGAAGCCCTCGTGCGCGGCGCGGAGATCCGCCAGCGTCACGACATGATCGTCGTCGGGCAGTTCGAAGATCAGGCGTCCGGCAATGGTCCGTCCGATCCGTTCCACCTCGATCCCGGCCGCGCCGGCGCCCGCCAAGGTGTCGAGCAGGGCATGGTCGGCGACCGTCACGACATAGAGCCCCTGGTCCTCGCCGAACAGCGAGCAGGCGACGCCGCAGGGCAGGGGGGCATGCAGCATCGCGCCGATGCCGCTCGCCAGTGCCATCTCCGCGATCGTCACCGCGACGCCGCCGTCGGAGACGTCGTGCACAGCGGTGAAGGCGCCCGAGGCGATGTGCGCGCGCACGAATTCGCCGGTCTTGCGCTCGGCGGCGAGGTCCACCGGCGGGGGCGGTCCTTCCTCGCGGCCATGAACTTCGCGCAGCCACAGGGACTGGCCGAGATGGCCCGAACGGGTTCCGATCAGCAGGATGACGTCGCCAGTGCCCTTGAAGGCGATCGTCGCTGATTTCGACCAGTCGTCCAGCAACCCGACGCCGCCGATCGCCGGGGTCGGCAGGATGGCTGACCCGGTCCCGTCGTCATTCTTGGTCTCGTTGTAGAGCGACACGTTGCCGCTCACGATCGGGAAGTCGAGCGCCGCGCACGCCTCGGCCATGCCCTCGATGCAGCCGACGAACTGGCCCATGATCTCGGGCCGTTGCGGGTTGCCGAAATTCATGCAGTCGGTCGTGGCCAGCGGCTTCGCGCCGACCGCGGAAAGGTTGCGATAGGCCTCGGCGATCGCCTGCTTGCCGCCCTCATAGGGATCGGCATAGCAATAGCGCGGGGTACAATCGGTGGTGATCGCCAGGCCCTTGCTGGTACCGTGGACGCGAACCACCGCGGCGTCGCCGCCCGGCCGCTGCACCGTGTCCGCGCCGACCATGTGGTCATATTGCTCCCAGATCCAGCGGCGGCTGGCGATATCGGGCGATGCCATCAGCGTCAGCAGGTCAGCCGCGATGTTGGTCGTATCGGGAACGTTGGTCAGCGGTGCCGGCGGCGGCGTCTTCACCCAGGGACGGTCATAGGCCGGCGCCTCGTCTGCCAGTGGGCCGAGTGGAATGTCCGCCACCGTCTCGCCCTGCCATTTCAGCACCATGCGCCCGTTGTCGGTGACATGGCCGATAACGGCGAAATCCAGTTCCCATTTGTGGAAGATCGCCTCGGCGAAAGCCTCGCGGCCGGGCTTGAGCACCATCAGCATGCGCTCCTGGCTCTCGCTGAGCATCATCTCGTATGGCGTCATGCCGGCCTCGCGCTGCGGCACCGCGTCCATCACCAGTTCGATGCCGACGCCGCCCTTTGATGCCATCTCGACCGAGGAGGAGGTGAGGCCTGCAGCGCCCATGTCCTGGATCGCGACGATCGCGTCCGACGCCATCAATTCGAGGCAAGCCTCGATCAGCAGCTTCTCGGTGAAGGGATCGCCCACCTGAACGGTCGGGCGCTTCTCCTCCGAATCCTCGGAGAAATCGGCCGAGGCCATGGTCGCGCCGTGAATGCCGTCGCGCCCGGTCTTCGACCCGACATAGACGATGGGATTGCCCACGCCCGACGCGGCCGAATAGAAGATCTTGTTCGTCTCCGCGACGCCCACCGTCATCGCGTTGACCAGGATGTTGCCGTCATAGGCGCGATGGAAATTCACCTCGCCGCCGACTGTCGGCACGCCCACGCAATTGCCATAGCCGCCGATGCCATGGACGACGCCCGCGATCAGGTGGCGCATCTTGGGATGGTCGGGCCGCCCGAAGCGCAACGCGTTGAGATTCGCCACCGGCCGCGCGCCCATGGTGAACACGTCGCGCAGGATGCCGCCGACTCCGGTCGCCGCACCCTGATAGGGCTCGATGTAGGACGGGTGGTTGTGGCTTTCCATCTTGAAGATCGCCGCCTGGCCATCGCCGATGTCGATCACGCCGGCATTCTCGCCCGGGCCGCAGATCACCTGTGGGCCGCTAGTCGGAAGCTTTTTCAGATGGATACGACTGGATTTGTACGAGCAATGCTCGGACCACATCACTGAAAAGATCCCAAGTTCGGTCAGGTTTGGCTCTCGCCCCATGGCGTGCAGCACGCGCTCATATTCTTCTGGGGAAAGCCCGTGCTGGGCGACGATCTCGGGGGTGATCTGGCTCATGCCCGCGGGCTTTAGCGAGGGAGGCGCGCAGGGGCTAGTGGCGGCGTCGATCTAAACGAACTGCCATGCTGAACCCGATCGAGCGAACGGCAGAATCGTTACATCGGGCAAAGTTCAGGTGGCTGGCACAATCTTCCACTTGCATCGCTGCTGGGAAAAAAGAATAGAAGCCTTAATGAAAATGCGCCAAATCCTTGCATAATTAGTCATGCTGGAAATAATATAGCGCGTCGACAATGAATTGCAATATCGCTACAATTTCTGTTTGGTATAGGGGGATTCGTGAAGTACATTGGATGGGGAGTGATCTTTATCGCCGTTGCGAGTGCGAGCGTCTATCTGATGGAAAGCGCGCCGCCGCAACCAAAGTCGGATACCATACAGGTAGTACAAGGGCGCGCTGTGCAGCCACGGGCGCTTCCGACCTTAGGCTACGCGCCATCGCAGAGTTATCTTCTTTCGAGTGTATCTCCGCAAGTGGCGCGCAATATGATATCCTCGGCTTTGGAAATGTCTCGGGGTGAGGTCATAAATGAACCAGATGTCAAGCATGAGCGACGCGATATTATATGGGCAGTGCCTACGGAAATCGCTGTCCGAGATATGATGGCGCGCATTCCCTATGTCGACACGACAACAATCACGGTCTTGTGTGGCGCGACGGTCTGCCGGGCGACAGGCAGCATCCAAGCTAGGGTTTCTGATAGCAATCGACAGATCGCCAATCTCGCTATTATTAATGAAGATTTCTACACGCCAAAGCCTGATATCAATTTTATTCCAAAGCGATCTGTTGCTAATGCTGGATTGGAGGGGGCCTTTTGGGTGGAATTATCGAGAATCAGTAAATGAAAATATTAAAAATTTATAATTAATTTGCAAGGTTGGTGCGATTTGTGATTATGGGCTGCAATCAGAACTATATTCCGATTGCAGCTTTTATATTAACGGTGTGTTATTTTAGTGGCAGCAGGTATTGGTTGTCCAAATGACAGCTCCTGCTGAGTTTCTAATTACAACATTGCCATCGTTTTGAACGGTTAGTTTTGCTCCTGGGTTTCCGTATGTCTTAGATGACCAGATTGCAGAATTTGTGTTGTTCTCGTACGCGACCAGATTTCCATCAGTTTGAAAGGCCAGGCGCATCGCATAAAGATAGTTTTTATTGGTTCTAGAAGTCCAGAGAATGCTGGATGAGCCGCCATTTTCGAGTCCCCCAGGATAATAGCGCAAGATGACATTCTCATCATCTTGAACATAAAGGTGGAATCTATGATCTGGAGATAAAAATCCACCTGGAGCAGAATTTACTTCAATCAGGGCTTGTGCAGTCGTTTCGCATTGCAGGCGAGGGCTGGTTCCGAGAACGGCGGAGCAGCCAGCTGTTTGCTCTGGTATTGGAGATCCAATGACTTGAGCTTCAGATTCTGATCCAAATACTGCTAGAGATAGAGAAATTATTGACAGTGAAGTTATAAAATTTTTTTTCATCATGAAATTCTCCAGATTATTTGCAACTGCAACAGGCAGCGCATTGTGGTATCATGTGAAATAATAATATCAAATTTTATTGCAACAAATTTGGCTGTATTTGGAAGGTTGATTCATATTGAATGGTACGGATTGTGCTGCTCGCAGCGGTATTTTTAGAGCGCGAGGCCCTGCTGTCCACGTAAGACTTCCATCGACAATGAGGTCGTAGTATCCTGCAATGGATATTAAATTATTTATATCATCAACGAAATTTATTTCAATAATACTACGAGAAAATTGCATTATTTGCAGATTTCCGGTTCTTCGTGGTTGTGAAAATATTGCTGAAAGGTAATGTCAATTTGGTTTGGATGTATTTGGTGGAGGTAAAATTTCTGGAATTTTCGTTGATTTTTATGCCGATATAAGGTGGCTAGCGATGGCAGCCGGATAATCAGGTTGCCCTTCATGATTCCGCAGCGGCGCCGCTCACCGGCACCTGATCCGATTTTGTTTGTCCTCGGTGGGCCGGGCGTGAGCAATATCGATGGACGGACGACAGGAAAGGGCATCCGTTCCTGGAGGAGCGAGACTTCATTTTGCTCGAAACGCGCGGTACGCAGCATGCGCACGCGCGCTCGAATGCCCGGGCATCAAGCGCGTCAGGGAGCAGGACATGCTGGGAAGAAGGGGCGGCCATGGTGCCCCGGCAATGATGCGAGTTGTTGTGGAATGCTGGAAGGCTCTGATCGCTTCCGGCATCGATCTCAACGGCTACGGGTCTTTCGAAGCTGCCTGGGAGCATCGTCGAGGCTGCCGTTGGTGGCATGCTCGCCTTCTGCAATTGATGGCCTCTGCGCAGTCGTTACCGGGTTTCGCCCGGCGCATGCGGTTGTCGATACGGTGCAGCGAGGAAATGCTGTTCGAGAATCCGGCGCGGATGATGGCACAGATTTCGCCAAGCGCGGTCTGGGGAGCGTAGATGGTCGAGCTGCGACGCCAGCCATGTGTCAGCTCTGAAACGTCGCTGCCGCTGATCGATCCGAGAACCAGTCGGTCGAGAGTAATGTGCCTGCGCTCGTTCTTGCGGGAGAGGTCGATCCCAGTACGTCGCTCGCCTGGGGCGACCAACTTCTGAGGACAATGCCCAATGCGCGCTTCGTGGTTATGCCGGCCGGAGTCATGGTGCGATGTCCCATCGGTGGGCAATTGACGCTTGCTTTCCTCCGTGATCCGAACGCGCCGCTGCCGATCGACTGTGTTGCGAAAATGCTAGGCGCCAATTTCGGCGCGGATATTGAAAGGGGGCATTAGGGTGCTTTCGCGCTGGCTGGAGCAGCCAGCGGCTTGGAGAACGTGGCAATCCGAAGCATCGGCTCCGCATGGCGTAATTTGGCCAAACCTTCATCCAACGATTCCCGATCCATCCCTACTCGCGACTGCAACCTCCCTTCGCTACGGTTCTGCGGGGATATAGGGGGCAATCCAGATGCGCGTGCCATTCAACCCGCTGCAGGCGGCGATCCTGAAGGCGCTGGCCGAGGCGCTGTTTCACGGCGTCGACATGAAGATCACCTCCAGCCAGGTCGTCGCCAACCTGCAGCACCAGTTCGGCATGGTCGAAGGCGGCAAGCCGAAGGAGATCGGCCTTACCCTCTATCTGATCTGCTTCTTCATGGGCGGCCCCTTCTTCCTCCTGATGGGGCCGGCGTGGCGGGCGCGGCGCGTGGCGAAACGGCTTGAGCGCAGCAAGAACAACCTGATGCAGGACCTCGCCCGTATCCGGGGCATCGTCTATGCCGGCTATTACGGCCACTGGGAGGGCGCGGCGGAGGCCGGCAACGACGACAACCCGGTGCTCCGGGCGATCGGCTTCGAGCTACCGCATCAGCGCGTGCGCGGCCCTGGCGAAGTGAAGATCGAGCCCTTTCCAGGTCGCGACCTTGCTCATGACGATGTGCTCGATCCAGGCGAGGCGCCGGCCTCGGCCGACATCATCGTCATCGGCTCGGGCGCAGGCGGCGCCGTCGCGGCAGCCAACCTTGCGCGCCATCACGACGTGCTGGTGATCGAGGCGGGGCCGCATTTCCCGTCGGGGGCGCTCACGCATGAGGAGCGCCGCATGACCGCGCGGCTGTTCGTCGATGGCGGCGTGCAGACCAGCCGCGACCATGACATCGTCATCTTTCAGGGGCATTGCGTCGGCGGCTCGACGGTCATCAACAACGGTATCGCGCTGCGCGTTCAGCAACCCGGCCTGACCCACCCGCTCGCGAACGATGTGTTCGCCACCTGGGCCGCGCTCGGCGCGCCGGTGGATGGGACTCGGTTCGACGCCGCCTATCGCGCCGTCGAGACTCGACTCGGCATCGAGCCGATCGACCCGAAGAGCGCCCGCAACAACGGCACGCACCTGCTGAACGGCTGGGCCGCGCACGCCGCCGCCTCGGGAGACCCGATGGACGCGGAGGCGCCAGCACTCTGGTTCAGCAAGAATTACGGACCGCGCTCGATCAAGGCCGACTGCGCCTATTGCGGCTATTGTAATACCGGCTGCCCCTATGGCCGCAAGCAGGGCATGGCCCAGTCCTTCCTGATCGACGCACGCCGTTCGGGTGCGCGCATCCTCGCCGAGACGAGGGTCGAGCGGATCGTCTGGGGCGAGCCCGATCTCGACGGGAAACGCGTCGCCACCGGCGTGGAAGTTCTCCTGCCCGACGGCAGCCGCCGGACGATCGGGGCAACCAGGGGCGTGGTCGTTGCCGCGGGCACGATGGCGTCGAGCCGAATCCTCGACAAGAGCGGTATCCGCGGCACGGGGGAGGGCATCTCGCTCAACATCGCCTGCCCGGTGGTCGCGCTGATGCCGGGACAAGTGCGCGCCTGGGACGAAGACCAGATGGCCACCTATGTCGATCGCGGCGATTTCCTGCTCGAATCGCACTTCCAGCCGCCGATGAGCATGTCGACCCTGATGCCCGGCTGGTTCGGCCATCATGCCGACCGCATGCTCAACTATAACCGGCTCGCTTCCGCCGGCATCCTGTTCCCGGCCGACCGGCAGGGCCGGCTGATCGGCGGCAGCCTTCACTTCAAGCTGCGCGCCGATGTCGAGCTGCCGCTGCTGCGCCGCGCGCTGGCGACGCTCGCCCGCGTGCATTTCGCCGCCGGTGCCAGCGAGGTCTATCCGGCGATCGCGCGCGGGCTGACACTGCACAAGGGCGAGGATGTGGATGCCTTTTTCGCGCGGCACATCGGCGAGGCGGACGACGTCACCCTCTCGAGCTCGCATCCCCAGGGCGGGAACGCACGCAATGCCGATCCGGACAAGGGTGTCGTCGATCTCGATTGCCGCGTGCACGGCACGGCCAACGTGCTCGTCACCGACGCCAGCACTTTCACCAGCTGCATCCGGGTGAATGCACAGCTCACCACCATGGCGATGGCGCATTATGCAACGGCGGTCAGTCCTTTTGCAATGTGACGCCGGGGGCGACCTTCACGCTGAACAAGTTCAGCGTGGCGGGGGTTTCGGCGCCGGGACCAGCGGCCACAACAACTGCGCCGCCGCCGTCGTCGGCGGCAGATTCTCCACCCCGATCTTGTCCGGATAGCGCCGGGTGATCTTCGCCGTGCCGAACAACACGTCCCAGAAGAACAGCAGATTGCCGAAATTGCCCTTGTAGTGGGTCACCCCGTCATCGGCATGCTTGCCGTGATGCGCGGCATGCGTTGCCGGCGTTGAGATGGTGCGTTCGACCAGCCACATCATTGGCGAAAGCCAGGGCATCCGGTACAGCGGGGCATCCCAGCGGCGGTCCGAATGCGCGGCGATGATCACGGTCATCTTGACCACGACATAGCCGGCATAAACCCAGCCCAGTCCGAGATAGACCAGCACGCCCGAAAGCCAGAGCGAGGGCATCAGCAGATAATAGAAGATATTGTTCCGGTAGACGATCCGGACGGACATATATTCGGCATTATGGTGCGGGCGGTGCAGATTGTAGAGCCATGGCACGGTGTGCGAGAGCCGGTGCCACCAATATTGCATCATGTCGTCGCAGAGCAGCAGCAGGGCGATCTGGGCGAGGATCGGCCAACCCGAGAGCGCGCCCTGAGCCCCCGGGGCGGCGAGTTGGGCAATGAAGATTCCGCCCGCCAGCGCGAGCGGCTGTGTCACCACCAGCAGCACGGTCGTCCCGATCAGTTCGACCACCGTATCCTGCCGTGTCGCGCCCGATTTGCGAAAGAAGCCGGTGGAGATCGCTTCCGCGAGCGCGAACCCGGCATAGATGGCGACGATCGCGATCACCTCGAACTTCATGGCGCTCTCCCCCGGACGCTCCCGTGGAGCGTTCCTGAGCTTGTGGTAGCAGAGCCGTGAGCTTAAGAATGATAAGTTCTTGTCAATTACGAACCCGTTGGCGGGGGGCTTTTCGATGATCGAAACCCAAAGGCAGCTTGATAGCTTCAAGGAAGTCGCGAGCGACCTTGAAGCGGACGACGACTCGGAGCGCTTCGAGAAGCTGGCGAAGGTGGTGAAGCATAAACCTGTGGAGAAGCCCGAGTGAGCGTCAGGGCGATATATTCGCTAGCCGGCGCAGTCCTTGGGGCATATCTGGCAGCCAAGAATGTCCACCATTTGAGCGATCCATCGGTCGGCTGGATCATACGGTACCGTAGCATCGTGTGTGGCCTGCTCGGGATCGTTGCCGGACTGAATTTCGTCGAAGAGATGCGTAAGCGGCGCTCGGATTTGTAAACTACGTAATCGCCGAGTTCGTTGAATTTGAGTACAGCATGGTCGGTCTGGTTTTCCTGGAGGCACCTAGCCTCGCCTCGATGCTACCGCCGGAGATGTTCGATCGCCTGTGCGCAGCCGGCACGCGCATGTCCTATGCTAGCGGCGCGTTGGTCCAGACCCGGGGCGATCCTTGGCCGGGCCTGTCGATTGTTCGCGACGGTGCGGTGCAGATCGGTAACGCGGGACTCGATGGGTCGTTCGTGATCACCTCGATTCTCGGATCGGGTCATTGCTTCGGCGAGATGACGCTGTTCGGCGATCTCCCGCGCACTCACGACGCAGTCGCGAAGGGTGCGACGCTGATCGATCATGTCTCGCCGGCCGCTTATGAGCGCTGCGCCGAGGCGGATCCGGCACTCACCCGGGCGATCATGACGATGATGGCGCGGCGCCTCTATGCGATGCTTGAATTCGCCGACGATCTCCGGCGCCTGCCGCTCAAAGTCCAACTGGCCAAATTGCTGCTGGCGATAGTGCGGGAGGGGCGGGCGTGCGCGACGCATGAGGAACTGGGGGCGAGGTTCGGCGTCACCCGCGTCGCGATCGGGACGGCGCTTGCCGCGCTGGAGGGGGAAGGGCTGGTGAAGCGGTCCTATGGCGGTATCGAGGTGCCGGATCGCGAACGGCTTCGCGCCTGGGTCGAAGACCGCACGATGTTGGCGAAATTCTGACTCGCACGCCTTGGAGTGGGCGATGCAGCCCGCATCAAGCGCTCGTTCTCCGGTCAGCACTTCGCATTGTAGATATGGTCAGGCCAGACGGCGACTAGCCGCGTACGGGAATTCCATCGCGAGAACTCGTTGCTGCCGGTCGACTTTTCTTGGGATGAATTCGGTCAGATACGGCGGATGCATTGAACCAAAGTGGATGTACTTCGACAATCCGATAAAAATGCTCGAATTGGCGGAATTCCATTCCGACCATTTTCATGTCTCAAATGTCATTTGTACTTCGTTAGTTAAATTTCTGTAGAAACGGCGGCGTGGGGGGAATGATGCTTTCTGTCCTTGCCTGTATTCATGATCGCCATGATTGGCGGCTGATTGTTGTCGCGGCGCTGATCTGCGTGATCGGCAGTTTCACGAGCATGCTGTCGTTTCAGCGCGTGCAGGAATGTGAACGCGCCCATCGTTATCGCTGGATGGCAATGGCTGCGGTTACCTGCGGCACGGGAATATGGGCGACCCATTTCATCGCGATGCTCGCTTATGAGGGTGGCTTCCCCATTAGCTACGCGCCGATGCCGACGATCATGTCGATCATCGTCGCCATCACTATTGCCGGGGGTCGCGAACCTCGTGGCGCATGGGCGGGGCACTGCCGTGTCATTCGCCGGCGGCGGTGCCATCCTTGGACTAGGTCTTTCCGCCATGCACTACACCGGCATGGCGGCGATCGAAGCGCCGGCACGGCTCATCTATGATATACCGGTAAACATATGGGCCGTGCTGGTCGGCACCATCCTTTCCTCTCTCTCCCTGCTCGCCTTTCATGTCTTTCGTGACAACCGGCGTTTTGCGCTTGCCACGATATTGTTCGTCCTCGCGATTTGCAGTCTTCATTTTACCTCGATGAGCGGCACGACGCTGCTGCCCGATCCGACCGTTATCGTCAGCGGGGTGTCGAATCGACCGGTCGCTCCTCGCCGGAATCGTGATTTCGGTCTCGACCGCACTCATCCTCACGGCTTTCGGCGCGACCTTTCTCGACCGCCATCTCACGGATCTCAGGGGGCTGGCCAATGCGTCGCTTGAAGGCTTGCTGATCGTTAGGGATGATCGAATCCTCGATATCAATGAACGCCTTACAGAAATTTCCGGCTGGACATTGCCCGGGTTGATGGGCCGTTCGCCGACATTCGTCCTGGCGCTTGGACCGGAGGGGCTGAACTGCTGCGGTGAGACCGATGGTCCATCCGAAATATCGCTTCTGCAGGCTGACGGTGGTGAGATTCCGGTCGAACTCCTGTGCCGCACGATCGAATATCGCGGGCGCGAATCGCATGTTCTGGTCGTCCGGGACATTACCGAGCGCAAGAAGGCGGAACTCAAGATCGAACATCTGGCGCACCATGATGCGCTGACTGATCTGCCCAATCGAGCATTGTTCGACGATCGCATGAATCTGGCGCTGCGCCTTGCCGAGCAACGGGAGGAGCAGGTGGCGATCCTTTGCCTCGATCTGGATCGCTTCAAGGCAGTGAACGATATCTTCGGGCATGGCGAAGGCGATCGCATCCTGCGCAAGGTGGCCGACATCCTGCGCGGCGCGACGAGCCCGGCCGATACGATTGCAAGACTGGGCGGAGACGAGTTCGCGATCATCCAGTCGGGCGTCTCGCAGCCTGAGGCGGCAGCTCAGCTCGCGAACCGGATACAGGCTGGCTTTGCTGAACAGATGAACATGGCCCGCGATCCGAAGGCGGTCGGCGTCAGCATTGGCATCGCGCTTTGTCCGGCCGATGGATCGAACAGCGACGAATTGCGAACCAATGCCGACACGGCGCTCTATCGCGCCAAGCGCGCTGGGCGTGGCACTGCCTGTTTCTTCGATGCCGGCATGGATGAGGCAGCCCGCATCAGGCGTGAACTCGGGCATGATCTTCGTCGAGCGGTTCTGCGCAACCAGCTTTCCGTAGTGTATCAGCCGTTGATCGCGGCCGGGACCGGTCGGACGGTCGGCTATGAGGCGCTGTTGCGCTGGATCCATCCGGAGCGCGGCGTGATCGGCCCCGCTACCTTCATTCCCATCGCGGAGGAGAGCGGCACGATCGTCGAGCTTGGCGCGTGGGTGCTTGAACAGGCATGCGCCGAAGCCGCACGCTGGGATGAACCGCTCACCATTGCGGTCAACGTGTCACCGGTGCAATTTCAGCTGCCCAATTTCTGCGAGCAGGTTGTGGACGTGCTGAACCGGACGGGGCTGGACGGCAGCAGGCTTGAACTCGAGATCACGGAAGCCGTCCTGATGCGGGATCGGGAAGCCGTCGTGGTGTTGCTGCACCGCCTGCGCGCGCTTGGCATACGCATCGTGATGGACGATTTCGGCACCGGCTATTCGTCGCTCAGCAATCTGCAGAGCTTTCCGTTCGACAAGATCAAGATCGACGGCAGTTTCACCGCGGCCATCGAACATGACGAAGCGGCGCGATCGATCGTCCGCGCGATCATCGGCCTTGGCCACAGCCTGAATTTGCCCGTCGTCGCCGAGGGCGTCGAGACGGAGGCGCAGCGGGCGATTGTCACCGAACAACATTGTTCGCAGTTGCAGGGCTTTCTGCTCGGCATGCCTGGCGTCGAACCCAGCAGGGCCGCTCACCCGCCAGCCGTCGTGCTGCGCAATGGGACTCGGCAGGCCTAGTCGCGATCCGTCCGGGGTCCCCGAGGGGCTCGCCGCTCCTTCGAGTCTCAAAGAATCTCGCGTACCTTCTCCGGTGGCCGGCCGAGTCGCACACCCTTTTCGGTCTCCACCAGCGGGCGTTCTATCAGGATCGGGTCGACCATCATCGCGTCGAGGATCGCGTCGCCATCGGCATATTTCAGTCCCCGTGCGGCATCCTCTGCCATGCGCAGGCCCTGGCGCGGCGTCATGCCGGCGCGTTCGTACAAGGCAGCCAGCTTCTCGCGGGTCGGCGGGTTCTTCAGATATTCGATCACCTCGACCTCGACGCCCGGCGTCTCCTTCAGGATCGCCAGCGTCTCGCGCGATTTGGAACAACGCGGATTATGCCAGATCGTCGCCTTCAAGCCTTCAACTCCCAATCTTCAATGCTCTCGTCCGGCTCACCCACCAGGCGAGCAGCGCGAGCAGCACATAGGCGACGAGGCCCAGGATTGCGAGCGAGGGCGGCGGCGGATCGACGATCGTGGCCGGCTCGGGCCCGAACCAGTTGAACGCCTGGAAGGCCGCCATCGCGACGGCGAGCGTGGCGACCGGGATCCAGGGGCCCCGCGTGCGGGCTGTGAACCAGGCGAGGGCGCCAAAGGCCAGGATGAGTTCAAGCGGCATCTCGATCGCTGGATGGTTCCACAGGCCGAGCCCGAACGGCGGCGGTCCGCCCGCCAGTGTCAGGTCGGGCCGGTGGACCAACAGGTCGATCAGCCAGTGCGACAGAACCACCGCGCCGCCGATCAGCGCCGCCGTGCGGTTCCGTCGCCACAGCCAGAGCAGCAGCGCGAAGCCCGCAGCCCAGCCGATCGCGCCGGCCAGGCTATGAGTCCAGGGCATGTCGTACAGGTCCATCGGGTTCATCGCCGTGATGCCGGGGACGAGCCGCATATGCTCGACGCCGAGCAGCACGAAGGAGAAGAAGGCGAGATCGACCAGTTGGGCCGCGACGAACAGCGTGCCGAGCCGAGGTGCCCTTGGCGAGGCTGCCGCGATGAATGCCGTACTGTAGTGGCCGATAAACATGACGCGATCCCCTCGGGGTCGCATCCTACCAGCTTGTTCTCCCCGCGAAAGCGAGGATGACAAGGGATAATTCTCGTGTTCGCCAGCGCGGAGTTAACTTTAGCGTACTGCGTTGACAACATTGTTGGAGGATAGGGCAAGCCTTCCAATTGCCGCGGTATTCATGGCAGGCAGGGCTGATAGATGTCGGCCATCCCCTTGGGCTGGCCAGGGCGCGGCCGGGTGCTGGCATATGTCAGCACCCGGCTATCGCGGCTGAGCGAAGGCCCGAAGGTGAAGTCGCCGTCGTTGATCGACCGCGCGAGCGGTGTCGCCTCTCCCCATCCATCGCCGGCGCGCTGGCTGACATATATCGCACCGGTTCCGCCGCGGCTGGACCAGAAATATGCGCTACGACCATCGCTGCTCAGGGTGAAATCCCCTTCCGAACTCGGCGAGTTGATCGGCACTTGCAACGCTACGGGGGCATCGAATTCGCCATCGGCGCGTAATCTGGCGCCATAGATGTCGAGCTTGCCCGGACCACCGGGGCGCGACGAATTGAAGTAGAGCGTGGTGCCGTGGAGCTCTGGTCCCAGTTCTTCACCGGGACTGCTGGCGGCGGCCAGATGTTCGGGTGCTCCCCATCCACCATTCGTTGTCCGCTCGACCCGCCAGATATCCCGATCCTTGCGGGCGGGCGATCGGCCGGGTGCGGGACGATCCGACGTGAAATAGAGCCACCGCCCGTCCGGCGTCAGCCACGGGTCCGTGTCCCGGTAGCGCGCATCTCCAAAGGCGATCTGCGCGGGAGCCGTCCAGCTACCCTTACGCTTTTCCATGAAGAAGATGCGCGACCGCTCGAAATTGGCTTCCGATCGGGCAAATACCGTCAGGCGTCCGTCTTCGCTGACGCTGAGATTATAGTCATTTGCCGCGGTCGATACGATATTGGGCATGAAAGGGCCGGGTACGCATGGTGTTGATGCAGCGCTTGCCTTGCGATGCTGGTGGGGCGCCGCGTCGCTCATGCCTGTCGAACAGACTGCGAAGGCAAGCGCGGCCGATGCGATGACATAAAACCGAGGAGACATCATTCATCGTCTCCCGGACGGCTGCTCCGCCCCTTGCGTCGGGCGGGGAATGGGGTGCCAAAGGGCGTTCACGATGACCCAGCGGTCGCCGAAGCGCCCCATGTGGAAATAGTCGACGAACCATGGTGTTTCGAGGCGTACCGAAGCCGTGTCGCGCGTCGTGTCGAGTATGCGGCACGAACGGCTCCATTGTTGGCGGGGAGTTCGCAAGGCGCCGCGCCGGGTCAGGTCGGTCAGTTCCTCGCGCGTCATCCGGTGTAAGCCGAGCCGCTCGTCGGGTGTTTCTCCAGCTATTGCCCGCTTGGCGAGGTCAGGGTGCAAAGACCGCGCCACCCGCACCGGGTCGCCCTCCAATTGTCCGTCGATATAGTCCAGGCACGTAGCCTCGATCCGGGTGAGGGCTGCCGGATCGGCGGGCGGCACCGAATCCGCAACCAAGGCGGCGAATATGAGGACGGAAAGGGGCATATGGGACCTCCAAAGCGGCTTATACTATCATGTAGTATATGTGCTATTCTGTAATTTCAATGTTGAAAAATCTGTGGCGAGGAGCGCGCGTTACGGCCGGAAAATGGCCCCGGTGTTGCCTTTACATCGCTTGTTATGCTGTAGTATCGGCGGCCGGAGATTGGATCCACCGTCGATGCGGCCAGAATCAAAGACAGAAGCCAGGCTTCCGGAAATTTCGCAGGCGGAGCACAATGTGCTGCGCGGTCTATGGCAGTTGAAGCGCGCTAGCCTGCGGGAGGTGCATGATGCCATCTCTGCGGAGACCGGATGGGCCTATACGACCACAAAGACGGTACTCGACCGGATGGCCGCCAAAAATCTGCTGAAGCGGGAAAAGGTCCACGGATTGTTCGTCTATTCCCCCGCGATCAGCAAGGCTGCGGGTATCGCACGCTTCGTACGCTATTTCGCCAGCCGTATCGTGGAACGCGATATGGGCGTCGTCTTGGGACTGTTCAGGGAATCGGAGGCACTCTCCCGCAAGGATGTCGAGGAACTGCGAGCTTTGATTTCGGAGTTGGACAAGCAGGATGCGGCTGGCGCAGCGGGCGAAAAGAGCGCCTGATCATGGCCGATATCGCAAAGGCTCTGATCGAATGGCTCCTGTGGCAGTCCCTCTATGCCACTGTTGCGGCGGCCGTCATATTCGGTTTGATCGGCGCACTGCGTATCCGCGACCCCCGATGGCTGATGGGGCTCTGGGCAATCGTCCTGCTGCGCTTTCTGCTGCCGACCGACTTTGCCATGCCTTGGGGGATTGGGTCGATCTGGGACCAATTCGGTCCGGCCGTCCTCGATCAGCGCGCGGATGGGGGCGAAATCGCGGCATCGGTGCCGTCGGTCGAACGATTGGGCGTAGGCGGTGGGCCGGTCGCATCCGGCAGTCTGGCGATCTTCCTTACCCTGATCTGGGCGGGGGGCGCCCTCGGGCTGTTCTTCATCGTCCTGCGCCAGCAGCTTAAGACTAGCCGGCTGCTCCGCCGCGCTGCGCCGGCAGGACAAGAGGTGCGGGATCGGTTGCGCCACTGGCAGCGCAAGTTCGACATTGACCGCCCTGTCCACATGGTGGTCGGTGATGCTAAGCTGTTGCCGTTCACGACGGGCCTCCTTTCCCCGGCCATATTCATGTCGCGGCAGCATCTGGAGACGATCGGACGCGACGAACTCGACGCTGTCCTGGTGCATGAACTTGCCCATATCCGCTCATGGGATGTCGCCTGGCTCTACATCGAACGCCTCGTACAGTTGCTGTTCTTTTTCCACCCCGTGGCATGGTGGGCCACCCGCCAGCTGTCCCAGGCCCGCGAACGCTGCTGCGACATTCAGGCCGTCAATATGTCGAACATAAAGGCGACACTATATTGGGAATCAGTGCTGAATCTCCTGCAGGTGCCGGCCAATAGCTCGCCCCGGCTGGCCATTGCCAGTTCGCTCGGGAGACCGGCTCGGTCGCTAAGGGATCGTATCGACGCAGTCCGTTTTCATTCGCATCCCCACACCCGCTCGCGGCTTGCTGTCTATGCCGGCATAATGGGGCTGAGCACTTTCCTTTTGCCGATGGCGCCGATCGCTGGAAGGGCAGCCATCCCCCTGCCAACCGCGAAGAACGATCTGGCGCAGTCGAAACAATCTGCACTGCGGACAGCCAATGATCGGGTCCTCCGTGCTCGTGAGATATTGGATCGATACAACCGCGGTGATTTCGGTGACCGCGTCATTACCCGGCCCAATGGCGAAGCGATTTGCGCGCCGGACAGCTGGCCGGCGGGCGTGACATGCAAGGGTGTCTTCTCGCGAAAGGATATCGGCCAACTCGTCTGGGAGGCCGAGGACAGTCTCGTCAAAGCTGAGCGGACCGCTGCGCTACTGGCGAATCCCTAGTGGATCGGATGCTAAGGCTTAAAATCGTAGTTTCTGACGAGTCATAGTCTGGTGTTCCCGCGAAAACGGGGATGACACCCGGTGATTTTGCCTGCGCGCCAAGTCGCTGCTTCTCCGGCGAAGGCCCCGCTGGGGATGGCCGTGACTTGGGTTGCGTGCTGTTATTTCAGACGCCCCAACTCTGCCCCGGCTTTCACCAGGGCAGAGTGAGCTTCGGGGTAATGCGTTGGTGGAATGGTTGGAGGAAGGGCAAGCTTCGGAGTCCGATCAGCCCTCCTGTCGCGCCAGCCACTCCTCCAGCCATTTGATCGTGTAATTTCCCGCCTGGAAATCCGGGTCGTCGAGCAATGCCTGATGCAGCGGGATGGTCGTCTTCATCCCTTCGATCACATATTCCTCCAGCGCCCGGCGCAGGCGGCGCAGCGCGCCCTGGCGAGTGGTGCCGTAGACGATCAGCTTCGCGATCATCGAGTCGTAATAAGGCGGTACGCGATAGCCCGCGTAGAGCCCGCTATCGACCCGCACGTTCATGCCACCCGGTGCGTGATACTGCTTCACCAGCCCCGGCGACGGCGCGAAGGTGCGCGGGTCCTCGGCATTGATGCGGCACTCGATCGCATGGCCGCGAAACACCACGTCCTGCTGGCGCAGGGTCAGCGGATGGCCCTCGGCGATTCGAATCTGCTCGCGGACGAGATCCAGGCCGGTGATCATTTCGGTCACCGGATGCTCGACCTGAAGCCGGGTGTTCATCTCGATGAAGTAGAACTCGCCGTCTTCCCACAGGAACTCGATCGTGCCGGCGCCACGATAGCCCATGTCGGACATCGCCTTGGCGACGATCCCGCCCATGCGCTCGCGGTCCTCGGCGCCGAGCACGGGGGAAGGGGCCTCCTCGAGCACCTTCTGGTGGCGCCGCTGCAACGAACAGTCGCGCTCGCCGAGATGGATCGCATTGCCCTTGCCGTCGCCGAACACCTGGAATTCGATGTGGCGCGGGTTGCCGAGATATTTCTCCATATAGACGGTCGCGTCGCCGAATGCCGCCTTGGCCTCGCTGCCCGCCTGCATCATCAGCGTTTCGAGCTGGTCCTCGGACGTGCACACCTTCATGCCGCGTCCGCCGCCGCCCGATGCCGCCTTGATGATCACCGGATAGCCGATCTTCCGCGCGATCGCCTTGGCTTCGGTGATGTCGCTGATCGCGCCGTCCGAACCGGGGACGAGCGGCAGGCCGAGCGCGCCGGCGGTGCGCTTCGCCTCCACCTTGTCGCCCATGGTGACGATATGTTCTGGCTTCGGCCCGACGAAGATGATGCCGTGCGCCTCGACGATTTCGGCGAACCGGGCATTCTCGGACAGGAAGCCGTAACCGGGATGGATCGCATCGGCATGGCTGATCTCGGCCGCCGAAATGATGTTGGCGATGTTGAGATAGCTCTCGCCAGCCGGCGGCGGGCCGATGCAGATCGCCTCATCGGCGAGTCGGACATGCATCGCGTCGGCATCGGCGGTTGAGTGCACCGCGACTGTCTTGATCCCCATCTCATGGCACGCGCGATGGATGCGCAGCGCTATTTCGCCGCGATTGGCGATCAGGAGTTTCTTGATTTCAGCCATTTAGGCTTACTCGACAACCACGAGGGGCTGGTCGAATTCGACCGGCTGTCCGCTCTCGACCAGGATCGCCTTCACCGTCCCGGCGCTGGGCGCGAGGATCGGGTTCATCACCTTCATCGCCTCGACGATCAGCAGCGTGTCCCCCGCTGCGACTGTCTTCCCGACGCTGATGAACGATGCCGCGCCGGGCTCCGGCGAGAGATAGGCGGTGCCGACCATCGGCGACTTTACCGCGTTCGCGCTGGCCACCGGCGCTGCCGCCTCGACCGGCGTGGCGGCAGCCGCCACCGGCACTGCGACGGGCGCAGGTGCATAATGCACCGCAGGTGCCGCGGCGGCCGCCTTGCGCGCGATTCGGATACGACGCCCGCCATCCTCGACCTCGATCTCGGTCAGCTGCGTTTCGTCAAGCATCTGTGCGAGCTGGCGAACCAGTTCGACATCGATCCGCATCGGATCGGAATTACTATCTTCGGCCATGCGACCCCTGTTCTCCCTTATTGGGCCAAAGCCCATTTAATGGGGCGTCCTGTCAGAGACGAGCGGCGGCTTCAAGCGCAAGCAGGTAGGAAAGCGCCCCGAAGCCAGCGATGGTTCCCCTTGCGGCGCGTCCTACCCAGCTCTCGTGCCGGAAGTCCTCGCGCTTGTGCGGATTGGATAAATGTACTTCGATCACCGGTGTCTTGATCGATTTGATCGCGTCGTGGAGTGCGAGCGACGTGTGGGTATAGGCGGCTGCATTGAGGATCACCGCCCGCGCGCCACTGGCCTGCGCTTCGTGCAGCCAGTCGACCAGGTGCCCCTCGTGATTCGACTGGCGCATGTCGATCTTCAGGTCGAGCTCCCGCGCGCGATCCTCCAGCAGCCCGGCGATGTCGTCGAGCGTGTCGCTGCCGTAGATTTCCGGCTCGCGCAGGCCGAGCAGGTTCATGTTCGGACCGTTCAGGACGAAGATCGTGTCGGCCAAGGATAAGCCTTTCGGTTGCGGGCGGGGTTCCGCGGCTTATATCGCGGGCTGCCTCTTTAGCCGTTCGTGCCTCGTGAAGTCGAGACAGGGCGCGGGGAGGTTTCTCGACGTCGCGCGAAGCGACCGGCTAGGGAGAGCTATGCATACCGATCACACCGTCTCGATCCGCGTCAACGGCGAGCATCGCCGCGTCAGCGCCGGCCTCAGTCTTGCCCAACTCGCCGCCGATCTCGGCCTCGTGCCGGAAAAGGTCGCGGTGGAGCGCAATCTCGAAGTGGTGCCGCGCTCGACTCTCGGCCAGGTGCTGGTCGAGGATGGCGATGAGCTTGAGATCGTGCATTTCGTTGGCGGTGGTGACGTGGCGCCGGCACTCGATACCTGGACGGTGGCGGGCCGCACCTTCCGCTCGCGCCTCATCGTCGGCACCGGCAAATACAAGGATTTTGCCCAGAACGCTGCCGCACTGGAGGCCTCCGGGGCCGAGATCGTCACGGTTGCGGTGCGCCGGGTGAACGTATCCGATCCCACTGCGCCGATGCTGACCGACTTCATCGATCCGAAGAAGGTTACCTATCTGCCCAATACTGCCGGGTGTTTCGATGCCGAATCCGCGATCCGCACCCTGCGGCTGGCGCGCGAGGCGGGCGGCTGGGATCTGGTGAAGCTTGAAGTGCTGGGCGAGGCGAAGACGCTTTATCCAGATATGGTCGAGACGTTGCGCGCAACGGAAGTACTGGCCAAGGAAGGTTTCCTCCCAATGGTCTATTGCGTTGACGATCCGATCGCGGCGAAGCGGCTGGAGAATGCTGGGGCGGTGGCGATCATGCCGCTCGGCGCGCCGATCGGTTCGGGCCTCGGCATCCAGAATCAGGTCACGATTCGCCTGATCGTCGAGGGTGCGAGCGTGCCTGTATTGGTCGACGCGGGCGTCGGCACTGCATCCGACGCGGCGGCGGCGATGGAGCTTGGCTGCGACGGCGTGCTGATGAACACGGCCATCGCCGAGGCGAAGGACCCGATCCTGATGGCGGCGGCGATGAAGGCCGGGGTCGAGGCGGGCCGTCTCGCCTATCTCGCGGGCCGAATGGGCAAGCGCCGTTATGCCGATCCGTCGAGCCCGCTGGCCGGGCTGATCTGATGAAGACGGTGCGGTTGGGGCTGATGATGCTTGGCGCGACCGCACTGGCATCGTGCGACGGGCCGAAGGTGACCTATGATAAAACCACGACCGTACCGGAGATGGTGTCTGCACCGATAACGTTGAAGGCTGGCGACGGTGTCGAGATTTTCGGACGCACCTACGCCGCGACTAGGCCCAAGGCGGTGGTCCTGCTGTTTCATCAGGCCGGCTCGAGCAAGGATGAATACACCGAGATTGCGCCGCGGTTGCGTGATGCCGGCTATTCCGCCATAGCGATCGACCAGCGGTCGGGTGGGAGCCTCTATGGCGATAACGAGACCGTCGCGCACCTCGGCAAGAGTAACGACTATCTCGACGCGAAGCAGGATCTCCAGGCAGCGCTCGACTTCGCGAGCCGGATGAAGCTCCCGGTGATTGTCTGGGGCAGCAGCTACTCCTCCTCGCTGGTATTCCCGCTCGCTGTCGAAAATCCGGGGAAGATCAAGGCAATCCTGGCCTTCTCTCCCGGGGAGTATTTTCCCGACGAGACGCTCGTGAAGACCGCTGCCGCGAAGGTCCATGTGCCGGTGTTCGTCACCTCGGCCAGCGACCCGAAGGAGATCGCCGAGGCGAAGGCGGTCGTCGCTGCAGTTCCCGGCGGACGGGCCGAGCAATATGTGCCGGCGATCGGCTTCCATGGCTCGTCGACCTTGATCGCTGCGAAGGATCCCAAGGGTGCCGAAGCGAACTGGAGCGCGGTGATGGCCTTTCTAAGGAAGGTCACGCCCTAAACCTTCCGCGCGAGCCAGACCGTCGCGCCCCCACATCCGGGGTCTTCGACGACATGCGCCATCTCGACCAGGCCGGCCCGCAGAAAGGCCGCGCGATACTCGGCCGGGTCGAGGCTGGCGTGATAGAGCGGGTCGCCACGATATTCGCCCATTGATGTGCCGCGTTTCGGCCCGCTGTTGAACAGCAGTCGCCCGCCTGGCTTCAGCCAGGTCGCGACGCGCGCGATCATCGTCTCCTGATCGTCATGCTCGAGATGGAACAGGCTGCCCCAGGCGAGCACGCCCTCGAACCGGTCCTCGATCGTCAGTTTGCGCATGTCGATCTGCAACCAGCGCTGCCGCGGGAAGCGTGTGCGGGCAAGGCCGATCATCGCCGCCGAACTGTCGATCCCCGTCACCGCGAAGCCGTGATCGACCAGATAGCGTCCGATAGGCTCCGCGCCGCCGCATCCGAGATCGAGGATCGCGCCGCCGCGCGGTAATGGCATGACGAAACGCTCGATCCACGGCCGCTCGACGAAGCTGCGCCCGCGATCGCGATCGAAGGCGTGGGCATGGCGCTCATAATGGTCAGCTATACGATCGGGCATCGCAGCGTCTCGGACGGTTTTTCAATGTCTTGCGAGGCAGGCACGCGGCGATCCGGAGGAACCCCGGGCGAGGTCAACCGTTGATTGCCCGGGAGTGACTGGCGCCGGTCGTCGGTGCCGTAAGACGATCAAGGAGCACGCACATGGGTGAACTCGTCGATAAGATCAAAGGCAATGTCAACGAAGCGATCGGCAAGGTCAAGCAGAAGAGCGACAATCCTGCCACGCGTGACGAAGGTGCCGTTCAGGAACTGAAAGGCAAGGGCCAGCAACTCGCCGGCAAGGTGAAGGGAGCCCTTGGCGACGACATCTGACGCATTTCATCAAAAGATGACGGAAGGGCCGCTCCGGGTAACCGGGGCGGCCTTTTCTATTCATCGGGCTCCGGAGGTTCGGGTCAGCGTTTCCGTATCGCCGAGATCGTCGTGCCGGCAGTGATCGCCTCGATATCGGTCTTGAGATGGAGCAGCCGCACACCTTTCTCCGCCACGGCGCGGGCGAGGGCAGGGGCGAACGCCTCGGTCGTCTCCACCGTTTCGGCCCAGCAGCCATAGGCCCGGCCAAGCGCCGCGAAATCCGGGTTGCGCAGTTCAGTACCGGAAATGCGGCCAGGATATTCGCGCTCCTGGTGCATGCGGATCGTACCATATCCGCCATTGTCGATCACCAGGACGAGCATGTCCGCACCGTGCCCGACTGCCGTGGCCAGTTCCTGGCCGTTCATCAGGAAACATCCGTCACCTGCCAGTGCGACAACCGTCCGGTCCGGGTGGCGCAGCGCCGCCGCAGTTGCCGCGGGGACCCCATAGCCCATCGCGCCGGCAGTCGGGGCAAGCTGGCAGCCGGGGCCGGCATAGAGCCAGTAGCGATGCCACCAGCCGGAATAATTCCCCGCGCCGTTGCAGATGATCGTGTCAGTCGGGAGCAGCTCGCGCATCGTCGCGACGCATGGGCCGAGATCGAGCCTCAGATCGCGAGCGACAGGGGTGGTCCATGCCTCATAGTCCGCCCGGGCCTTCGCAGCAGCTTCGAGCGGAGGGATGTCGATCGCCAGCACCGCATCGGCGAACTCGCGCATGCCGGCGCAGATGGCGAGATCGGCGCGGTAGGTGCTGTTCAACTCGCTCGGATCGGGGTGGACATGGACGATCCTCTGGCCGGGATGGTCCGGCGTGATCAGCGTATAGCCGTCGGTCGTGGCCTCGCCGAGCCTCGGCCCGACGACAAGGAGCAGGTCGGCGTCCTTGACCCGCTGCACGAGCTTCGGATTGGGGCCGTAGCCGAGATTGCCGGCATAGGCGGGCGAGCTGTTGGGGATGGCATCCTGGCGCCGGAAGGCGGCGACCACCGGCAGGCCGCTGCGTTCAGCGAAATTCTGGAAATCGCGCGTCGCCTCGGTGTCCCAGCCGGCACCGCCGACGATGGCGACCGGCCGCGACGCCTCTCCCAGCATGGCGCCCAGATGGCTCATCACGATAGGATCGCACGCCTGGACCGGACGGCCCACCCGGGGGCGATCCACCGCAACGACCTCGTCGAGCAGCATGTCCTCGGGCAAGGCAAGCACCACGGGCCCCGGCCGGCCCGACATCGCTACATTCCAGGCTCGTGCGACATATTCCGGGATGCGCGCTGCATCGTCGATCTTTGCCGCCCATTTCACGACCGGCCCGAACATCGCCGGAAAATCGATCTCCTGGAACGCCTCGCGATCTTTCGTGCCGCGATCGACATCGCCGATGAACAGCACCATCGGCTGCGAATCCTGCATCGCTACATGGACGCCGATCGAGGCATTGGTCGCACCGGGCCCGCGCGTCACGAAGGCGACGCCCGGCCGCCCTGTCAGCGCGCCGTCGGCACAGGCCATGAAGCCGACGCCGCCCTCCTGCCGGCACACCACCAGGTCGATCTCCGGCGTGTCGTGGAGCGCGTCGAGCACGGCGAGGAAGCTTTCGCCGGGGACGGTGAAGATACGATCGCAGCCTTGCGCGACGAGCTGGTCGACCAGGATTCGACCGCCGGTACGTTGGTTTGTCATAGGGGCGATTCCTGGACCGGCCGGCGGCATTTTGCTAGCCCGCCGCGCTCGAAAATGAAGCCGGCCGGTATCGGTAAGCCCGGCGACCGTTCGCCCGTGCAACAACGCTCTCTGTATCCGCTGCGGCGAAACCCTCGGCAGAAGGTCCGCGATGTCTGGGCTTCAGGCAGTCATGGATTCGCCGTCACGATCGGCTTGAAACGTCGGGATACTTTACACCGGGGGCGGGGCGCTGGAGTACATTAACCATCGTGACCTGCGGTTTTCCCTTACTTGAGGGGAATGGCACGCCGACTGCATAGTCTGGAGCATGCCGAGCGTTCATCGCTTCAGCAGGGCGGACCGATGCTCCCTCCGATCTCGCATCGGTCCGCCCTACCCGGCCTCCCGGATCACCACTTGATCCTCATCGACGCGGCATTGCTGCGCTTCGTATCCCTGTGCGGACCGGGTGACAGAAAAGAAAAGGGCCCCGCCGCGGTTCCCACCGCGGGCGAAGCCCTGTCTCGGTCGATGCCGTTCCCGGCCTGGTCGCTATCCGGCGGTCACGACGCCCTGGTCTTCGAAAAGCTTTGCGAGCTCGCCGCTCTCGTACATCTCCATCATGATGTCGGAGCCGCCGATGAATTCGCCCTTCACATAAAGCTGGGGAATCGTCGGCCAGTCGGAAAAGGCCTTGATGCCCTGGCGGACGCCTTGATCCTGCAACACATCGACGCTGTCGAATTCTGCGCCGAGATGATTGAGGATGGCCACCGCGCGGCTGGAAAAGCCGCACTGCGGAAAGAGCGGGCTGCCCTTCATGAAAAGAACAACGTCGTTCTTGGCGACGATCTCGGCGATGCGGGCCTGTGCGTCATCGGTCACTGGGTCTACTCCTGTCACTCTGGAACCGCGGTGGTGAGCTGCAATGCGTGGAGCACGCCGCCCATCCGCCCACCCAGTGCGGCATAGACCGCCTGGTGTTGCTTGATACGGGGCAAGCCCCGGAAACTCTCGGCCGTCACGCGCGCCGCATAATGATCGCCATCGCCGGCGAGGTCGGTGATCTCGACCCGGGCACCGGGGATGCCCCCGGTGATCAGCGCCTCGATTTCTTCGGCTGCCATCGCCATCGTCGTTATTCCGACTGCATCAGCTGACGGCGGGCTTCGATCGTCTGATCTTCGATCGCGCGGCGGACCGCACCTTCGTCGACCTCGACGCCGGCCGCGTTCAGGTCGCTGACCAGCTTGCGGATCACGTCCTCGTCGCCTGCTTCCTCGAAATCGGCCTGGACGACCGCCTTGGCATAGGCGTCGGTCTCTTCCGGGGTGAGCTTCATCTGGGCTGCGGCCCATTGGCCAAGCAGCCGGTTGCGCCGAGCCGTGACACGAAACGCCATCTCCTCGTCGCGCGCATATTTGGTCTCGAACGCCCGCTCGCGATCGTCGAAAGTGCTCATGGTCGGTCGTTCCCCTTGGGCGATTTTACGTATCAGGGTCGAGATAGGGTGGGGGACGCAGCGACGCAACCGCTCGCTCATGACCGAGAGAGGCTCGGAACGAATTCCTCCCCGGGCTTGCCCGGGGAGGAATAGCTTATTCCGCCACCGTCACCACCAGCTTCCCGATCGCCTGGCGTGCCGCCATGCGGGCGATCGCCTTGCCACCATCCTCGAACGCGAAGGTCTGGGTCACGCGCGGGGCGATCTTGCCGTCCTTCCACAGCCGGAAGAGCCGCTCGATATGCGCCTGGTTCGCCTTGGGGTCACGCGCGGCGAAGGCGCCCCAGAACACGCCGCAGACATCGCAGCTCTTCAGGAGCGTGAGGTTGAGCGGCAGCTTGGGAATACCCGCGGGGAAGCCGACGACGAGATAGCGGCCCTCCCATGCGATCGAGCGCAATGCCGGCTCGGCATAGTCGCCGCCGACCGGATCATAGATCACGTCGGCGCCGCCCGGTCCGAGTGCGGCCTTGAACTGGTCGGCGAGCGCTTTCGACTGGTCCTTGTCGAATGGGGCACGAGGATAGACCAGCGTCACGTCGGCACCGGCATCCTTCGCCACGGCTGCCTTCTCCTCTGACGAGACTGCCGCCACGACATGCGCGCCGAACGCCTTGCCCAGCTCGATCGCTGCCAGGCCGACACCCCCGGCGGCGCCGAGCACGAGCAGGGTATTGCCCTCGGCCAGGTGTCCGCGGTCGAGCAGGGCATGGATGGTCGTGCCATAAGTCAGCAGCAGCGATGCGCCTTCGGCGAAGCTTCGCCCTTCGGGCAGGCGGAACAGGCTGGTTGCGTTGATCGCGACCTTTTCGACCAGGCCGCCCGATCCGGTGGTCGCGATCACCCGGTCGCCGGGCGCCCATCCGGTCACGCCTTCGCCGACGCTGTCGATCACGCCGGAAATCTCGCTGCCCGGGGCGAAGGGCCGGGGCGGCTTGAACTGATATTTGTCCTCGATGATCAGGACGTCGGGATAGTTGATCGAGCACGCCTTGACCGCGATCACCACCTGGCCCTTGCCGGCCACGGGATCGGGCAGGTCGTCGATGACGAGGGTTTCAGGGCCGCCCGGTGCCTTCGACAACAATGCCCGCATATGCTCGTTCTCCGCTCATCCATGGCCGGTGCTCGTTGACGCCGGACTCGTATTTAGAAATCGCGGTATCCCTTGCCAGCGTCAACCCGATCTCGTCCAGCCCCTCCATGAGGCACTGACGGCGAAAGGCGTCCAGGTCGAACGGAAAGCGGTCCTGATAAGGCGTGGTGACGGTCATTGTCTCGAGATCGACTGTCACGGAATCCGTCTTCGCGACCTCGACCAACCGATCGACAGCTTCCTGCGGTAGAACGACGGGTACGATGCCGTTCTTGAAGGCGTTGCCGGAAAAGATATCGGAAAAGCTCGGCGCGATCACCGCGACCACGCCCATGTCGGCCAGCGCCCAGGCGGCATGCTCGCGGCTCGATCCGCAACCGAAATTATCGCCGGCGATCAGGATCGGCGATCCGGCATAGCGCGGATCGTCGAAGATATTGTCCGGCTGCGCGCGCACGGTTTCGAACGCCCCCTTGCCAAGCCCCTCGCGCGTGATGGTCTTGAGCCAATGCGCGGGGATGATGACGTCGGTGTCGATGTTCTTCGCGCCCCACGGATAGGCGCGGCCCGAAACCTGACTGACTGCTTTCATTACTGGCTCGCGATCGTTCCATCGGCCGGCTTCGGCTTGGCCGTTGCGGTATAGGCGGCGATGCCGCTCAGCACGGTGCCGAGGATCAGCAGTATAAGGGCCTTCTTCATGACGACGTCCCTCCCATCAGGTCGCGGACATCGCTCAACCGCCCGGTAACGGCTGCTGCCGCCGCCATCGCGGGTGAAACCAGGTGCGTCCGCGCTCCAGGTCCCTGACGCCCTACGAAATTCCGATTCGAAGTGGAAGCGCAGCGTTCACCTGGCGGCACTTTATCCGGGTTCATGGCGAGGCACATCGAGCAGCCCGGCTCGCGCCATTCGAAGCCGGCCTGGAGGAATATCCGGTCGAGCCCCTCGGCCTCGGCCTGACGCTTGACCAGTCCGGAACCGGGGACGACCAGCGCGCGAACGCCGTCCGCGACATGCCGGCCATTCGCCACCGAGGCGGCGGCGCGCAGGTCCTCGATCCGGCTGTTGGTGCAACTGCCGATGAAGACATGCTCGACCGGGACATCCTGCATCGCGGTGCCCGGCGTCAGCCCCATATAGTCGAGCGATTTTCGGGCGGCCGCCCGCTTGGCCGGATCGGCGAAGCTGTCGGGATCCGGGACCACGCCGGTGATCGACACGACATCCTCCGGGCTGGTGCCCCATGTCAGCGACGGCGCAATATCGGTCGCGTCGAGCCTCACGCTGCGGTCATAGGTCGCGGCCGGATCGCTCGGCAGGGTCTTCCACCACGCGACTGCCTGCTCCCAGTCCGCACCCCTGGGTGCCATCGGGCGACCCTTGAGATAGGCGAAGGTCGTCTCGTCCGGCGCGATCAGGCCGGCGCGCGCCCCGCCCTCGATCGACATGTTGGCGACGGTCAGGCGTCCCTCGACCGACATCGCGCGGATCACCTCGCCGGTATATTCCACGACATAGCCGGTGCCGCCCGCCGCGCCGATCCTGCCGATGATGGCCAGGATCACATCCTTGGGGCTGACGCCGAAGCCGAGCGACCCGTCGACGCGAATCTCCATCGTCTTCGACTGGCTCAGCAGCAGCGTCTGCGTGGCGAGCACATGCTCGACCTCGCTCGTGCCGATGCCGAACGCAAGCGCACCCATCGCGCCGTGCGCCGAGGTATGGCTGTCGCCGCAGACAAGCGTGGTACCGGGGAGGGTGAAGCCCTGTTCCGGGCCGACGACATGGACGATGCCCTGCTCGGGGGCGACCGCATCGATATAGTCGATGCCGAATTCGGCGGTGTTGCGCTGAAGCGCATCGAGCTGCGCCGCGCTCTCTGCATCGGCGATCGGAAGGCGCTTGCCCGCCGCATCGATCCGCGCCGTCGTCGGCAGGTTGTGATCGGGGACCGCCAGCGTCAGGTCGGGACGGCGCACCTTGCGCCCCGCCGCGCGAAGGCCGGCAAAGGCCTGCGGGCTGGTGACCTCGTGGATCAAGTGGCGGTCGATATAGATCAGGCAGGTGCCATCGTCGCGACGCTCGACGACATGCGCGGCCCAGATCTTTTCATACAGGGTGAGTGGACGGGAAGCCATGCGGGGCGCTCTAGCCCTTTCTTGCGTCCGATCAAGCAGGCGTGGCATTTAATTACGCATGGCCTGGCTTGTCGAGCGGGGTGCCAACTCGTCTGACAAGGCGTTTTTGACGAGGGTTTCGTCCGCATCGCCGTCCCCGATGATCGTCGCCCCGGCCGGCCGTTCGCGCAGGAGGGACCTGACCCGCTCCCCGTCCTCGCTCGTCGCCGGATTGTACACGACCATGCTCAGATCGGGCCGGCCATCGACGGCGAACGAGGAATATTCGAACGCGATTGGGCCCAGGATCGGGTGGCGGAGGTGCTTGACGCCGTCGCCATAGGTGCGGACGTCATTGTCCCGCCACATCGCGTCGAAGTCGGGACTCAACCGGCACAGTTCGGCGACGAGCGGCTCGACCTCCGCGCCGGCGCCCGCGCGGGCCGCGTCCGCTCGGAAGGCGCTGACGACGAAACGTGCGACGCTTTCCCAGTCGAATTGCGCGTCGCGGACGCGCGGATCGAGGAAGATCATGCGCAGGATGTTGCGCTGGTCCGGCGGAAGGGCGCCATAGTCGGTGAGGATGGCGGCAGCGGCGCGGTTCCAGGCGACGACGTCCCAGATTGCAGTCTTCACCAGCGCGGGGCTGACGTCGAGCGCATCGAGCAGTCGCTGCAGGCGTGGCGTGACGCCCTCCGCCGGCTTGTAATGGACCTCGGGCGGACGCCCCAGGCCGAGAAGGAACACATGTTCGCGCTCAACCTCGGTCAGCATCAATGCCCGGACGATCCGGTCGAGCACGTCCGCGGACGGTGCGCCGCCTCGTCCCTGTTCGAGCCAGGTATACCAGGTGGGGCTGATATTGGCGCGCTGGGCGACTTCCTCACGGCGCAGGCCGGGGGTGCGCCGTCGCGTCCCGGAAAAGCCGAATGCCGCGGGATCGAGCCGCGTGCGCCGGTCCTTGAGATAAATGCCCAGGGCCTTGTCCTGTGTGGTCATGCTGATCCTGTTGGTCATCATACCCCGATAAGGTCACTACTTTAACAGGATGGCGTGCGCTCCGACAATGGATCTGGTGATTGAGGAGAGTGATATGCGTGTCTTCGTAACTGGCGCCACGGGCTTTGTCGGATCGGCCGTGGTCAGGGAATTGCTTGGTGCCGGCCATCAGGTGCTCGGCCTTGCGCGGTCGGATGCCGGCGCGGAGGCGCTCAGCCAGGCAGGCGCCGACGTGCATCGCGGCGCACTCGGCGATCTCGACCGCCTCAGGAGCGGCGCGACCCATGCGGACGGCGTGATCCATACGGCGTTCAATCATGATTTTTCGAAATTCGCCGAAAATTGCGAAGAGGATCGGCGGGCGATCGAGGCGATCGGCGCTGTCCTGGAAGGATCGCAGCGCCCGCTGCTGGTCACTTCCGGCCTTGCATTGCTCGCGCCAGGCCGGCTCGCGACCGAGAGCGACGTGCCGAGCCCGGCCTTTCCGCGCGTCTCGGAAATCGCAGCCGCCGCAGTGGCGGCGCGCGGCGTCAGGGCGAGCAGCGTACGCCTACCGCCGTCAACCCACGGCGCCGGCGATCATGGCTTCGTACCGATCCTGATCGAGATGGCGCGGGAAAAGGGCGTGTCTGCCTATGTCGGCGACGGCAGCAACCGCTGGCCGGCCGCGCATCGAGTCGATGCCGCCCGGGTTTACCGTCTCGCGCTGGAACGGGGTGCGACCGACGGTCCGTATCACGCGGTGGCGGAGGAGGGGGTGCCATTCAAGAAGATCGCCGAGACGATCGGGCATCACCTGGATGTTCTGGTGAGGGCCATATCACCCGAGGAGGCGCAGGCGCATTTCGGCTGGTTCACGATGTTTGCAAGCATGGACGTTCCGACCTCAAGCGCGCGAACGAGAGCCCTTCTGGGCTGGGAGCCCAGCGGGCCGACGCTGCTGCAAGACATGAACGACACCGATTATTTCCGGGGCCGCCAGGATCATTGAAGCGCTCAACCGGGAAGGATCATGCTGTCGGCAATGGCGGGGCCGAGCGCTTGCAATCGCCAGACGCGGTTGAACGACAGCACCGCCATCGAGAGGGGGGCGACGTCGATCCGCAGCGCCCCGTCCGGCGGTATTCCAAGCGCGACGGCAATCGTGGTGCGCACCACCATGGGGTGGGTAATCGCGAGGATGGGCGCCTCGCGATCGGCCTGCACGGCGAGCCATTCGGCAATCCGAATGCCGACTGCGGCCATCGTCTCTCCGCCGGGCGCCCCTGCCACGGGATCTGCGATCCAGGCTGCGATACCGTCAGGGTCGAGGGCATGGATTTCGGCCAGACTTCGCCCGGTCCATTCGCCGTGATCGATGTCGCGGAGTGCCGTTTCGATGTCGGCGACCAGCCCAAGCGCTTCCGCCGTCTGGCGCGCGGCCAGTGCCGGGCTGGTTGCGATATGCCGCGGGGAGGGCAGGGGAATTCGGTATGCCCTGGCAGTTCGTAGCCCGCCATCGTCGAGCGGTTCGGCCGGATCGGCGAATCCGCCGACACGCGCCGTCGTCGTCGCGGCATGGCAGAGCAGGGTCAGTCGCGTGGCCAGACGGGCCTCCCTGAATCGTTGACGTTACGCTCGGTTCCGTCCTAGGGCAGGAGGGACCGAGGAAGAAGCCGGTGAAATTCCGGCACGGTCGCGCCACTGTTATCGCCAGCGCCTGCGTGCTGTCGAGAGTCAGACCTTCCTCGGACGATCATCCCGCGGGACGCGCGCTTCCCGGTCAAGGAGCTATATATGCCGGCTACGACCCTTTTTGCCGACGACGTCTTCATTCCGGTTCGCGGCGAGACCGCGATCCCGTTCGGCGAGCTTCTTCCCTGGGCGCTCTTCGGCACGCTCCTCGCGGTGATCTTCCTCTATTTCGTCAGCACCGAACAGGGCGCGGTATCGCTCTTCAGCGGCAAATACGTCCATGAACTCGTCCATGACGGTCGCCATCTGCTCGGCTTTCCCTGCCACTAAGGCCGGGACATGGCGCGCACGCTCCTGATTCGCGGGATGCTGGCCGGCGTGGTCGCCGCGCTGCTCGCGGTGCTGTTCGCACGCTTGATCGCCGAGCCGCAGGTCGACCTGGCAATCGCGTTCGAAGCGGCCAAGGCGCATGCCATGGGCGGGATGGACGAACCCGAACTGGTTAGCCGCACGGTCCAGAAGGGCCTTGGCCTCGTCATCGCGGTGGTACTTTACGGTGCGGCGATCGGCGGCATCTTCGCGCTGGTGTTCGCTGGTCTTTATGGTCGCTGGTCGCGGCTCGGACCGCGCTCGCTCGCATTGTTGCTGGCGGTGGCGGGATTCGTCGCGATCGCGCTCGTGCCGGCACTCAAATACCCGCCGAATCCGCCTGCGGTCGGCCTGCACGAAACCGTTGCCTTCCGCACCATCACCTATTTCGCGATGATCGCCTTGTCGGTGGTCGCGCTGGTGATCGCGGCGAAGCTCGGCCGCGGTCTGTCGCAGCGGCTGGGCGCGTTCAACGCGATGCTTGTCGCGGGCGGATGCTACGTCGCGCTGGTCGCGGCCGTTCAGGTCGTGATGCCCGTCATCAACGAGGTTCCGGTCGATTTCCCCGCCGTGCTGCTGTGGAACTTTCGCATTGCGTCCCTCGCCATGCAGGCGGTGCTGTGGGCGGTGATCGGCATCGGCTTTGGTGCGGGTGCCGAGCATGCGCTTCGCAACGGAGTTCGGGGCCGAGTCTAACGGCCGTTCGCGAGTTCTTGTATCGCGATCCCTCACCGAGAGTCGGGTTGGCCCATTTAGCTGTTGCGAAATATTGCGAAATATTTTGCCAGTATATACTCCTAAAATATCTCGTTTGCGAAATATTGCGAAATATCTTGCCTCGACCATCCGTTCGCCATATCGGTCGGCTTGATCGCGTCGGTGCCCCGCAAGGGGCTTAAAATGGGAACGCGGTGAGGGTGGCCCGCCACCTGAATCCGAGGCTGTCCCTGCAACTGTAAGCGGCGAGCGCGATGCATACCGCTCCTTCCGGAGGAGCAGCCACTGGGCCGGACGCTAAATCATGCGAGGTCTGGGAAGGCATGCATCAAGCTGTGACCCGTGAGCCAGGAAACCTGCCGGCGTCTGGTCGCTCTTGCCCTGGCCCAGGGGATGGCCGCGGCACGGTGAACTCCGTCTGAGCGACGAACACGCGGCTGGGGCCGCATCGGTTCGTGCAACGGGCGCCTTTGGCGTCCGCCCGTTGGCGCGCGCCGACCGTTCGTGAACGGCACGCCCCCGCCCACCGTCGAACGACGCCACGGGGGTTACGGAATGAGGTTTATCATCACATCGCGGTTGGCCATGTCGGTTGCCGTCGCTGCATGCACGGTTACCACTGCTTACGCGGAAGACCCGGAGGACGAGAATACCATCGTCGTCACCGGCAGGAGCCTCGAGGAAACACTGCCGCAGGAACTGGCCCGCTACGGCAGCGATATCGAGACCGTCACCGAGAAACAGGTCCGCGATCGCGGCGTCGTTGATGTCGCGAGCGCGCTCGACAGCGTTCCCGGCCTTTACATCAAGCCGGGTTCGGGCCCGTTCAGCTATGTGGACGTATCACTTCAGGGATCGCGCACGCAGGACGTGCTGTGGACGGTCGACGGCATCCGCATCAACAACCGCCTCTATGGCGGCACATCGCCCAACGACACGCTGCCCGCCAGCATGATCGAGCGGATCGAGGTGCTGAAGGGCGGGGAGAGCCTGTTCTACGGCACCCAGGCAGCCGCCGGCGTCATCAACGTCGTCACCCGCAGCTTCACCGACGATTTCAACGGCCAGGTCAATGGCAGCGTCGACAGCCGCGGCGGCACCAATCTCGATGGGTATGCCCGTGGCAGCATCGGCGACCACCGGTTCGTGGTCTATGCTTCGCGTAACGACGCGGAGGGTTATCGCCCCTATAGCGTCATGCAGCCAAGCGCGAGCGACCAGAAGCGTGGATATCGCCTGTGGTCGGTCGGCGGCAAATATCAGTTCGACTTCACGTCCGACCTGCGGCTCAACCTGCAATATCAACATACCCAGGCAAAGCTGGACAATCTCTCCCCCACGCGGGTCAACACCAGCCGCAACGACCGCAACGAGGAAATCGCCAGCGTCCGGCTCGACTATACCGGCAGCGACACCGTCCAGTTCTTCCTGAAGGGCTATTTTCACGACTGGAAGACTGCCTATGTCCAGATCCTGAACCCGATCCCCGCCGGCCCGCCGATCACGGTGTATCCCGAGGGCACTTTCTGGGGATATCAGGACTATGGCGGCAGCGCCGTCGTCAAGCTGCACCCGCACCAGGGTCTCGAATATCTGATCGGCTATGATTTCCAGAACTTCAACGGTCGCGACGACGTCCTGCTGATCGGCAAGATCACCGAGCAGGTTCATGCCGGCATCTTCCAGGTCCGCACGACCGATGAACTCAGCAAGCGCGCGCGCCTGACGGCCGGGGTGCGCTACAACGAAACCGGCGGTGCGAAGAAGACCGTCTGGAACGTCAGCGGGCGCTTCGACGTGACCGACAGCCTGTATCTGGAAGGGATCGGCGGGACGTCCTTCGTGCTGCCCGATGCCTCGTCGCTCTACGGCATCGATCCGTGCTGCGAGATCGGCAACCCGAAGCTGAAGCCCGAACAGAGCCTCAACCTCAACCTGACGGCTGGCGGGGCATTCACCCTGGCCGGTGGCGCGCTGAACTGGAAGGCGACCTATTTCCAGCGCACCATCACCGACCTGATCGATGCGACCTATGACGATCCCGCCTTTCCCAACGGCACCTACATCAACGTCAAGGACAAGGTGAAGGTGCGGGGCGCCGAGTTCCAGATCGACGCGACCGTGGCGCAGGACTGGCATGTCGCGGCGAGCTACACCTACACCCGCGCCCGCAACGAAGGCGCGACCAGGCAGCGGGATCGCACGCCGGAGCAATTCGCCAAGGGATCGGTCAGCTATGCGCCCGAAAGCCTGCCCTTCGGCGCCAATGTCTCGGTCAACTGGGTGGGGGACACCTATTCGTCGCCGTCCGGTTTTCCGCGCCAGAACTACGGCAACTACGCCATCGTCGACTTCGGGGCGCATCTCTATGTGGATGGCAGCGCCCGCCGGAACCGGTTCGGGATCAATGTCGAGAATGTGACGGGCCGGGAATATGCGACGCGGGGCTTCGGATCGGCGCCCGCCGATGCCGGAGGGCGCTTCCTCTATTTCACCCGCGGCGTGCCCCGGACGCTCCGGGTCAGCTACGGCCTGAGCTTCTGAGCCGGTGATGCTCCGCCCCGTCCTCTTCCTGCATCGCTGGCTCGGCATCATCATCGGCGCTCTCATGACGCTCTGGTGCCTGTCCGGGTTCGTCATGATGTATGTCGACTATCCACGGCTCATGCCTGCCGAGCAGGTGCGGGGGCTCGCGCCCCTGCAATTGCCGGGGGCGGACGCGCTGGCCCGTGTCGATCTGCCGGCGGAGACGCCGCTCTCGTCGGCGAAGCTGGAGATGATGGCGGGGCGGCCGGTGCTTCGGGTGGTTCCGATGATCGATCCGACCCGCCCGATCGCCCAGATGCGCATGACGCCTGGCGGCTATGATCTGTCCTCGGGCAAGGCGATCGCGACGCTGCCGGTGGCCGATATTCGCGCCATAGCGACGAGTTTCGGGCAGCGTTTCGGCATTGCGGGGCCGCCCGGATCGGTTGCGCCAACGGAAATGGACCAGTGGACGGTCCAGGAGTTCAGGCGCAACCAGCCGCTCTACCGGGTCGACTATGACGATCCCTCGGCCACGACCATCTATGTCGCGGGCAACAGCGGCGAGGTGGTGCAGCAGACGACGCGGTTCGAACGTTTCTGGGGCTGGCTGGGCGCGGTGCCCCACTGGCTCTACCCGACGATCCTGCGGCAGAATGGGGAAGCGTGGAGCCAGGTGGTCATCTGGACCTCGCTGATCGGGTGCTTCCTTACCGTGACAGGTATCTGGGTGGGCATTGCCCGGCTGCGGCGACGGCGCGACGGCAGCATCGGCTCGCCCTATCGCGGGCTATGGTGGTGGCACCACATGTTCGGCCTGTTCTTCGGGCTGCTGACGCTGACCTGGGTCGCCAGCGGACTCTTCTCGATGAACCCATGGGGGTTCCTCGACAGCATGGCCGGGTTCGCGGAGCGGCAGCGACTGGCCGGAACCGTTACATGGGGCGATATGCGGGGAGCGATCTCGCGGCTCGGTGCCATGCCCGCCGGGACGGTTCGGCTGGAAAGCGCGCCGCTCGGCGGACGCATGTTCCTCATCGCAATTGGCCAGGACGGGCGGATGGTGCGCTTCGACGCCGGCGGACGACCTGAACAGCTTCGGGCTGAAGCCCTGAAGGATGCGCTGCGGAACGGTCCGCCTGTCGTCTCCCTCGACAGGCTTAGCGATGAAGACGCCTATTATTACACCCACAAATTTCCGATGAAGCTTCCGGTGTGGCGCGCCATCCTGTCCGACGCGGAGGCGACGCGGCTCTATATCGATCCCGACTCGGGCAAGCTGATCCGTGCGTTCGATCGCAACGGCAGGCGTTTTCGCTGGCTGCAGGATGGGCTGCACAGCCTGGATTTCCCCATTCTCCGGTCACGGCCGCTATGGGATATCGTCGTTCTACTGCTGCTGGCGGCCGTAACCCTGGTCTGCGGAACGGGTACCTGGATGGGCGTTCGCAAGCTCGGTCGCGACTGGCGCAAGATGCGTCGCCGTCGCAGATGACCGGCCGCTACGTCGCTCACCCTGCGACGAGGATTTCCTTGGGGGAGATGTAACTGGCGTCATGCGCGAAAGGCAGTTTCTCGCCATCGCGCATCGCCTGCAGCACCGCCGCGAAATCGGTCCCGCACCGGAACCCAAGCACCCGTTCCGCCAGGCCTGAATCATACACGCGGTCGATCGATCGGGGCAGGTGCCAGCCATATCGTTCGTACAATGCCGCCGCGTCGGGGAAATAGCGGGCGATCACCGCGGGAGCATCGGTCTTGAGCGCTGCTACCTCATCGCGCGTGAAGGGCGTCGGCGCGGAGGCGATGAAGGTGCCGAAGCCGATCTCCGGTGCCCGTTCCAGCGCGACGACATGCGCTTCGGCCGCGTCCTCCACCGTCAGCCGTCGATGCAGCAGCTCATTGGCTTTCATGTTCTCGCCCGACAGTTCCTGGTGGGTGTCGTCATCCTCGGGAAAGAAGCGCGAGGTGCGCAGCACGATGACCGGCAGGCCATGGTCCCTGTGGATCAGGCGGCAGAGCTGTTCGGCGGCAAGCTTGGTCACGCCATAGATGTTGCGCGGCTCGAGCGGTGCCATCTCCTCGTCGATCCACACCGCCGTTTCGCCCCGTGCCTCGCGGATCGCGGTCGAGATCATCAGTGAGGTGGTCGACGTGAAGACGAACCGGCTCGCCCTGGCCGCGACCGCTGCCTCGAGCAGGTTGAGCGTCCCGCTGCTGTTCACGTCGATGAACGCCTGGTTCGGATAGCGCACGATGTCCGGCTTGTGCAGCGCACCGCCATGGATGACCGCGTCGATCCCGCGCTCGCCGAACAGCCGGTCGATCAGCGCCCGGTCGGCGACGGTGCCGATCACGTCGGTGTCGATGCCCGGCGCGACGTCCAGGCCGGTGACGTCATGGCCCAGGGCCCGGAGGCGGGGTGCGAGGAAGCGACCGAGCCAGCCGCTCGACCCGGTAAGAAGAATGCGCATCGGTTTCAGCTTTTCCGTTTGGGGAGCGTCGCCACCCGGGTCTCGAGCGCGGCGGCGGGAACGAGAGGAGGCAGGAGCGCGGTCGTCATGCCCACGTCCTACCTCGGCGCGTGTTATCGGCGCAATACAGCCTGCTGTTTCCTGTCGAACGCTGCGTTGATGAACGTCACGCTCTCCGCCAGTACCGGGGCCTTGCCGCGAAACGGCCTGGACAACGCCATCACCACACCCTCGTGGCTGAGCCCCGGAAGGACGAGCAGGGAGACCGGCGCCCCCAGCGTCTTGAGCCTGGCTTCGAGACGCAGCGCGTTGCGCGGTCGCACCGTCGTGTCCTTGTCGCCAGTGACGAGCAACATCGGCGGCGCGTCCGCCCGCGCGAAATTGATCGGCTGGGTCATCCCCGGATCGGCCACGCCCTTCATCGCCTCTTCCGCACGCTGCGAACTCCAGGGGTAGAAGTCATAAGGGCCACTCAGCCCGACCGCTGCCTTGATGATGCCCGGATCGACGCCGGCCGCATCAAGCCAGCGCGGGTCGAGTGCCAGCATCGCGACGGTATAGGCACCGGCGGAATGGCCCGCGATCGCAATCCGTTCCGGGTCGCCGCCATATTCACCGATATGGTCGCGGGTCCATCTCACTGCTTCGGCGCCGTCTTCCAGGAAGGCAGGGAAGCGTACGCTCGGTACCTTGCGGTAATCGGGCACGACCACGACGAAACCCGCCTTGGCATAGGCGCGCGCAGCAAAGGCATAGGCGCGGCGGTTGCCCTTGGCCCAGCCGCCGCCATACCAGAAGATCAGCACCGGGCGCTTCGCCTTGGCCTCGCCGGAGGGGCGCCAGACGTCGAGCGTCTGGCCATGCGTGCCGAAGGGCAGGGCGCTGCCCGGCCTGGTGGAGCCTGTGCCGCCGCCGGCCGCGCCGTCGAGCAGGCTCAGCAGGCCGGGCGGAGAGATGAAGGCCGCCATCAGGCCTGCGACAAGGGCCAGAAGGATGGCTGCGGCGATGGCGGCACGCCGGATCACACCCGGAAGTCGGCAGTGACGGTGCCGGCGGCGGCGAGTTCGGCTTCATGCGCCGTCTCGCGCCAGCTTTCGGTCAGGGCAACGCTTTCCCATTCGCGCATCGCGGGATGATCGAGGATATGCGCAACCCAGGCAGCGCCAGCGGTCCCGACATCCAGTCCATAGGTGCGGACACGAAAGGCGACCGGCGCATAAAAGGCGTCGACCGCCGAGAAGTCGGGGCCGGCCAGCCACGGCCCGCCAAAGCGCGAAAGCCCCTGGGCCCAGAGCTCGCCGATCCGCGCGACCTGGCGCTCAAGTGCTGGCGAGGGCGCCTTGAGCGCGACGCGGACACCCACATTCATCGTGCAGTCGTTGCGCAATGCCCCGAAACCGCCATGCATCTCGGCTGCCGCGCAAATGGCCCAGGCCCGTGCCGCCTCATCCTGCGGCCAGATGCCCGAATGGCGCTCGGCGAGATACAGGACGATCGCGAAGGAATCCCACAAGGTGCGATCGCCGTCGAGCAGGACCGGCACCTGCCCGCTCGGCGAGAAGGCGCGGAAATCCGCATAATTGTCCGGTTTCGCGAACGGTTCGATGCGCTCGGCGAACGGAATGGCCAAGGCCCTCATCAGCAGCCATGGCCGCAGCGACCAGCTCGAATAGTTCCGATTGGCGGTGATGAGGGTGTAGGCCATCAGGCCTGATACTGCGCCGTCGTCTTCGCCGCTATCTCGTCCGCCGTCACGCCCGGCGCCATCTCGATCAGCCGGAAGGGGGACTGATGATCGGGCCGCTGGAACACGGCGAGATCAGTGATGATCATGTCGACCACATTCTTGCCGGTCAGCGGCAGGGTGCAGGTCGGGATGAATTTCGGGTCGCCGTTCTTGCTGGTATGCTCCATCACCACGATGATCTTCTTCACGCCGGCGACCAGATCCATCGCGCCGCCCATGCCCTTGATCATCTTGCCCGGGATCATCCAGTTGGCGATATCGCCATTCTGGGCAACTTCCATCGCGCCGAGGACGGTCAGGTCGATGTGCCCGCCGCGGATCATCGCGAAGCTCTGGTCCGAACCGAAATAGGCGGATTGCGGCAGCTCGCTGATGGTCTGCTTGCCGGCGTTGATCAGGTCGGGATCCTCCTCGCCCGCGAACGGGAAGGGGCCGATACCAAGCATGCCGTTCTCGGACTGGAGCGTCACCTCGACGCCTTCGGGAATATGGTTCGCCACCAGAGTCGGGATGCCGATGCCAAGGTTGACGTAAAAGCCGTCCTGCAGCTCGCGCGCGGCACGCGCCGCCATGTCGTCACGGGTCCAGGCCATTCTTATTTCTCCGTGGGCGCGGGCTCGGCCCAGCGCTTGTCTGCAGGAAACACGTCGTCGAACCCGCCCTTGAGGCTGCTGCCATAGACGGGGTTGGGGAGTACGAACCAGCCGGCGCCCCATTTCGCCGCGACGGGCGCGGCGAGCGTGGCATCACGCCGCGGCATCGGGGCGAGGCCGGCATTGAACAGGTCGCTGAAATCGCCGAGTTGGTCGCCGCCCATCGCGATCACGCAATATTTCGCGGCGATTGTCGCGCGGCGGCCGTCCTTCTTCGATCCCGTGGCATCGTCGCCGGCGAGGAACAGGGTGTCGCCATGGACCGCCGGGCCAAGCCCCGCACTATCGATCGTGGCGCTGGTCTGGGTTGCATTGCCGGCCGAGCGATTGGTGTTGAACACCACCGTTACACCCAGCTTGCGCAGCTCGGTCAGCGCCTGGATCGCACCCGGGACGGCGGCGACCTTGTCGACGCCCGTCTTCTCCCATGCCTGCCAGCGTGCCTCGTCATAGGGCCGGGGGTTGGCGGCGTCGGAATATTCGAAGCCCAGGTTGAGCAACACCGTCTCATCCACATCGAACACCGCGGCGAAGGGCTTCTTGCCGCACGGTACGAAGCCAGGTGCGGCAAGCGTCGCGTCGGAAGCGAGGACCACGCTGTCGACCGGGCGGTTGCTGACCTGGGCCGCGACATAGCCGGTCAGGCCGCGCCATGCCTGGACGCTGATCGCCGATCCTTCGCCCGAGCCGTAGAGATATTGCATGCCAGCGGGGACGGTAGGGGCGGGCAGGGTGGGAGGCGGAGCCACCGGTTCAGCAGCAACCGGGGCAGGCGCCGCTACCGCCGGCGGTGGTGTTTGTGCCGTGGAACATGCGGAAAGCGTAATTGCGAGCGCCAACGCTATCCCCCGCCCGCTTGCGGGCGGGGCTAGGGAAGGGCATGTCGTCGGGAGGGAGGCATCATGTCGGACAGGCTCTCTCCCGACCTCTCCCGCAAGCGGGAGAGGGGAAGAAGAAGGCCCGCTCACGCCGCCGCGCGCTCGCGGACGGTGCGGAATTCGATCTTCTTGTCGTAGGGCGCGCCGACGATCATCCGCTTCACATAGATGCCGGGCAGATGAATGCTGTCGGGATCGAGGCTGCCGACCGGTACCACTTCCTCCACCTCGGCGACGCAGATCTTCCCGGCGGTCGCCATCGGCGCGTTGAAGTTGCGGGCCGTCTTGCGGAAGATCAGGTTGCCGCTTTCGTCGGCCTTCCAGCCCTTGATGATCGACAGGTCGGCGCGGATGCCGCGTTCCAGGATATATTCCTGGCCGTCGAACACCTTCACTTCCTTGCCCTCGGCCACCTGGGTGCCGACACCGGTCTTGGTGTAGAAGCCGGGAATGCCCGCGCCGCCCGCGCGGCAGCGTTCGGCCAGCGTGCCCTGAGGGCAGAATTCAACCTCGAGCTCGCCCGCCAGATATTGCCGCTCGAACTCCTTGTTCTCGCCGACATAGGAGGAGATCATCTTCTTCACCTGGCGGCTGCGCAACAGCTTGCCCAGGCCTTCGCCGTCGATCCCGGCATTGTTGCTGGCGATGGTCAGGTCCTTGGTGCTCGCCGCGAGAATGGCGTCGATCAGCCGCTCGGGAATGCCACACAGGCCGAAACCGCCAGCGCAGATCGTCATGCCGTCGAACAGGAGCCCATCCAGCACTGCCGCTGCATCGGGATAGAGCTTCTTCATCATCGTCTCCGCAAACATCCTCTTGGCGCGCATAAGCCATCGGCGCGCCCGCCGGTCAATCGCACGGATACTGCAAGTGCACCTGCACGAAACGCACGCAGTGTCGATCAGGCTGCCGGATAGTGCCGGCTCTCAATAGGCAAGCTTCAGGCCGGGCCGGGGCCAGTCCATGCGGACAAGCTGGCCGGTGCCTGACAAGGTGATCCATGCCGTGCGCCTGTCGGGGCTACCCCAGCAGATATTGGTGGTGAACGGATCGGGCGTCGCGACGAACTCGACCAGCTCGCCTGCTGGCGAAATCACGCTGATCCCGCTCTCGCCGATCGTCGCGACGCAGATATTGCCGCTCTCCTCGATGCCGAGCGAGTCGAAGAATTTGTAGCTGGCGGGGCGATAAAGCGGGATGCCTGCGCCGCCGAGCCCGATGCTCGCGTCAACCTTGCCGGGTGCAGTCACGCTGAACGCCATCAGCCGGCAGGTATAGGTCTCGGCCGCATAGAGCGTTGCACCGTCGGGCGAGAGGCCGATGCCGTTGGGATTCTCGCTGGGGAAGATGACTTCTTCCAGATGGCTGCCGTCAGCTTTGGCGTAGAAGATGCCGGTGATGTCCCGCTCGCGGGGGCGGTTTTTGCCATGGTCGGTGAACCAGAAGCCGCCATGCGCGTCGAATACGATGTCATTGGGGCCGCGCAGCACGCAGCCGAAATCGCCATCCCGGTAAAGTGTCTCGACCACCCCGGTTTCGGGGTCGATCCGCTCGATCCGCCCGCCTGAATAGTCATCGGCCTGGCCATGGGGGATCAACAGGCCGCCACGTTCGACATAGTTGAAGCCGCCATTGTTGCAGCAATAGAGCTTGCCGTCCGGACCCATTGCGAGGCCGTTCGGCCCGCCGCCGGGCCTGGCTATCGTCTCCGTCGATCCATCCGGTTTTACCCGGGTGATCAATCCGGCGGCGATCTCGACCAGGATCACGCTGCCATCGGGCATCGCGACGGGGCCTTCGGGAAAGCGCAGCCCGGTGGCGGCGACGGTGAACTGGTTCATGCCTCTCTCTCCCGATTTTCGCGGGAGCTTGCCGGTACGGGGGCGGGCTGTCGAGCGCCTTCATTCATTGATCGTTCACCCGCTTGACTACAGGTGTAAACAGTACGATTACAGATGTGGTCATTACGGAGAGCGAATCGTGAGCGAGCGGATCAGCGATGCTGAACATGCGGTGATGGAGGTGCTCTGGGATGAGTCACCCCTGACCGCGCAGGACGTGGCCGAACGCATCCCGCCGGAGCGTGACTGGTCGGCCAATACCGTGAAGACATTGCTCGGCCGGCTGCTGGCCAAGAACATCATCGCGCACCGGGAGGATGGGCGACGGTATCTGTATCATCCGCTCGTCGCGCGCGGCGACTATGTCGAGGGCGAATCGCGTCGACTGATGGACCGGCTGTTCGGCGGCAAGTTGACGCCGCTGGTCGCGCATCTCGCCGAGCGTGACGCGCTGACCAATGAGGACATCGCCGAGATCGAGGCGCTGCTCAAAGGCCTCAAGTCGTGACCGGCGCTGGCCTCATCCCTTGGGCTATCGAAGCGCTGATCGCTTCGGCGATGCTGATGGTCGTGGTGCTCTTGCTGCGCGGGCCGGTGCGCCGCGCCTTTGGGCCTGACATCGCCTATGCGCTGTGGGCGCTGCCCGCGCTCCGGCTCTTCCTTCCGCCCCTGCCGCAATCCTGGCGCGAGATCGCAGTCGCGCCAGTGATCCGCGCGAGCGAGCAGATCACTGTCTATGTGATCGAACCGTTCGGCGGAGACGCCACCGCGCCCGTCGCTCAAAATCCCTCGCTTGGCCCCATATTGGTCTCGCTCTGGGTGCTGGGTGCGGTGGCGTTCATCGCCTGGCATGCGACCGCGCACGCCCGCTTCTGCCGCCGCATGCTGGCGGAGACATCGCGCGAGACGGAGATCGAGGGCGGAATCCAGCTGATCGAGACCGATGCCGCGAGTGGCCCGCTCGCCTTCGGCATCTGGCGTCGCTACGTCGCCTTCCCGCGCGACTTCACCGAGCGTTATGATCTCGATGAACGGGATCTCGCGCTGGCCCATGAGCTTGGCCATCATCATCGCGGGGATCTGGTCGCCAACTGGATCGCGCTCGTCGTGCTCGCGCTGCATTGGTTCAACCCGATCGCCTGGCGCGCCTTCCGTGCCTTTCGGGCGGATCAGGAAATCGCCAACGACGCGCGTGTTCTCGCCGGCAAGAATCCGATGCTGCGGCACACCTATGCCTGCGCGATCGTCAAGGCGGCCCATGGCGGCGCCGTTTCGGCCGCATGCCATCTCCATACGATAGAGGATCTGAAAGGGAGGCTGAGAATGCTGAGCACCAACAGGACGTCGCGCCTGCGCCTCGTCAGCGGCTGTGCGACAGTCGCGATGCTGACCCTGGCCGGGTTGGGGGTCACCGCGTCGGGCACGCAGGCGGCCGAACGCGTGCGATCAGGCGTCGAAAAGGCGACGGGGGTCAGTCTGGCCGAGCTCAGCCCGATAGCCGCCGCTGCCTCTCCGGCGGAAGACGGCCCGGCACCGACGCCGGCACCGGCTCCCGAGCCTGCGCCGATGCCGGCGCCAGCCCCGGTCGTTGCGATGAATGCTGCACCTGTGCCCATGCCGGTCCAGGCGATGAATGTTGCTCCGGCCGCGCCTTCTGCACCTCCCGCGCCTCCCGCGGCACCGTCGTGGAACGGTAACGGCAACGAGAACAGCACGACCATCAGCGTTTCGCCCGACGGCAAGGTCACCACGCGCAAGGTCGTGCGCATCACGCGCCGCGAAAAAGACGGCAAGCTAGTGACCGGCGATTTTCCCGATATGGCGAATATCCCCGAAGTCTCGTCCCGCAATTGCACGGGCGACGGCCGGCGCGGTGAGATGGTGACCAATGAGAAGAAGGGCGACAAGCGCGTCATTATCATCTGCACCAACCGCATCGAGCGGGCCGCGCGTGAAGGCGCCGCGATTGCAGCGCAGAGCAAGGATATCCAACGCAACGCTTATCGGGGCGCGCTGGATGGTCTGCGCGCCGCCCAGGAAAACTTGCGGAACGATCAGGCGATGAACGAGACCGGACGCAGGGAAGCGATCAAGGCGCTCGACGGCGCGATCCGGGACATGGAGGCCAATCTGGCCGGGGTGAACTGAGGCAGGAAACAGCCTTCTTCCTCTATTCCTTTCCTTGCTTGGGCAGAGGGTGAGGGGCCTTCTCGCGGCGGCGGGAAGACCCTTCGCCATTGTGATGAACCGGTATCGACGCAAAGCCGGGCTCTTCACCCTGCAAGCAGGGACAGGGTTGCGCCGCCGCTCGCGACCCGCCATCTGCACCGCATGAGCGAGCAACTACCAGGCGTGGCCGAGCAGCTCGAGCCGCTCGTCGTCCGGGTGCTGGCAGCGAACCCGTCGCCTTTCACCTATACCGGCACGCAGACCCATCTGGTCGGCACGACCGATCTGGCCGTAATTGATCCCGGGCCGGACGATGCCGGTCATGTCGAGGCGCTGGTCCGTGCGATTGCGGGCCGCCCGGTCGTCGCTATCGTCATCACTCATACGCATCGCGACCACAGCCCCGCCGCGCGGGCGCTAAAGGTCGCTACCGGTGCGCCGATCGTCGGCTGCGCTCCCCTCGCGCTCGACGATCTTGGGCCTCGCGCTGACGCTTCGTTCGACGCTGACTACGCGCCTGATCGTATCTTGGCTGAAGGAGAGTCGGTTTCAGGCGATGGCTGGACGCTCACCGCCGTCGCCACGCCCGGGCACACGTCGAATCATCTCGCTTTCGCGCTGCCCGAGGCCGGGGCGCTTTTCTCGGGCGACCATGTGATGGGCTGGTCGACCACCATCGTCTCGCCGCCCGACGGGGATATGGCGGCGTACATGGCCAGCCTCGACAAGCTGATGCACCGCGACGACCGCATCTATTATCCGGCGCATGGCGACCCGGTGGAGAATCCCAGGCGCCTCGTCCGCGGTATGATCGGCCATCGCAAGCAGCGCGAGGGCCAGATCCTGCGCCTGCTCCGTACCCAGCCCCAGGCGATCACGGCGATGGTAGAGCGCATGTATGTCGGCATCGACCCACGGCTCTTTCCCGCAGCGGAGCGATCGGTGCTTGCCCATCTGATCGATCTGCGCGACCGGGGCCTCGTCTCGCTCAGAGGAGACGCCTGGGAGATGGCGGCATGAAGTTCCTCGGCAAGTTTGCCGGCGCGCTCGCGCTGATCGCCCTGTTCATCGCGGGCAGCTTCTGGGCGCTCGGCTATTATGTCAGCGGCAAGGTGAAGGGTCCCGATCCGGTGACGATCGCCAGCGCTTCGCTTCAGGGCCTGAAGGAACAGAACCGGCTTTCGGCCTTCGCCGCGCGCTTCGTGGCGGTGACCACGTCGACCCAGTCGCAATTCGGGCTGAGCGCGAAGAAGACGCTGATCATGCCCGGTATGGTCCGCTACGAAGTCGATCTCGCCAAGCTGCGGCAAAAGGATGTGACCTGGGATGCCGGGACCCGCACGCTCGGCGTGGTCCTGCCGCCGGTCGAGGTCTCCGCGCCGCAGATCGATCTCACCCAGATGCGCGAATATGGCGAGGGCGGAATTCTCTCGACCTTCACCGATGCCGATTCGAAGCTGCAGGACGCAAATCGTCGCGCCGGGCAGCAAGAACTGGTGCGCCAGGCGCATGAAGCAATACCGCTGAATCTGGCGCGCGATGCGACTCGCCGTGCGGTCGAGCGCAGCTTCGCCATGCCGCTCAAGGCGGCGGGCATGGACGTGACGGTGAAGGTGCGCTTCGCCGACGAGGCAAAGGACAATAACGAGGTGTGGGACACGACCCGCTCGCTCGACCAGGTTTTGGGAAACAGGAAGTAATCATGGACGCACGTAACGGCATCGGCGGCACGCTCACCGGTCTCGATCTCCGCGCCGAGATCGATCGGCTTCGCAAGGAGCGCAATGCCGTCATCCTCGCGCATTATTACCAGAAGCCGGAGATCCAGGATCTGGCCGATTTCGTGGGCGACAGCCTCGATCTCAGCCGCAAGGCGGAAGCGACCGACGCTGACGTCATCGCCTTTTGCGGCGTGCGCTTCATGGCCGAGACCGCCAAGATACTCTCGCCCCAGAAGATCGTGGTCCTGCCCGACATGAATGCGGGATGCAGCCTGGAGGACAGCTGTCCGCCCGAACAGTTCGCTGCTTTCCGCGCGGCGAATCCCGATCACATCGCGCTGACTTACATCAACTCCTCGGCCGAGGTGAAAGCGCTGAGCGACGTGATCGTCACCAGCTCGTCCGCCGAGAAGATCCTCGCCCAGATTCCCGCCAGCCAGAAGATCATCTTCGGCCCGGACAAGAATCTCGGCGGCTATCTCGCCCGCAAGACCGGGCGCGACATGCTGCTCTGGCCGGGCGTATGCATCGTGCACGAGGCTTTCAGCGAGACCGAACTGCTCAAGCTCCAGCAGCTTCACCCCGGCGCGCCAGTCGTCGCGCATCCGGAATGCCCGCCCTATATCCTCGATCATGCCGATTATGTCGGCTCGACCCGCGGTATCCTCGAATATGCGCTGGCCATGGAGGGCGACACGCTGATCGTCGCGACCGAGCCGCACATCATCCACCAGATGCAGAAGGCGGTGCCCGACAAGAACTTCATCGGTGCGCCCGGCGCGGACGGCAACTGCAACTGCAACATCTGCCCGTACATGGCGCTCAACACGATGGAGAAGCTCTACGTCGCCCTGCGCGACCTGGAGCCGCGCATCGAGATTGAGGAGGGCTTGCGCCTGCGCGCCAAGAAGAGCCTTGATGCGATGCTTTCGATGGCCAGCGCCACGGTCGGCATGGGTGATCTGGGCCCGGTGAAGGTCACCGGCGACTGAGGCTGTCGAGGCGGAAGGGGAGGTAGGGCCATGTTCTTCCGCAAGAAAAAAGCGACGCGGGACTTCGCCGACGCGCCGGTTGCGACCACGCCGTTCAGGCGGATCGTGACCGGGCATGATCGCGCCGGCTGGTCGATCCTGCGCAGCATCGATACGCTCCGGCCGGTCACCACTGGCACGGGGGAGGCGGCGCTGGCGCAGGTCTGGTCGACACCGGAAGTGCCGGCCAACCTCAATGACGATAGTGACGGGACCCGCGGGCCGGGGGATGAGGGCGGCTCGATGATCCGCGTCGTCGATTTCCTGCCGGGCCGTAAATCGCGGATGCACCGGAGCTGGTCGATCGATTATGCGATCGTGCTCGACGGCGAGATCGAGCTTCAACTCGACGGCGGCGAAGTTGAGCATCTCGAGACCGGGGATATCGTCGTGCAGCGGGGCACCAGCCATCTCTGGCGCAACCCAGGCAGTGAGCCGTGTCGTGTCGTCTTCGTGCTGATCGAAGCGATTCCCGTCGCGATCGAGGGGCATTTGCTTCGGGAGGAATAGCCCGTCCGCGCCAGTCTCGGCCCCTCGATGAGAGAGGAAGGGCATGCGCAAATGGTTAGCATTTCTCTAACTATTACCACCTAATCGGCGGGAATGTTCCCTGCGACGCCTATGTTTTCCCACTCGTGCGTACTGATGCAAATAGCCGGAATCCTTCTGGTTTTTGCGATGCTTGCCTTTTATCCGCCGGCAACGGGGCGGATGATCCTGATCCCGCTCGGGGGCGATCCCGCTGAGGCTCTGTCCTTCGCCCTTCGCGGTGGCGCATCGCTGGTCGGCCACGGCCCTTTTGCCGGATCGGTCGTGATCGATGGCCATCGCGGAGACTTTGTGAATACGCTCTACCGTCATCATATCCTGATGCTGGCGGCCCCCGCTGCGGGTTGTGGGGCCACGGCGTGAGCGTCGTCGACCTGGATCGCCTGCGTCGGCGCGGCTTGAGGATCCTGGTGGTATCCGCCTGGCTGTGCGTGGTTGCGCTGCTCTCGATCGGACTGGCGCAAGGTGCCGCAAGCACCAGTGCCGTCGTCCTGATCGCGATCGCTGCTAATACCGCGCCGACCGTCATGGTGCTGCGCCGTCGCTACGACCGGAATGCGCGCCTGCTCATGGGCAGCCTGGCCGGACTGTACCCGGCGCTCGGCCTCTATCTGCTCGCCGGCCATCCGTGGCAGATGGACGGGCATATGTACTTCTTCGTGGCGCTCGCCGCGCTGATCGTGCTCTGCGACTGGCGGCCGATCGTGCTCGCGGCGGCCCTGATCGCCGTCCATCACCTGTTCCTGCAATATCTTGCGCCCGAATGGGTATTCACTGGCTCGGGCAATTTTGGCCGCGTCGTGATCCATGCTGTGGCGGTGATCCTGCAATGCGCCGTGCTCAGCTACGTCGCGATTCAGCTTCGCGGATTGCTGATCCGCCAGGCGGAGGCACGGCAGGAGAGCGAGAGGCTCGCGGCCGAAGCGATCGAAGGACGTCGCGAGACCGAGGCTGCGATGGTCGCTACACGAGCTGCGGAGTCCCGCGAAGCAGACGAGCGGCACCGGCGAGAAATATTGGAGGCTGAGGCTGCGGACCAGCGACGCGAGGAAATGCTCGCGCTTGCCGAGGCCTTTCATGCCTCGGTCGCCGAGATAGTCGGCGTCGTCGGCACGGCATCGGCGGAATTGGAAGGCTCAGCCCTGGCTCTCAACGAGCTCGCCCGCCGCGCCAGTCGCGAGACCAACGACACGGCGCAGGTCGCCTCCCGGTCCTCCGCCACCGCACGCGCGCTCGCGTCCGGGGTCGAGGAACTGACGACATCGATCCTCGCCATTGCCGCAACGGTCGACCAGCAGGCGAAGCTGAGCGGTGACGCGCGGGCCATCTCTACCGCCGGCCACAACGCGGTGGGGGCGCTCGCCGAACGCACCACCGCGATATCGCGCTTCGCTGAATCGATCAGCGACATTGCCGGGCGCACCAATCTGCTTGCGCTCAATGCCACGATCGAGGCTGCGCGCGCCGGCGATGTCGGGCTTGGCTTCGCGGTCGTCGCGACTGAAGTGAAGCAACTCGCCGGCCAGACTTCGGGCGCGACGGGTGAGATCCGGCTACTCGCCGGTTCGGTAAAGGGCGGGGCCGACATCGCCTGTGATGCGCTTCAGGAAATCGAGTCGACGGTCGGGGAACTGGCCGAGGCCGCGCAGGAGATCAGGGTCGCGGTCGACCGCCAGCGCGTGACTGCCAGCCTGATCGAAGCGACTGCGCGCGATACCGCGTCGGGGGCGGGTCTGATGACCGAGCGGATCGCCGGCGTTGTCGCGGTCGCTGGCGATACGGAGAAATTGTCCGGTCGTGTGTCGGGCGCCGCCACGAGCCTGTCCGGCACGGCACGTGACCTGCAACAGGCCACCGAGCAGTTCGTCGCTCAACTCCGCGCTGCCTGAAGCGTGGAAGATCTGACCGGGCGTGTAGCCCGGCAACGCGACGTGCCACCTGCGTGGATGGCATACCGGCTTAGCTGTCGCAGAATCGGTGGTGGAGTCCTCGGGCCAGCCCGCCCGGCCGATAGGGGCATCAGCCGGCGACCACCAAGAGCTGCGGTTTCGGCACCGGCAGCACGAACCCCTCCGCCGCGGCGAGCATGAAAAAATTGCCCTGATATTTGCTCGGGGCAGTCCGTGAATCATCCTCGGAATAACGTTTGCGACTTCGTCGAGATCGTGGATTCAGGCTCGGACAGGCTGTCCCGAGCCGCGACAATATGCCAGACCCCGCCGGGCTGATCGGGAGCAGGGCGAATCATGAGCTCGGATGTAATTTGCGATGTGCGGGAAGACCGCACCTTCTTCATCGATCGCTTCGATCTCGACGCCTTTGTTGCGGCGACGCTGGCGGAGGATCTGGGCGACGCGGGGGATATTACCTCGATCGCCGTGATTCCGGCGGATGCGCGCTTCACCGGCGTGATGGACAGTCGGGATGCGATCGTCGTTGCCGGCCTGCCCATTGCGGAGGCCTTTTTCCGCGCGCTCGACCCGGAGGTACGGATCGAGCGGCTGGTACAGGACGGTGACAGGGTCGCGGCCGGCACTGATCTGATGCGACTTGAGGGCAGTGCGCGCGCGATGCTCACCGCCGAGCGCTCGGCGCTCAACACGGTGCAGCATCTCTCGGGCATCGCGACGCTGACGCGCAGCTATGTCGACAAGATCCTCGGTACCGGCGCGATCCTGCTCGACACCCGCAAGACGATTCCCGGACTGCGCGTGCTGGAGAAATATGCGACGCGCATGGGTGGCGCGACCAATCATCGCATGGGCCTGTGGGATGCCGCGATGATCAAGGACAACCATGTCGCGGTCGCCGGCGGCGTCGGCGAGGCGGTGCGCCGCGCGAAGGTCGCGGGGATCGGGCGAATCATCGTCGAGGTCGATTCGGTCGACCAGATCGAGCCGGCGCTGGCCGCGGGTGCCACGCATCTGCTCCTCGACAATATGGACCCGCCGATGTTGCGCGGCGCCGTCACGCTGATTGGCGGCCGCGTGCCGGCAGAAGCATCGGGTAAGGTTCGCCTGGAGACGATCCGCGCCATCGCTGAAACCGGGGTGACCTATATCAGTGTCGGCCGGCTGACCCAGTCGGCGCCCGCTGCGGATATCGGCCTGGATTTCACCGCTGCCCGCTGACGGTTGCGTGAGAACAAAAGAGGACTAAGCTGGCGACGATAACGTCGGGAGAGGGCGAGTCGTGGAACGGGCGAAATCGATCGTGATGCTTGAGCGCGGCTATCTCGGCGCGGTCGCGCCAGGCCCGGTGTGGCCGGCGCTGCGGTCGGTCGCGATCTGGTTCCTCTTCCGACTGGATACCCGGGCCTGGTTCGGCGAGAAGCTGGAGGGCAGCGCCTGAAGCGAGCGTCGGTCGGCGGGTCGACATCATGGAATCAACCGGGGGAAAGAATCGATGATCAGGCCGACGTCCATCATCCAGTTCGAACGTTTCTATCTCGCCGCGATCGGCGTCGATGCCGTCAATACGATCCTGTCCTGGTCCGACCAGCAGGAACGGGCGTTGTTGCACCACCAGATGTTTGGTGACCTTACCCTGCCGTTGACGACGGTGGCTGGATTCAGCCTCGCATTATTGCTGTGGTTCCTCGTCGCCCGGCAGGGCAGCGCCATCGCCAAATGGGCTCTCGCCATCTTCGTGGGGCTGGCCCTTGCCTGGACGCTTTATGCGATTCCGACCGGCCATTATTCGATTGGGCTGAGCGGCCTGCTGGGCCTTTTCTCGACGGTGCTCCAGGCTTATGCGGTCGCGATGTTGTTTCGCGGCGACGCCAGGCCCTGGTTCGGTGCAAAGACGGGAGCTGGCGCATGAAGTCCCTATCGATCGTCACGGTTCTGCTCGCCGCCATGCCGGCCGTCGCCGGGGCCCAGGCCTATAAATGCGAGGTTCCTGCCAATCTCGCGCGTCCGCGTCCGGATTTGCCGTCGCGGAGCGAGCCGAAGCGTGTGTTGCCGATCGGCGGCTATACGCTCGCCGTCACCTGGGTCCCGCAATATTGCCATGAAAATGCCCGCAGCCCCTCGGCCCGGCTGGAATGCGGCAGCGGCAATCGTTTCGGCTTCACGCTGCATGGGCTCTGGCCGGATGGCGTGGGCAAGGAATGGCCGCAATATTGCACGCCGACCGCGCTCCTGCCGCGCAAGCTGGTCAGCCAGCATCTCTGCGCGACACCGTCCGTGCAATTGCTGCAGCACGAATGGGCAAAGCATGGCACGTGCATGCGCACGACGCCCGCCGCCTATTTCGCGCGCTCGACCGGTCTCTATGCGAAGCTGCGCTATCCGGACATGGACGCGCTCTCCAGGCGCCCGGCGTTGACGGCCGGCGGCTTCGCCGAGGCGATGGCCACCGCCAATCCCGGTTTGCCGGCGGCGGCGATCCGCGTGACCGCCAACCGTCAGGGCTGGCTCGACGAATTGTGGATCTGCCTCGACAAGAGCTTTGCCTATGAGCGGTGCAAGGCGGGGAGCGGCGGCTTGCCGGCAAATGCAGCGCTCAAGATCTGGCGCGGACCACGCTGAGGCGCAGTTTCGGTTTCGCCGGCGAGTAATGTGCTCGCAATCGGCGCCCATTATTCCGTTCGTGCCGAGTAGGGGCGAGCAGGCGAAGCCGTACCGAGAGCCTGTATCGAAGCACGGGTAGCTCTTGAAACGCTTGCCCGTCGATACGCCATCTCGACAGGCTCGATGGCTATTCGGGGCGAACGGACGAGGATAAATGCGCAGCGATCCAACTGATCGCTATTGATCGATCACCGCGGACGACGGGTGGTGTTTGTCGAGATGGCGCTTGATGATGCGCAGGTTGCGGGTGTTCGACCGGAAGAAGAAATCCGGCACCGCGCCGACCCATGGGATCAGGCCGAGCAGGAAATCCACGCCGATATTGCCCGCCATCCGTGCGATCTGAGTCTTGGACATGCCGAGATTGCGCGCTTCCCACGCCATCCAGCTCCCCATCAGCGCGGCGATGACCCCGCCGCCGATCGGGATGATGTCCAGGATCACGTCCAGCCCGACCCTGCGGTTGATGCCGGGAATGACGAACAGCCCTTCGAGCAGATGCTCCATCGCCACGACGCGCTTCCGTACTGACGCGGCATCGCGACCGGTCAGGTCGCCTGCGATCTTGCCTAGGGAATCGGGACTCATTCTGGTCGCGCGGTTGGCCATGTCACCTCATTTGGTGTCGTTACGCAGGTGATTCAACGGGTGCCACGCCCGGGAGTTCCCCTGCCATTGCCCCAGCCGGAGGGCGACAAGCGACCAGCGCAGCGGGCGCGCGATCGGAATATAGGCGATATCGGCCGCCAGCGCCGCATCAGCTTCGGCGATATGCGCGGCGCGGAGTTCAAGCGTGGGCGCGTCGCGGGCCGTCTCGATCGCTGCCTGTGCCTCCTGGCCGCACGGCTGGCACGCCGTGGCAAGATACCAGCGTGCACTGTCATAGGGGGCGACGGCGTCGATCAGCCGAAGATCCGCATCGGCATCGATTGGCACCCGTTTCGTTTCGATGCCGATCCTGTTCAGCCCGGCCGTGACGATGCCATAGACGATGGTCGCCCCCGGGCCGTGTGGCAGCGCGATGCGAAGCGTCAGAGTTTCGCCATGCGCCGTCCGCCAGGCCCTGATTCGATCGAGGGCCGGCATGTCGTCGGGAGCCGGCGGATCGGCCCAGGCCGGGGTGGCGGGTCCCGATGCGGAGTCGAGCCGGTCAGGCAGGAGCTGGGTCGTCAAGTTCCAGGAGGGTAGAAAGGCGCTGACGATCGCCTGGCGGTCGACCGATCGGGCCACCACCGCACGGTTGTCGGCATCGGCAAGGAAGCCCTCGCGGTTGACGATCGCGAGGCCGAACAATCCTGCCGCAGGGTCGACTTTCTGATTGGCGGGCGCGATCTCCGCGGCGGCGAGCAGTGGCCAGTCGGCGAAAGTGCCGCCGGTTACCAGATCCGAATCCCGCGCGGCGAAACGTGCGATGGCGCGCGAGGCGCGCTCGCCGATCAGGCGGACATTCTGTTCGGGCCCCGGCTCGGCCGCATCGTCGTCGGGCGAGCGCAACGGGTCGAACGCCGGGCGCAGCATCACCCCGTCCCGATAGGTGGCGATAATACGGAACGGACCGGTTCCGCCGGGCGGCCGCGCCCGGAACAGAGCCATCTCGGGTTGAGCGAACAGCTTGAGCAGATCGGGGCGGGGACGCTTCAGCCGCACTTCGATCACCTGGGGTGTCATCTCGACGATCTCGTCGATCGCGCTGAGGAACGGGAGAAGGGGATTGCGCGATTGTGCCGCGATCTGGCGGCGGAGGATCGCCACCACTTCTTCGGCAGCGACCGGGCGGCCATCGCTCCATTCGGCATCGCGCAGGCGGAAGATGTAGCTCATGCCCTCGTCGATCACGATCCAGCGCTCGGCGATGCCCGGTTCGATCTGCCCCGAGGCGTCGAAACGAACCAGGCCCTGCGCGGTTGAGTCCACCAGCAGGCGGGACGATGTGCCGAGCGACCCCAGGGATGAATCGGCCAGTGCGGGGACGCCGCCGATCGCGCTGGCCACGACCGGGCCGGCATCCGATCGCCGGCCGCACCCCGCAAGCAGAAGCGCGATGAGGAGAAGGTGGCCTGTTCTCATCGAGTATCCCGGTACAGCAAGCGGCTTGGGTGGATGTTCATCTCGTTATCCTGCCATCCTCGCACGTCAGGCGCCACCAGCGACCGACTCATCATAGTGATAGCCTTCGAACTGGTCTTGGGCGACGCGCAGCGAGGTCGGAGATTTTCCGCGGATCGAGCTTCTTCACCTCGTCGTCCGATAGTCGCCCGAGTCCGGGTGCGGGGCACGTCGGCGCGAATCGCAGCCGCCTGCCAGCAGGAACAGCGACGCAGTGCTGGCGAGCAGGTTTAACAAGCGCCTCGGCCTCGGCCGAAACCCCGTCCGGTCGGGGCGATTCCGAGGAGGCGAAGGGGAAATCAGCCCGGTTCCTATTGCCTTGTATGCCGAGCTTCCACCTGCCGTCATTCGAGCTCGAAACGGGCGTGGACAATAGTCGAATCGGTCGGATTCGATCAGCGAATTCGCATTGATTCCGTGCTCGACACTGTGAGGCTTCACGGTGAATCCCACTTCTTTTGTCGAGGCTATTGCGGATGATGATCGCATTGAAATTCGTATCTATTCTATCCATTGAAATTGTCCGGGCGCGTCGGAATGATTATTCCAGAATCTGCCAGGCCCGGTATCGTGTTCAGTATAACTAAAGTAAAATTTGATGAATCCAAATAATATTATCTGTACGTATTTATGGTATCTGCGCACAAAGTTGCCGGGGTGCCGTAAAAAATTGCAAATGCCCGATACGCTGTAGACAAGTGCTGGTGAATGGGCGCATGAACGCGCTGTTCAACAGAACATATGCTCCCATAGAAAGTATGATCCCCGTGTCGCATGGTACAGCGCAAGTGCCGCAGGCTGCTGCGCACTATCCGGAACTGCGGTCTCCGACGATCCGCCCTTTGCTGCGCATGCTGTTTGACCGGACGGCGGTACTCCTGCTGGGCACCGCGGTAGGGGCTGCGATAGGCTGGGCGTTCCAGGCCGGTAGCGAAGCCTCCGCGGCAGCGGTTCCCCCCCCGGCCCGGCCGGCTCCATATCGCCCGGCAACATCTCCGACTCAGTCGGAGGACGCCCTGGTGCGGCAATATGCGATGCCATTCCAGCAGCTTGTGAAGACGGTCGCGGCGGGCAACCGGATCAGGATCGGCGTCTTCGGCGACAGCTTCGGTGATGGCGTGTGGTGGGGGCTCGCACAGCAATTGCCGGGCAAGGCCGGGTTCGAAGTGGTCAAGTTCAGTCAGCCGGCCACCGGCTTCACTCGCTACAAAAGCCTGAACCTGGAGACTCACGCGACCGAACAACTTGGGGATGCGCCGCTCGACATCGCAATCATCTCGTTCGGCGCGAACGATGCGCAGGGGATCATCACGCCCGAGGGCAAATATGCCAAGTTCATGGGGCCGCTCTGGCAGCAGGAGGTCGGTGGACGGCTCGATCGTTATGTCGCGCTGATGCGGCGTCATCATGCGATGGTCTATTGGGTCGGGCTGCCGCGCATCGGCAAGGAAGCGCTCGACGCCGACGTCATGGCGATCAATGATTTCTACGCGACGCGGATGGCGAAGCTCGGCGTGCCGTTCATCGATACGCGCCCGGTCGCTTCCGACGCGCGGGGCAATTTCGCGACCTATCTCAATGATCCGAAGTCCGGAAAGCGAACGCTGATCCGAGCGGCCGATGGCGTGCATATGTCGATGACCGGCTATATCTGGATCACGCGGGACCTTGCTGGCCGTATCCGCAGCTATGCCGATGCAGCGCGCGCCGTGGTCGGCACGTCGACCACCGGCGGGGGCAGGGAAGCCGGCAAGTGAGGCCGGCGCTGCTGATCCTCGCCTCGCTGTCGGCACCGGCGGCTGCATCGACCTGCGCCGGGGCGCTTTGCAACCCCGAAGCGCTGGCGCCTTACTTCGTCAGGCTGACGGCAGCCGTCGAAACGCGGGGCGCACCGCCCGTCCACATCCTGCAGATCGGCGATAGCCATACCGCTGGCGATGCCGTGACCGGTGGGTGGCGCGATCTGCTGCAAGCACGGTTCGGCGGTGGCGGGCGCGGTGTGTTGCCGCCCGGCCGGCCCTATGATGGTTATGTCACCCGGGGCGTGACTGCCTCGATGTCGCCCGGCTGGGCGATTGGCGCGACTTTCGGCAAGGGCGCTGTCGCGCCGCGGCCGTTGCTCGGCCTTTCGGGCTTCAGCATGGCGGCGATGCGGAGCGGGGCCAGCATGGCACTGAATGCCGCACCGGGCATGGGCTTCGACCGGTTCGTGCTGTGCGCGATTGGCGGGCCGGATGCTGGCGGGGTAAGCGTCCGGTTCGACGGGCAGGATCAGGGGCGCCTGGATTTCGCAGCTCCGTCGTCCCGGCCGATCTGTCGGACGATCCGGTCGACAACGTTGCGTGCGTCGGTCGAGATCATCGCCGCCTCCCGATCGCTGACGATCACTTCCTGGGCCACTTTCCACGATGATGGCGGCGTCGCGCTGTCCAATCTCGGTGTGGTCGGGTCGCAACTCGCGCATTTTGCGCGGACCGACGATGCGGTCGTCGCTGAGGAACTCAAGGCCTACCGGCCCGACCTGATCGTACTTGCTTTCGGCACGAACGAGGGTTTCGCGCCGCATTTCGATCCCGTCGCATTCGAGGCCGTGCTGCGCTCGCAGATCACGCGCCTCCGCCTGCTCTCGGGCAACGTCCCGATGCTGTTGCTGGGCGCGCCGGACTCGCTCAGCCGCCAGCCCGCGCTTCGCGCGAACGCGCCCGGTGCACTGACCGGTTGTGAGGGCGCGGATGAGCAGTCCATGCTGTTCGCGCCGCCAGCGCTGGCCGCGGTGCGCGAGATCCAGCGCCGGGTGGCGGGCGACATGGGCGTGGCCTGGTGGGATTGGCAATCGCGGATGGGTGGCCCCTGCGCTGCCCGCAACTGGGTCCAGCGCGCCGCCCCATTGATGCGGCGCGACTATGTCCATTTCAACAATGCGGGCGGACTGGAGGTCGCGCGGCGGCTCCAGGCCGACCTCGACAGGGGAGCCGCGACCGCGGAATAATCATGCTGTTTCCCACGCTCACCTTCGGCGTTTTCTTTCTCGTCGTCTTCGCCATGGTCTGGTCGGTGCGCTCCAACGAGTGGCGCAAGCTCCTCCTGCTCGTCGCGAGCTGGGTGTTCTATGGCGCCTGGGACTGGCGGTTTGTACCGCTGCTGATCTTCTCGGCGCTGATGAACTGGGCAGTCGCGGCCGGGCTCGCGAGCGATCGCTTCGCCGGCCGGCGCAAGCTCCTGCTGCTCTGCGGCGTCGCGGCCAATCTGATCATCCTCGGCTTCTTCAAATATTTCGACTTCTTCACGGAACAGGTCGGCGCGACGCTCGCCGCGATCGGGTTCGAGCGCGACCTGCCGATGCTGCGGGTGATCCTGCCGATCGGCATCTCCTTCTTCACCTTCCAGGGCATCAGCTATGTCGTCGATATCTATCGCCGGCGGGTTCAGCCGGCAGCGCTCCTCGACATCCTGCTGCTGATGTCGTTCTTCCCGCACCTCGTCGCGGGACCGATCGTTCGCGCGGCGGATCTCGTGCCGCAATTCCAGTCGCGCCCGAAGCTCGACCGGTCGATGGTGTCGATGGCGCTGCTGCTCATTGTCTGGGGATTGTTCAAGAAGACGGTGATCGCCTCGGAACTGGCGGTCGGCTTCGTCGACCCGGTGTTCGCCGATCCAGCATCGCATTCGGCCCTCGACCTTGTCTTCGCAGCCTATGGCTATGCTGTGCAGATCTATTGCGACTTCTCCGCCTATACCGATATGGCTATCGGGCTGGCCGCGCTGCTCGGCTATCGCTTCCCGCGCAATTTCGACCAGCCTTACCGCGCGACCTCGCTGCAGGAATTCTGGCGGCGCTGGCACATCACCCTGTCGCAATGGCTCCGCGACTATCTCTATATCGAGGCGCTTGGCGGCAGCCGGGCAGGGAAGGTTGCCACCTATCGCAACCTGATGGTGACGATGCTGCTCGGCGGCCTGTGGCACGGTGCGAGCTGGACCTTCATCATCTGGGGCGGTCTGCACGGCGGCGCGCTGGCGGTGGAACGCTTCTGGGCGGATCACGCACCGAAGCATTGGCCGCCACTGCCGATTTGGGCGAGGTTGCTCGTCACCTTCCACGTGGTCGTGCTCGGCTGGATATTTTTCCGGGCGGCGAGCTTCGCCGACGCCATGGCCTATCTCGGCGGCATCCTGAATCCCTTGGGTGGCCCCTCCGGTTTCACCGCGTCGCCGCTGATCGTGCTGCTGGTCGGTCTCGGCCTTGCCATCCACGCCACGCCGACGCGGTGGATAGGCGGCATTGCCCTGCGCATCCGTAGCTTCCCCGCGCCACTGGTCGGCGTCGGGCTGGCGGCCCTGATCCTCGTCGTCGATGCCATGCGTTTCGAAGGCGTAGCCCCGTTCATCTATTATCGCTTCTAGGAAGAAGACATGCCTGCTGCTCAGGAATTCCCCGTGGATCTGCCCGGCCCGGTCTCGCAGGAGCACGAGCTGCGCTGGACGACGATCGTTATCGCCGTGGCCACTGTCTCACTGACCCTGACAAACGCAGCGTCGATTGAAAGCTGGAGCGCTGAGCTGACGCCCGGGCCTCGGGTGGCGCAATTGCTCGACCGTGCCGGCAACTGGCGCGCGACCACCGATCGCGCCGGGCTGGGCAGCCCGCGCGCGACAATGCACCGGATATGGAAACGCCTTGAGCAGGCCTCCTGGCCGGGCGATCCTGCCGGTGCCCAGGCGCGTGGGTGACGATCGATTCCGCATATCTCATTGAGCGGACGCCGTATCCCCGGGTCAGCCTGCCTGATGATGTTGCGAGGCTGTGAACAATGCCCGTGCTTCGTCCGCGGTGACGGGGGTGCTGAACAACTGGCCCTGGCCTTCTTCGCACCCTGTGCCGATCAGGGAAGCTTCCTGGTCGGCGGCATCGATCCCGTCTGCTGCGATGGTGAGGCCAAGGCCGTGCCCGAGGCCGACCAGGGCTTTGACGATGCTCCTGCTTTCAACCTCGCCGACCATGGCATGGATGAAACTCCGGTCGATCTTGATCTTGTCGAGCTTCAGATTGCGCAGGTGGTAAAGGCTTGAATAGCCGGTGCCGAAATTGTCGAGGGCGATACGTACGCCGGCGGCGCGGAGCGCGCCGAGTACCAGTTGCGCATTCTCCATGTCGGCGACCAGTGCGCTTTCGGTGATCTCGATCTCGAGCCGCGTGGGCGAAAGGCCGGCTTCCGTGAGAATGCGCACCATGCGGGCCGCGACAAGCCGATCCTTGAGCTGGCTCGGATAGAAATCGACCGAAACGGTGACATGCGGCGGCCAGTGGTGCGCTGCCTCGCAGGCCTGGCGCAGGATCCGCTCGGCGAGCACATGGATCAGCCCCACCTCTTCGGCGATCGCGATGAAACGCTCGATGGCGATCTCGCCCTGTTCGGGGTCGATCCAGCGCGGAGTCACCTCGAAGCCGGTGATCTCATGGGTCTGGAGGTTGACGGTCGGCTGGTACATCGCCTCGATTCGCCCGGCATCGATGGCGGCACGAAGCGCGGTTTCCATCGCCGCGCGCTCCTGGACACGCAGGTCCATCTCCGCTTCGAAGAAACGCAGTGCGGAGCGTCGTTCGGCCTTGGCGCGGTACAGCGCCACGTCCGCCTTGCGCATCGCCTCGTCGACGGTTGCGGCGTCGCCCGGGACGAGGGCGATGCCGATGCCCGCACCGACACGATGGATCGCCCTGCTGGCTTCGATCGGCAGGTCGAGCGCTTCGATCACGCGCAAGGCGATATTCGTGGCGGCTTCCGGCCCGGCGAGATGCGGTGCAAGGATGGCGAATTCATCGCCGCCGAAGCGCGCGACCATGTCGCCTTCGCGCATTGCAGCGCTCAGCCGGTGCGCGACGACGACAAGCACCTCATCGCCGATGCCATGGCCATGGAGGTCGTTGACCTGCTTGAAACCGTTGAGATCAAGCAGGAACACGCCATGCGAGGCACCCGCGCGCGGCGGCGCGGCAAGCGCGGCGCGAAGAGCATCGTCATATTGCCGCCGGTTCGGCAGGCCGGTCAGCCCGTCCTGATAGGCGAGTTCGCGGGCGTGGTGCTCTGCTGCGATGCGCCTGGCCATTTCCCGCTTCTGAACCAGATATTGGCGGATGCTGTAGAGAAGCAGGGTAACGCCGAGCAGGGCGCCGATGAGCAGCGCTTCATCGAGTTCGATTTCCGCCTGGCGGACACCGATACCGGGCTCGTTGTCGAAGATGTCGATCGCATAGGCCAAGTAGAGCGCGACGAGCGTACCGACGAATATCAGCGACAAATCCCGGATCGTGAACCTGTGGCGAATGATGAAGCTCCAGAGTCGGGCAATACTCATGAGGAATCCTAACCGGCAGCACGTCTCCACCCAAATCGTTGAAAAGTGATGAGTCGAAGGATCAGGTGAACAACAGGGGTCGCACAGGGCGGGGGAGGTGATCTGGTCGTGACCTCTCTACCTCGAGGTGGATCGGTCCCGTGCATCAAGAGGCGCCGGTCGATACAGGGGATGTTGCACCTGCTCACCACGACAAATCCAGGTGATGCCTGTGGCTCGATCCGCCCCCGGAAGAGGCAGTCGGGGCTGAGCAATGGTATATGGTGCGGGCGGGGGGACTCGAACCCCCACAGGCCTTGCGGCCCTACGGATTTTCTTACCAGCTACGGCTTTCGCCGCCGCCCGCTCGGGCGTTTGTGGTCTGGACTATCCCTTCACCGTGCCCCGCATGGCGGGGGGTAGGTGCTGCCCGTCTAGTCTCTACACCTTCCCGTCGGGCACCTGTCCCTTCGGGCTTGGCTCGGGATTGCCATCTTACAGGGTTCCCCGAATTTGAGCAGTTCTACATCGCGGGTTTCCCCGCGAGCACTCAAGTCTTTAAGTCCGGTGCGTCTACCAATTTCGCCACGCCCGCATGGCCTGCGACGAAGCGCAGGGAAGGGCGGGTGTCAACCCGCGGCGGTCGTCACACGTTCAATCGAACGCGCATTTCCTTGCCTGGCTTGAAATAAGGGACGCGCTTGGCGTCGACCTCGACCACTTCGCCGGTGCGCGGGTTGCGGCCGATACGGGCGTCGCGAGCCCGGGTGGAAAAGGCGCCGAAGCCGCGGAGTTCGACGCGGCCGCCCGTTGCGAGGCGCTTCGAAATTTCGTCGAAGAAGGTCGTCACGATCGCCTCGACGTCGCGCATGGCCAGGTCGGGATTGTCGGCAGCGAGCATCTCGACAAGTTCGGAACGGATCATGGCGTCAGCGACTCCTTAAAACCGAAACCACCGGGCGACCATCGGTGCCCGATCTCCCCCACTGACGATCATTCCCGGCTTCTGTCCGGTTCGGAACAAATGACCGCCCGGTCCTTGCCTATATCAAGCGTAAACCGCCGAATAGGATCGAATCGACTCAAATTTGCAAAAAAGCGCCATTTCCGGGCAGGCGGGACGATGCCGCCTGCCCGGAATGGTTCTTACTTCTTGGTCTCGCTGCTGCGCGCCTTGAGCGCCTCACCGAGGATGTCGCCCAGCGACGCGCCCGAGTCGGACGAGCCATACTGCGCAACTGCCTGCTTCTCTTCGGAGATCTGCATCGCCTTGATCGAGAAGGTCGGCTTCTTGGAACGGTCGAAACCGGTCACCATCGCGTCGAACTTCTGGGCGACCTGGAAACGCTCCGGACGCTGCTCGTCGCGGTCGCGGCCGAGATCGGTGCGCTTGATGAAGCCGGTCGCGCCATCGTCGCCGACCTGGACCTCGAGGCCCGCGTCGCGGACTTCGAGAACGGTGACCGTGACGATCGCGTTCTTGTTGAGGCTCGAACCGCCGCCGCTCGACGCGACCGCGCCGCCGGCTGCCGGGGCGCCACGCTCAAGCTGCTTCATGCCAAGCGAGATACGCTCCTTCTCGGCATCGATGTCGAGCACGATGGCCTGGACCATCTCGCCCTTGCGGTGCAGGTTGAGCGCGTCCTCGCCCGAAACGCCCCAGGCGATGTCGGACATGTGGACCATGCCGTCGACGTCGTTGTCGAGGCCGATGAACAGGCCGAACTCGGTCGCGTTCTTGACTTCACCCTCGACGGTCGAGCCGATCGGATGCGCTTCGGCGAAGGCCTCCCACGGGTTCGACTGGGCCTGCTTGAGGCCAAGGCTGATGCGGCGCTTGTCGGGATCGACCTCGAGCACGACGACATCGACTTCCTGCGAGGTCGAGACGATCTTGCCCGGATGGACGTTCTTCTTGGTCCAGCTCATTTCGGAGACGTGGACGAGACCCTCGATGCCCGGCTCCAGCTCGACGAACGCACCATATTCGGTGATGTTGGTCACGCGGCCCGACAGCTTGGCGCCGATCGGATACTTGGCCGCTGCGCCTTCCCACGGATCGCTCTCGAGCTGCTTCATGCCGAGCGAGATGCGCTGCGTATCCTTGTTGATGCGGATGATCTGGACTCGGACGGTGTCGCCGATGTTCAGCACCTCGCTCGGATGGCCGACGCGCTTGTAGCTCAGGTCGGTGACGTGCAGCAGGCCGTCGATGCCGCCGAGGTCGACGAACGCACCGTAATCGGTGATGTTCTTCACGACGCCGTCGATTACCTGGCCCTCGGCCAGCGACAGGATCAGGCCCGAACGCTGCTCGGCGCGGGTCTCTTCCAGGATCGCGCGGCGCGAGACGACGATGTTGCCGCGCTTGCGATCCATCTTCAGGATCTGGAACGGCTGCGGGATGTCCATCAGCGGGGTCACGTCGCGGACCGGGCGGATATCGACCTGCGAGCCGGGCAGGAACGCCACGGCGCCGTTCAGGTCGACGGTGAAGCCGCCCTTCACGCGGCCGAAGATGACGCCCTCGACTCGTGCGGTCTTGGCGAATTCGGTCTCGAGCTTGTCCCAGGCGGCTTCGCGGCGGGCGCGATCGCGCGACAGCATCGCTTCGCCGTGGACGTTCTCGACTCGGTCGACATAGACTTCGACTTCGTCGCCGACCTTCAGATCGGCCTTCTGGCCGGGCATGGCGAATTCACGGAGCGGCACGCGGCCTTCCGACTTGAGGCCCACGTCGATGACCGCGAGATCATTTTCGATCGCGGTGACGGTGCCCTTGACGACCCGGCCTTCAAAGCCGTCTGCGTCGCCGAGCGTGGCTTCGAGAAGTGCCGCGAAATCATCGCGCGTTGGAGATGCCGAAGTGGCCATAAATTATTGATTCCTAAACATTATGTTTCCGGCCAGCCGGTTGTTTCCGGCGGTCTTGGCCTATATGCCGCGGCGGCCGATTGCCGGTCGCGACGCCCAGCGCCCACCGCCCTCGCGAAGATCACCGACAAAGCGAAAAGGGCGCGTAAGCAGGATCGGCAAGTGCCATCCGTCCGGGATGGGTGCCGTTTCCGCTTCGCGCCTCGCCCGGCTAGGGTGTTTCCACCTGCGCCGCTGTCCGAGCCTCCACGAGCGCGATCGCCCGCTGGATGGCGGCGTCTATAGAGAGAAAGCTGGTGTCCAGCAAGGCGGCATCGCTGGCCGGTGCCAGGGGTGCGACGCCCCGCGTGCTGTCGCGCAGGTCGCGGGCGCGGATATCCGCCAGGACCCGGTCGAGGCTGACCTGCGATCCGCGCTCGCGCAGTTCGGCGTGGCGGCGCTTGGCCCGGATCATCGGGGTTGCCCGGATGAACAGCTTGGCGTCGGCCTCGGGGGCGATGACGGTGCCGATGTCGCGGCCGTCGAGCACCGCGCCACCCGGCTGGTGCGCGAAACGGCGCTGGCGATGGAACAGGGCCGCTCGCACCAGCGGATGGGCCGAAACGATCGAGGCGCATTTGCCTATCTCGTCGCTGCGCAGTTCGGGATCGTCGAGCAGGTGCTCGTCGAAGTCGCAGGCAGCTACCGCGTCGGCCTCTATCGCGGGGTCGAGTTCAAGTCGCTGCACATTGGCGGCAACCGCGCGATAGAGCAGCCCGGTGTCGAGATGCGGCAGGCCGTAGCGCCTGGCGAGCGCCCGCGCGATCGTCCCCTTGCCCGATGCGGCCGGTCCGTCGACGGCGATGATCATGATGCTGCCACTGCTTGCGAACCCTTCAACGCGTCCAGCGTTTCGAGGAACATAGGGTAGGAAGTTGCGATGGGCGATACATCATCGATGGTAAGCGACGATTTAGCGGCGAGGCCAGCCACCGCCATGCTCATCGCGATGCGATGGTCGAGCTGCGAGGCGATCGTTGCGCCGCCCGCGATCGGCCCGCCGCCATTGCCCTGGATCGCGGCACCGTCCTCATATTCCTCGACCGCCACGCCGCATGCGCCCAGCGCGTCGGCCATCGCGGTGATGCGGTCCGATTCCTTGACCCGCAGTTCATGCGCGCCACGGGCGATCGTCCGTCCCTCCGCAAAGGCGGCAGCGACGAACAGCACCGGATATTCGTCGATCATGCTCGGGGCGAGATGGGCTGGCACCTCGATCGCCCGGAGTTGCGCGTGACGGACGCGCAGGTCGGCGACCGGTTCCCCGCCGACGATGCGCGGATTCTCCTCGACGATATCGGCGCCCATCATGCGCAGCGCCTCGAACAGGCCGGCGCGCGTAGGGTTGAGTCCGACGTTCATTACCAGCACGTCGGATCCCGGAACGATCGACGCGGCGACCACGAGGAAGGCCGCGGACGAGGGATCGCCCGGCACGACGATCGATTGCGGCTTCAACTCGGCTTCTCCGACGAGGGAGATGATCCGCCCCTGATTCGTTTCCTCGACGCTCAGCTCTGCGCCGAAGCCGCGCAGCATCCGTTCGCTGTGGTCCCGAGTCGCGATCGGCTCGATCACGCGGGTGATGCCGGGCGTGTTGAGGCCGGCGAGCAGGATCGCCGACTTCACCTGCGCGGATGCGACCGGCAGCGTATAGTCGATCGGCACCGCCGGGTTCAGCCCGCGCACCATCAGCGGCAGGCGCCCGCCCGGACTCGACGTGAAGTCGGCGCCCATGCGTGACAGCGGTTCGATCACGCGGCCCATCGGCCGCTTCGATAGCGAGGCGTCCCCGGTGAAGGTGGTGGTAATCGGGTGGCTCGCGACCAGCCCCATCAGCAGCCGGGTCGAGGTGCCCGAATTGCCCATGTCGAACGCGGTTTCCGGCTGGAGCAGTCCGCCGACGCCGACGCCGTTTACAGTCCAGATGCCGTCGCCACCGCGCTGGATATCGGCGCCCATCGCCCGCATTGCGGCGGCCGTGGCAAGAACGTCCTCGCCCTCAAGCAGGCCTTCGATCCGGCTTTCGCCGACCGCGAGCGCCGACAGCATCAGCGATCTGTGGCTGATCGATTTGTCGCCAGGCACGGCAACGGTGCCGTGCAGCGGGCCGGAGGGGAGGATTTCGAGCGGGCGGGGCAGGGGGTGCGGCATTGGCGCGGGCTTTTGACAGTGCGCTTGCGCTATGGCAAGGCGCGCCCCACTTTGCGGGCCATCTCGCAAAACTCCCATTTCTTCGAAAGGTCGAATCGGCATGATCAAGCCGGAATGGGGCACGAAACGGTCGTGTCCGAAATGCGCAACGCGCTTCTACGATCTCGGCAAGGACGATCCGGTCACCTGCATCGAATGCGGGTCGACCTGGGTGCCCGAGCCGATCCTGAAATCCAAGCAGCCTCTGCCGTTTGACGCGCCGAAGCCCGAACTCGTCAAGAAGGATGCTGACCTGGTCGGCGACGACGATGAGGATATCGACACCGGTGAAGACGAGGAGCCCTCGCCCGACGACGAGGTCGATCTCGGCGGCGACGACGATCTCGGCGTTGAAGCGCCGACGGACGAAGACGAGCATTGATCGCATGAAACGGGGCGCTTCGGCTTCGGCCGGGGCGTCCCATTGAATTTTGTTTGAAAAATCGACCGGCATGGTGATCACACCGCTTGCCAAGGTCGCGTCGCCTAGGTAGGGGCGACGCCTTCGCGGGGTTCCAGGCCCGCGGCGATGGGGCCGTAGCTCAGCTGGGAGAGCGCTGCAATGGCATTGCAGAGGTCAGGGGTTCGATCCCCCTCGGCTCCACCAATCTCCCAGAGAGATTGCATTATTCCCGCGAACGGACGCTGTCAGGCGGACTCATCTTCAGGAAGATCGTTACTTCGGCTCGCGCGGGAATCGCCGTTGGCGGTCGAGATGGACGCGCAGGCGATTGGTCCGCGTCATTGAGCGGCGGATACCATCCTTGTTGATCATCCAGGAAAGAAGCACGGCGCTCTTGCCGCGCGATATCGCACGAAAGCGAACTACATAGGATCGCAGGTCGCCCCAGAACCCCTGATCGGGCCGGCCATATCGAGTTCGCACTTCGAGTCTCGGCGGCACAAGTCCTCTCAGCAATGTTCCGCAGCGCACGCGCCATCCGGATTCGCCTGCCAGCGCCTGGCCTAGCCGGGCGCCGACAATGGTAGCGGATCCGGAATAGAGGCCCAGCGATGCCAGTCCTTCGGGCAGTAGCGCGGTCGTGGCTGGATCGGCGGCACCGTCGAGGAGATGCTGCGTGGGCACGCCGAGTGTTTGCGTGACCAGATGAAGCGTGAGTCGAACCGTATCGGTCAGCGCCCATGCTTCGGCGCGCGTGTCGATGATCCTCCAGTCTAGCGGCAACGCGGGATGGTCGAGCAGCTCGGCGATATCCCACAGGCTTGTCAGGGGCGCTTCGAAGAGATGGTGCTGCAGGTGCAGGCAGAGATATAGAAATAAATCCTCCGGCGCCATCATCCGGGCGCCCGGGGGGAGCGCATCATGAGCCAGGCTGCGCGACCAGATTCCGGCTATGTCGATCAGGGCGCCATGCCTGTCGCCCGCCAGTCGCCAATGGAGCTCGAGCGGAAGCTGGCTCGGGTTCGGCGTCGTATAGATAAGGTGGTGTTGCCAATCGGCTGACCGCATGGCGGCATCCGGTACGGCCGCCGCGTTGAAGCCGAGCGTGACGAGACTGGCATGATAGGCCATCGCGTCCTCGTCCTTCACCAGGAAGTCCACGTCGCCCATCTGACGATGCCCGAGATTGCCATACAGGCGATCGGCAAGGTCGATGCCCTTCAGCAGCAGCATCGGGCGCCCGGTCGCGGCAATGGCTTCCGCCACCAGGCTGCGCGCCTGCAACGTCCTTGCCGCCACCGCCATGCCATGGGCACGCAACCGCGCGGCAAATGGTGCCGGCGGCTGGAGGCGGGCGCGACGTAACCGGCGAGCGAGCAACGAGAGACCGGCGCCTCGCTCGACCAGTGCGAACAGGTCGGGCCAATCTGCGTCGGTCAGCCCTGCAAGCCGCCGATCGCCTTCCGAATCCCAGCGCAGACAGCGAAGCGCTGCCCCCGGCATGGCCATATCCTTCTCCGACACGAAGATGGATTCAGGCGGCGATACGTATCAGGGATTGGTCGGCCAGCTCGTGCAGGAAGGCGGTGACATCCTCCGCGATCTGATCGGCACCGGCGCGATACCGTCGCGCGAGGGTGTCGCAGAGACCGCTGACGGTCGTCGGGGTCGCGATCCTTTCCCAGATCTCGCGGCCGATGTGGTCGAGTCCGATGTAGCGGCCCGTCGCGATGTTGAGGATGACGAGGTCATCGTCAACGCCGGTTGCCGGCAGGGACGAATCGCGGACGACGACCGTGTCCAGGCCAATCGGCCGGTATTGCTGTTCCACCTTCTCGACCCCTTTTATGCTCTGTGCCAGCCTGTGGACTCAGAGGGCCGTAACGTTGCTTCCGTGTCCTATCAAGGCGGAGAGGTTCGGCCCGATCGCTCGATGCGGCGGGCTATCAATCAGCCATGATCGCCGCCAGGACCCTGTCCATCGTCCAGTCCGTATCGGGGCGGGTGATGCGCAGCATCTCGACGCTCTGCAGCGCCCGCGACACGAGCATGGCGCGAGCCGCGATCGCCTCGACCAGATAGGGGCCGTAGACGCTGTGCATCAGCAGAGGCAGCTTCGCGCGGCCCGTCACCCGCTCGATCCGCACGGCCGCCACCAGCCCGCGCTCGAGATGAACGATCCGACGGAGCCGCCGCGGCGGCCGGACCGGCTCGACAAACGCCGGCACTGCCATCTTCATCCGGTGCCACGCGTTGCGCGCCAGTCCCCGGCTGTCGAGCGCCAGGGCATCCGAGGCCTCTTCGAACAGGTGGACGTGTCGTGCGCCGGCGGGAACCTCGATGATTTCCGTGCGATCAAGGCTCAAGGCGCTGACGTCGTCGGTGTGCAGCGGCCAGCCGAGACGTGTCATCGCAGCGGCGGTGGTCGATTTCCCCGCCCCGGAATCACCGCAGATCAGCACCACTCCATCCGGAGAGACCACGCCTGATGCGTGCAGCACCAGCAGATCGCGCTGGCGCAGCAAAGCGGCCAGCATTGGGTTGAGCAGCACGTGCCGGAACAACGCCTCGTCGCATTGCGGTCCGCGCTGGAACAGGATGCGGTTGCCACGTTCTGCGAGGAATTGCCCGGCACCAGGCCCGGCACGCATCAGATAGGCATTCGGTGAAGCTTCGTGAGTCGCGTCGCGCAGGCGGGCATCATCGAGCGCGGGCGGCACATGGCCCTCGCATATCATGACGTCGGGGATCGCTCCGGGGCTGGCGGCAGCGAGTTCGTCGCACGCGAAGGGCAGGGAGAGAACCAGCCCATGGGCAAGGTGAAGATGAGACATGCTTCCGCTTCCCCGCGCCCGTTTCAGTAACGCGTGCCGAAACCGTTGACGAACAGGCCCGCCATCAGGCCGCGCGTCAGGACGGTGCCCGCGAGGTTCAGTGCCTGGCCGCTATCCTCGACCTGAATCTGCTGCCAGACACGGCGCATCCGCGCCACATCGACATATTCGGCCCCCGGGCCGCGTGCCACCTCGGCCAACGCCTCTTCCACGTCGCCGAAGAATTGTCGCAGCCGCGGGACGAGGTCGCCGGACTGGCGGCCGATTGATCGGTTGAGACGGACCTCGTCCGGAAGCCTTCCCTTCATCGCTTCGCGCACCAGCCACCGTTCGACGCCGGTCTGAGGATCGACGTAGAGAGAGTCGGGGATCGACAGACAGAATTCGAGCAGCCGCGGGTCGGCTGTAGGGTCGGTGATCGAGATTCCCGTCGCGGCGCCGACCTCGGCATAGAGAGCGCCCACCTTTAGCGCGCCCGGGCGAATGAACCGGAGCCGCTGCTCGCGGCAGCGCCGATAAGGCCCTTCGGCGCGATCGTCGCGCCAGCGCTCGCCGAGCCGGATCCGATGCGCGAAATCGGTCCGTATCGCGGAGCTCGGATAGTCGGGACGTGCGCGCAGGCCGCGATAGAGACGTTCCATCGGCCAGGGCAGCATGCGACGCAGCCTGAGCTTCGCCATTTCCGCCAGCCCGTCACGCTCGATCTGGCGCCAAAGCGGCAGCGACGTCGGATCGCCGTCCCACGAGATGCCTCCATTGCCCATCTGGCCGAGCAGCAATAGGCGGTTGCCGTCGCGCGCTGCGGTCCGGAACAGGTCCAGCAGCCAGAAAAAGCCGGGCGCGGCGTGCTCAGGCTCGCGCGTGATCGCCAGCATCTCGCGGATCGCGCCAATCGGCGAGACGTTCGCCGCGTCGATCCGGGTAAGGTCGATCGTTCCGCCGGCCCGCGCGGTGGCCGATGCCAGCGGATACTCGTCGCCGATGCCGCGGCCGACATAAGCGCGTGGATCATGGACCGGTGTCGAGACATAGGCGGAGAGCCGCCTTCCGTCTTCGGCCAGCATCGGAGCGGCGGTGACGGCGACCGAGCCTGAATCGAGCCCGCCACTCAGCGTTGCCGCAACGCCGCCCTCTGACGGCAGGCGATCGCGCACTGCCTGGTCGAACAGTTCGCGAAATCGAACGACATAGTCCTCGCGCCGCGGAAGCCGCGTATCTGCCACGTCCTCCAGTCGCCAATAACAGTGCTTGTCGAACCGGTCCGGCGTCACGCGCAGGGAATGCGCCGGCGGCAGCCGCGAGATCGAGGCATGCGCGGTACGCTCGCCATGATAGGCGAACCAGGACACGAGCGTCTGGGCGACATAGAGCTCGTCCATCGCCACCGGGGCGAGATCGAGCGCAAGCAGGTCTTCCCGTGACGACGCGAAGGCGAAAATGCCTGGCGATGCATGATGATAAAGGGCGGTGTTGCCGAACGGATCGCGCGCCAGCGACAAAGTGCGGGTCGCCGGATTCCAGCCGACGATGCGCCAGTCGCCGTGGATCCGTTTATATGCTTGCTCGCCCCACTGCGCGAATGCTTCGCGCAGCAACTCGGCATCGCTCGGAAGACTGCATGCGAGACCGAGTTCGCTGCCAAGTTCACGACGGTTATGGACGGTTCCGTCGCCGAGGATCGTCAGTGGATAGCGGGCGCGGGAGCGGGGCGGTGCCGGGCCCCAGAGCATCGCTGTCCCGTCCATATAGACAGGCGCGCCAAGTCGCGCGCGACCGATCGCTTCGAGGCGGGAACAGATGGCGGGATCGGTCGCGGTGCGGAGGAAGAAACCGAAAAGCCGTGTCATCGGCGGCGCCTAGCTGATCGATTCTGCCCTGGCGAGAGGCCCCGGGGTATCGAGTATGGGGGGTGACCCATTTTGGGCAAGGTGCTTGATGGCTCATGATCAAAATGGGCTAGGCGACGCCGTGGAGGGACGGCTGTCGTTTCGGCGCTGCGTGATCCTTCATGCTGTTTCACAAGCAAAAAAGGGAAATCTCATGGCCACCGTCTGGACTGATGATGAAACCGCGGAGGGTGCGCAGTGCGAGTGGCATCGCCCAACTCTCACCACCTCCGTGATCGAGGAGATCACGCTCGGCAAGCTTGGCTCGCAATTCGACGGCCCGGCCCAGCCGGCTTCGTTTGATGGCGAGTAAGAGCGCCGCCGTCAGAATATAGCATCGGACGGCCGGAGCATGGTTGCTTTGCGTGGCCCTCGATATGGTCGCCGCGAAGCAGCCTTCATAAGGTTCGGCCGTTGTTGCGACGAGACAGGCTGCCCTGCTTCTCCCGATCGGCCGATCCAGGGCGTCTGATCTGCCTGATCGAAAGCTCATCACCGTGGCGCTTGTTCCGCTACGATAGCGCCGCCGATTCCCGTGTCGGCTTCGTCGGCTTCGCATCCAGCAACGATGTGGCTGTCCCCTGGCCCTTATCTGTCACGCTGTTGTGCTTTCCGCCAAAAAAAACGCGAAATCATTATTTTAGGGCGGGTGCCTGAACAAAAACCGCTTTGGGCTTAGTCGGGGCCGAAAAGCATTGTGAGCATTTGCGCTCTCCAATCCTTCGTGGCGCGCTCGATCGCGGCTTTGTCGGGGTTCCGGATATGCTCGACCGTAAGCCCGCGCGTAACGGCGTTGCTGAGAAGCTGAATGCTCTGAACGGCGCCGTCATTATTGATGCCGGCGGCGCGAAGTATGCGGCGGCTCCACCGGAGCACACGTTGGTCGAAGCGGCGGGCGCTGAGTTCGACTTCGCTATCCAGTTCGGGATCGTTCCGACGCGCCAGATGTATCTCCAGCGCAGCGGCTGACTCGGGCAGGCTGATGAGGGCGAGATTGGCATCGATAAGATTTTCCATCGATTCCCGCGGCGTCTTGCCGCGCCGAATGGCCTCGGCATAAACCTTTGTTCGATAGGCGGAAAATTCCTCAACGACGGCAGCCATGAGTTTCGCCTTGGACGGGAACTGATGCTGGATGGCCCCAAGGCTCATGCCGGTAGCGTCACGGATGACATTCATCGTGGCGCCTGAATAGCCTTGCGCGCACAAGGTGTCGCGAGCTGCGGTGAGCACCTTGGCCCGCGTGGATGCGCTGCGCTCGGCATGGCTGCGCCGAGTGGCCTTGTCGGAACTTGCCATCAACCTGGTTTCACCCCCCGATAAGGTCGCCCAACCGCCTGACAGGCCATATTTCGAGAAGGTCTTCACGCGATGACCCCCTGAGGTGGCGCGTCGGAACAAGCTCGTCCGCGCCCTCCATCAAACGCCCAACCTGGCTATCATCAATTACAATAAGGTCAACTGGTTTGCGCTTGACCATAAAAAGTAGGTTGTATTAAATATGAAAATTAGAGCGGGACTGACCCGACGAGACCTCAGGGAGGGTGCTGGTGAGAAAGCGTCAGAATTGTGCGGTTGCGGCGTCGCTGATCGCGTTGTCTCCATTCGTGATCGCGCCATCTGCGCTCGCCCAGGCGTCAGGCAATCCGGTCGCTATTCCTGGTGAGCCTGAGGCGACGCAATCGGGGTCGCCCGATGTTGCGCCTTCCGATTCTGGGGACATTATCGTCACTGCCAACAAGCGCGCTGAAAGCATTCTGAATGTGGCAGGGGCGATCAACGCGTTTCGCGGCGACGATCTGCTGAAGAACGGCCTGACGAGCATCGCCGACTTTGCCGGGCAGACTCCGGGCCTTCAGTTCAATGCCGGTTTCGGTACTGGCTCCCCCGTGATCCGCGGCATCAATACCGGCGCCGATTTCGGCCAGTCGGTCGGTATTACCGTCGATGGCGCTCCGGTCGGGCCGAGCTCGAGCTTTCAAACCGGCGGTGCCAGTTCGCTAGATCTCGATCCTGTCGATCTTGAGCGGGTGGAAGTGCTGAAGGGGCCGCAAGGCACGGTTTATGGCGCCAACACATTGGCCGGCCTCGTCTCGTACACATTGCGCGAACCCGATTTGCAAAAGCCGACCGTGGTTCTGCGTGGCGGCCTGAGCGGCACGGAAAATGGCGGCACCAGCCATTCGGAGCGTGCGGCCATCAGCGTGCCGATTGTCGAGGACAAGTTGGCGGTGCGCCTGTCCGGTTTCTACGATCGCCGCGCGGGATTCATCGATAACGATCTTCGCCGCGCCACGGATCAGAACCATTGGCGCAGCTACGGCGTGCAGGGTTCGCTTGTCTTCAAGCCGGTCGACCGGCTCCGGGTTTTCATCGCGGGCATCTATCAAAAGCAAAATCAATATGCGCAGGATCAGGTGGTATACACCGCAAATCGTACGCCCCGCGATGGCGACCTCGTCAATAACGACTATCTGGTGCCGAGTACCAATCGCAAGACGAGATTCATCATCGGGAAAGCGGACTATGATCTCGGCTTCGCAAATCTGACGTCCGTCACATCCTATCAGCATCTCAACGTAAACTATGCTTTCCCGCAAGAAACGGGCACGCTGAACACGATCTTCGTCAACATCCTTCCCCAGCTTGGGGGCGTCACGATTCCCGCCCCTGGGTTGCTCAGCAACGACACGCTGAACGACTTCAGGAAATTCACGCAGGAAGTGCGGTTGTCCTCGACCGGGGGTGGTCCGCTCAACTGGCTTGCCGGTGGATATTACACGCATGAGCGAAGCGAGCAGCAGCAGGCAGTAAATGCCCGGACGATCACCGGCGCATTCGTGCCTCTGATCAACCCGACGCTGCTCGTTAAGATCCCCACCACGCTCACCGAATATTCGGCCTTCGGTAATGTGACTTATGCCTTTTCACCGGCGTTCGACGTCACCGGTGGCGTACGCATCGGTCGTATCGATCAGGTAAACCGCACCCTTATCAGCGGCAGCAATTTTGCCGCCTATCGCCTGCTTTTCGTCGTCAGCGGTCTCGGCTCTCCGCCCCCCGCTGATACGGGCCAGCAAAAGGGATCGAAGACCGTCGCGACCTATCTTGCCACGGCGCGCTATCACTTCTCGCAAGACGGAATGCTCTTTGCGCGGTTCGCGACTGGCTTCCGGCCCGGCGGACCGAACTTCCCGGTCCCGGGATTCGACCCTGTCTATGATCCCGACCAGACCTACAATTACGAGGTAGGACTCAAGACGAAGTTCTGGGATGGGCGGGGTTCGTTCGATCTGACCGGCTATTATTTGAAATGGAAGAATTTCCTGGCCTTCGCCAGCGCTGGCGGACTGAGCGGTTTTGCAAATGCCGGTGACGCCCGCGTCTATGGTCTCGAGGCGGGCGCGACCTTGCGGCCGGTTGACGGATTGAGCCTGGCGGGAACGCTGGCCTTTTCGGACAGCAAGGTCACACGCCTCACTCCTGGAGGGGCAGGGGTTGCCCAGGTCGGCGACACGCTGCCTTATAATCCGCGATGGAGCGGTTCGGTGTCGGCGGAATACCGCGCCCCAGTGGATTCAAGATGGCAGGTGGTGGCGCGCGGTTCGGCCCGCTTCGTGGGGTCACGCAACAGTTCGCCGCAATCGAGCATAGCGTTCCCTAATTATGCGTTGCCGGCCTATTCCCTGTTCGACGTTCATGCCGGACTGGAAAGCGAGCATGTCGATATCGACCTGTTTGTCAGGAACCTCACCGACAAGCGTGCGCAACTGGCTGCCTATACACAGCTCGGTGTCAATCAGATCACCATCCAGCAACCGCGCACGATCGGCGCGGCGGTGACTTTCAAATATTGACGGAAGATGCGCGCCACGATGTGCCCGCCCAGGGTGTGGCTTGTGCCGATACAAGCGATCCGTGTTCGTCAGGCGGGCCTGACGTGTAAAGGAGGATGATAGTATGACCATTGCCGCGATGCCCGCCATCCCCGGAGTCGAGACTTTCGTCATTACCCCTGAGGGTCTCGGCACCAGCTTGCGCATCTCGATCGCGCGGCCGTCATCCGATGCAACCGGAAAGCCGCCCGGTGCGTCGTCGGTAATCTATGTGACGGACGCCGATTATTGCTTCGGAACAGTCGTCGAAGCTGCGCGAATGGGCCATTATGCTGGTGAAGTCGCGCCGGCGATAGTTGTCGGCATCGGCTATGCCGAGGAAACCGGCGACTATGCGTTCGTCGGTCGGCGGCGCGGCCTTGATTTCTACGGCGGGCCCCGGCGTTCGTTGGAGATGCCGGGTTTCGGCACGCTTGAGCTCGGCGGTGGCGAGACTTTCCTGAAAGCCCTGCTTGAAACGGTCATACCCGAAGTGGAGCGCCGCATGCCTGAGACTGCGGGCAAGCGGCGCACGCTCTTCGGGGTTTCGGCTGGTGGCCATTTCGCGGCCTTGGCCCTGACGCATCGCCCCGATGCGTTTGGGGGCTATGCGATGATCAGCCCCGCGCTGGTGGACTTTCCGCCCGTGCCAGGTGAGCAACAAATGGTCGATGCGGTGCGCGCATTGCCGGTCGGCGCGATTCCGTCCGGAACGGCGGTATTCCTGTCGGCAGGCGCCAGGGAGGAGGAGCCGGGCGAAGCACTCGCTGCCGCTTCCATCATCAGCAATGCCTATCGTATGCGGGCTGCCCTTGCCGCGCATGGCGTGTCGACTGAACTGACCGTTTTTGCTGGCGAGACTCACACTTCCGTGCTCGGCGCGGCGGTCTCGCGGGCACTGCGCTTCCTGGTGCCGTCGCAGGGCGTGCCGTCATGGCAAACCTCCCTGTCCGGGGAAAGCTGAGCAAGAGATCCGCGCGGAGGGATTGGTCAGCCGCGCTCGATCTCTGATTCCGGCCTGCAAGGGCAGGGCGGGCTGGCATCCCCCTCCGGCGCCAATGACGTTCGGCGCGGCCGCTCGCCATTCGGGGCATCCATTCTCAGCTTTCGGAAAAAATCATGACAACGACTCTCATGGCAGGCGGCTGGACATCCGACATGACGGATATGCGCAAGGCGCTCGACGCGGGCCGCACCACGCCGGCCGCTCTAGTGGATTGCGCTATCGAACGCGCGGAAGCGGCCAATTCCAGGCTCAACTTCATCGCATGGCCGGCATTCGAGCGAGCACGCGGCCAGGCGCAAGAACCGCGTTCGGGCCCGCTCGCGGGCATCCCGACGATGATCAAGGATATGATCGCCGAGAAGGGACTTCCCTCCAGCTATGGCACGGTGGCGCTTCGCCATCATATCGCATTGGAGGATGCGGCGTATACTCGTGCGATCACCAGGGCAGGCCTGATCTCCATCGCCCGTTCGTCAATGCCCGAGCTTGGGCTGAATGTCGTCACTGAATCACCCCTGGTCGGCATCACCCGCAATCCGTGGAGCCTCGATCACGCACCGGGTGGCTCGTCGGGTGGCGGATCCGCGGCGGTAGCCGCGGGCGTTGTGCCCGTTGCGCACGCCAGCGATGGCCTGGGCTCGATCCGTCATGGCGCGGCGCCCTGCGGATTGGTTGGCCTCAAGCCATCTCGTGGCCGCAATTCGGGCGACGAAGCCATGCGGGCGATCACGGATCTGGGGGTGAATGGCTGTGTCAGCAGGACGGTCCGCGACACCGCCGCCTGGCTGGAAGCAACCCAGTCGCGCGATCATGGCGCTGCCTTTGCCCCCCTTCCGCTGGTGACCGCGCCGATCGATCGCGCGCTTCGTATCCGCGCTTACAGCGCGGTCATGCGTACCGGGGAGGCGCCTGACATGGGTGTCCAGCGTGTATTCGGGGGTGCCGTGGATCTCCTTGGAAAGCTGGGTCACCGCGTCGGCGACGGCGAACTGCCTTTCAATGGTCGCGATGCCACCCGGGCGCTCAATGATTTTATCGAGGGCAATTTCGTTCGCCAGGTGGGAGCCCTGTCGAATCTGATCGGAATTCCGATCGTACCGGAAGATCTGGAATATCGCTCGGCTACGCTGATCGCTGCGGGAAGGCAGATCGATGACGAACGGTTCGCCGCCGCTTTGCGCCGGATGGAGGCGATGGTCGCGGCCTATCGCGACCGGTTCAGCGAATTCGATATCTGGATGACGCCGACCTTCAGTACCGAGGTTGTCCGTGTCGGGGTCTTCGGTCCCGAGATCGCGTGGCTCGACCAGCGCGATCATCTTGTCGACTATGCCGGCTATTGCTGGATCGACAATTTCGCCGGCACGCCTTCCATCAGCCTTCCTATGGGTTTCAGCGACAATGGCCTGCCAGTCGGCATCCAGTTCGCCACGCGCCCCGGTGGCGAGGCCGTTCTGCTCGCGCTCGCCTACCAACTCGAAGCCGCTGTGGAATGGTGGCGGCACAAGCCCCCGATCTGGGTCGGCGACGACTGAGACTTGCCGACGACGCCCGGCATGTCGCGTCACGGACGTATCTGCCACATGGCAGAGAGCATGTTTGATCGATCGGTCGTCATCGCCGGTGATGGATCGCCATGGATTGATGCGCGGTTTGCCCTGCCGGTATAGCGGGGAGCGCGCTTCCTCGATCACAGATTTTTCCCGAGGGCGCCTGGCCTGACGAACCGCGGTCGTGCGCGACCGGTTGCCTGATCACGTCTTCGCTGATAGGGAAACACCGTCTTCACACGAGCGGAAGGAGGAGCACTGATGACATCATCGACCATTCAGCGCTGCCTCTGTGGGCATCCGGACTTTGGCTGACCAGGCCATCAGGTTCTGAGATCACCCTGATCCCGGCGCTTCGCCTGGATCCTTCTCGACAGACTCGAAGTGGAGACGGCGCATAGGCGCCGGTTCAAGACATGACCGAACAATCCAAGGCACGGCCTGATTCCGTGCGCATCGTTCTGGCTTTTGCCGTGCGGCATTGGGCGCACCAGAAAACCCGGATCGCCCTCCTGTCTTTCTTCGTATGTGCCGGCATCGGGCTTGAAGTGCTCGTGCCGCTGGTTGCCGGCCGACTCGTCGACGCGCTTGGTGCGGGTGACAGGTCCGGGGTGCCGATGATCTTCGCCGTGATGGTCGCGCTGGGTCTCGGCACGGTCGTGGCGCGCCATGTGTCGATCATGCTGATCGTGCCCTTTTCGCTGCGGATGATGAGCGACGTCGCCGAACAGGCGTTCCACCGGGTCCAGCGCTTCTCCACTGACTGGCACGCGAACAGTTTCTCCGGCTCGGTCGTCCGGAAGATCACGCGCGGCATGTGGGCGATCGACATGCTCAACGACGTGCTGTTCCTTCACCTCCTCGGCTCGCTCGTCATGCTGGCTGGTACGATGCTTCTGCTCGGGGTGCACTGGCCGCTGGTGGGCCTCATCATGGGTATCGGTGCCTGCGCCTATGTGGCGCTGACCATCCTCCTCGCGACTCGCTGGGTCGCGCCGGCGTCGACCTTGTCCAACGCCTGGGACACGCGCATGGGCGGGCTGTTGTCCGACGCGATCGGCTGCAACATGGTGGTCAAGGCGTTCGGCGCGGAAGAGCGCGAGGAAACGCGCTTTGCCCGCCTTGTCGACAAATGGCGCCTGCGCACTCGCCGGACCTGGCTGCGCAGTACATGGTCCGGCACGATGCAGCTGACCGTGCTGTGGGTGCTGCGCACCGTCGTTGTCGGGGCCGCGTTGTGGCTCTGGTGGGGTGGCCATGCGACGCCGGGTGACATCACCTATGTACTGACCAGCTATTTCGTCTTGCACGGGCACCTCGCTGATATCGGCTACCATGTTCATCACCTGCAGCGCTCCGTGAACGAGATGGAGGAGCTGGTGGAGATCCACGGTCAGCCGCTCGGGATCGAGGATCGTGCCGATGCCGGCCCGATCGCGATCACGGCAGGAGAGGTGCGTTTCGACGCGGTCACGTTCCATTATGGCCAGCACGCGACGCCGCTCTACGACGACCTGTCGGTGACCATCTGCGGCGGTGAACGCGTCGGCCTGGTCGGTCATTCTGGCTCGGGAAAGACCAGCTTCATCAAGCTGATCCAGCGGCTCTACGACGTCAGTGGCGGCCGGGTGACGATCGACGGGCAGGACGTGTCCCACGCCACGCAGCAATCGCTGCGTGCGCAGATCGCGATCGTGCAGCAGGAACCGATCCTGTTCCACCGGAGCCTTGCCGACAACATCGCCTATGCCCGGCCCGGCGCATCGCAGGCCGAGATCGAACGGGCTGCCCGCCTGGCCAATGCGCATGACTTCATTGCGCGTCTCCCGCGCGGTTATGCCACACTGGTCGGTGAGCGCGGGGTGAAGCTGTCGGGCGGCGAACGCCAGCGGGTGGCGCTCGCACGCGCGTTCCTCGCCGACGCCCCGATTCTGATCCTCGACGAAGCGACATCGAGCCTTGATTCCGAATCCGAGGCGCTGATTCAGCAGGCGATGGACCGGCTCATGCAGGGCCGCACGGCCATCGTGATTGCGCACCGCCTGTCGACCGTTCGCACGCTCGATCGTATCCTGGTGTTCGATCAGGGCCGTATCGTCGAGGACGGGGACCATGCGACGTTGCTTGCCAATGTCGATGGCCAGTATCGTCGCTTGTTCGATCGCCAGTCAGGCGCGGTGCGCGACGAGCCGGAATTCATCGATGCGTGATTGGGGATGGAAGCATCTTGCTGCCTCCCTGCCCCTGACAAAGGGGCGGCCCGGCACGCTGGTGCCGGGCCGTAGTTTTACGTTCTGCTAGGGAGCATCAACGCTGATCCCTTTTAATTCCTATCGTATGAATAGGAAATAGAGGTCTGCTTTGCCGTGCGATAGTCCGCCTTGGCCATGCGACGAAATTCCGAAGGCTTGAACCTCAATGAAAAGGGCCGCGCGACCATCCGGTCGCGCGGCCCCGTTTTCCGACGCTGCTTGGGTAACGTCGAAAGTCAGGCTTACTTGGCCGTGACGTTCCCGGCGCTGTCCAGGGCGGTTGCGTTGTCCACCACGGTCGCGTTGTCGGTCACGTTCAGCGCGGCTGGGTCGGCCGCGTTGACGTCCAGCGTGTCTTCGCTGTTCAGGGTGATCTCGCTCACGTTCGCGGTGTTGTCGACAGGTGCCGACTTGTCGCAGGCAGCGAGGCCGAGCGTGGCGACGGCGACGAGCGGAAGGATAACGAACTTCTTCATGGACGGTTTCTCCGTGGTTGCTCAGGGCGTGGCGAGGAGGCGTCTATTCGCCGCCGCGTTCCACCCTGTTTCGTGTCCGCAGCCTCCATGGATCAATTCCCACGCGTTTAATAGGAAAAAATGCGATGGCCCGGTACTGAAACCCGCCATATGGATGCTGGCGGGGTCTCGATGATGCGGATCATTCCCTTTCCCGGGCGGGATTGCTAGCCGAACGCCCAGCGCAGCGTTCGGGCGATGCCGAAAGTCCCCGCACGCACCAGCGGCCGTGTCAGGCGTGGCGCGGGAAGGCCGTGCATCCGCCGCGCCCAGCCGGGCAACAGGTCGACCGCCGCCTGGAAGGTGATCGCCTGTACCGGGGTGGCGGTCAGGTTCCGCGGTTGCTGCCTCAGGACAAGCGCGGCGACTTCCCGTGTTCTTGCGTCGACGGCCAGTTCGGGGCGCATCGTCGCGATCAGCGCCTCCGCCTCGGCGCGGCTGCGCGGCACCGGATTGGCACCCAGTGCTTCGGGAATCCGGGCGAAGTCGGCGAAATATCGATCCTGGTCCGCGGGCGTCATGCCAGGTTCGCCATAGCGGATCCAGGCATCGAGAAAGCTCATGGCTTCCGTCACATGCACCCAGGCGAGCAGTCGCGGGTCGCTCGCGCGATAGGGCGTACCGTCAGGCAGCGTGCCATCGATCCGGTCATGGATATCGTGCACGCGGGCGATGACCTTTTCCGCCTCGCCTCGTGCGCCAAAGGTAGTCGTCGCGATGAACCGGGCCGTCCGCCGCAGCCGCCCGAGCATGTCGGTGCGGAAGTTCGAATGATCCCACACACCCGCCAGTACTGCCGGGTGCAGCATCTGCAGCAGCAGCGCGGTCACGCCGCCCACCATCATGGTGGTGACGTCGCCATGGACGCGCCATATGACCGATCCCGGTTCGAACAGCGCATCGTCGCTGCGCATCACCGGGCGCTCGCCCTTCGCCGTATCGTTGAACACGGCGCGCACCTGCCGGGCGATCCCGCGCCGCACGCCTTTCGCAAGCGAGTCGCCGATCAACGCGGGGATCGGAACAGGCCTGGATGGCATTCCTGTCGTCCAGTTTTCATCGCCGGCATCGCTAGACGAGGAATCCGGGGCCATCGCGTCACCTGCGGCAGCAGGATCGGCATCAGCGACAGCGGGGTCAGGCTTTCGAAGAAGCTCACCGCGTGATCTTACGCTTGCGGGATGCCATCGTCCAACCTTGCGACGCGATCCCTGTGGCTCGCGCGATTCTGTCCCGGTATCGGACTCGCGTTAACCGAATTCGGTGCTGGTTCGAATCGTAAACGCGGCGTTAACTGTTGCCCATGGCACAGCATCTCGCCCTTCCGGCTCCCGTCGCCCGTCATCCGTTCCGCCAGCAGCTTGCCCAGGCACAGCCCCGGAAGCCGGCGCGGCCGCACAATGACGATCAGGATCTGAGGCTTTTCGCCCTGAGCTTCACTGCCTTCTTCATCTGCATCTACACCTTCATTTTCTGAAGGCGCGGCGCCGCTGCTTCAATCGCGCCGCCTCAATCGCAGGCGAGATGCAGCTTCTGCGCCAGCCACGCCGAGATCAGGCACATGCCGGCGACCACGAACAGCATGTTGTCGGGCGTTACGCCGAGCGCCGAGGCGCCCAGCACCAATAAGGTGCCGACCACCATCGCGCCAGAATTGACGACATTGTTCGCCGCGACGGTGCGCGCCGTCTGGTCCTTGGTCACGGTCGTCGTGAGGAAGGTATAGAGAGGCACCACGAACATGCCGCCGGTGATCGCGATTCCCATCAGCACCAGCACGAGCGGGATCGCGCGCGGAATCTGGAAGAACCCGACCCAGTCGTACAGCGTGCCCGCCGGTGCCGCCGGCCAGGCGCGGATCATCAGTGAGAAGATGACGACCATGCCGCCCATCGCGATCACCGAGGCCGGCGCGTATTTCGCTGATACCCGCCCTTTCAGCAGGGTGTTGATGACGATCGATCCGATCGCGATCCCGATGGAGAACAACGCGATCACGATGCTGGAAACGCGCGGATCGGCGGTGAGGACGTTCTTCACCAGCGGTGGGAAGGTGACGATCAGCACCGCGCCGATCGTCCAGAAGAAGCTGATCGCGCAGATCGCGAGGAACAGCCGGGGGATGTGCATCGTCGCATTGATCAATCGCCACGACGCGGTGAACGGGTTGTAGTTGATCGACAGCACCGCGCCTTCACGCGGGGCCGCCGGTACCATCCTCGCGGTGAGCCAGCCGATCAGGGCGACGCAGATGCCCATGATCGCCGCTCCCTCGACCGACAGCACGCCGGCGAAAATCGTACCGAGCAGGATGGCGAGATAGGTCGCCGCCTCGACCAGGCCGGTACCGCCGAGCACTTCGTCCGTCTTCAGATGCTGCGGCAGGATCGCGTATTTGATCGGACCGAAAAAGGTCGAGTGCGCGCCGAGGCAGAGTACCGCGCTCAGCATCAGGCCAAGCCCCAGGGTCCAGAATCCGGCTTTCGCCACCATCAATCCGGCGGCGCCGAGCAGCATGATCGCGATCTCCGCAGTCTTTACGATCCTGATGATCTTCGCCTTGTCGGTCGTGTCGGCAAGTTGCCCCGACAGGGCGGACAGCAGGAAGAAGGGAAGAATCGCCAGCCCGGTGGCGAGCGCGTTGAAGCTCTGTTCGATCTTGGGGTCGTTGAAGACCTGATAGGTCGCGAACAACACCATTGAGGTCTTGAAGAGATTGTCGTTGAAGGCACCGAGGAACTGGGTGACGAAAAGCGGCATGAACCGGCGCTCTTTCAGCAAGCCGAGCGCGTTGAGCATGATGGGAAACGGCCTCACATGTGGCGAAACAAGGGCACCGCATAGCCGACCCGGCGACGGCGCAGCAACCGAATAGTCGGTGACCGGCGTCCCGTCGGCTGACACGGGCGTGTCTCCGGCCAGACTCCGGCATTGCGGGGGAGGGCGCCGGACCCTAGGATTGATGGCGATGCTGACCCTGCCCAATATCCTCACCCTGTCGCGGATTCTCGCGGTGCCGCTGCTTGTCGGCTTCCTGTGGTGGCCGGCCTGGCCGGCGGGATATGCGATCGCCTTCGCGCTCTATTGCCTGATGGGGATCACCGATTATTTCGACGGCTATCTGGCCCGGTCCAAGGGGACCGTGTCGAAGCTCGGCATCTTCCTCGATCCGATCGCCGACAAGATCATGGTCGCCTCCGTGGTGCTGATGCTGGTGGCGACGCGCGATATCGCCGGCTGGTCGCTGATCGCCGGCATCATCATCCTCTTGCGCGAGATCGCGGTTTCGGGCCTGCGCGAGTTCCTGGCCCAGCTCCAGGTGTCGGTCCCGGTGTCGAAGCTCGCCAAATGGAAGACGACGCTGCAGCTCGTCTCCCTCGGCGGGCTGATCCTTGCCGGCGCCGTGCCCGGCTGGCCCTGGCTCCAGACCGTCAGTCTCGCGGCATTATGGGGCGCGGCGGGGCTGACGTTGATCACCGGCTGGGACTATCTGCGGGTCGGCCTCAAGCACATGGATTGAGGGCCGTCATGGCGATCGATCTGCTCTATTTTTCCTGGGTGCGCGAGGCAATCGGCACGAGCGCCGAAACACTTGATCCGCCCGAAGGACTGGCGCGTGTCTCCGACCTGGTCGACTGGCTCGCGACACGAAGCGACGGTCACGCCCGGGCGCTGGCCGATCGTGGCAGGTTGCGCGCCGCGGTCGACCAGATATTCGTCGGTCTCGACGCCCCGCTCGGGCACCCGCGCGAGGTGGCGATCTTCCCGCCGGTGACGGGCGGATGATTCATATCGCCGTCCAGCAGGAGCCGATCGACCAGGCAGCGGCGTTCGCCGCGATCATGGCGGCGGGCGTTGGCGGGATCGCGACCTTTGTCGGCGTGGTGCGCGGCGACGATGGCGTCACGACACTTGAGCTCGAACATTATCCGGGCGCGACCGAGGCGGCGCTACGGGGACTGGCGGAGGAAGCCGCGGCGCGCTGGGGCCTGTCGGCGGTGAGCGTGGTGCATCGGGTGGGGCTGATGCAGCCGGGCGATCTGGTCGTCTTCGTCGGTACCGCTGCAACGCACCGGGCGGCGACGCTTGATTCCTGCGCTTTCCTGATCGACCGGTTGAAGACGCAGGCGCCGTTCTGGAAGCGCGAGACGCGCGGCGGTGAGGCACGCTGGGTCGAACCGCGCGGCAGCGACGCAGACGCCGCCGCGCGGTGGGACGAAACCTAGCCCAGTTTCGGCAGGAGCACACCGTTGACGACGTGCACGACGCCGTTCGACTGGCGGACGTCGGGCACTTCGACATAGCTCTTGTTGCCGTTGGCGTCGGTCAGCTGGATCGCACCGTTGAGGTCGGTCACCGTCAGCGTCGCGCCTTCGACGGTGGTCAGCGTCGTGGTGCCGCCGCCGGCGGTCATCTTCTGCTTGAGCTGCTCGAGCGTGATGATGCCCGGCACCACATGATAGGTCAGCACCTTGACCAGGGTCGCCTTGTTCTCGGGCTTCATCAGCGTATCGACCGTGCCGGCAGCCAGCCGGCCGAATGCATCGTTGGTCGGTGCGAACACGGTGAAGGGGCCGGGGCCGGAAAGCGTCGCGTCAAGGCCGGCTGCCTTCACCGCCTTCACCAGCGTCGTCAGGTTCGGCGCCGCTGCTGCGTTCTCGGTGATCGGCTTGGCCGCGTCCATCGCCGCGCCGCCCACTGCGGGATTGGGTGTGGCGGCGGCAGCGGGGGCAGTGCTCTCCTGCGGGGCACGAGCCTCGGCGGCGGAAACGGCGACCATCAGCAGGCCGGACATCGCCACAACCGGAAGCTTGGTGGAAAATCTCATCAGTCTCTCCAGTTATATCGAATGCGCGCTCAAGGAACGATCCAGGAGAATGCGCACGACAAGATACGGTCCGGCGGCCGAATGGTTTCAGAGCCGCAGGCTACTGCGCCTCGGCAAGTACCTCGGCGAGCAGGTGGAAATCCTTTTCGCGGGGCGACGCGCGACGCCAGACAAGCGCGATGCGGCGTGCAGGATTCGCGGCGTCCAGTGGCCGCGCCGTCAGTCCGGTATGCTCGAGGATGCCGGCCTTGAGCGCCATTTCCGGCAGCATCGTCACGCCCAGGCCATTGTCGACCATCTGGACGATGGTGTGGAGCGAGGTGCCGAGCATCGTCGCCTCGGCGCGCAACTCGGGCCGGTTGCAGGCGGCCAGCGCGTGATCCTTCAGGCAATGCCCGTCTTCGAGCAGCAGCAGCCGGTCCTCGTCGATATCGTCAGCATGCATCGCACCGGTCGCGCTGCCGATCTCGCCTTCGGGCCCTGCGACGAACAGCCGGTCCTCGAACAGGAACTGCGACGCGACCTCGCCACAGGCATAGGGCAGGGCGAGCAGCACGCAATCGGTGCGGCCATTGTGCAGGCCCTCGCAGGCGGCGGCGCTCGGTTCCTCGCGCAGGAACAGTTTCAGGTCGGGATAATCGCGTCGCAACCGGGGCAGGATTCGCGGCAGCATGAAGGGAGCGATCGTCGGGATCACGCTCATCCGCATCTCGCCCGACAGGGGGCGTCCGGCGGCGCGGGCGAGGTCGCCCAGTTCCTCCGCCTCGCGCAGCACCCGCCGCGCCTTGTCGGCGATTCGGTCGCCCAGCGGCGTGAAGCGGACGACGCGACGGGTGCGTTCCACCAGGGTCACGCCGATCAGCGTTTCAAGTTCGCGGATGCCGGCGGACAGAGTCGACTGGGTAACGAAGCACGCCTCCGCCGCCCGCCCGAAATGGCCATGGTCCTGTAACGCGACCAGATATTGGAGCTGCTTCAGCGTAGGTAGATAGGTGGCCATAATCGCCTCACTCGATCAACGGTGCCTAAATAACCTGTTGGATCGATCAAATGCCAGCCTTATATGCAGCGCAGCACAGACGGCGAATCAATCGCCGCGTCGCGAGGATGCCGAAGGCCGACCCATTCCTTGAGGAGGCCACCAATGCTTACCGTCGGAGACAAGCTCCCCGAATTCACCGTTCCCGTCCAGCAGGGCACCGACGCGCTGCCCGCCGGCGAGACGCTCAGCCACGACGCATTTCCTGGCCGCTGGAAGGTCCTGTTCTACTGGCCGAAGGACTTCACCTTCGTCTGCCCGACCGAGATCGTCGGTTATGCCGCGCTCAAGGACGATTTTGCCGATCGTGACGCCGTGCTGATCGGCGCCTCGACCGATACCGCGCACGTCCATCTCGCCTGGCGCAAGTCGGATCCGGATCTGGCGGCCGCCGACTTCCCGTGGCTGGCGGACAATGGTGCTGTGCTCGCGTCGAAGCTCGGCATCCTCGATGCGAACGAGCATGTCGCCTATCGCGCGACCTTCATCATCGACCCGGACAATGTGATCCAGGCGGTGCAGGTCAATGGCCTGAACGTCGGCCGCAACCCGGCCGAGACGCTCCGCGTGCTCGACGCGCTGCAGACCGACGAGCTCTGCCCGTGCAACTGGAACAAGGGCGATGACGTCCTCCAGGTCGCTGCCTGAGAAGATTCCCCTCCCGCATTGCGGGAGGGGCTAGGGGAGGGCGTGTCCGCAAGCGGCGCGCCCTCTTTTTTTTGACAGGCCCTCCACCGACCCTTCCCGCAAGCGGGAGGGGCGGAGAAACGAGGGTGAAGAAGGACATGACATGTCGCTCAAGGAATTTGCGGGCACCTTGCCCGATTTCGCCAAGGATATCCGCCTGAACGTCGGGTCGCTGCTTAATGAGGCACACCTGCCCGATCAGCAGAAATACGGCCTGCTGCTTACCTGCGCGCACGGCTCGGGCTACAAGCCGCTGGTCGACGCGACCGAGGCCGAAGTAGCCGGGAAGCTGTCGCTCGAGGCAGCCAATGCGGCGCGCGCGGCTGCGGCGGTGATGGCGATGAACAACGTCTATTACCGGTTCACCCATCTGGCCGGAAACCAGGAATACCGCACCATGCCGGCCAAGCTGCGCATGAACGTGATCGGCGCGCCGGGCATCGACAAGGTCGATTTCGAGCTGTTCAGCCTCGCCGTTTCGGCGATGAACGGCTGCGGCATGTGCATCGACGCGCATGAGAATGTGTTGAAGAAGGCCGGCGCCACCGCCGAGGCGATCCAGACCGCGGTGCGCATCGGTGCCGTGATGAAGGCAGTCGCGACGGCGCATGCGGCGCTGAACTGAGCTCTTTGCCCCTCCCGCTTGCGGGAGGGGAGCAGAGGGGGAAGACTTCTACTTCATCACCGCCGACCAGATCGTATAGGCGCTCGTCACCGTCAGCAGCACGCCGACCAGCCCCATCAGCAACCTTGCCGGCACTCTTTTGGCCAGCAGCCCGCCGAACGGCGCGGCGATCAGCCCGCCGATCAGCAGCCCCACCGTCTGCAGGGTGAACGCCGCGAATCCCATGGTGGCGATGAAGGTGGCGGAGATCGTCGCGGTAAGGAAGAATTCGGACGTGTTGACCGTGCCGATCGTGCTGCGCGGGCTCGCGCCCTGGACGAGCAGGTTGGAGGTGACGACCGGTCCCCAGCCGCCGCCGCCCGCCGCATCCAGGAACCCGCCGACCAGCCCGAGGGGTTCGATGATCTTGGGTTCGCGTGGTTCAACCCGGCCGCGCCAGGCGCGGTACAGCAGGTACAGGCCGATCGAGGCGAGATAGGCCATCACGAACGGCTTCGCGACCGAGGCGTCGAGGTTGCTCAGTACATAGGCGCCGAGCACGCCGCCGATCACGCCCGGGATCACCAGCCTGCGGAACAGCTTCCAGTTGACGTTCTTGTGAAGGATATGGCTCGTTCCCGACGCGGCGGTGGTGAAGGTTTCCACTGCGTGCACGCTGGCCGAGGCGACGGCGGGAGACAGGCCGAGAAAGCTCACCAGCAGCGTATTGTTGATCACGCCGAACGCCATGCCAAGGGCCCCGTCGATCATCTGCGCGGCAAAGCCGACCGCGATGAAGGGCAGCACTGCCTCAACGGTGGCGAGCGAAATGTCGAACATCTGGCAAAACTCTCCGCGACCGATTTGCGTCGAATTCGCCTGTCTGGTGAAATCCTACAAGCAAGATAGGGTTTATGCGGCGAAAGTTAGCGACCAGCCGGTCCTTTAATTCGCTGGAATGAGCGCCTAGATATCGCCCCAGAAAAGGGGACGCGAGATGATGGAGCGGATGTTCGCCTATCTCGATTCGATCAAGGCGCGCGATCCCGCGCCGCGGTCTCGGCTGGAGGTTCTGACCTATCCCGGCGTGTGGGCGCTTGTCTGGCATCGCCTCGCGCACCGACTGTACGGTGCGCGTTTCTATTTCCTCGCGCGGCTGGTAAACCATTTCTCCCGCGCCTGGACCGCGATCGACATTCATCCTGGGGCGAAGATCGGCCGCAATTTCTTCATCGACCATGGCTTCGTGGTGATCGGCGAGACGGCGGAGATCGGCGACAACGTCACCATCTACCAATGCGTCACGCTTGGCGGGACCAGCCCCGACAACGGCGTGGCCGGCAAACGCCACCCGACGATCCTCGAAGGCGCGATCATCGGGTCGGGCGCCCAGGTGCTCGGTCCGATCACTGTCGGCCGCGGTTCGCGCATCGGCGCCAATGCCGTGGTGACGCGCGATGTGGCCGAGGGCGCGGTGATGGTCGGCATTCCGGCCCGTGCGACGATGGTCGAGGGTGGGCAGAAGCCACAGGAATTCCTCGCTTATGGCACGCCGTGCAGCGACATGTTCGACCCGCAGACGCAGAAGGTCGAACTGCTTCGCTGCGAGCTGGAGACCATGCGGAAGCGGCTCGACACGCTGCTCGCCGAGTCCGAACCCAAGCGCAAGAACGTGCGCGACCGTGCCTGACGGCCTGGTGGCGGAGGCCTGATGGGGACGGTAACCCCTTTTCCGCTGCCGCTTGGGCGTGCCGGCCAGGTCGGCTTCGAACGCCTCGAACTCAACCGCATCCTCGATCTCTATGGCCGGATGGTTTCCGCCGGGCATTGGCGCGACTATGCGATCGAACTTGGCCGCGACGCGGCGGTGTTCGCCGCCTTTCGCCGCGCGGCGGAACGACCCGAATATCGCATCGAGAAGCACCCGGCCTTGCGCCATCGCCAGGGGATGTGGGCGCTGGTCAACGAGGCCGGCGTGGTGCTGAAACGGGGACATGAACTCGCCCCCGTGCTGGCGCCGCTCGAGCGCCGGCTGATGAAGCTCGTCGATCAATAAGGAAAATCCCTGGCAATAAGCAAACCCCCGGCGACCCGATGGGTGGCCGGGGGCAGGTTTTCGCCGGGATGGCTCGTGTCAGGCGGGCGACATCGATCCTACCGGCGGAAGGCGCTCGCTCAGATTGCCCAGCGTGCCGACCACGAGGCGGCGCATCGGGTGCCAGAAGGCCGAGAGCGTCAGGAGCGTCGATCCGATCGCCAGCGCGGTGAAGGCCCAGGCCAGTTCGACCGCCCCGGCCCTGTAGAACAGCACGTACATCGCGTAGAGCACATAGGCGAGGCTTGAGACGAGCAACGCGCGCCGGTCGACCGCCAGCGCGACGAAGGCGAAGACGAGATAGAGCGCGAGCACGATTACCGCGAGGTTGAGCGTGATCGTCTCGTTGAACACGCCGAGCATGTGGAACACCGGATGCGCGATCAGCGGTGCCGCGGCAAGGTGAAGCCAGAAGGCGACGTCCGAACGGCGGGTGCGGCGCTCCCGGTCCGACACGTCCCACCACATGGCCAGCGCGAACACCGCGAGGCCACCGACGAACAGGATCGGATAGATGGCATCCTTCGCCGCCGGGATTGCCGCGACGGTCAGCGCAACCGCGACGGCGACAAGTGCGGCGGCACCCGCTGCAACGGTGATCGGGACCATGAAGCGCTTCCAGTGAAGCCAGGCTGCGCCCGCTGTAACGAGGCCGATGCCCGCGCCGATGATGGCGTTGGTGCGTTCCGAGAGATTGGGATCGATTTCGACCAGCACACCGACAAGCGTGGCGGCGACACCGCCGACGAATGCGATCAGCAACAGGATGCTGGGCAGGGCCATGCGCCGCTGCCGGGTGAAATATTCGGCGAGACCCCAGGCGGCGATCGCCACCAGGGCGCCTGCGAGGGGTGTCGTGATCGACTGGCCGATCCACGCAAGCGCAACCAGCACCAGCCCGACAGCGATGGCCACGAAGATATCATTGAACCCGCTCAGGAGCCTGAAATGCTCCTCGTCCACCGCTGGCGCCGCATGGCTCCTGGCGACGTGATTGCGCAGAGCGCGGGCGGCGTCGCGGGAGATCGCCCCGGCCGCCACCGCGTCGTCGAGATCGCTTTCGCTGTACATGGCATTCTCCTCCTGTCGGGGAAGAATACCATCAGTGTATTGTAATGACAATACACTGATACAGTGTCAGCCGCCCTGCAGTTTTTTCAGGATCGACATTGCCTGTTCGGCGCCTGACTGGGGGGTCATCTCGCCGGCGCGGTCGACGATCTCGTTCCAGTGCGCTGCGATACCTTCAGGGCTCAGTTCGTCACCCGTCAGCAGCTTGCCCTGGGTCAGGGTAACATAGGCCGCCTGGAATACGCCGGCCCCGGCGCCGACGATCATGTTGGTCGGCGCATCCTCGGACACGAGGTAGAGGGCGGCGGGCACGACCTTCTCCGGCGCGAAGGCCTGGAACGCTTCGGGCGGGAACAGGTCCTCGGTCATGCGCGTGCCCGCGGTCGGGGCGATGGTGTTGACCTTGATGTTGTTCTTCGCGCCCTCGAGATAGAGCGTCTTGGCAAAGCCGGCGAGACCCAGCTTGGCGGCGCCGTAGTTGGTCTGGCCGAAATTGCCGTACAGGCCGGTCGAGGATGCGGTCATCAGGATGCGGCCGTAATTCTGTTCGCGCATCGTCTCCCACACTGCCTTGGTGACGTTAGCTGATCCGATCAGGTGGACATCGACCACGAATTTGAAATCGGCCGGCTCCATCTTGGAGAAGCTCTTGTCGCGCAGCACGCCGGCATTGTTGATGAGGACGTGGACGCCGCCCCATTTCGCCTTCGCCTTGGCGACGAGTTCGACCATATGCTCATATTCGGTGACGCTGCCGCCATCGGACATCGCCTCGCCGCCGGCCGCCTCGATTTCTTCCACGACCTTCAGCGCGGCGTCGGAATGGCCGGTGCCGTCGCGCGAGCCGCCGAGATCGTTGACGACGACTTTGGCACCGCGCTTCGCCAGTTCGAGCGCATAGGCGCGGCCGAGGCCCCCGCCTGCGCCGGTGACGATTGCGACGCGGTCCTTGAAACTGATGGTCATGCGGGCGCTCCCAAAGATGATGGAGCGCTTCCTATTCTATCGCGCCGTCAAGGCAAGAGCGCTGGGTAGGAGAAGGGCGGGCGCTCCCGGTCGCCCGCCAGTCATCCTAGCGTCCGCCGCGCTGCATGCACTTGTCGAACTGGCCGCGCTTGCAGATCGGATAGTGCGCCAGCGCCGGGGGCGGGGGGAATGCCTGGTCCGGCGATGGCGCCTGGACGAAGACCGGCTTCACGCCGGGCTGGGGCGTGCCCGACAACGCTGGTTGGGAGGGTTGATAGCCGCCGACCGGATCTGCCGCGGTCGTGGATGTCGTCTGCGACGTGGACATATCCTGCGCCATTGCCGGCGTCGCGACCGCCAGTGCGGCCAAGAGGATCAACTTCATCGGAGTCTCCTGCTTTTCACGCGCAGGCTTTCGCCGCGCCCACCCCAAACGCGCGGGTGGGCGCATGGCTCCCTCGTTTCGCAGACGATTCTTTTTTCTCCTCCCCGTGGGGAGGAGAAGGAGCGGTCAGGCTCCCGAATCCAGCGCGTAACCGGCTGAGCGCACCGTGCGGATGATGTCCGGCCGGTTGGTCCCGTTGATCGCCTTGCGCAGCCGCCGGATGTGCACGTCGACGGTGCGGGATTCGATGTCCGAATCATGCCCCCATACCGCGTCGAGCAACCGCTCGCGCGAGAACACCCAGCCGGGATGCTCGAGGAAATGCTTGAGCAGGCGGAACTCGGTCGGGCCGAGCGGCACGACCTCGCCCGCGCGGCGAACCTTGTGGCCGACCGTGTCCATCTCGACATCGCCATAAGTGAGCTGTTCGCCGGCCAGCGCCGGCCGAACGCGGCGTAGCACCGCGCCGACCCGTGCCACCAGTTCGCGGGGCGAGAAGGGCTTGGTCACATAATCGTCAGCGCCGGTTTCGAGACCGCGCACCCGGTCTTCTTCCTCACCGCGCGCGGTGAGCATGATGATCGGCACGTTCGCCGTCTCGGGCATGCGGCGCAGGCGGCGGCACACTTCGATCCCCGACAGCCCCTCTACCATCCAGTCGAGCAGCACGATATCGGGGGTCTGTTCCTTGGCGAGCAACAGGGCTTCCTCGCCGTCCGGGGTCTGCTTGACCTCGAAATCCTCGCGTTTGAAATGATAGACGAGCAGTTCGGCAAGTGCCGCATCGTCTTCAACCAGCAGCATTTTAGCCCGGGCCATCGGTCTTGCTCCTTCAGATCGTTTCGATCGCCGCGCGGTCACGCTCGGCCATGTGCGTGCCGGTTGCGGCATAATACACCATCTCGGCGACGTTGGTCGCGTGGTCGCCGACTCGTTCCAGGTTCTTCGCGATGAACAACAGGTGCGCGACCTGGCCGATCGTCTTGGGATTCTCCATCATATGAGTGACGAGAACCCGGAACAGGCTGTTGTAGAAATCGTCCACCGCCTTGTCGCGCTCGCACACCGACACCGCTGCATCGGCATCGCGCGCGGCGAAGGCATCGAGAACGTCATGGACCAGAGCAGCGGCCAGCGTCGCCATTGCCGGCAGCACCGACAGGGGCTCGATATCGCCATGGCTGTCGATCAGCGGCACGCGCTTCGCGATGTTCTTGGCATAATCCCCGATCCGCTCGACCACGCCCGCGATCTTGAGTGCCGCGACCACCTCGCGCAGGTCGACCGCCATCGGCGCCCGAAGCGCGATGATGCGCACGGCAAGCTGTTCCACCCGCATCTCAAGCGCGTCGATCTTCTTGTCGTCGGCGACGATCCGGGCGGCAGCTTCCAGGTCGTGCCGTTGCAGCGCCTGGATCGCAGCGCCGATCGCCTGCTCGGCCAGCCCGCCCATCTCGGCGATCAGGCCGCGCAGCTCGCCGATATCGTCGTCGAATGCCTTTACCGTATGTTCGCTCACTGCATCTGTCCCGTGGCTCAGCCGTAGCGGCCGGTGATATAGTCCCTGGTGCGCTCCTCGCGCGGGTTCGTGAAGATGTCCGAGGTCGCGCCGTACTCGATCAGCGTGCCGAGGTGGAAAAACGCCGTGCGTTGCGAAACTCGCGCCGCCTGCTGCATGTTGTGCGTGACGATCACGATGGCGTAGCGGCCCTTCAGTTCGTGGATCAGTTCCTCGATCTTCGCGGTGGCGATCGGGTCGAGCGCGGAGCAGGGCTCGTCCATCAGGATCACCTCGGGATCGACCGCGATCGCCCGGGCGATGCACAGCCGCTGCTGCTGACCGCCCGACAGCGCGGTCCCGCTGTCCTGCAGCCGGTCCTTCACTTCCTCCCACAGGCCGGCGCGCTTCAGCGATTGCTCGACGATGCCGGAAAGCTGGCTCTTGCTTGACGCCAGGCCGTGGATGCGCGGGCCATAAGCCACATTCTCGAAGATCGATTTCGGGAACGGGTTGGGCTTCTGGAACACCATGCCGACCCGGGCGCGGAGCTGCACCACGTCCATCTCGGGCGCATAGATATCCTCGCCGTCGAGCCTGATGTCGCCGGTCACCTTCGCGCTGGCGACGGTATCGTTCATTCGGTTGAGCGTGCGCAGGAAGGTCGATTTGCCGCAGCCCGACGGGCCGATGAACGCGGTGACGAGATCCTGATCGATATCGATCGACACATCGCTGATCGCCTGCTTCTTGCCGTAGAAGACGTTGACGTTGTTGGCCGTCATCTTGAGGTGTTGGGTCATTACCAGCGGGTCTCGAATTTATTGCGGAGGTAGATCGCGATGCCGTTCATCGCGAGCAGGAAGGCGAGCAGCACGATGATCGCAGCACTGGTCTTCTCGACGAAGCCGCGATTGACCTGATCCGACCAGAGGAAGATCTGCACCGGCAGCACCGTCGACGGGTCGGTGAGCCGCTCGGGCGGGGAGGCGATGAAGGCGCGCATGCCGATCATCAGCAGCGGCGCGGTCTCGCCGAGCGCACGAGCCATGCCGATGATCGTGCCGGTCAGGATGCCGGGCAAAGCGAGTGGGAGCACGTGATGGAAGACCACCTGCACCGGCGACGCACCCACCGCGAGCGCTGCGTCGCGGATCGACGGTGGCACGCTTTTGATCGCGTTGCGCCCGGCGATTACGATCACCGGCATTGTCATCAGCGCCAGGGTGAGACCGCCGACGATCGCCGCTGAGCGCGGCAGGTGGAAGGTGTTGAGGAACACCGCAAGGCCGAGCAGGCCGAAGATGATCGAGGGTACCGCCGCCAGGTTGTTGATCGACACCTCGATCAGGTCGGTCCAGCGGTTCCGGGGCGCATATTCCTCGAGATAAAGCGCCGCGAGCACACCCACCGGGAAGGCGAGCAGCAGGGTGACGATCATCGTGAAGATCGATCCCTTCAGCGCTCCCCAGATGCCGACCATTGTCGGGTCGGTCGAATCCGCTTCCTGAAGGAAGGACAGGTTGAAACCGGTGGTCAACGCCCCGGCTGCCTTCAGCCTCGCGACGATCGCTTCGGCTTCGGGCGATCCCTTGCCCTTGGCGGCGATGTCGATCGAATCCGAGGCAGGCACGGCGATCGTCGCGCGGCCGCGCAGAAGCGTGGGATCGGCCTTCACGGCGCTCCGGACCTTCAGCCACGCGCCATCGGAGATGAGCTTGTCGCCATCCTTGCCGAAGGCGGCGATCGCGGCGGTGTCGGTCGCATCCTGAATGCCCGCACCCGCCAGCGCCAAGTCGGCGCCAGGCCCCGACAGCCGGGAGGTGTCGAGCGTCAGCCCCGCCTTGGGAAAGTCGATCGGCAGCTTGATCTCGGTGCGCGAGAAGCCGCCAAGCCCATTCGCCATCATCGTGACGAGCAGGAAGACGAGGAAGCCCGCCGACATCAGCACTGCGCCGAGCCCGAGCAGCCGAAACCGGCGCTCGGCGGCGTAGCGACGGCGGATGCGGCGCTGCATCGCTTCGGCACGCCAGTCGGTCGGCGCCTTCTCCATCAGGGCGCTACTCATTCATATGCTTCCCGGTACCGCTTCACCACGGTGAGCGCGATGATGTTGAGCAGCAGCGTCACGACGAACAGGGTCAGCCCTAGGGCGAAGGCGGCGAGCGTCTTCGGGCTGTCGAACTCGGCTTCGCCGGTCAGCAGGTCGACGATCTGCTTGGTGACGGTGGTCGCGCTTGCAAAGGGGTTGAGCGTCAGCGTCGCGACGCCCGATGCGGCCATCACCACGATCATCGTCTCGCCGATCGCGCGGCTGACGGCGAGCAGCACGCCGCCGACCACGCCGGGCAGCGCCGCCGGAAGCAGCACCCGACGGATCGTCTCGGACGAGGTCGCGCCCATGGCGAGGCTACCGTCACGCATCGACGACGGGACGGCTGCGATCGAATCGTCAGCCATGGAGGAGACGAAGGGGATGATCATCACCCCCATCACCAGCCCGGCGGCGAGCGCGCTTTCGGACGAGGCCCAGGTCACGCCCAGCGACACGGCAAGATCGCGCACCGCCGGTGCCACCGTCAGCGCGGCGAAATAGCCGTAGACCACCGTAGGCACGCCAGCGAGGACCTCAAGGATCGGTTTCATCCACGCGCGCACGCGCGGGGCGGCATATTGGGTCAGGTAGATCGCGCTCATCAGTCCGAACGGGATCGCGACGATCATCGCGATCACCGCGCCGATGAAGAAGGTGCCCCAGAACAGGGGCACCGCGCCAAGCGATGCACCGGGGTCGCTGGCGGAAATGACCTGCGGGCTCCAGTGCGTGCCGAACAGGAAATCACCGATCGGCACCATCCGGAAGAAACGTGCCGATTCGAATAGCAGCGACGCGACGATCCCCAGGGTGGTCAGGATCGCGATCAGCGAGGCAGCGAGCAGCAGCAGCATGACGACGCGTTCGATCTGGGTCCTCGCGCGGAATGCCGGCCGGACTCGCGTGAACGCCCATGCACCCGCTGCGAAGGCAAGCAACAGCGCCACCGCGCTGCCGATCCAGTCATAGCGCTTCTGCGCCGCCGCATAGGCCGGCGCGAGCTCCTGCGAGAGCGGGTTGAAGGTGCCGAAGCTCCGTCCCGCGGCAAGATTGCGCGCCTCGGACAGCACTGATGCGCGTTCGAAGCGGTTGGCGGGCAGGTGAGCGGCGGCCGGAGCTTTGAGCACCGAGTCGGTGACCAGCGCAGGCGACACCGAGGACCAGACCGCAAGGAACAAGGCCGCGGGCAGCACTGTCCACAAGGCGACATAGGTGCCGTGATGTGACGGCAACGAACTGAACCGGGCGCTGCTGTCGCGGCGGAAGCTGACGGCACGCACCCGCGCGGTCAACCAGCCGATCAGGCCCAGCCCGGCAATCAGGAAAAGAAGGGAAAGAACGGACATCTCAGTGGAGCTTGCTCGGGTCGAGCAGCGTCTCGTTCCGGATGATCGATGCCGATTGCGCGCGAACCTCGGGTGGAGAGGCGATCAGCCCGCGCTTTACCAGCGGCCCGCTCGGGTCCCATTCCTTCGAATATTGGATCAGGAATTGGCGCAGGCCGGGGATCGCGTTGAGGTGGGCCTTCTTGACGTAGAGGAATAGCGGACGCGATCCAGGATAGCTGTTCTGCGCGATGGTCTCATAGGTCGGCTCGACGCCGTTCAGCGGCACGCCGTTCACCTCGTTGCGATTTTCCTCGAGATAGGAATAGCCGAAGATGCCGATCGCGGTCGGGTTTGAATGAAGTTTCTGGACGATCAGATTGTCGTTCTCGCCCGCGTCGATATAGGCGCCGTCCTCGCGCACCCGGCTGCAGATCTTGTCGTAGCCGTCCTTGTCGGTCTCCTTCAGGGGCTTCATCTGCGGCATCGCCGTTTCGCAGCCCTTGTTGAGGATCAGCTCTGTCAGTGCATCGCGCGTGCCGCTGGTCGCGGGCGGGCCGTAGATCTGGATCGGTATCGCGGGCAGCGCGGGATTCACGTCGCGCCAGGTGCGGGCGCTGTTCTTGGCGCCCATCGGACTTGCCGCCATCGCCTTGAAGATGTCGACCGGGGCCAGCTGGAACTTCGGCCCGTTATTCGCCTCGGCAAAGGCGATGCCGTCCAGCCCGACCTGGATTTCCAGGATGTCGCCGGCGCCGTTCGCCTTGCAGGTCGCATATTCGGACGCCTTCATCCGGCGCGATGCCGCCTCGATATCGGGGTGCGCGGCGCCGATGCCAGCGCAGAACAGTTTCATGCCCGCACCGGTGCCGGTCGATTCGATCACCGGCGTGCGGGTGTTGGGGGTGTTGTTGATGAACTGTTCGGCCACCAGCGTGGTGAAGGGATAGACCGTAGAGGACCCTACCGCCTTGATCTGGTCGCGCGATCCCGCGCCACTGCCATTCGCCTGGTCCTCGCACGCTGTCAGGGCGAGCGCAGAGAAAGCGAGAATCAGGGCGGTCCGTGTCACTGGGCGTTTCCTCGGGGAGAAATTCCTGAGTCGCGCTAGCAGCGCGATCAACGCGCCTGTGTGACAATCGCGTTACCGTTTGATGACAGTGCTTCCGTGAGCGGGCAGCAGCACCGTGACCGTGGTGCCCTTGCCCACCACGCTGGCGATGTCGAGGCGGCCGCGATGCCGTTCGACGATATGCTTGACGATCGCGAGGCCGAGGCCGGTGCCGCCCGCGGCACGGCTGCGTCCCGCATCGACCCGATAGAATCGCTCGGTCAGCCGCGGGATATGTTCGGGCGCGATCCCGTCGCCCTCGTCGGCGACGCTGATTCGCACCATGCCGGTCTGGTCCCGCCACAGCCGTACCGAGACCGGTGCGCCCGGCCTGCCATATTTGATCGCGTTGCCGATCAGATTGTGAAGCATCTGGCTGAGCTGCGCCCGGTCGCCCGCGACGGGCGGCACTTCGGCGCCGATATCAGCGGCGATCTCGTTGCCGCGCGCATCACGCGCGTCGAGCAATTCAGTCCGCACCTCGCCGATCAGATGACCCAGGTCGACTGCATTTTCGGGCAGGCGGTATTTTTCGGCCTCGATCCGGCTGAGCGAGATCAGATCCTCGACGAGCCTCTGCATTCGCCGCGATTCGTCGAACATGATCTTGAGGAAGCGGCTGCGCACCGCCTTGTCGGCGCCGGCCTCCTCTTCGAGCGTCTCGATATAGCCGAGGATCGACGCAAGCGGCGTGCGCAGTTCGTGGCTGGCATTGGCGACGAAGTCGACCCGCATGCGCTCCGCGGCATAATTGCCGGTCTGGTCGATCAGGTGGACGATGCGCTGGCCGCCCGCGGCGCGGCCGACATGCATTTCCCAGCGCTGGTCGAGCGTGCCCAGCCCGACCAGGTCGATCGGTCCTTGCGGAACCCCGGCAAGCGGACTGGCCAGCCGCTCGGCCGCCGCCGGGTGGCGGATTGCGAGCCGCACGTCCTCGCCGACGATATGCCCGCCAAGCAGCGCGCGCGCGGCTGCATTGGCATGGGTGACTCGGCCTTCGGTCACGATCAGTACTGGCTCGACAATCGCTTCGATCACCTCCGCGATTTCCGGGGCCTTGGGTGCCGTCAGGTCGGCAGTGCTCGTCGCGACCTCGGTCGGTTCGTCGCCTGAGCCCGCCGCGAGCAGTGCCGCGGCAATCCCGCCGACCAGGGCGATGAGGGTCGAGGGCAGGTCGTACGAAATCAGGAACACCGCGACCGCCGCGACGACGGCGATGACGATGGCGGTAAACGTACGGTGGCGGAACCCTTGAAGCATTGCCGTCGCTCTAGCCATTCGTCCTTAACCGGGCCAGCCTTGCTTGCCAGTCATTTGCGAATGTGAAAGGGCTAAGAAGGTAAAGGGCCTGACAATGAGTGATGAAAGCCAGGATATTCTTCCGCAGGACGGCGTGAACCGGCGCCGGGCGTTGATGCTCGGCGCGGTCGGGGCGAGCGCGATCGTCTCGATCCGTCCCGCTTTGGCGCAGACCGCGGCGTCGGTCATAACCTGCGAGATTCCCGTGCCAGATCCCGGCCGCGCCGGCAGCTATATCGCCGCGGACGGAACGCTGGTGCCGGCCCGCACGCCGGGCGCGTTCGCGCCGCCAGGCAAGCCGTTCAAGGGGCAGGCAGTAAAGGCGGCGCTCAACGGCGGGCAATTGCCCGGCACGAGCTATGAGCAGAGCCGGGCCTACACCAACTACATCCGCCGCCTGCAATCGGGAACGAGCGGCTTTACCTGCTTCGCCTCGTTGCAGATGCCTCGCGGCTGAGGACTTGTCGGAGCCATTGTACCGGATGGCGCGGGCGGAGAGCCTGCGCATCGTCCATCTCGACACGTTCGTCGCCGTCTATCACCGAACTTCCGGCATCACGCATCTGATCACCGCGCCCGCGCCCGAGATCCTCGCGACCCTGGGCGAGGCGGGCATGACCCTGGCTGCGTTGGCCGACCGGCTCGCGGAGGATTATGATCTCGGGGATACGGATTCGGCAGCGCTGGCCGCACGGCTTGAGGAACTGGTCGCGGCCGGACTGGTCTCGGCGGCATGAGGCATGTCTTCTCCGTCAGGATCGGGCCGGTAGGATTCCGGATCGGTTCCGACTGGCGCGCGCCGATCGCGCAGATGGAATCGCTCTATGCGGATTATCCCAAGCCATATGACGGTGTGCCGGACTTCAATGTGCGCCTGTTCGCGGCACGGCCATGGCGGCGCGTCGTCCGTCCGGCGGTGATGATCGGCGGCGATTTCGTCCTGCCCGAGGCTGCGCCGCTGCCTTTGGCGCAGGGGCTGCTTGCGGCCGAGATGGGCATGAACCTCCAGATGGCGCTCGGCCAGCGGCGCTATCTGCTGCTCCACGCCTCGGTGGTCGAACGCGACGGACGAGCGCTGGTGATGACCGGCATTTCCGGCGCGGGGAAATCGACCCTGGCGGCCCTGCTCGGTCTGCGCGGCTGGCGGCTGATGGGCGACGAGTTCGCGCTGGTCGATCCCCGGACCGGGCTGATCCACGCCTTTCCGCGCCTGATCAGCCTGAAGAACGCGGCGATTGGCGTGGTCGAGCAGGCGGCCCCCTCCGACACGTTCGGTACGTTGCTTGCGGGAACGCCCAAGGGCGACATCCGGCATCTCGTCCCGAACGCTGCTGCATTGGGGAATATGGATAGTCCTGCGGTCCCGGCGCTTGTCCTGTTTCCGCGCTTCGGCTTCGAGGCGGCTGACCGTCACGTCGCCCCGAGCGAGGTGTTCGTCCGGCTGACCCAGGCATCGACCAACTATGTCGCGATGGGGGAACGCGGCTTCGACGCCTTGACTCGGATCGTCACCACCGTCCCGGCGCGGGCGATCGACTATCCCGATACCGACAGCGCCATCGCGCAGGTCGAGGCGCTATGGGCGGCACTGTGACCGACGGCTGGCTGCTTGCCCGGGCGTTGCGTGTTCCTGGCAGTACGCTAGCGCTTGATGCCGAGGGCTGGACCGCGCTGATCGCGACCGCGCGTGCCGAGCAGATGATCGGGACGCTGGCGCATCGGCTCGAAGGGCTGGCGGTGCCGGGCGCGGTCTCGCGCCTCCTTGCCGACGCCCGCGCCTCTGCCGCGCAGGGATGCATCGCCGCATTGTGGGAGGCGGAGGCAGCCCGGCGAGCGCTGGCGCGGCTCGGCCTGCCGGTCGTGCTGCTCAAGGGCACCGCCTTCGTCGCGGCGGAGTTGAAAGCGGGGCAGGGGCGGTCGATCGGCGATCTCGACATCCTCGTGCCGCGCGACTCAATCGACCCGGTCGAGGCGGCGCTGCTCGCGGCGGGCTGGGAATGGGTCAAGCCCGACCCCTATGACGATGCCTATTATCGCCGCTGGATGCACGAACTGCCCCCGCTGATCCACCGCGAGCGCGACCGGATGATCGACGTGCACCACACCGTCCTGCCGCTCACCGCGCGTATCACGCCTGATGCCGCGGGTCTGCTGGCGAAGAGCATCGAGGTCGCGCCCGGGCTGCATGCTCTCTCGCCGAACGACATGCTGGTCCATGCGGCCGCCCATCTGTTCGCCGACGGCGATCTCGCGGGCGGCATGCGTAATCTCTGGGATGTGCATTGCCTGGTCGAGGAACTCGGTACCGCAGGGCTGGCCGAGCGCGCCGCGCATCATGGGCTGGCTCGAGAGGTGTCGCGCGCTATACGGCTAGCGGCGGCGCTTTACGGTGACGGCGCAAGGCTCAAACCGGCCGACCGTCTCTATCTCCGCCGCCTGACTGCGCGCGATGGCTGGGGCAGGGCGACGCGCCCTGTCACGCGGCTCGCCTTCTATATTCGCTCTCACTGGTTGCGCATGCCGCCCACGATGCTGGCGCGGCACCTGTGGACCAAATGGCGCGCGGGGCATCGGACGGGAGGCATTTAGGCCGCAGTTCATTCTTCGTGGATTGAAGTAACGGAAAAACCGATTGTTTCCTCGCGGGCGATACGTCAGCATCGGGTTCGGAAAAAGAGGGGCTCGCATGAAGAGAATCACCGTTGCGGCTTTGCTGCTTGGTCTGGCCGGGTGCTCCGCTGGCGAGGATATTCCCGTTGCCGAAAAAGCAGTGGGTCGGTTTCACGCAATGCTAGACAATGGCCAGAACGCCCAGATTTATCAGGCTTCCGCCGCCGAAATGAAGGCGGCTGCTACCGAACCCAAGCTGACGGCGTTGCTTGAGGCCGTCCACCGCAAGCTCGGCACGGTGAAGAAGGCGGAACGGAAGGGCTGGAACGACCAGGTAAATACCGGCGGCCATTTCATCACCTTGAACTATGCCACGAGCTATATGCGGGGTGAGGCGATCGAGACCTTTGTCTACAAGATTGCCGATGGGCAGGCGAGGCTGGCCGGGTACAACATCAATTCTGCCGCGATGATGATCAACTGACAACGAACCGATAGTCGCGGCGCTCGACCGCTATCGCCGGAAGATGCGACGGACCAGCGCGACCACCAACAGCACCACGATGACGCTGGCCGTGTCGGCTACCCAGTCCATGATGTCGCAGTCGCGGTGCAGCGAGGGAATCGACTGCGCCACTTCGATCAGCGCGCCGAGGAAGGACAGCCGCTCGGCGATGCGTAGCAGCGGAACCTTTGCGTAGCCGATGGCGGCAAGCGCGGCGAGCACGCCGAACGCCAGCATATGTTCGAACTTGTCGCCGAACTGGTCGATCGGGGTGTGCGGGGGATGGGGCAGGACCGCCATGACGACCGCGAACAGTAGAGCGGCCCAGAAGGCGGTCCTGGCCGCCAGCGTGCGATAGGTCAAACGGACATGCCTTCGAGAGTAGGAATCAGCGAATCATAGTGATCGATTATCCGGTCCGCGCCTAGCTCCTCGACTGGCTGCAACAGGAAACCGAAGCTGACAGCGATGCTCGGCACGCCGGCATTCTTCGCCGCCATGACGTCATAGATCGAATCGCCGACAAAGGCAGCGCGGCCGCCGCCGAGCCGCCGGATCATCTCGTCGATCGGCGCACGATGCGGCTTGGCGAAGCCCTTGCCCATGGTGTCGCCGCCGATCAGCGTGTCGAACCGGTCGCGCAGGCCCAGCTCGCCCAGCAGCTTTTCCGCCAGCGCTTCGAACTTGTTGGTCACGACCGCCGTCTTCACGCCCATTGCTCTGAGCCCTTCGACCGCCGCTACCGCGCCGGGAAAGGGGCGGCTCTCCACTGCGATATGCGCCTCGTAATAGCCGAGCAGCAGCTTGTAGAGCCGCCGGAATTCCTCGTCGCTGCAGCCGCCGGTCGCCGCCAGGGTTCGCTCCAGCATCACCTTGGCGCCTGCGCCGACCATCGGCTTGACCTGCTCGATCGTCAGCAGCTCTCGTCCGGCCTCGGCCAGCGTGTGGTTCACCGCCGCGCTAAGGTCCCCGATCGTGTCGAGAAAGGTCCCGTCCAGGTCGAAACCGACAATATCGAATGAAAATGTCGTCATGGCATGTTCGCCTGCCAGCCGGGCTATGGAATTGGCAAGACAATCATGGCACTGGCTTTCCGTATCGGGACGTTTTTTCCGCTAGTCCCCGGCGCGATCGGAGTAGGTTTCAGGCACCGTGACCAATCGACCTGTCGCCGCGATCATCCTTGCCGCCGGCAAGGGCACGCGCATGAAATCCGACCTGCACAAGGTGCTTCACCCGATCGCGGGGCGGCCCATGCTGCTTCACCTGATCGACAGTGTGTCGGCGCTGGAACCCGAACGCACCGTGGTGGTGACAGGCGCCGGGCGCGAGCAGGTCGAGGCCGCAGTGTCCCCGCTCGGCGTGATGACCGTCGTGCAGGGCGAACAGCTCGGCACGGCTCATGCGGTGCACCAGGCCGAAGAGGCGATGGGCGGCTTCGCGGGTGATATCCTGATCCTTTATGGCGATGTGCCGCTTGTCACCAGCGCCACCATGGCGCGCATGCTGGAACGCCTGCACGGTGTAGATAAGCCTGCCACAGTCGTGCTCGGCTTCCGCCCGGTCGATCCCGCTGCCTATGGCCGGGTGATCGCCGATGGCGACGGACGTATCGTGAAGATGGTCGAATATAAGGATGCGACCCCCGGGGAACGCGCCGAGACGCTCTGCAACTCGGGCCTGATGGCGGTGCGCGGCGAGGATCTGTTCGCGCTGCTCGCCCGGGTGGGCAATGACAATGCCGCCGGCGAATTCTACCTGCCCGATATCGTCATGCTCGCGGCCGAGGATGGCCGCTCTTCGGCAGTGATCGAGACCGATGCGGTCGAGGTCGCGGGCGTCAACAGCCGCGGCGAACTGGCGGTGGTGGAGGCGAGCTGGCAGCACGGTCGGCGCGCGCGCGCCATGGCTGAGGGGGCAACCCTGATCGCGCCTGAAACCGTGTGGTTCGCCTATGATACGTGGATCGGTCGCGACGTCGTGATCGAACCTAATGTCTTTTTCGGCCCCGGTGTCAGCATCGCCGACGGTGCGGTGATCCACGGCTTCAGCCATATCGAAGGCGCGACAATCGGCTTGAAGGCCGAGGTCGGCCCCTATGCCCGGCTCCGCCCGGGCGCGGTGCTGGGCGAGAAGGCGAAGGTCGGCAATTTCGTCGAGATGAAGAAGGCGGTGCTCGGCCCGGGTGCAAAGGCCAGCCACCTTACCTATCTGGGCGATGCGGAGGTCGGCGCGGGCGCGAACATCGGCGCTGGCACGATCACCTGCAACTATGACGGCTATTTCAAATACAAGACCGTGATCGGCGAGGGCGCCTTTATCGGATCGAACAGCGCCCTGGTCGCACCGGTCACGATCGGCGCGGGGGCGATGGTTGCCGCCGGATCGGTTATCACGAGGAACGTCGAGGCGGATGCGCTGGCGATCGCTCGGAGCAAGCAGGAGGCCAGGCCCGGGCGCGCCAGGCGCTTTCGCGACGTGATGGCGGCGGAGAAGGCCGCGAAGAAATGATTTTCTCCCCTCCCTGAAGGGAGGGGCAGGGGGTGGGTAGCGAGCGCAGCGAGCCTTCCACCCTCACCGTAAAAGCGCCGCCCGGGGGTATCGAGCCTCCGGCGCCGCTGACCCACCCCAAGCCCTTCCCTTTCAGGGAAGGGGGAGATTGCAAGCTATGTGCGGTATTGTTGGAATTCTCGGCAAAGGCCCTGTTGCTGATCGGCTGCTCGACGGCCTCAAGCGTCTCGAATATCGCGGTTATGATTCAGCCGGTATCTGCACCGTGCATGACGGTGAGTTTGATCGTCGCCGCGCGCCGGGCAAGCTGGTCAATCTCGCCGCGGAGCTGGCGAAGGATCCGCTTCCGGGCGACAGCGGCATTGCGCATACCCGTTGGGCGACGCACGGCGCGCCGACCGTTGACAACGCTCATCCGCATATCGTCGGCGATGTGGTGCTGGTCCACAACGGCATCATCGAGAATTTCAAACCGCTCCGCGACGAGCTGATCGCCGAAGGGCGTGAGTTCAAAAGCCAGACCGACACCGAGGTCGTCGCTCACCTGATCGACCGCGAGCTTGCCCGCGGTTTCGCCCCGCGTGAGGCGGTGGCGAACGTGCTGCCGCGCCTCCACGGCGCCTTCGCGCTCGGCGTCATGTTCAAGTCTGAACCCGATCTTCTGATTGGCGCCCGGCTCGGTGCGCCGCTCACCGTCGGCTATGGCGATGGCGAGAATTATCTGGGCTCAGACGCGCTCGCGCTCGCGCCGCTGACCCAGCGTATCGCCTATCTCGAAGAGGGCGACTGGGCGGTCGTGAAGCGCGAGCGTATCCAGGTTTATGATCGGGAGAATAATCCGGTCACGCGCCCCATCGTCAATTCCGGCGCCTCGGGCCAGTTGATGGACAAGGGCAACCACCGCCACTTCATGCTCAAGGAGATCTACGAGCAGCCGGTGGTCGTGGCCCAGACCCTGCGTTCCTATCTCCGCCCGATCGAGGAAATGGTCGCGCTGCCCGACATGGAGTTCGACCTCGGCTCGGTCGAGCGAGTTGCCATCGTCGCCTGCGGCACGGCCTCCTATGTCGGCATGATCGGCAAATACTGGATCGAGCAGTTCGCCCGGGTCCAGGTCGAGGTCGATGTCGCGTCCGAGTTCCGCTACCGCGATCCGGTCCTCACCCCCGACATGCTCGGCATCGTCATCTCGCAATCGGGCGAGACCGCCGACACGCTCGCCGCGCTGCGCCACATGAAGGCGGCGGGGCTGACGACAGCGGGCATCATCAACGTGCCGACCAGCTCGATGGCGCGCGAGGTGGATCTGCTGCTGCCGACTCATGCGGGTCCGGAGATCGGCGTCGCCTCGACCAAGGCCTTCACCTGCCAGCTCGCTGTGATGGCCGCGCTCTCGATCAACCTCGCCCGCGCCAAGGGCAGGCTGACTCACGAGATGGAGCGCGAGATCGTTGCCCATCTGCGCGCGGTGCCCGAGGCGATGAATCATGCGCTCAGCCATGACGCTGAGATCGAGGCGATGGCACCGAAGATCGCGGTCGCGCGCGACGTGCTTTATCTCGGCCGCGGCCCTGACTATCCGATGGCGCTGGAGGGCGCACTGAAGCTCAAGGAAATCAGCTACATCCATGCCGAAGGCTATGCCTCGGGCGAAATGAAGCACGGGCCCATCGCGCTGATCGATGATCAGGTCCCGCTGATCGTCATCGCGCCCTCCGGCCCGTTGTTCGACAAGACAGTGAGCAACATGCAGGAGGCGCAGGCGCGCGGCGCGCAGGTCGTGCTGATCTCCGATGCGGATGGCATTGCCCAGGCGGGCGAGAACACCATCGCCACGATCGAGATGCCCAAGGTCCACCCGCTGATCGCTCCGTTGGTGTATGCGGTGCCGGTGCAGTTGCTGGCGTATCATGTCGCCGTGGCCAAGGGCACCGATGTCGACCAGCCGCGCAACCTGGCGAAATCGGTGACGGTCGAATAACTGCCCCTGTCTCGAGAGGATTTGGGCGAATCCACCTCCTCCACTGCTTCCCCGGCGAAGGCCGGGGTCCAGTGGGGAGACGTCTTTGGATAGGGTTGCGCGTCGTTACATCGACTTTCCTGACTGGATCCCGCCCTTCGCCGGGGAAGGTATAAGACAGGCCTCGAATAACCTCGGCGGCGATTACAGCGACGCGCCGGCACAGCCCCCGCTGGCGCTGTCGATCAGGTTTACAACGACGAGGCTTCGGCCATCATGGGAACGCGCGCTCGGTTCGGCTCCGCTGATGCCCGGCGAACCACCACGCTCAGCAGCAGATTCTCGTGGTCGATGACATAACGCCGCTGAAGAAGGAAATCGAGATGCTCCGCCACTGCCTCGGGCAGGCCCTCGCGTGGGCGGGGACGCTCCAGCTGAGCCAGTGCGTTGACCGCCGCGGGAGAAAGCACGGAGAGCGCCTCGCGCGCGATGGGCCGTGTGTCGATGACGACGCCGCCGCCGCTCGCCTTCGTTTCCAGAAGCAGAAGTGGACGCTGCGCACGCAGCCACAAACGCTTCCAATGATCCACGCTGTCGCGAAACTCTTTCACCAGCGCCGTGTCCGAGAGGAACTCGGTCGTGTAGATGCCGTCGAAATGATAGGCGATCTCGTCGAGAGGCGCGTCTGACGGATAGAGGCCCCGATAGATCTCGAACGGCTTGATCTCGGGAATGCCCAGGCGCTCGTGATCGTCGAAATTCGGGCTGAACCGGTCGATCATGATCTCGGAGATGCCGTCAGGCGGCCGGAAATGCACGATTGCCGGAAAGATGGCGAGCATGTCGCGATAATTCTGCTGAGTCTCGCCCGGGAAGCCGTAGATCAGGTTCCAGCCGGCGCGCATGCCGTGCTTGGCGCTGCTGCGCAACAGCATGATGTTCTGGTGCGCCGAAACGCCTTTGCGCATCAATTTCAGGACCGGTGTCGACAAGGATTCGACACCCGGCTGGATGCTGTAGACACCGGCCGTGCGCATCAGGGCCACTTGCTCTTCCTTGAGGTTCGCCTTCACCTCGTAGAACAATTTCGGCGGGCGGGGCATGGCAGCCAGCTGAGGCAGCACAGTCGCGAAATAGGAATTCGGGATGATGTTGTCGGCCGTGCGGATCGGTCGGCCGTCCCATCGCTCATCGAGCGCGGTGAGCTCCCGCACAACCCGCTCGGACCCCTTTTCGCGGAAATTCATGCTTGCCTGGTTGAGGCCGCAGAAGATGCAATGATGCTTGGCGCCCCACCAGCAGCCGCGCGACGACTCATATGTCACATATCCGGGAAGCTCTGGCGGCAGCCGCCCGGCGTCCTGCTGCTCTCGCAACGCGGCGATGAAGTCGGAGAAATCGGCGTCAGGCGAGTCGGCCATGTTCTGCAATGGCGCGCACTCGACGATTCGCCCGGCAGGGCGCTCGCCCCTGCGTAGATAGGCCTCGCAGAAATCCGGAAAGGCGACATCCGCCTCGCCGTCGAAGAAATAATCGACACAGTCGAATATCGGCGCAAGCGCTTTCGCCATCACGCCGGTGACGTTGGCGCCGCCCATCACGATCAGCGCGTCGGGCAGGGCGGCGCGTACCCGCCGCGCAATGGCGAACGCCGACATATTCTGCTGGAACATGTTGGTGATGCCGACGATGCGCGGCTTCTTGGCGGCGATCGCCTGCACGACCTCGTCAAGATGCGGTCCGACGGCAGGCGCGACGCTCGCGATTAGATCGAGCATTTGCGGGTGCTCGATGCCTTCGGGAATGCGTGCGAGGGTCTCAGGCGGATACGCGTGCGGCTTGAAAATATACTCGCCCGGCTGCTTGCGCACCAACGTGCCGCAAATCGTCTCGTAGAGTTCGTAGCCGATGCGCGCTCCCATCAACACGCTGGCATAGACCGCCCCGACACGGAAACCCCGCTGCCGGCAGGCCGCGATCAGAACGGAGGTACCGAGGGGTGTCAGATTCAGCGTATCGAACGCTGGTACGACAATACAGAGGTCGGTTTCCGTTTCCAATTTCCTCGTTCCTCCCAAGAACGGCCGCTTCATCGCGGGGCCCCTGATCCTGTACGACTGCCCCTGCCTTTCGGCAATCATCATCGGCCCCGGGCCATATACTTTAGGCGTATGCGAGGCACTGCTTGAGAAAAACTGCACCCGATCTTGGCTGCATCGGGATAGTCTGGGGAATTTATTGCCCGGAACGCCAGCCGCGCTTGAACTTGTGCCGGCCGTATACGTCCGTACGGAAGGCGATACGGGTCTCGGTCGGCAGCGCGATGAGAGAGGTCGGATAGGCCGGTAGCTGCACGGGCAGCGCGATTGCCTCGTCTTTATTGTGGTGCCTCTGCGGTCGAGACGACAAGGCAATCCGCCGATGTGCAGGGGGCTTCGGGTGGTTCCGGGTGCTCGATCCGCACGCTATAGGCAAGCTTGTCGGCGCTGGCCGATGTGATCGTCACCAGAATGTCCCTGATATGGGCCTGTTTGACACCGACAGGGAAGGTTTCGATCTGGCCACTGCCGGCATGGACGAGGTCGGAGATCGAATAGCCGCGTACCTCGAACTGGAGCTCGCCCTTCCGGATGCCTTGATAGGCGATATCATATATCCGGCCCACCTCGTCCGGCGAATAGGCGCTTGGGTCAGGTATCACGGGCCCCACGCTGTAATCGCGCGGCGGCACGATGGCGTCGCCCGTCCGGGCGACCTGGGCTGCACCGAAACTCGCGGTCGCCGGCGCTGTCGACCGAATGATGGGCACGGCCGGATTGGCTGCCATCTGGTCGTGCAGCGCCCGGGCGGGCTCGCCATTCGATGCCCACAGCGCCCTGGCGAAGGCGATGTCGTCGATTGCTATCGGAAAGGCGACGAGACCGGCGCGACCGGTTTCCGATGCACAGACAAACGCCAGTTCGCCCGTCGCCACCCTGTCGTCGGGGGAGACGTCCTCGAGCGTCGCCCGGGGACGGGTGGATGTATCGATCTTGCGGTCGGCGGGATCGTGCCGTTCGATCCCCATCCAGCCCGACTGGTGCTTGCGGCAATCGCTCTGCATGTAGAGACGGCGCGTTTCGATGACCCGGCCGCCTTCTCCGGCGACCTCCAGCGACCAATAGGTTACCGTGTCGCCGGCCCGTTCGATGGAACTCGCCTCGACGAAGGTGACGCGATCGGCATCGTGCCCGACATACCACCATGGTGCCGCGAAGGCCGGAAGGCTGGCGCAGGAACAGACCAGTGCCGACAGCCCGGATATGATACGCGTCCGCATGGCCTTCTCCCGCATCCTGCGAAGCGCTTGATGCACATCGGCGACGCAAGCAACAGAATTTATGGGAGCAATTTTCGCGGGCCAGGCTCAGTCGACGGCCGGCAGGATATATTTGGGCGTGTAGATTTCCTGCGGCACGTACATCACCTTGTCGCTGTAATTGCCGCCGAAGATCGCGACCACGAGATCAAGCGCGGGGACGACCATCACGACCTGTCCGCCATTGCCCGCCGCATAATAGGCCGCCAGCTTCCTGCCCTTGTAGGGCAGGTCGATGCCCCACCAGAAATACCCATAGTGAAGGCCGCGCATCTCGCGGATCGGGGCGGTTGATCGCTTTGCCCATGCCGTGCTCACGATGCGGCGGCCATGCCAGACGCCGCCGTCGAGCATCATCTGGCCCAGCTTCATGAAGTCGCGCGGGATAAACTGCGCACCGCCGCCCATATAGGGCTGCCCGGTCGGCTGCACATTGAGCGCATAGCGTCCGAACTGCATCGGGCGGGCGATCAGCCGGTCGAAACTGTCCTCCAGCCTGGTGCCGGTCGCTTTGGCCAGTACGCCCCCGGCCAAATTGGGGTTGGTGCTGCAATAGATCGCCGCCTCGCCCGGCGCCGCCGCCATCGGCAGGTCGAGCGCATAGCGGTACCAGTCAGGCTGCGCGTCCTGATTCTGCATCACATCCTCATTGCCCGGTGCCTTGGGGTCGCGGTCGTCGCAGTGAAAGCCGGAGGACATGGTCATCAGATGTTCCAGCGTCATTGCCCGCTTGCGTGGTTCCAGGCCGGGCGGGAAAGTGCCGTCGTCCATCATGCCGTACACCGGCGTCGCGGGGCTCAACCTGGCGCCGTTCTGGATGGCGGCACCGATCAGCACCGAGGTCATGCTCTTCGCCGCTGACCGTGTGTCGTGCAGTTGGGTGCCGTCCTGCCCGTGGAAATATTCCTCCAGCACAAGCTTGCCGTGCCGGGCGATCAGCACGCCGTGAATGTCCTGCGCGTGCACCGAATCCATCGGCGTATCGATCAGCATCTGGACGAACCGCTCGATCGCTGGCCGGGCGATCCCGACCGTATCGAGCGATGCCACTGGCCAGCCGTCACTCCGCGCCAGCGGCGCGCGATAGGCATAGGGCGCCTTGCCGGGTCGGGGATAGAAATCGCTGTCGTCGCCCGCGCGCCTGAAATCATAAGTGGCGCCACGCCCGGGGATGAAGATCGACAGCATGTCGTCGTCGGCATTGTAGGTGCCGCCGGTGATCGGCACCTCCTTTTCCGCGCCGCCGGGCTTGCCGAGCAGCGTGACCTTGTCCCCGTCGCGCGCGATATGCTGCAAGTTGAGGAACCGGCCGATGTTGCGATCCGGGTTGCGCAGGAAAACGCGGGCACCGCCATCGGGATCGGCATCGATCTTGAGAAACAGCGTGAAGCTGTCATCCAGTGGACTAACCTCACCCCGCCACAGACCGGGGCCATGGGCGACGAGATCGACTGGCGTCAGATACGCGGTGCCGCTGGTCACGGTGCGTTGCTGCAACCAATGGCCGTGGATGCGATTGCCACTGTCGATCAGGGACCCGCGAAAGCTGCCCTCGCCGTTCGGCAGGGTAAAGGTGATGGTGTTGCCGTCGGCGGTGACGGTCGCGCGGCGGCCGGCGAGCTCAGCGCGCCAGGACTTGCCGTCGCGCACGATAGTCAGTTCGCCACGGATATCCGGCCCGAAGCGTTTCTTCGCCTGCCACAAGCCGGCCAGGTCGCTCGATTTTTCGGGAGCGGCGGCGGCCAAGGCGGGGGCGACGGTCAGCCCGGCGGTGATCGCTATGGCGGCAGCGCTCTTGAACATACGCATAGGGGGTTCCGATCGGGGGTGTTGCCGGACCCCCTGCAACAAGGGCCTCGCCTCAGTCTTGTATCCGCGCAACATCGCGTTCCCGGCGCCATCCGCTTGGCGTGCTGCGAAAGGCGGAACGAAAGGCGCGGTTGAAATGCGCCTGGTCCGCAAAGCCGGTGGCGCAGGCGATATCGGCCAGCGACGCGCGCGACGCGCCCAGCATCGCCGCCGCCCGCTCAAGCCGCCGTCCGCGCAGATATTCTCCGGGCGAGCAGGCGAGATAGCGCCTGAACACACGGGCCAGGTGAACGGGATGCACCCCGGCTTCATTGGCCAGGTCGGCGACGCTCAGATCGGCACGGTCTCCCGTGAAGCTCATCTCGAACACGCGGCGCAGCCAGGGCGGAGGGCCCGTCGCGGCGGAGGCTTCGTCAGACGTCGGCGCTTGCACGCTGGCGACCAGTTGATGCGCCCGTCCGTCGAGTCCGATCGGCGACAACGCCATATCGGCTATCTCCCGGGCAATACAGTGGGCTGTCCAGATCGCATAGGGATCGAGCACCGTGATCGCGCGCGCTTCGTCGGCAGCCGGCCCGCCGGACACCGCAAGAAAACTTCCCTGGCCGCGATAGAAGCGATCGCGATGCGTGGTGCCGGCCGGGTTGTACACGAGCAGCGGCGTGGTCGAGGCGATGGGGGCACCGGCGGCGGACGACATGATCGGCCGGCGAGCACCAGCACGAAATGCGCCTCGTCATGGGTGTGGGTCTCCACCTCTTCCTCGGGCGCGGTTGCGTCGAGGCGGTGGAAGGTGAAACCGGCGGCTTCACGATAGGCGGGGCCCGAGCCCCAGAACTCGTGCCGCGCGCGTCGAATTGGCAAGCCGAGTCTCCATGCGGCGACCGTCCAGCCGCGCTGCCCTGTCTGTAATACCTGGATAACAGGGGTGGAACGCGCACGAAAGCGCGACGACCGGCTTTTGCGATCCTAGCGGAGTGCGAAGCCCAGATCGCCCAGCACCGCGCGCAACACATGCCGCCCCGCCATCGATTGCGGCCCGCGCGTTCGGTCCCCCGCCAGTTCCGTCCAGCCACGCTCGGCCATTCCCTGCTCCCGCTGGAAGGCCCGGAGGCGGTCATCATAGGCATGGGCACTGTCATGCTGCCGCTTGGTCCAGACATAGGTCTCATGGAACAGCACTGACGACTGGGGCAGGCGGGGCTTGATCGAGGCCGGGCGTGCCGGGTCGGGTTTGCCGACGACAAGGCCGAAGAGCGGGAACATCCTCGGGGGCAGGTCGAGTTCCTCCGCAACCTCGGCGGGGCGGTTGCGGATGCCGCCGATATAGACCGACCCCAGCCCGAGCGACTCCAGCGCCACGACGGCGTTCTGCGCCGCCAGCGAGGTATCGACCGATCCGAGCAGGAAGGTCTCGATATAGTCCAGCGCTTCCGCTGGCATGCCGCGCGCGATTGCCAGCTGAGTCAGCCGGTCGAAATCGATAAGCCAGACGAGCAGCAGTGGCGCTTCCACGATGTGTTTCTGCGATCCGGCCAGCGCCGCCAGCCGCGCCTTGCGTTCCGGGTCCTGCACGGCGACCACGCTCCAGACCTGCAGGTTGGACGAGGACGCTGCCGATTGCGCCGCCGCGACAAGCGTTTCGATCGTCCCCTCGGGCAAAGGATCGGGCAGATAGGCCCGCACCGATCGGTGCTCGATCAGCAGGTCGATCGCCGCGTTGCGGTGGATCGCCGCGCTGTCGTCATGGCGATAGCGCGCCTTCAGGGCCGCCTCGCTCACGACGCCTCGGCCACTGCGGCGGTGCGCCCGGCGAAACTGTTCTCCGGTCGCCTCAGGCCCAGATTCTCGCGCAGCGTCCGCCCTTCATATTCCTCGCGGAACAGCCCGCGGCGCTGCAGAATCGGCACGACATGATCGACAAAGTCGGTCAGCCCGGTCGGGAGGGTCGGCGGCATCACGTTGAAGCCATCGGCAGCGCCGGTCTGGAACCATGTCTGGATCAGGTCGGCGACCTGTTCGGGCGTGCCGACCGTGGTCAGGTGGCCGCGCGCGGTGGAGACCTGGCGATAGAGCTGGCGCAGCGTCGGCCGCTCACGCTCGACCAGGTCGGAGACCAGCTTCAGGCGGCTCTTGCTGCCATTGGTGTCGCCTGGCAACGGCGGCGCGATATCGTCGAGCGTGTAGCTCGACAGGTCGACGCCCTGATAATGCCGGTTCAATATGCCCCAGGCGACCGCTGGGTGGACCAGCGACTGCAACTCTTCATATTTCGCCTGCGCCTCGGCCTCGGTACCGCCCAGCACGGCGAAGATACCCGGCATCACCAGCAAATCCTCGCGCCGTCGCCCATATCTCCCAAGCCGTGCCTTCACATCGGCATAAAATTCCTGCGCATCCTCAAGCAGCAGGTTCGCGGTGAAGATCACCTCTGCTGTCCGTGCCGCCAGCTCGCGCCCTGGTTCGGACGCGCCGGCCTGCACGATCACCGGATAACCCTGCGGCGGCCGCGCGATGTTGAGCGGCCCGCGCACCTGGAAATGCTCGCCCTGATGGCCGAGCACATGGAATTTCCCCGTGTCGAGGAACACCCCCGCCGCACGGTCGCGGACGAACGCATCATCCTCGTAACTGTCCCACAGGCCCTTCACGACATCGATATATTCCTCGGCCCGCTCATAGCGTTTCGAATGTTCGAGATGTTCGGTGCGGCTGAAATTGGCCGACACGTCGGCGCCGGTGGTGACGACATTCCACGCCGCCCGCCCGCCGGTGATCCAGTCGAGCGACGCGAATTTCCGAGCGGTGGTGTACGGGTCCTCATAGGTCGTGGTCGAGGTGGCGACGAACCCCAGCCGCTCGGTGACCTGCGATAACGCCGCCCACAAAGTTACCGGCTCGAAATGCGCTGCCTTGGCATTCTGACGGAATGTCGCCTCGTCGGTGAAATCGGCGTAGCCGCCGGGGCTGTCCGCGACGAACACCAGGTCGAACTTGCCGCGCTCCGCGGTCCGCGCGAGCCCTTTGTAATGCTCCAGATTATGCCCCGCATCGGCGTCGGTATCCGGGTGAAGCCAAGCCGAGACATGATGGCCGGTCGCCTGGAGAAACGCACCGAGACGAAGTTTGCGATCCAAGGGCTTGCGATCTTTGGGGTTCCGATCTGGGGTCATGCCGGGATCCTTTCGCTGCGGGCATAGGGAGAGGTGGCTGCGTCGACCGCGACGCCGAGCAGGCCGAGCAGTTCCTGCTGGAGCGCCGCTGTCCGTTCGCGCCGGGCGGTGCCGCTGGGCGGCAGGGCGACGCGGATGTCGGCGACGATCTTGCCGTCATCGAGTACGACCACCCGGTCAGCCAGCTCGATCGCCTCGTCGACGTCGTGCGTGACGAGCAGGACGGCGGGATTATAGACCTCGGACAGGCGCCGAAGCAGCGCGTGCATGCGGATCCGGGTCAGCGCATCGAGCGCCCCGAACGGTTCGTCGGCCAGCAGCAGCGCCGGCCCGCGCACCAGCGATCGCGCCAGGGCGACCCGTTGCTGCTCGCCGCCGGAAAGCTCATAGGGCCAGCTATTCTCGCGCCCGGCCAGCCCGACTTCATCCAGAGCCTTGAGCCCGCGCGCCTGCCGGTCGGCACCGGTCAGGCCGAGCAGGACATTGTCGAGCACGCGCTTCCATGGCAGCAGCCGCGCATCCTGAAATACCACCGAAAGACGTTCCGGTACCAGGATCGTACCCGTACCCTCCGCCTCATGATCCAGCCCGGCCAGCGCGCGGAGCAAAGTGCTCTTGCCCGATCCGCTCCTGCCGAGCAGCGCGACGAACTCGCCGGTGTCGATGTCGAGATCGATGCCGTCAAGCACACCCTTCCGGGTGAAACGGCGGACCAGGCTGCGAACCTGGACGACGGCGCTCACGACGCGAGCGTCCGGCGCCAGCGGAGCGCGCGTTGCTGGATCAGCCGTACCGCCGCATCCGATGTCAGGCCGAGCAGGGCGTAGACGACAAGCCCGACCAGCATGATGTCGGTCTGCGCATAGTTGCGCGCGAGGGTGATCATGTACCCGATTCCACTCGTCGCATTGAGCTGCTCGACCACGACCAGCGCCAGCCACGACGCAGTCACGCCGAAACGGAGGCCGGTGAGCAGGCCGGGCAACGCGCCGGGCAGCACGACATGGCGGATGAAGCCCCAGCGGCTCAGTTCCAGCGTTTCCGCCAGTTCGACCTGCTTCAGGTCGATCGCGCGAAGCGCCGTATGAGTCTGGATATAGACGGGGGCGAATACCGTGACGGCGATCACCGTCACCTTCATGCCTTCGCCGACACCGAACCACAGCACCATGAACGGGATCAGCGCCAGCACCGGAATCCCGCGCTTCAACTGCACCAGCCCGTCGATCACATAGCCGCCGAGCAGGGTCAGCCCGGACAGCAAGGCGAGCACGACCCCGATGGTCGTGCCGAAGACGAGACCCTGTCCTGCACGCCAGGCCGACACGGCGAGGTTATCCTGCAGTCGCCCGTCGCGGAGCAGGTCGATTGCCGTCTCGACTGCGGTCCAGGGCGCCGGCAGCACGCGCGGGTCGAGCCAGCCGGTGGCCGACAGCACCGACCAGTAGAGCAGCAGCAGCCCCGGCCCCAGGATCCAGCCCCAGGCGAGCGGCGCGCCAAGGCCAAGCCGGCGCAGGCCCGGCTGCTGGCTTCGCGTACCCTGCGCCGGGACGAAATGCCTGGGCGGTGCGACGATCAATTGGGGGAAGGGAGCGTTCATGACATCTCCGGTCATTTGGAGCTGGCGAGGGAAAACCCGCCCGCGGCAAGCGCTTCGAAACGGGGGTCGAACAGGGTGCTTGCCTCGAAGCGGGGATTGCCCAGCTCGGGTGCGAGGATGTCGATCGATGCCTGCTGGTAGCGGATCGCGTCGGTCCAATCCGCCGGGATGTCGGGCTTGCCCGCCGCGGTGACGATCAGCCGGGCATCTTCCAGCTTCAGGCCCTGCTCGCCGACATAATAGCCGCGCGCCAGCTCCTCGGGATGCGCGAGCCGCCACGCCCATGCCCGGCCCCACAAGGCGGTGAACTGCTTGAGCGCGGCCGCCTTGGCGGGGTTTTGCAGGACCTCCACCGGCACATAGGCAAAGATCGGGTCGTCGCGGAAACCGGGATGCTTCAGGACAGTCGCGCCGTCGTCGCCATATTTGCGCAGGTAGCGCTCGGCGACGATGCCTCCGCCGATCGGCGCCATATCGACGGCGTTGCTGGCTAGCGCGCTGGTATAGACGTCGCCGCCGATGCTCGACGGCAGTTCGACCAGTGTCACCTCGCTCTTCGCGATTCCCGCTGCCTTCAACGTCTGGAGGACGATCTGCCCCTGTACCTGGCTCGGGCTGATCGCGATCCTTTTGCCGCGCAGGTCGGCGATCGTCCGGATATTCGCCTTGGGCGCGATGCCCAGCACGAAGGCGGGGTGGTCAAGCGGATCGTGTCGATAGGCGGTGGCGACGATCTTCACCGGCAGGCCGACCCAGGTCGCATGGATCGGCGGTACGTTGGCACCGAGCCCGACATCGAGCGCCTTGGCATGGAACGCCTCGGTCACGTCGGGCCCGCCGGTGATCTGGACCCATTTGATCCTGAACTTCAGGTCCTTGTCCCAGCCATTATGCCTGACCACCCATTCGGTCACCGGATCGCCGACCGTCAGCACGGTGCCGTCCGGAACGCTGTCGGGCAGGGCGGCTGACAGTGCCAGTCCGCCGGCCGCCTTCGCCTGGCGGTTGGGGGCGAACAGCACCAGCAGGCCGATGGTGACCGCGACGAACGCGGCCAGGGCGACAGCACCCCATGGCTTCGATCCGGCCGCGGCCGGCATCAGCCGAGCACGTTGAACAGCTCGCCTTCGAGCTGTTGCGACACGAAGCCGTCGGGGCCACGGGTAAGCTCGCCGGCGACGGTGATGCGGCGGACGGCGCGGGCCAGGTCGAACTGGGCGTAATCGATCGGTCCGGCATGGGCGACCGCCTGGTTGTCCCACACGACCAGCGATTTGGGCCGCCAGTGGAAGCGGACCTGATATTCGGGCCGGGTCGCCTCGTAGAATAGCAGGTCGAGCAGGGCCTTGCTCTCCGGCTCCTTCAATCCGACGATATGGCTGATCGTGCCGGGATTGAGGAACAGCAGCTTCTCACCGGTCTCGGGATGAATGCGGACCAGCGGGTGGAGCGCGACGAACGGCCCCTTGGTGCGTCCGTCGCGCCGCGGCTCGCGGGTGCCGCCGTCATAATCGGTGGTGCGGTGCACTGCCTGCAACCCGTCGATCAGGCTGCGGATCGGCGCCGACAGACCCTCATAGGCGGCGATCAGATTGGTGAAGAGCGTGTCGCCGCCATAGGGCGGGATCTCGACGCCATGCAGGATCGAATAGCGGTTCGGGTTGGCGACGAAGGTGATGTCGATATGCCAGCCCTTGTAATCGCGCGGCGGCTCGCGGCCGGGCGGCAGGGCGGTATTGCGCTCGCGCCGGGTGCGGTATTCGGCGACCGAGCGCTCCCAGATCTCGGGATGATCCTCAAGCCCTTCGGCGATCGGATGGGCGGGCGTCAGCGGCCCGAAAGCCCGGCCGAACGCCTTGAGCTGGTCGTTGCTGATGTCCTGGTCGCGGAAGAACACCACGCGCCAGTCGTGAAGCGCGCGCTGGATGTCGGCGGCGAGTTCGGGCGTGATCGGCTCGCGCAGGTCGATGCCGGAGATTTCGGCGCCGATCGTGGGCGTCACCGGCTCGACGGTGATATGGTCATAGGTGAAGCGGTCGCGATTGGTATCGGGGCGAAGCGCGGTGACGGCGTTCATATCTGGCTCCTTCAGCCGGAAAGGGAAAATCAGGCGGCGACTGGCTCGGGCGGGACGAGCTTGAGCGCTTCCGCCGGATAGCGGGCGCCAGCGGTCGCGCCGCGGGGGAAGGCCGCCTCGAGTGCGTCGAGCGAGTCGGCATCGAGCTCGAGGTGGTTGGCCGCCCAGTTGGACTCGAGATGCTCGATGTGGCGGGTCCCGGGGATCGGCACCACGCCCTTGGACAGCACCCAGGCGAGGCTCACCTGCGCCACGCTCGCGCCGACCCGCTTCGCCACCTGTTCGATCGTCGCGCGGCGCAGGCTGTTCGCCGCGACTGCGTCCGGCTGGAAGCGCGGATGCTGGCGGCGGCGGTCGTCGGGATCGCTCACCTCGGCACCCGCCAGGAAGCCGCGCCCGAGCGGGCTGTAGGCGACGAAGCCGATGCCGAGCTCACGGACGGCCGGCAGGATCTCGACCTCGACGTCACGGGTCCACAGCGAATATTCGCTCTGCAGCGCGGTGAGGGGATAGGTCGCATGCGCCCGGCGGACTGCGTCGGCCGATGCTTCGGACACGCCGACGCCGCCGATCTTGCCTTCGTCCACCAGCCGGCCCAACTCGCCGACCGAATCCTCGATCGGAATGTCGGGATCGACCCGGTGGAGATAATAGAGATCGATATGGTCGAGGCCGAGCCGGGTCAGGCTCGCCTCGACGGCGTCGCGGGCCTTGATCGGCGCCACCGCCGCACCGCCGCCATTGGGACGATGGACGAACTTGCTGGCGATGATCAGGCCATCGCCCCGATCCGCCACTGCCTTGCCCAGCAGCTCCTCATTATGCCCCGCGCCATAGCCCGTGGCGGTGTCGAAGAAGGTTACGCCGAGGCCGATGGCGCGGTGCAGGGTGGCGACCGACCTCACATCGTCCGCCTGGCCATAGGTATGCGACAGCCCCATCGCACCAAAGCCCTGACGGCTGACTTCAAGCTTTCCGATACTCGGCATGGATGTGTTCCCGAACGAATGGTTGCTGGCGAAAACTGCGCCCATGCCGGCGATCGGCGAACGTAGAATATCTTTCCTCGGCGCTAGAATCCATACTGATCTAGTGGGAATTTAATGAGGGAACCTTTTGCCCGGCGACGGCGTTCGCGCGCGCTCCAAAACAGGAGCCAGCGGGCAGATAACATATTGGTGAAACGGTATTTATCGATCAGTCGAAGCGTTCGTCCGTGAGGACAGAAGGAGCCTGCTTCAGAAAATCTTGGGGACGGCGAAGATTCAATTCCCATTGACTCGATAGGAATTTGGAATCAGCGTTGCGCTCTCGATCGGAGGGATCGGGCAACCCCGCAATGCGCAGCCAGCATATTGTCGAGAAGGTGCTCGCCTGCGCCCGGCCGCCCTGGAGAGGGGCAGCCGCGACCGATCGACCGCTGACGTATCGCAAAGGTCAAGGGAGGCCGAAATGAACAGATTCCATCGCGCAACGCTGCTGTCGACGATCGCCGCGGGCGCTGGTCTTGGCCAGCCGGCCCTGGCCCATGATCCCGCACCCGATGGCGCGGTCGCCAGGAACGTCGCGGCGGTGGCGGAGGACGCCGCCGTGGCCGCGGACGAGGGCGGGGATGTCGTGGTGACCGCGCGCCGTACCTCGGAACGGGCCCAGGATGTGCCGATTGCCCTGTCGGTGGTGTCCGGCGCGACGCTCGAACGCAAGGGCGGCTACACGCTCAGCGACGTGCAGTTCCAGACGCCGAGCCTCACCGCCTATAATTCGAATCCGCGCAATTCATCGATCGGCATTCGCGGTATAGGCGTTTCCTCCGCCTCGGACGGGCTCGATACGTCGGTGGGTGTCTATATCGACGGGGTCTATCTCGGCCGCCCCGGCATGGCGCTGGCCGATCTGATCGACATCGACCGGGTCGAGGTGCTGCGCGGCCCGCAAGGCACGCTGTTCGGGCGCAACAATTCGGCCGGCGTGCTCAACATCACGACCCGCGGCCCGGAGTTCGAGTTCAAGGGCACGGCCGAGATTTCGGGCGGTACCTATAATTATAATCAGGAACGCGTGAGTGTCACCGGGCCGCTGATCGACGGGCTCCTGGCCTTTCGCGTCACCGGCTTCAACACGCACCGCGACGGCGTGCTCGACAATATCAAGACTGGCGTCGCCGCCAACAGCGTCGGGCGCAGCGGTGCGCGCGTCCAGCTTCTCGCGACGCCCGCCAGCAATCTCACGTTGCGGTTGATCGGCGACTATTCGATCGAGGACGACACCTGCTGCGTCAGCGCCACGAAGCTGGTGCTGCCGGCCAGCCTGAGCGCGACGACCGGTCGCACGCTCCAGACCCTGGCGGCGCTCGGCTATGTGCCCAGGCCGAGCCTCGATTACACCCAGAACAATTCGATCCAGAATATGAAGACCGACCAGAAAGGCGTGTCGCTGCAAGCCGACTGGGATCTGGGGCCGGTCACCCTGACCTCGATCAGCGCCTGGCGCTACTGGCACTTCAACCCGTTGCAGGACAGTGACGGCACGCCGCTCGACGTCATCCAGGTCAATGTCGCCCAGACGAAGGACGACCAGCTTTCGCAGGAGATCAGGCTGGCGTCACGGCCGGGGCGGTTCAACTGGCAGGTCGGCGCCTATCTGTTCCATCAGGTGCTGCGCGATCATTTCATCCTCAACCAGTTCGGCTATGACGCCAGCAACTTCTACACCACCTATGCCCGCCTCGCGAACCCGGCCGCGGCCGCGATCAATATCGCCCCGGGTTCGCAATATCTCGACGATGTCCGGACCACCGTCGACAGTGTCGCGGCTTTCGGACAGGCGAATTATTCGATCACCGATCGGCTGACGCTCACCGCCGGCATTCGTTATACCCACGACAAGCGCTGGGGCCGGTCCGACACCTCGCTTGTGGGGACGCCGAACCCGGCTACCTCCATCCCGTTCCATTACAACGTGTCGGTGACGGGCGATAACGTCTCCTATCTCGCCAGCATCGCGTACAAGGTCACGCCCGACATACTGGCCTATGGATCCTATTCGACCGGCTACAAGGGGTCGGGCCTCAACCTCAATTCGGCGGTTTCGGCGGGGACGCCGCTGGTGCTTGAGCCGGAAAAGGTCCGGAACTGGGAACTGGGCCTCAAGAGCCAGCTCTTCGACCGGCGCCTGACCCTCAACATCAGCGCCTTCTCTACCGATCTTTCCGGTCTTCAGGCCAATATCGTTCCCACCAACGGCAACCGTTCCTATCTCGCGAATGTCGGCGATGTGCGGTCGCGTGGCATCGAGGTGGATGCATCGCTGAAGCTGACGAACAACCTGACGATCGACGGCAACGGTTCCTACAACGACGCGAAGTACAAGAGCTATGCCAACGCGCCATGCCCTGTCGGCGTGACCGGGGTCTGCGACCTCACCGGAAAGCCGTTGTTCCAGGCGCCGAAATGGGTCGCCAATGCATCGATCGACTATCACATCCAGCTTGCCGGTGGCGTGCGACCTTATGCGATCGCGCAGTACAGCTATCGGTCGAGCACCTTCGGCACGGCCGATGCCGGCCCGTACAGCCGGATCGATCCCTACAGCCTGGTCAATCTCCGCCTCGGCGCGTCGTTCCGCGAGGGGCGCTACGACCTCTCCGCATGGCTCAACAACGCCTTCGACAAGAAGTATTTCCAGAACCTGTCGACCACCGCGATCGTCGGCACCTCGCCTTTTGCCTATGCCGGCCAGCTCGGCACGCCGCGTACCGCGGGGGCGACTTTCCGCGTGAATTTCTGAGGCAGGGAGGGGACGTGGCCGGGAAGTCCCCCCGGCCACGCCAAGCCGTCAGAAGAACAGCTTCCGAAGGCTGATCCGCACGCTCCGCCCCAGCGGGTCGAGATAATCGGGCTGGTAGCTGACCGGCGTCACGCCGTTCGCATCGGTCACGCGCTGCTTGCCGTCGAAGATATTGGTCACGCCGATCGTCAGGCGAGTGCCACGCAGCCAGGGGTGTTTCTTGACCAGGTCGAGCCGCTGCCCGAAATCGGCGAACAGCCGGAGATCGAGGGTGCCGAGGCCTGAAAAGTTGAGCGACTGGGGCGCACCGGGCGTCCCGCCATTGACCTCGGTGCCGGTGCGGTAATTGCCCGAGAACCGGAAGCCCAGGCCGTTATTCGTATATCCTGCCTGCGCCTCGAATTCATGGCGGGACTGGCCGCCGCTGCTGCCGATCGCGTCGCCGTTGAGCAGGTCGAGCCGCGGTCCGCCATTCTGGACCAGCACCTCCTCCTTGAAATGCCATGTGTGGTAGAGCGCGAAGTTCAGCCGCCCGCCGCCCTGGCCACCGCCGCGGCCGCCAAATCCGCCGCCGCGCCCGCCGAATCCACCACCCTGGCGCGGCCCGCCGTCACCGGCACCGCCGCCGGCCTGACCGCGGTTCTCGCCGCCATCGCCCTGTCCCGCGGGCGTGCCGCCGTTCCGCGCACTGCCGTCCGGCGTGGTATCGCCGCCGCCGCGCCGCCGGAAGCCGCCCGGCGGCTGCATCCCCGCGAACGGGTTCGGCCCGGTGCCGGCACGGAACGCCTCCAGTTCCTTCTGGATCTTGGATTTGAGCGGCTTGGAGAAGTTGATGCCCCAGCGCAGCTGAGACCGGCTGCTTTCGGCGAAGTTGATCGGCCGCATGTCGATCCGGGTCAGCATTCCCGACGCGTCGCGCGTGAAGCGGCTCGGGAACGCAGCCTCGATCGCCGCCGTCGCGGTCGGGAAGGCGGCGATCGGGTTCTCGGTCCGGCTGGTTACGTAATTGGCGGTGAAGCTGATGTCCTTTTCCGACCAGGGCTTCAGGGTCAGGCCCAGCTTGGTGACATGGTTGTTGCTGGCGATCAGCCCGGTGTTGCCGCCGGTCAGCGAGGTGATGTTGGCGGTGGTGCCCTGGATATAGTCGAATACGCGCACGTTCGGCGTCGTGATCACCGGATTGCCGAGTTGCTGAGCGCTCGGCGCCTGTTCCTGGTCGGTATGCGACACGATGAAACGGATCGCGTCGATCGGCGTCCAGTTCGCGCCATAGCCCAGGGTCTGGAGCGTGCCGAAGTCGGAGAGATGATTCTCGGCGATATTGAAATTGGCCGAGAGCTTGCCGAGGAACGGCAGGAAATTGTTCGCCTTGCTCGCGATCGGCACGTCGAGATTGAGCTGGCCGCTGACCGTATCGCGCGACACCGAGCCGATCTGGTCCCCGCTGAGTCGATAGGATCGGCTATCGAAGCTGCTCATGTCGCCACCCACCCGGATGCTGGTCGAGATGTCGCCGGCGGGCAGCTTGAACAACGGCCCGTTGAACAGCGCGTCGAGCCCGGCATCGTTGGAGATGGCATAGGCGCGGTTGGCCGGGCTCGCGCCGAACCTCTCCAGCGGACCGAACGGGTTGGCGGTGGGGTCCCCGGCGTTAATCCGCGCCTGGAAATCAGAGATGTCGAGTCCGGTGTCGGTAAAGGTCCTTGTGTCGCTGTGGTCGTAGTTGCCGGTCAGCGACCAGCGCCATTTCGGGCCGATATTGCCGTTGAACGTGGTGCCGAGATGTGTGGTGAGCGTTGAGCTGCGCTGCGCGATCGGCAGATACCCGTCCAGCACCCGGTCGACGACCACGTCGTTGGCGAAGGGCGAGAAGGGGTTGCCGGCGGGCAGGTCGAACGAAGCGGTCGGCAGGCCGTTGAGCCGCACGCCGTCGGTATATTCCACCCGGCCGTTCAGCGTTGCCGAGACGTTGCCGAAGATCGTTCGTGCATAGACGCTGTTCGCGGAGAAATCGCGGCTTGTCGGCAGCAGGCTGCGATACGCGGCCTGATTGGTCGTGTTGGGGTTATTCGCGGTCGCGCCAAAGGCGCCAAGCGTCGGCATGCCGCCTGCGGCGCTGCCCGGCACGCCCGCGATCGTCACCGTGCTCCCGGCGAGGGCGCTCAACGCGGGATCGATCTCTCCACCCTTGGGCCCGACGACATTGCCGCCGATCGCGAACGGGCTTGGCTGCTGCGTGATATCGCGCTGGCTTTCGGTCAGCCCGGTTTGCCCTTCATATTCCATATGCAGGGTGAAGCGGCCATTGCCGTGGAGGTTGAGCAGATCGAGCTTGCCGTCAGTATCGTTGTTCCCCCCGGCGGTCGGCATCTTGTTGGCCAGTTCGACGGTGGTCGCGCGGAAGCGGCGGCGCAGGACGATATTCACCACCTTCTGGTCGGCGGGATAGCCATATTTCAGCGCGACCTCCTCGGGCAGGATGTCGACGCGCGCGATCGCTTCGGTCGGCAGGTCGCGAATCTCCGAGAAGCTGGAAATGCGCTTGCCGTTGAGCAGCACCACCGGCGCCCCGCCGCTGCCACGACCGCTGGTCGTCTGCGGCGTCAGTTCGGCCAGCAGGTCGGAAACCGAACTGACTCCGTAGGATCGGATGTCCGCCGGACCGAGCTGCTCCTCGGGTTGGATGTCGCCGATCACCGCGCCGGGCAGGTTGCGCTGTCCCCGCACGATGATGTCCGGCTCGTCCGTGTCGCCCTGGTCGTCGGCCTGCCCGGCCGGCGCGGCGCCCGACGTTGGGGCCGGCGCTGCTCGCGGTGCTTTCTGGGCTGCGGCGAGTGCGGGGTTGCTGGCCGATGCCAGCAGGAACAGGATGCCGATACGCCGCATGGTCACTCCAACTCGAATCTCAGCCGGAGCCCTAGACTCCATTTGTCGCAAGAATGTGCCGGTCAGCACATTGACCTGCGATTGACAGTATTCCCGCCCGAAGAGGATAGCGTCCGCCATGACCAATTCCCTGATCGCCGGCATCGAACTTGGCGGGACCAAATGCATCTGCGTGCTCGGCACGGGACCGGACGATATCCGGGATGAAGTTCGGATAGCGACGACCGGGCCCGGGGAGACGCTGGCGGCGATTGAATCGGTGCTCAGCCGCTGGTCGGGCTACCAGGCCCTGGGCATCGCCAGCTTCGGTCCGGTGTCGATCGATCCGGCGGCGGAGAACTACGGCTTCATCACCGCGACGACCAAGCCGGGCTGGTCCAACACCGATGTCGGCCGCCGCCTGGCGCGTCACGCCGGCGTGCCGTTCGCTTTCAACAGCGATGTTGCTGGTGCGGCCCTGGGGGAAGGACGGTGGGGCGCGGCGCGCGATGTCGCCGATCACGCCTATATCACTGTCGGCACCGGCGTCGGCGTCGGGCTGGTGCTGAACGGCATTCCGACGAACGGGCTGACTCATCCTGAGCTCGGCCATGTCCGCTCGGTCCGCATGGCCGGGGACGATTGGCCGGGCATCTGCTCCTTCCACGGGGATTGCGTCGAGGGCCTTGCATCAGGACCGGCAATCGCCGCGCGGGCGGGCCGACCCGCGCAGGAACTGGCGGCGGACGATCCCGCCTGGGACGGTGTCGCGCATACGCTGGCGCAACTGGTCCATATGCTCGTGCTGACCGGCATCCCGCGCCGGGTCGTGATGGGCGGCGGCGTGATGACCGGCACTCCCGGTCTTTTTCCCCTGATCCGGTCGAAGCTGGTGCAAAGTCTCGGCGGCTACGGGGCCACGCCCGATATCGAGCCGGTCGAAGACTATGTCGTGCCGGCGGCGCTCGGCAACAATGCCGGGCCGCTAGGGGCGATCGAACTAGGCGCGGCGCTGGTTCGCGGGAAAGAGTGAACCGACCCTCCGGTCAGTTGATCCATCCGACGCCCTTGAGGATGCCGGCGAGTTCCTGGAACCGCAATTCTTCCGTCGGCGAACGAGCGTTGTTCTTCGCCAGCACGCCATATTCGTAATAGAGGCCCGACAGGTTGGACGGTGCCTGTGTGATGCCGGTGAAGTTGAACGTGCCGCTTGGTGCGGCCTTGATCGAGGTCTCGGTCGATCCGGGGTAAAGCGCGTTGATCGTGCTGCTCGAATGCACGCCGCGCGTTTCCCAGGGTTGGCCTTGCAGCTGGCTCTGCAGCCTCGGGCTCAAAGAGCCGAGCGGCACCGTGCCTTCTGAGGTGACGATATTCGATTGGTGCAGGGGCGTCAGCAACAGGCTGCTGTCGCTCAGGTCGAGCGCCTGGCGGCTCTTGGTGCTGGCATGCCATTGCCCGCCCGGCGATGTCGAGCCGCGCAGATCGGGATGCTCGCCGATATAGCTGTTGAGAAGGCTGTTGGCGGCGCGAAGGTTGTCGGACAGGCTGTTGAGCTTGCCGAGCAGCGTATTCGCTGTCTTGGCCGACGGGTTGGCCATCATTATCTGCGCCGCTTTTTCGATCCCCGTCGCTTCGCGTGTCCCCCCGATGCCGGCGGTTACGTTGAACAGCCATATGGTCAGGTCGCTGTCCTTGTTCGGCGCGCTGCTGTTCAGATATTCGAGAATGGTTGCCTGGATGTCGTTGAACGCCAGGATATGGCAGCGGGCGAGTTGTTCCTTGACATAGTCGATCTTGCTCACGCTCGATCCCGTGGTAATTTTGAAGTCCTCCAGGATCGCCCGTTCTGCGGTGACCTGCCATTTCGGTCGCTCGCTGTCGGATGTGAAGTTAGGCGGTGGCGAGCTATTGTCGACGATCATTCTCTGGACCGGCGCCATTCCGGTGGATCGCGCGATCGGCTTGAGCTGTGCCGTCTCAGATCGAGGGGGCACGCCGTCCCGGTCTCCGGACGGTGTCGCCATCGCGGCGAGGCGCTGCGCCGGCGGGCCAGCGTTGAGCATCGCGGACATGGCGGCCAATTGTGTCTGGCGCGGGCCGGCGATGCTCGCGCCGGGAACGGGAAGGGCGGGACGGATCGCCTGACGCTGCTGCACGCCTCGTTGATGCATCGCGCTGTGCCCTTGCCAGTCGATCGGGGCCGATCGACTGGGCGATGCTATTTCCTTTGTTCGGTTACGGCAATCGGATCGCCCGAAATTGGGGCTATCTGCGCCTGGACCCTTGGGGAAGGAAGTCGGGTCAGGGAACGAGCTCGATCGAGTCGATTTCGCTAAGGCACGGCATGCGAACACTGGCGGTGCCGTCCGGAGCATCCGGCGCCTCGCCATGAAGAATGCCGATCGCGACGACCAGGCGCCCCTCATGAGCCTCGCGTTCCGCATTGCTGCGGCGGGCGTCGGGGTGCCAGGATGGTTCGAGCAGCACCGTCTCGCCATCGTCCAGCCTTATGGCGACATGGCCGGAATATTGTGGCGGCGGCTTGTAGAGGCGGCGCAGGTCGATCGACGCATAAATGCCCTGGACCGCCACCCGCTCGCCCGCGTGCTTCGAAATGTTCTTTCCCGAACGGATCAGCGGCAGGGCCATCAGGCGTCCCTTGGCTTGACGGTCATCGTCGTCGGCGACTGGCCATGCGCGCCGATCACGTCGCGATTCTGTTCGTGGAACGTCTGCCCGCGCTTGCCGACGGCGTTGGATGCGGCGCCGTACATCTGGAAGATCCAGTTCGTGTTGCGCGGCACTACGATATGTTCGGCTGAATTCTCCATCGTCACGGTGTCGCCGCCGCTCTTCATCAGCACGCCCGCCCAATGGACATTGTAGGTGACCTGAACGGTGCCGTCGCCCCGCCTGATGTTCTTGGGCGCACCGCCCGTTGAAATGGCGAATGCCTGACCGGGCTCGGGAGCGGCATAGCGGTTGATCTGCGCCCGCTGCTCGAAAGTATCCTTCTCGGCGGGTGTCAGCTTTTCATAGGAGGCGACGATAAGGTCGTCGATTTGTTTCAGCGTCGGTATGATGGTTGGCGCGATCCGTTGGATCAGGTCTCTGATCTGGTTCACCTCGACAGAGATCCTTGTCTCTGCCTGTTTGAAAGCCAGCTGCCGTGCCGCGAAACCGCCGTCGAGAGGATCCATGTCCTGCAACTGGCGTCGTTCTTCTAAAATCTCGGGAAGGTCGACGGTTCTAATCACGGTCATCCGCTCCATGGCATGGCGGAACGCGTTGATGGGCCTGTCGAGCTGACGCAATCTCGTAAGGTCGATCAGGTTGCGTTTGCTCGGGCCGACGCCGACGAAGCTGAAAAAGCTCGGGACGTCCTCGTTGCTCTTGGCCATGATGAACGGGAGCAGGATTTCCCGCTTCATCTTGGCTGGCTGGTCTTCCGCCGCCGTGGTGACGGCTGCCGCCAGGTTGATGGTGTTCCGGAAGACCGCGACCATCTCGGTCTTTGTGTCATCGTCACCCATTGCGCCGGTCAGTTCATGCGCCGCCGTGCCGCAATCGTCCGGCATCGTCATGTCTTCGCCCGAATCGCCTGTGGGGCCATAGCTTGGTACGACCTTGGTCAGGGTACGCGCATGGTTGCCAACGGGTGAGGTGCCGGAAAGCGTCGTATCGCCGGCAGCGACGCGATAGCGCGAGCCCGACGTCTGCAGACGCTCGTTGGTTGGCTCGATCATCCCGGCCTCGGCCCACAGGTCATGCGAGCCATAGCCGTCATCCTGGCCCACCGCGAGATTGCCGTCCTCGGATACGCGCACCGGCTTGCCGGCGTTCCACTGCTGATCGGTCTGCTCGCTCACCGGATACAGGCGATAAAGCTGGGCAACGCGCTGCGCGGCCGGCCCGCTGGCATTGGGCTCGGCCAGTGCCGTATTCGTGGCGGAGGCGGTCATGCCCGCCGCCCGGGCGCCCATTACATCGGCCTCGCGCTCAAGCCCGGCGTCGTCGTTGATGGGGGTCCCTGCCTTCATTTGCCGGGTTGGGGCGACTCGCCCCTGCGCCTGTTGGACGACATGCCAAGCTTCGTGCGGCAAATGCCGTTCCTGTCCCGGGGCGAGATGGATGTCGCTGCCCTGGGCATAGGCATGGGCGTTGAGCTGGGCGGGGCTGGCCGAATTATAATGGACCTTCACCCCGTTCATCGAGATGCCAGACAGGGCCTCGATACCGGATTTCAAATTGTCGGGCATGCCGGTGCGATTGCCCGCTGGCTCCGCGGCGCGCTGCGCCACGGGGTCCGTATCCGCGAACTTGCCCTGCAGGACCGTGCGCATGGCATCGCTCTTGTTCGCCAGCTTGTGCCCATCCTCGTCGAAATCGACCAGGTTGAGATACTGGTCGATCATCTCCGCGGGGTTCTCCCCATGTTCGGCCAAAGCCCTACGCACCTCTTTCTGGGCTCGTTCCAGGGCCGCGGCGGCTTTGTCCTTTAGCGCGCCTTGAGCCCTTCCGGCGGATTCGAAATATTTCTCCGCCTGCGCCAGATGTTCGACCTGGTCCCACAGCGGTGCATCGCTCTTGGTGCCGCCCAGTTGCGCGTTCAGGATGTTCTCGGAATGCGCGATGGTTTCATCGAGCGCGCTCTCGGCTTCGGAAGGGGCGGCTGAAACCAGGCCCTCATCGAAATTCTCGGCATGCTGCACTTCATGGCGGATCGTCGACAACAGAGTGGCGACCCGCTCGTCCTTGGGCAGGGTGCCGACCTCCTCGACATAACTCGACGAGAGGAGGATGGCGCCCCGGGCACCGCTGTCGCGAAGCGCGACGCCTGCCTCGGTCAGTCCCGGCTGTCCGGGCGGCAGATAGACCGCCTTTGAGCCCACCGGCGCCCGGTTCAGATAGGTGCCGAGGCTGCCGACCCGCAATTTCAGGCCCTGCGGCAGCGCCACATGGTTCGCCAGAAGCCAGGCGACATGTTCGTCCCAGCTATCGAACGCCTGAATGTCATAAAGCTGCGCCACCGCCGGATAGGCAACCCGGCCGTCGCGGTCGGGCGACGCCAAAGGGGCGAGGCGCTGCACCGGCGGGGCCGCGTTCAGCATCTCGGAAAAGGCGGCGAGCTGAGTCTGGCGCGGCCCGGCGACGCGCGCGCCCACAGGCCGGGCGTCGGGACGGGAGGCCTGCCGCTGCTGAGCGCTCCGCTGATCCATGGTCGGGATGCTATGTCGCGGCGCCGTGCGCGGCAACTGAATCAAGCACTGATAGTGAGGGCATCGAAACAGCGTTTACGACGCCTTAACCGTGTCCGGTTACGCCATGGCAAGGGCGGACGGGCCCTCAATGACATTAACCACGGCGGTGCCCCAATGCGCATTCTGATCGTCGACGACGAACCTGCGATGCATGATTCCTACCGACGCAGCTTCGCGCCGACGGGACATGCCGACGCAGGCGCGCTCGATGCGATGGCGGCCGAGCTGTTCGGTGACGACGATGATGCCCCGGCCGATGCGGCACCCCCGATGGATTTCGCGCTCACTCACGCGATGCAGGGGCTGGACGGCGTCGCCGCGATCGAAAAGGCGATGATCGACGGGGATCCGTTTGCGGTCGCGTTCATCGACGTGCGCATGCCGCCGGGCATCGACGGCAAGGAAACCGCCACCCGCATCCGGGCGCTCGACCCCGACATCAACCTGGTGATCGTCACCGGCTATTCCGATTTCTCGCCGGTCGAGATCAGCAAGGCGGCCGGACCGGCGGACAAGATCTTCTACATCGCCAAGCCGTTCGAGGTCGCCGAGGTCACCCAGACCGCGACCGCGCTGGCGCATCGCTGGCAGGTCGACCGCGAACTGGCCGCGACTCGTGCCGCACTGGCCGAAAAGATCCTGATCCTCGAGGAGCAGGGGCTGGAACTCGCGGCGAACGAGAGCAAGGCGGTGCATATCGCCAATCACGATTCGCTGACCGAGGCGCCCAATCGCCTCGCCTTCCTGCGCACTCTCGCTGAAAAGGCCCGGGGCAACGACAGCTTCGCCACCGCGATGGTCGATCTCGATCGCTTCAAGCTGGTCAACGACACGCTCGGTCATCTCGCCGGCGACGATCTGATCCGCCAGATCTGCGCGGTGCTTCAATCCTCCATCCCGGAAGGCGGTATGGTCGCGCGGCTTGGCGGCGACGAATTCGGCCTCCTGTTCGATTCGCCCGGCGAACAGGCTGCCTGCATGGCCTGCGAGCGCCTTATTAAGGCCTGCTCGGCCACCTTCAAGATCTTCGGCCATTCGGTCCAGTGCGGCGCCTCGGCCGGTTTCGTCTTCGTCGAGGCGGGGGAGAAGCACGATCCGGTGGACGTGATGCGCCGCGCCGATCTCGCGCTCAACGATGCCAAGCATAGCGGCCGTGGCGTCGTCCGCGTGTTCGACGACAGCATGGACGAATCGATCCGCTTCCGCCGGCGCATCGAGGGCGGGCTCGGCAAGTCGATCGAGAAGGGCGAGCTGAGCCTCGTCTATCAGCCGATCGTCGCCCGCGAGGGCCTGGAAGTCATTGGCTTCGAGGCGCTGCTGCGCTGGAACACGGAGGAATTCGGTCCGGTTTCTCCATCGATGTTCATCCCGATCGCCGAGGAATCGAACCTGATCCATGAACTCGGCAACTGGGTGCTGGGGGAGGCACTCAAGGAGCTGAAGGACTGGCCCGGCCAATATGTCTCGGTCAATTTCAGCCCGCGCCAGTTTCGCCGCCCCAATTTCATCGGCCATATCCTCGAATGCGTGCAGCGCGCCGGGGTCGAGCCCAACCGGGTGCAGATCGAGATCACTGAAACGGCGATCTTCGATGATGCCGATCGCGCGGCGGAGACGCTCTATCGCCTGCGCCAGATGGGCTTCCGCATCGCGCTCGACGATTTCGGCACCGGCTATTCGAGCCTCTACAACATCCGCAAGTTCGCGCTCGATTGCCTGAAGATCGACCGCAGCTTCATCGACGGCATGGGCCGCGAGCGCGAGAGCGCCGCGATCGTCCATTCGATCATCCATCTCGGTCGCGCGCTTGGCCTCGGCGTGATCGCTGAAGGCGTCGAGACCGAAGCTCAGGTCATGGCGCTCCGTGCCGCCGGGGCCTCGCATCTCCAGGGCTATTATTTCTCTCGGCCGGTCGATGCCGATATCGCGCGCGACATGGCGCTGGCGCGCTTCATCCCGGATCCGTCGGGGATCGAGGAGGAATATCTCGAACCTGAACTGGGTAACGGGACTCACGGCTGATGGCCCATTTCCTCCGCGCCGCTAGCGGCCGGATCGGGGCCCTGCGCAATCCGAAGTCGCTCGGCGCAAAGCTCGTCCTGATCCTGACCGTGGTGGGGCTGATCGGCTCAGCCGCGATCACCCTGCTGCTCGCCAGCGTCATCGTTCCCAGTTTCAATCAGCTCGAATCCCGCTCGGTCGAGGCGCATGTCGAACGCACCCGCGTCACGCTGCGCGAATATGCGTCGAAGGTCGAAAGCGCGGTGCGCGACTATGGCGACTGGAATTCGAGCTACGACTATATGGCGCGCCAGACCGCTGCGTTCGAGGAGGAATCCTTCTCGCCCCTCGCGATGGAGAATCTCGGCGTCAACGGCATGGCCTATGTTGCCAATGACGGCCGTATCGTCATTGCCCGCTGGCGCGGTGCTAGGGGCGACGATCCGGCGATGCGCAAGGCGCTGATCGGGCAGATCCGAACCGTCGACTTTCCGAAGATGCTCGGCGCGCGCAACTCGGCGAGCTTCTTCGTGCGGCTTGGCCGCGTGATCGCGGCGGTCGGCGTCGCGCAGGTCCGCCGCAGCGACGGTAGCGGAACTCCGCGCGGCTATGTGCTGATGGCGCGGCGGATCACGTCGGAACAGCTTTCCGGCCTGCTCCAGCTCAACGCCCGGCTCGATCTTGCAACTCTTGCCGATGAGGGACGAATCACCCCCGATCGGGAAAAAATGCGGATCGCCGTGCCGATCCTCGGCCCCGGTGGCCATGCCGTGGCGAGCGCCGATTTCACCGTGCCGCGCGACGTATCGGTACTCGGCCGGCGCATGCTTCTCCTCGCTGTCGCCGGATCGACCCTGTTGCTGCTTGTGGTGCTGCTGATGTTGCGGCGGATGATCACGCGGCTGGTGCTGCGTCCGCTTCGCCGGGTGGAGAACCATATGCAGGTCGTCCGCTCGTCCGGAGCGCTCGGCCTGCTGCCCGACGAGGCGGCGCGACAGGATGAGATCGGCTCGCTCGGCCGCAGCTTCAACGCGATGCTCCGCCAGCTGAAGGACCTGCGCGAGCAACTCGAGGTGCAGAGCTTCGCGCTCGGCCGCAGCGAGAGCGCCGTCGCGGTGATGCACAATGTCCGCAACGCGCTGAATCCGATCAGCACGATCATCAGCCAGGGTATCGTCCAGCCGGCGCCGATGGATCGCGGCACGCTCGATCGCGCCGTCGCCGAGCTGGCGAAGGACGATATTCCGAAGGCACGGCGCGATAAGCTCGTCGCGTTTGTCTCGGCCGCGATCGAGGCCGAGGCGAAGGATCGCGATGAACGCCGCCGTCAGCTCCAGGTCGGCCGGGAGGCCATGAGCCATGTGCTCGAGATCATCGGCGAGCAGCAGCAGGCGGCCAATGGCCGGCCCGAGCTCGAGCCATGCGACGTGACCGAGATCATTGCCAGGAACGCGACGATCGCTCGCTATTCGGGCGGACTGTCGATCGCGTTCAGCTTCCCCGCGCGTCCTCATCTCGCCATGGGCAGCCGCGTGATCCTGAGCCAGGTTATCGGCAATCTCTTCGCCAATGCGGCCGAGGCGATCGGTGCGCGGGGGATGGGCGGCGGCAGCATCGGCGTGACGATCGACGAGGAAAAGGGGCAGACCATCATCGCCATCCGCGATGACGGCGAAGGTTTCGCGATCGATCGCGCACCGACGCTGTTCCAGCGCGGTTTCTCCACCCGCAAGCACAAGTCGGGCGGCCTTGGCCTCCACTGGTGCGCCAACTCCATGACGGCGATGCAAGGCTCGCTCCGGCTCGAGAGCGAAGGCGAGGGCAGGGGCGCCGTCGCGGTCCTGACTCTCGCGACGGCGGTTCCCGAGCGGCGGGAACTGGCGGCCTGACAGCCGCCAGCCCCTCTCACGAGCGACGTGCCGCTCAGCCGTCGATCAGTCGCCTCAGCTTGGCGAGGGCAGGCGCCTGGCCCTCATGGCCGTCGATGGTGGTGACGAACTCGCCCTTGCGCCCCATCAGGAACACTGACGCGCTGTGGTCGATGGTATAGTCGCCGCCCGGTTGCGGCACCTTCTCGTAATAGACGTGATAGGCCTTCACGATCTGCGCGAGCTGGACGGCATTCCCGCTCAGCCCGATGATCGGCGTCTCGAACAGCGTCAGATAGGTGCCGATATCGGCCGGCTTGTCATGCTCGGGATCGACTGAAACGAAGACGATGTCGAACTTGTCGCCGGCGCTGCCCAGTTCCTTGCGCAGTTGCGCCATGCGCGACAGCGTCGTCGGGCAGACATCGGGGCAACGGGTGAAGCCGAAGAAGATCGCGAAGGGCCTGCCCCTCAGCGTCTTGTCGGTCACTGGCCTGCCGTTCTGGTCGATCATGGCGAACGGCCCGCCGATGGCGCTTGCATAGGCCTCGGCATTGCCCGGCTGAGGTTTGGGCTTGTCCAGCAGTGCGAACGCACCAGCGCCGGCCGCCAGGGCGGCCGCGCCCCATAATGCTACCCGGACCCTGTTGAGCCGGGCCCGGGGCGCGGCGGGCTCGGTCGGCTCAATGCTGCTCATGATGGCTGCCTCCCGGCCCCTGCGCGGTGACCGGTTCGACCTTGAAGGCGATCCTGATCGTGCCCGCGCGCTCGAAGCTGAGTTGGGCCGGGATCATCGCCCCGCGCTTCAGCGGCGCCTTCAGCCCGACGAGCATGATGTGAAGGCCACCGGGCGCCATCGCGACCGTGGCACCCGCTGGAATCGCCACGCCGCCGGTCAGGCGACGCATGCGCATGACGCCGCGATCCATCGACATGCTGTGGATCTGCACTTCGCGCGCGGCCGGCGATGTGGCTGAAATCAGGCGATCCGGCTGCCTGCCCTTGTTGGTCAGGCTCAGATATCCGCCGCCGACCGACTGGGACGGGGCTGTTTCGCGGGCCCAGGGATGGCTGATCCTGATCGTGCCGGCGTTGAGGTCGCGGGCGGCGGCGGGGGCGGCCAGGCACGCGAGCGTGGCCGCCAGGGTAGTTCTTGAATAACGCATCGAAGTTGCTCCTGCCGGACATGTCCGGACGAGAAATGGGGCACGCACGCCATCGGATGCGATGGCGGCGTCGGCTGCATTGCTGCGGGAAGGCCCTCGGTCCCGGGCGTACCGGGCAAGCGAAGGATCAGGCCGTGGCCGGCGGCCCGCGAAGCGGCGGGCGCAGATAGGATGGCGTGCGGCGGGGGATCGCCAGCGGCACGCGAACGGCAAGGGCGAGGATGAAGAACAGGGCCAGCACCAGCAATACCGGATCGGTTCCGCCCAGTGTGGGCGCTGACAGTGCTGAGAAGGCGCAGGGGGCTTCGGCCTTGCCGGGGTGGTCGTGCTGCGGTGTCGGAACGCGCTCGACGGATAGCGCCATGACGCGCTGTTGCGCGCTACCGCCCGAGCAGATCTGGACCATGATCGTCCCGCCCGAAGCCGCGGGCATGAAACCGGCGGGCACCAGCACGCGCATCAGCAGCGCGGCGGCGACGATCCATGCGGCCAGCAGCGGGTGGCGCGACAAATGAAGGCGTAACCCGGTCACGCGCTGCGGCTAGCGTCTTGCATCACGTTTGTCGATTTTGGGAATCGGCCCGCCCAATCGGGGGCAGGGCCTCGCCCTCGCCCTCGTCCTCGCACCGTCACGCCCGCTCCATCGCCGTGCCGAAGGGGAGGATTTCTTCGTAGCAGGCAAGCGCGGGCGCTCCGATCACCGTGGCGCCGCGCCGGATCATGAAGGCGTGCCGCACGATCTCGGCCTGTTGCTCGATGCCGTAGCGATACAGCGGCAGGCCGGGACGGATGGCATAGTCGTAGCGGCAGAAGGGATGCCGTGCGATCGGCAGCATGATGCCCTTCTGGTGCTGCCACACATGAGTCATCTCATGGATGAACAGGCCCTGGTCCTCCAGCGATCCTGCCGAGAAATCGTCGCGGTAATGTGTGCCTCTGGGGTGGAAATGGATCGATCCGGTCGGCGCCATCACGGTCTCGCGCGGCTGGAAGAACGCCCATTTGCGCCGCTTGATACGCACCGGCGCATAATCGACCGAGTCGCCGAACACGCTTCGCGCCAGGGCGATCTCGCCACCGGTCAGGGGGCGACCAGTCGAATCGGTGCTCAACTTCCCGGCGCTGCGTCGCCCGCACCGACTGCTGTCGCCTTGTAGGTGATGCGCTGGCCGTCAGCGAAGGTGAAGAGCAGCGGCACCGGGGCGCCGGGTTTGATACCCGGGTTGACGTCGAACAGCATCACATGCTTGCCGCCCGGCGCGAAGACGATCTTGTCGCCCGCGGGCACCCGGACCTGTTCGATCGGCTTCATCGACGACATCGATCCAGACTTCATCGATTCGTGCATCTCCGCCCGGATCGAGACATCGCTCGAAACGCTGATCAGCGTCGCGTCGGCGGGGCCGCCATGCAGCGTGAAATACGCCGCGGCCGGCCCGCGCGGCACCGCAGCCAGCCGTACCCAGGCGTTGCTGACATGCATTTCCTTCGGGCCGTCGCACCCGGCGAGCGTCAGCATGAGGCAAAGAAGGGCAGGGATACGCATCATATTCTCCCGCTTCGGGAATGTTGTCAGGCCTCTACGGAGTCGAAAATCTTGCGGCAAGCGAAAGCCCCCCTATATCGCCAGCAGTAAGTGTCGCGTCGCCCAGTCTGGGGGCGCGGCCGAGAGGCAATTTTTTAGAAGACGGGGGCCGAAGAGGACCATGGCTAAAGTAATCGGTATCGATCTGGGCACTACCAACAGCTGCGTTTCCGTGATGGAAGGCGGCAAGCCCAAGGTCATTGAGAATGCGGAAGGCGCGCGCACCACGCCGTCGATCGTTGCGTTCGCCAAGGATGGCGAGCGGCTGATCGGTCAGCCGGCAAAGCGCCAGGCGGTGACCAACCCTGAGAATACGGTATTCGCGGTGAAGCGCCTGATCGGCCGCCGCTTCGACGATCCGGTGACCAAGAAGGACACCGAGCTGGTTCCCTATCACATCGTGAAGGGGCCGAACGGCGACGCATGGGTCCAGGCCGGCGGCAAGGATTATTCGCCCGCGCAGATTTCCGCCTTCACGCTCCAGAAGATGAAGGAAACCGCCGAGGCCTATCTCGGCGAGACGGTGACCCAGGCGGTCGTCACGGTTCCTGCGTACTTCAACGACGCGCAGCGCCAGGCGACCAAGGACGCCGGCCAGATCGCTGGCCTCGAAGTGCTGCGTATCATCAACGAGCCTACGGCTGCGGCGCTCGCCTATGGCCTCGACAAGCAGGACGGCAAGACGATCGCGGTCTACGATCTCGGCGGCGGTACCTTCGACATCTCGGTGCTCGAGATCGGTGACGGCGTGTTCGAGGTGAAGGCCACCAATGGCGACACCTTCCTCGGCGGCGAGGATTTCGACGACAAGATCCTGCGTTTCCTCGCGGAAGATTTCCGCAAGGCCGAAGGCATCGACCTGACCAAGGACAAGCTTGCCCTGCAGCGCCTCAAGGAAGCTGCGGAAAAGGCGAAGATCGAGCTCAGCTCGGCTGCCACGACCGAGGTCAACCTGCCCTTCATCACCGCCGACCAGAACGGCCCGAAGCATCTGGTCAAGACGATCACCCGCGCCGATCTGGAGCGGCTGGTCGAGGACCTGATCCAGCGCACGCTTGAGCCGTGCCGCAAGGCGCTGCAGGATGCGGGCCTCAAGGCGGCCGACATCGCCGAAGTCGTCCTGGTGGGCGGCATGACGCGCATGCCCAAGGTTCGCCAGATCGTGAAGGACTTCTTCGGCAAGGAGCCGCATTCGGGCGTCAACCCGGACGAGGTCGTCGCGATGGGCGCCGCGATCCAGGCCGGCGTGCTTCAGGGCGACGTGAAGGACGTGCTGCTGCTCGACGTGACCCCGCTGTCGCTGGGCATCGAGACGCTGGGTGGCGTGTTCACCCGCATGATCGACCGGAACACCACGATCCCGACCAAGAAGTCGCAGGTCTATTCGACCGCTGACGACAATCAGCAGGCAGTCACGATCCGCGTCTTCCAGGGCGAGCGTGAAATGGCCGCCGACAACAAGATGCTCGGCCAGTTCGATCTGGTGGGTATCCCGTCGGCGCCGCGCGGCGTGCCGCAGATCGAGGTCACGTTCGACATCGACGCCAACGGCATCGTCAACGTGTCCGCCAAGGACAAGGGCACCGGCAAGGAGCAGCAGATCCGCATCCAGGCCTCGGGTGGCCTGTCGGATCGCGACATCGACCAGATGGTCCGCGATGCCGAGCAGTTCGCCGAGGAGGACAAGAAGCGCCGCGATGCGGCCGAGGCGAAGAACACGCTCGACAGCCTGATCCACACGACGGAGCGCCAGCTCGCCGACAATGGCGACAAGGTCGACGCTTCGCTCAAGTCCGAGATCGAAGGCGCCATCGCCACGGCCAAGACGGCAGTGGAAGGCGGCGATCCCGAGGCGATGCGCGAGCAGGCCAATGCCCTGCAGCAGGTCGCGATGAAGCTCGGTCAGGCGATCTACGAGAAGCAGGCCCAGTCAGAGGCTTCGCCGGCTGCTGCCGCCGAAGCGGCGCATGAGGCGCCTGCCGAGGACGTGGTCGATGCCGAATTCTCGGAAGTCGACGATACAAAGGCGTAACTTGTTGCGTTCCCCCCGTTATTCCTGCGATGCGATCCGCAGGGGTAACGGGGAGGGCGGGGGCCCAAGATGACCACCGAAGTCGATTTCTACGAATTGCTCGAATGTGAGCGCACCGCGAACGATGCGACGCTGAAGGCGTCCTATCGGAAGCTCGCGATGAAATATCACCCGGACAAGAATGACGGGTGCAAGGACAGCGAATCGCGCTTCAAGGCGATCAGCGAGGCTTATGATTGCCTCAAGGATCCGCAGAAACGCGCTGCCTATGACCGGTTCGGCCATGCGGCTTTCCGCAACGGCGCGGGTGCAGGCGGCGGCGGTGCGCAGGATTTCGGCGCGTTCAGCGACATCTTCGAAAATATCTTCGGCGAATTCATGGGCGGCGGTGGCCGTGCCCCGCGCGGTCAGCGCCGTGGTGCGGATCTTCGCTACGACATGGAGATCACGCTTGAGGACGCATTCCGCGGCAAGTCGACCGAGATCACGGTCGACGTATCCGCTGCCTGCGATTCGTGCCACGGTACCGGCGCCAATCCCGGCACCAGCGCCAAGGCGTGCGGCACCTGTGCCGGCCATGGCAAGGTGCGGGCGCAGCAGGGTTTCTTCGTGGTCGAGCGGACCTGCCCCAGTTGCCACGGCGCTGGCCAGGTCATCTCCGATCCCTGCGGCCATTGCCGGGGCGAGGGCCGCGTCGAAAAGACCAAGACGCTCACGGTCAACATCCCGCCCGGCGTGGACGAGGGCACGCGCGTTCGCCTGACCGGCGAGGGCGAGGCGGGCGCGCGCGGCGCCCCTCCGGGCGATCTCTATATCTTCCTGCACGTGCTGCGGCATGCGCTGTTCGAGCGTGAGGGCACGACCCTCTTCGCCCGCGCGCCGATCAGCTTCACCACGGCGTCCCTGGGCGGCGAGATTCGCATCCCCGGTCCCGATGGCGAACGCCACACGATCAAGATTCCGGCCGGCACCCAGAGCGGCCGGGAACTGCGCCAGCGTGGTGCTGGCATGCCCGTCCTGCAAGGCCGGGGGCGCGGCGACCTGGTGATCCGCGTCGAGGTGGAAACCCCGACCAAGCTCACCGCGAAGCAGCGCGATCTGCTCGAACAGTTCCGGGCGACCGAAACCGGTGAAGAATGCCCCCAGACCATGGGGTTCTTCAAGAAGGTGAAGAGCGCGCTGGGTTGATCTTTCCCCTCCCGCTTGCGGGAGGGGCAGGCGTTGACGTCTGAGAGGCGCGACAAGGCCTCGAATCAAATCGCCATCCGGATTTTTCGGAAACAGCCAGGTCCGCCGCCCTGACCGCCCCTTTTGCAAGGGGCGGGCGGGCCGATGGCTCAGAGGCTTACGACCTCGACCACCAGCACCAGGGCCGTGAGTGTCAGCACGCTGCTGACCACGGTTTCCAGGAAAGGCATGGTTTGGTCTCCGATGCCGGAAAAGTCCGGCACGGGTCAGGTGGGAATAGTTGCGCCGGCGCGCAATATTATTACGCGCCTTCGCAGTTGCAGCAAATGCAATCGTTACGCGTCGATGCCGAACACCCGCGCGAAGATCGTGTCGACATGCTTCAGATGATAGCCAAGGTCGAACTTGTCCTCGATTTCCTCGGGCGACAGGGCCGCGGTCACCTCGGGATCGGCCTTGAGCAGTTCGAGCAGCGACAGTTCGCCGTCCGATTCCCACACCTTCATCGCGTTGCGCTGGACGAGCCGGTACGCATCCTCCCGGCTCACGCCGGCCTGGGTCAGCGCCAGCAGCACGCGCTGCGAATGGACGAGGCCACCCATCTTGTTCAGGTTCTTCTCCATTCGCGCCGGATAGACGAGCAGCTTGTCCATCACCCCGGTCAGCCGGGCGAGCGCGAAGTCGAGCGTGATCGTCGCGTCAGGCCCGATATAGCGCTCGACCGACGAATGGCTGATGTCGCGTTCGTGCCACAGTGCCACATTCTCCAGTGCAGGCGTCACATAACCTCGTACCATGCGGGCGAGGCCGGTCAGATTCTCGGTCAGCACCGGGTTGCGCTTGTGCGGCATCGCTGAGGAGCCCTTCTGCCCCGGCGAGAAATATTCTTCCGCCTCTAGCACCTCGGTGCGCTGCAGATGACGGATTTCGGTAGCGAGGCGCTCGATCGAGCTGGCGATCACACCCAGCGTCGCGAAGAACATCGCATGGCGGTCACGCGGGATTACCTGGGTCGAGACCGGCTCGACACTCAGGCCTAGCTTCTCGGCGACATGCGCTTCCACGAACGGGTCGATATTGGCGAAGGTGCCGACCGCGCCGGAGATCGCGCAGGTCGCGACGTCTGCCCGCGCCGCTACCAGCCGCGCGCGGTTGCGGTCGAACTCGGCATAGGCCTGGGCGAGCTTGAGGCCGAAGGTCACCGGCTCGGCATGGATACCGTGGCTGCGGCCGATCGTCGGGGTCAGCTTGTGTTCGACCGCGCGGCGTTTCAGCACGGCGAGCAGCGCGTCGATATCGGCGATCAGGATGTCGCTGGCCCGGGCGAGTTGCACCGCCAGGCAGGTATCGAGCACGTCCGACGAGGTCATGCCCTGGTGCATGAAGCGCGCCTCGGGGCCGACATGCTCGGCGACATTGGTCAGGAACGCGATCACGTCATGCTTGGTCTCGCGCTCGATCTCGTCGATCCGGTCGACCTCGAAGGCGCCTTTTTCCCAGATCGCCTTGGCGGCTTCCTTGGGCACCACGCCCAGTTCTGCGAGCGCATCGGTGGCGTGCGCCTCGATCTCGAACCAGATGCGGAAACGGGCTTCGGGCGTCCAGATGGCGACCATGTCGGGGCGTGAGTAGCGTGGCACCATTGCAACGGTTCCTGAAATTCCGGTTTCTGTTCATCGCGAATCCTGAACGGACTCGCGATGAGGCGCGCGTTAGCAGGGACGGGGTGAAGCTTCAAATCGAGAAAAAATGAACCATCTCGATGGACGAGGGGTTATACTATCAAGTGTTGATTGGTGATGGAATCAGTCATTCACGAATTCTTGAAGTAAAATCAACGGAGAGAATCATGCTTAAATATATTCTTCTTGCAAGCGCCGTGACGATTTCGTTTCCTGTTCTTGCTCAGGATAAGCCCGCCGAGACTCAGGCTGCGCCCGTTACGCAAGCGGCGCCCGCGCAGACTGCTTCGCCGGTCGATCAGGCGATGAGTTCGGTGACCCCCGCGGTCGATCAGGCCGCGCCACAGGAGGCCCAGGCTGCTCAGGCTCAGACTGCCCAGGCCCAGACTACGCCGCAGCCGGCACCGGCCGATCCGGCGGCGGCTCCTGCCCAAACCGCCGCGGCGCAGTCGGTGACCAAGGCGGATCAGATTGCGCAGGTGGTGAGCACGGAGTTCCCGAGCTACGACAAGGACTCGAACGGCTCGTTGAACGAGGCTGAGTTCAGCGCCTGGATGGTTGCCCTGAAGACGGCGAGCGATCCGACTACCAAGGCGGACAGCGCCGCTACCAAGGCTTGGGTCGACCAGGCGTTCGCCAGCGCTGACACCGACAAGAACAAGGCCTTGTCGAAGACCGAGTTGACCGGGTTCCTGACCAAGGGCTCGTAAACAATCTCGACGGGACACCCGGTCCCTCCGGGGCGGCCGCCGGACTTTTGGGTCCGGCGGCCGTTTGGCGTTCAGATCAGTCCCGGTTTGCATCAAGCCCAGCGCACGCTTGTTGGCTTCCATGATGTTGAGCGTCACCTTGATATCGGCGCGGCTGGGGGAGGGGGCGTCGTTGGGATGATTATGAACCAAGATGGTCGCCGCCGATCCAAGGTCCATCGCCGGTTGGATCACCTCGTGGACATGCATCGCAGCTTCGTCAATCTATCCCTCGCTCATCAGCTTGTTGGGGATCAGCATGTTTTTTGTGTGAAGATAAAAATGGGAATATAAAAAGAGATATATTTGAAAATACGTGCTTTTAACCGCATTCTGAACGAATCGTTTCGCTGTGCTATCGGGGGGTGAGTGCCTGTAGCCGGAGCGACTGATGGCTTTGATGATCGAGCTTTTTCCGGAACATCTGCAAGCGATTGGAACGATCGCTGTAAGATGGTCATCCGTTGATCGAGTGATGCATGACATTTTGCTGCTGGATTTTGCGATGTCCGAAGATGCGCAAATACTCAGAGCGTGCAACGCCGGTGTAAGTCGACTGGAACTGTTCAAAAGTCGCGTGGAAAAGACGAATATTGTCGAAAGATCCAATCTGGTGGCTGCTGCCGTGCGATTGGTGGAGTTGGCGAAGGAGCGTAATTTAATTGTTCACGGCCAATATGGGGTTATTGTCGGTGACGATGGAGCGTTGGCCGCATCGTGGAGCGATATTGGATTGAAGAAGGGCGGTAAGGATTTTTCAGAAGGCGGGCTTGTCACAACAGAGCATTTGTTAGGTCACGCCGATGACGTGAAAGCGGCGAGCGAACCACTTCGAGCCTATCGCTACAGGGCTCCCACCTGACGGGCGAACAGCAAGCTAGTGCCTGATTTGAACATGACCACGTCACCTTGATATCACCTTGAGATCGAACAGGTGGGGCATTTCGTTCTCTTATCGGAACAAGAAAGCTGCTCACATCATGACAGTCCAGAGGTCGCGAGCGGCTCGAAGCAGCCGGGGATTTCTCCCCGGCCACCTATTGTCAGAGGTGCTTAGACAGGATCAGGATCACGGCCAGCACGATAGCCGTAAGATCCAGCTTTATTGCGATATTGAGTTTTGGCTTCACGGCCAATCTCCCAACAATCGCGGGCCCGCTATTGCTTCTATGCCGCGTCCGGCAGTTGCTTTGCCCTCTATGGGCGATTTCTGGGGTGCCCCTCTGCGGGGCTGGTCCTATGCCTCTGTCCCGAGGCGTGGACGACTGGGCGCGAATTGCTGGGTCACAAAGACTGCCTCGGCTGCCGTAATTCGTCGATACGCCCCGTCCGAGGTGAAGTCAATCGTCACCTGTTCCGTATTTGTTTCAGGGCATTGCGCGCGAATTACGTCGCCGAGGCCCTTTGACCTCGGGTTTGCTCCCATGATGTCCAGGCATCAAAGGAGGCGGCTGGTTCGGATCAATCGCTCCGGCCGGTCATCGGCTTCGCTGCTAAATCAAGCCAAGCGCGCGCAGGCTCGAATGGCCGCTGGTGCCCATGATGATGTGATCGTGCACCGCGATGCCCATGCGCTTGCCGGCTTCGGTGATGTTGCGCGTCACCTCGATATCGGCGCGGCTGGGCGAGGGATCGCCGCTGGGATGATTATGGACCAGGATGATCGCCGCCGATCCCAGGTCCATCGCCCGCCGGATCACCTCACGGACATATACCGCCGCTTCGTCGATCGACCCCTCGCTCATCAGCTCGTCGCGGATCAGCATGTTCTTCGTGTTGAGGTGGAGCACGCGGACGCGCTCGTTGACGTGATGCGCCATGTCGGCGCGGAGATAGTCGAGCAGCGCCTGCCAGTTGGACAGCACCGGGCGCTCGGCGACTTCGGCGCGCACCAGCCTCAGGGCCGTCGCGTGGGCGATCTTGATTGCCGCGATCGATGTCTCGCCCATGCCTTTGATGCGTGCGAGCGCTTCCGGTTCGGCGGTCAGCAACCCGCCGATCCCGCCGAACTCGGCCAGCAGGGCTTTCGCGAGCGGTTTTGTGTCTCGACGGGGAATCGCCAAAGCGAGCAGATATTCGATCAGCTCATGATCGAGCAGCGCATCCGATCCGCCCTCGTTGAGCCGCTTGCGCAGGCGGGCTCGGTGGCCGCTATTGTCTGGTTCGGGAACGCTCATCGCCATTGGAGGATTAGTGCGGGGGGTGGCGACGCGCAATTGCGCGTGCTTGCTGGTGCCCTATGATCGAAACGCGCGTGCCTTGTGCCGCAACCGGGAGTGGCGAGCGGCGTGAGTCTGGACGAATCGGTTGAAGACAGGCCCCGCTGGCAGCGCACCCGTCGGGTCGCGCTTGTCGTCGCGCTCGTGCTGCTGGGCGGACTGATCGCATTGTGGACTCAGCGCAAGCCGATCGCCGCCAGCTATATCGACAAGGCGCTCACTGGCTACGGCGTACCCGCGCGCTACCGTATCGCCGATCTCGGCTTTGACCGTCAGCGGCTCACCGATGTGATGATCGGCGATCAGGCTCATCCCGATCTCGTCGCGGACTGGATCGAACTGCGCACCAGCATCGGCCTGTCCGGTGCGGCCGTCACCGCGGTCCGTGCCGGTCATGTCAGGATGAATGCCCGACTGGTCGGCGGTAAAGTGTCGCTCGGTGCGCTCGACAAGTTCATGCCCGCCTCCTCGGGGAAGGGGAAACCGTTCGCGCTGCCCGCACTCGATGTCGATATGGAGGATGTGCGAGTCAGGTTCGTCGCCCCGCAGGGTGTGGTTGGGCTCAAGCTGAGCGGACGGGGGAGGCTCGACAACGGCTTTACCGGCCAGGTCGCGGCGATCGCGGAGCGGCTCGATCTGGGGGGCTGCGTCAGCGGCCCGGCGACCGCCGTGCTGGCGGTGCGAATCGCAGGCGCGGGGCCATCGTTGCGCGGGCCAGTCCATGCCGCCGCGCTTGACTGCGCTGGCGCGAAGGTGACCGATGCCGGGGCTGATGTCGCGGTAACGCTCGATCAGGCGCTTGATGGATGGCGCGGCACCGCGAAGCTTGCCCTGGCGAAGGTTCGGCATCCCGTCGCCGAGATTCATGCTCTTGGCGGTACGATCGATTTTGCCGGCAGGGCCGATGGCACGGCCGGCAAGCTTGACCTGAAATCGGGCGTCGCGGCGGTTCGCGGCGTTGCCGCCGACGCGACGACGATTGCCGGGGCATATCGCTTTGGGAAGGGGGGCATCGGGTTCGACGGCAAGATCGGCGCACGTCACGCCCTGATGGGCCGGCTGATGCGCGCCCGGCTCGCCTCCTATCGGGGCATGGGCGACGGCACGCCGGTCGCCCCGCTTTTCCGCAAAGCAGTCGATGCCTCGGTCGCCGCGGCGCAGTCTGCCGATCTCGAGGCGACGATCGCCGTCTCGCTGAACGGTGGCCATGGCGAGGCGAAAGTTTCGCGGCTGCAACTCGCCACGGCATCCGGTGCCTGGGCCACGATCGGGGAGGGGGCCGGCATCGGCTATGCCTGGCCGGCCGGGGGCATTCGATTCGACGGTTCGGTCGATATCGGCGGCGGCAACCTGCCCGGCGCGACGGTCAGGATCATGCAGGCGCGCGCGGGCGGGCCGGTGACCGGCACCGCGACTGTCCAGCCTTATGCCGCCGGCAATGCGCGCCTGTTGCTTACGCCGGTCAGCTTCGCGGCCACGCCCGGCGGGGCCACCCGGCTCTCGACGCGCATCACGCTGTCGGGGCCGCTTGGCGACGGCCGTGTCGACAATCTCGTCATGCCGGTGACGGGCCTGTGGGACGGCCACGACCGGCTCCAGATCAACCGCACCTGCGCGCCGCTGTCGATCGGCGCGCTCGCCGTGTCGAGCTTCAGGCTGCGCCCGGCGGCCGTCACGCTTTGCCCGGTCGACGGCGCGATGTTCCGCCTTGATGGAGGGCGAGCAGGCGGCGGCGTGCAATCCGGCGCGCTGACCCTGTCGGGAGCGATCGGCAAATCGCCGCTGGCGCTGTCCTCGGCCAATCTGATGCTGCGGCTTCGTGACTCTCATATCGACCTGCATGACGTCGATCTCCGCATCGGTGAGTCGGATCGGGTCACCCAGCTTGCCTTCGGGCGGATCGAGGGCGGTTTTTCGGGCGGTGCCATGGCCGGGACGATCGAGGCCGGCTCGGGCCGGATCGCGAATGTGCCGCTGCTGATGTCGGAGGCGGTCGGGCCCTGGACCTTCGCCAAAGGCGCGCTCGATCTCAGTGGCGGCTCCCTCCGCGTCGCCGATGCAGCCGCTTCGCCACGCTTCAACGGCCTTGCCGCCCGCGATGTCGCGCTCCGGCTCGCGGACAACCGAATTACCGTCACCGGCCGGCTGGTGACGCCGGTCAAGGGCGTTTTGATCAGCGGCGTCGCGATCGAGCATGATCTGTCGACCGGCGGTGGCCATGCCGACCTGACCGTGCCCGGCATTGCCTTTGGCGAGGCGCTTCAGCCCGATCAGATCACGCCGCTGACCTTTGGCGTGATCGCCAATGTCGTCGGAACCGTGTCGGGGGAGGGGCATATCCGCTGGAATGCTGATGGCGTGACCAGTGATGGCGTGTTCCGCACGCCCGGCACTGATCTCGCGGCCGCGTTCGGCCCGGTGACCGGCATAGCGGGGGAAATCCGCTTCACCGACCTGCTCAATCTTGAAACCGGGCCCGGCCAGATCGCGACGATCAAGACGATCAATCCCGGCATCGCGGTCAATGATGGCACGATCCGCTATCGGTTGCTCGCCGGAACGCGGGTTCAGGTCGAGGACGGGCGGTGGCCCTTTGCCGGCGGGGCGCTGGTGCTGGAGCCGACCATGCTCGACTTCGGGCAGAAGATCGCGCGCCGCATGACCTTCACCGTGACCAGCATGGACGCGGGCCAGTTCCTCCAGCAGTTCGACTTCAAGAATCTCAACGCCACCGGCATCTTCGACGGCACCTTGCCGATGGTGTTCGACGAGCAGGGCGGCCGGATCGAAAATGGGCGGCTGACCGTGCGCGTCGGCGGCGGCACGCTCGCTTATGTCGGCGAGATCAGCCAGAAGGATGTCGGCATGTGGGGCAATCTCGCCTTCCAGGCGCTGAAATCGCTGCGCTACCGCTATCTGGAACTGGTGATGAACGGCCCGCTGGCGGGTGAGATGGTCACCGAGGTGCGCTTCGCCGGGATCGGCCAGGGCGAGGGAGCGAAGCGCAACTTCGTCATCGACCGGCTGCAGAAGCTGCCTTTCATCTTCAACGTCCGGATCAAGGCGCCCTTCCGCGGGCTGATCGATTCGGCCGCGTCCTTCTATGATCCGAGGCGCCTCATCCAGCGCAATCTGCCCGCCCTGCTCGAGGAGCAGCGCAAGCGCGCCGCGCCGCCGGCCACCACTCCGCCGCCCATCAAGCCCATTCAGCCTGCCGAAAGCGAGAAACTGCCATGACCGAAACAGGATTGACGAAACGAAAGTGGAGACCGACGAGGTACGGGATGAAGAGAATGCTATCGATCGTCGCCCTGGGCGCCAGCACCGCGACAAGCGGCTGCATCAACGTGACCGCTCCGGACAAGCCGATCGAGATCAATCTCAACATCAACGTGACGCAGGAAGTGGTCTATCGGCTCGATGGCGAGGCGAAGACGTTGATCCAGCAGAATCCGGGTATTTTCTGATGAAGAAGATGATGAAACTCACCACGATCGCAGCGGCTCTCGGGATCGCGGGCCTTGCCACGGCCGCCTATGCGCAGCGCGACCCTGCCTATCAGGCCGCGCGTTCCGGCGGCCAGGTCGGCGAGCAGCCCGACGGTTATCTTGGCATCGTCGGCGGCGGCACGGCTGAACTGCGCGCGCTGGTCAACAACATCAACATCCAGCGCAAGGCGAAATACACCCAGAGCGCGGCCGCGGGGGCCACGGTCGAGCAGATGGCGTTCGTCAGCGGCTGCAACCTGATCCTGCAGACATCGCCTGGCGAGAAGTACAAGACGCCCTCGGGCAACTGGGCGACCCGCGGCGCCGGACCGCCGGAGCGTGATTCCCGCTGCGTGTGACGTCTTCCCTCTCCCGTGCGCGGGAGAGGGGCCACACCGGCCGCGCGTCCGATAAAGGCGGCGTCGACGGGGCTGCCTGTGACTGTGTCACCAAGGTTGACTCAGGCCGACCCCTTTCCTAAACGGGCGCCGCAACGGGGGCCTGCCCCATGTTTATCCGTCGCCGTGCGCAAGCCCGGCGGCGTTTTCTTATCAGGATGCTTTCGCGTTGGCCGACGACCGCCAGAACGATGACCTTGAAAGCCGCATCGCGAAGGCGCGTGCGGTGGAAGAGGCGCGTACTGCCGGGAATAACGCTGCGAAGCCTGCCAGGGGCTATGGTCAGGGATCGCGCGTGCTCGCGGAGATGATCGGCGTTCCGGCGGGCGGCGCGCTGCTCGGCTGGGCGCTTGATTCCTGGCTGGGCACCGGCCACTGGCTGCTGCTCATCTTCCTCGTGCTCGCCATCGTCGCGGCGGGCCGCAATATCTACAAGATCTCGAAGGAGCGCGCGGAATGACCGTCGCTTCCGACAGCAACGCACAAGGGTAAGGCGATCGTGGCCGGTAAAATAGACCCGATGGAACAGTTCATGGTCGAGCCTGTGCTCGGCCGTCATATCGACCTGTTCGGATACGATATTTCCTTCACGAACTCGGCGCTGTTCATGGTCGTCGTGTTCGCGCTGCTGTTCCTGTTCATGTGGGGCGGCATGAAGCGCCAGCTGGTGCCCGGCCGGTGGCAGGTCGCCGCTGAATCGGTCGTCGGTTTCATCGACAACATGATGCAGGTGAACATCGGGCCTGAAGGCAAGAAGTTCGCGCCCTATATCTTCTCGATCTTCATGTTCATCCTGTTCGCGAACCTGGTCGGCGTGCTGCCGCTGGCGATCGTCCCGGGCCTCCACACTTTCGCCGTGACCAGCCACATCACCGTCACCGCGGTGCTGGCGTTCCTGTCGTTCGGCATCGTGCTCGCGGTCGGCTTCTGGCGCCATGGCCTGCACTTCTTCTCGCTGTTCGTGCCGCACGGCGCGCCCGGCTGGCTGATGCCCGTCATCATCCCGGTCGAGTTCGTGTCGTTCATGGTCCGCCCGTTCAGCCTCGGCCTGCGACTGTTCGTCGCGATGACGGCCGGCCACATCCTGCTCGAAGTGTTCGGCAGCTTCGTGGTGCAGGGCCTGAACGCCGGCGGCGGCCTCGGCATCGTCGTCAGCATCCTCAGCTTCGTCATGATCGTCGGCGTCAGCGCGCTTGAGCTGCTGGTGTGCGCGATCCAGGCTTATGTGTTCGCGCTGCTGACCTCGCTTTACCTCAACGACGCGGTGCACCTGCACTAAGTCACCCGCATTTCGTCCCTTAATTATCGTATCCCTAAGGAGCTTATCATGACTGATCTTGGTGCAATGTACATCGGTGCCGGCCTCGCGGCGATCGGCGTTGGCCTGGCCGCGCTCGGCGTGGGCAACGTGTTCGGCTCGTTCCTCGAAGGCGCGCTGCGCAATCCGGGCGCGGCAGACGGCCAGCAGGGCCGCCTGTTCATCGGCTTCGCGGCATCCGAGCTGCTCGGCCTGATCGCGTTCGTCGTCGCGATCCTCATCCTCTTCGTCGTCAAGTAAGCGAAGAGCGACCTCAATGCCGCAGCTATCCCAAATCGGAGAGATCTACGCGTCGCAGCTATTCTGGCTCGCGATCGTATTCGCCCTGATCTATTTCGGGATCGGCAAGGCGATGGTCCCGAAGATCGAGCGGACGATCGATGATCGTAACGCGAAGATCGGCGGAGACCTCGCCGCGGCTGAGGCCGCGGATGCCGCCGCCCGCGCGTCGGAGCTTGAGTATCAGACCGGGCTCGACTCGGCCCGGTCCCAGGCTCTGCGCTCGGTGACGGAGGCAAAGGCCAAGGCTTCGGCCACGGCCGAGACCAGGGTGAAGACGGGCGACGCGGCCATGGCCGAGGAACTCGTCAGCGCCACGGCCCGGATCGGCACCGCCAAGACCACGGCCATGGCCGAGATCGAGACGGCGACCGTCGATGCGGTGCAGGATATCGTCGCCAAGCTTTCGGGCGTGGCGGTCGATCGCGCTGCGATCGAACAGCAAGTGAAGGCGGAACTGGCGCATGGCTGACGCGCATCACGAGAGTCTCACGATGGCCACAGGCACGACCGAGTTGCATCACGAGCCCACGGCGCTGGGCATCAGCGCGCCCGGTTTCGTCGCGCTGTCGATGCTGGTCGTCATCGGCCTGATCATCTGGAAGAAAGTACCGGCGATGATCGCCGGCATGCTGGACGGGCGGATCGCCACGATCCGCACCCAGCTCGAGGAGGCGTCGCGCCTCCGTGCCGAGGCCGAGGCGCAGCTCGCCGAGGCGAAGAAGCGCAATGCGGCGAGCGCCGGTGACGCCGCCGCGATCATCGCCCATGCCGAGGCTGAGGCGAAGCAGCTGATCGCCAAGGCCGAAAGCGATTCAGCCGACCTTGTCACCCGCCGCCGCAAGATGGCCGAGGACAAGATCGCCGCCGCCGAGCGCGCCGCGATCGCCGAGGTCCGCGCCACGGCGGCCGACGCCGCCACCCGTGCGGCCGCCGCGATCATCGCCGAAAGGCATGATGCAAAGGCTGACAAGCCCCTGGTCGATCAGACCATCGCAGGTCTCGGGCGCCTGAACTAATCCTGCCTTCGGGCAGCTCTCCTGTCGTTTCACGGTGTCTCGATCCGGGCTACATCCGGGCCGGGGCACCGAGTCGCGTGCCTCCCCCTCCTGGAGAGAGAATCCCATGAAGCTTGCCGCCCTTTCCGTTGCCCTGTTCGCCATGACGGCCACGCCCGCGCTGGCCCAGACTGCCCCCGCGGCCCCGGCCGCCGCGCCAGCGGCAACGGCCGATGCCACGCCCGCGGGAAAGCTCACGCTCGATACCCCGATCGAGACGATCGCCGCCGATCCTGCCGGCAAGGCGGCGCTCGACGCGAATTTCCCCGGCATCACCGGTCACCCGGCGTACGATCAGTTCAAGGGCCTGTCGCTCGCCGCTGTCCAGCCCCTGTCGAACGGCGCGATCACCGATGCGCAGATGGCCAAGATGAAGGCCGATCTCGCCGCGCTGAAATAAGCCGACGCCGAATCAGTACCGGATCATCACCCGCCGTGCGATGGCGGGTGAGACATTATAGACGGCGTTGAGCAGGGCGGTCATGCCGACATTCGCCTGTTTACGCCCCGCCTGCATCGCCGCCACGATCTGCCGCCCGCATTCGGGCGCCGGCATCTTGCTGTGGGGATTGGCCTCGGTCATCCGGGTCTCGACCACCGGCGGCAGCGCCTCCAGCACATGCACCCGGGTCCCGGCAAGCTGCGCGCGCAGCGCCATGGTGAAGCTCCTGAGACCGGCCTTGGTGCCGCAATAGACCGGCCCCTTCGCGCTGGGCGCGATCGCCAGTCCTGAGGTGACGTTGACGATCATCGCCTCGGGCCGGGCGCGCAATCCGTCGAGCAGGCCAGCGATCAGCCGGATCGGCGCATTGACGTTGAGATAGATGCAGCGGTCGATCTCGGCGAGGTCGAACGGCGCGTTCACGTCGAAGGTCGCCCCCATGCCCGCATTGTTGACCAGGATGTCGATCGGCCGGCCCGCCAGTGTCGCGACCAGCGTATCGCATCCCGCGGCGTTCGAAAGGTCGCCGGTGATCGTATCGAAGCCCTCGGCGAGTGCCGCCGCCAGCCGCCCCGGATCGCGTCCGACGACGATCACTCCGGCGCCCGCCGCCTTCAGGTGCCGCGCGATCTCCAGGCCGATCCCGTCGCTGCCGCCAGTCACCACTGCCGTCTTGCCATCGATCCGCATATCCGCCTCCTTTGCCCCGATCGGGATATAGCCGTTGTTGCGGGCGCGCCGGAGTCCTAACTGGAGGGACGATGTCCACGCCCAATGCCCCCGATCGCTTCAACGAGGAGAAAGGCCACCTTCGCTCGTCCGCGGCAGCCGATGCGCCCGATCTGGAGGCGGGCGTCGCGGCGATCCGCAACGTGCTGCAGACCCTGCCCGCGCAAGCCCGGGCGTCTATCGCATGCAGGATGCGCGCGGCGACGTGCTCTATGTCGGCAAGGCGCGCGCGCTGAAGAACCGCGTCACCAACTATACCCAGGTCGAGCGGCTGCCGCGGCGGCTGCAGCGCATGGTCGCGCAGACCCGCTCGATGACCATCGTCACCACCAATAACGAGGCGGAGGCGCTGCTGCTCGAGGCGCAGCTGATCAAGCGCTATCGCCCCGCCTACAATGTGCTGCTGCGCGACGACAAATCGCTTCCCGTTCATCCTGCTGCGCGCCGATCATGATTTCCCGCGCATCCAGAAGCATCGCGGCGCGCGCCGCGCCAAGGGCAATTATTACGGCCCCTTCGCCAGCGCGGGCTCGGTCAACACCACGCTCAACGCGCTGCAGAAACTGTTCCTGCTGCGGAGTTGCACCGACAGCTTCTTCAAGACGCGCGACCGGCCCTGCCTGCTCTACCAGATCAAGCGCTGCTCGGCGCCCTGCGTCGGCCGCGTGTCGACAGCGGGCTATGGCGAGCTGGTCGCTGACGCGAAGGCTTCCTCGCCGGCAAGTCGACCACGTGCAGACCAAGCTCGGCAGGCCAGATGCCGGCAGGCGGCGGAGGCGATGGACTTCGAGCTGGCCGCGATGCTGCGCGACCGGCTGAAGGCGCTGACCTTCATCCAGGGCAGCCAGGCGATCAACGCCGAAGGGGTAGGGGACGCCGACATCTTCGCGCTGCGCCAACAAGAATGGCGTGATCGGCATCCAGGCCTTCTTCATCCGCGGCGGCCAGAACTGGGGCCACCGCAGCTTCTTCCCCGCCCACACCAGCGACGTGCCCGAGGACGAGGTGCTGCCGAGCTTCCTCACCCAATTCTATGAGGAGGTGCCGCCCGCCGCGCACCATCTGCGTCGATCGCGAGCTTGCCGGAGGCCGAACTGCTGGCAGGAGGCGTTCGCCGAGCGGGCCGGGGCGAAGGTCGCCATCTCCGTCCCCCAGCGCGGCACCCGCCGCCGCCTGCTCGATCAGGCGCAGCGCAATGCCGAGGAAGCGCTCGACCGCCGCCTCGCCGAAAGCACCACCCAGGCGAAGCTGCTGCGCGAGGTCGCCGACCTGTTCGAACTGGCCGAGCCGCCCGAGCGGATCGAGATCTACGACAACAGCCATATCCAGGGCACCAACGCCCTCGGCGCGATGGTCGTCGCCGGGCCGGAGGGATTCCGCAAGGGCCAGTATCGCAAGTTCAACATCAGGGACGCGAAGACCATCCCGGGCGACGATTTCGGCATGATGCGCGAGGTGTTCAGCCGCCGCTTCGCCCGCGCCCAGGCCGAGGACCCCGATCGCGATGGCGGCGAACTGGCCAGATCTGGTGCTGATCGACGGCGGTCGCGGCCAGCTCAACGCGGCGCAAGGCCGTGCTGGAGGAACTCGGGATCGAGGACTGTCTGCCTGGTCGGCGTCGCCAAGGGCCCGCATCACGGGCGCGACGGGCGCGAAGTGTTCCACCTGATGGACGGCCGCGAAGTCATGCTGCCGGTCAACGCGCCGGTGCTGTTCTACCTCCAGCGCCTGCGCGACGAAGTCCACCGCTTCGCCATCGGCGCCCACCGCGCAAAGCGCGCCAAGGCGATCGGCGCCAGCCCGCTTGACGAGGTCCCGGGCATCGGCCCGGCGCGGAAGAAGGCGCTGCTGATGCACTTCGGTACCGGGCGAGCGGTGCGTAATGCGAGCCTGGAGGACCTGCAGAAAGCGCCGGGGGTTTCGGCGACCGTGGCGCGGCAGGTCTATGATTTTTATCATGGGCGGTAGGGAGCGGTTTCGCGCTTATCCGGCGATTATCCAAAGATGCTGGATTGTGAGGCTGAATTTGGCCGCTAGCTGCGGCGCGGCTTTGCGTCCTGGTTTCAACCGTTGGAAGCGTTGCGCTGATGGCTCGAAAGCAGCGGTTCCTCTAAGCCGTCGCCCAAGAGATGTCCGCAATCTTGCGGCTTTTATCTGTTCCCCTATCGTGCCTTAGGAACCGGCTGGAGGTATCGGTGGACGCTAAGCCAGGAACGATCGCCCGCAGCTCGGCCTACCTTCGAACGAACGGCCGTCAAATTCTCGTCGAGGCCCTGGTCAATTTCGTTCTGCCGTTTGCGATCTACAACTATGCGGAAGCGCCTTTGGGTGAAGTGCGTGCGTTGCTCGCCTCATCTGTTCCGCCAATCTTGTGGAGCCTGGTAGAGTTCACGCGCCACCGGCGGGTCGATGCACTCTCCGTGCTGGTGGTAGGCGGTATCGCTTTGTCCCTGCTGGCTATGCTTGGCGGCGGCGGAGTTCGCTTCCTTCAATTGCGGGAGAAACTCGTCACGGGCGTGATCGGTTTGGCGTTCCTCGGCTCTGCGCTGATCGGCAAGCCGCTAATTTACGAATTGGCGCGCGCGAGTATGCGGCGCAAATCCGAAGATGAGGCGCTGCAATTTGAGGCGCTTCAGGTCCATGCCGGCTTTCGTCGGACGATGATGATCATGACGTTGGTATGGGGGCTGGGCTTGCTTGCCGACGTCGCAATATCGATTGCGCTGGTGTTCCTGCTGAGCATTCGGGCATATCTGATCGTCAATCCGATCATCGGCTATGGCACGATGGGGGCGCTCAGCCTTTGGACGTTCTTATACGGTCAGCGGGCAAAGCGCCGGGGTGAAGCGCGACGAGCAGCGGCCGCGCTCGCGGCTGACCCGATATCTCAGCCTTCGACGCTTTAACAACCTGGCCGCGTCGGCTACGCGCCCCGGTACTGCCGTTCAATGAACCAGCGGAGTTTCCCGAAAGAGGTCATCCCTTCAGCGGTAGTGAACGACCGCTGAGCGCGTCGCCAGCTACTCGACACCGAGCACGCTGGTTGCGCTGAGTGTCGGGGCCAGAATGGCGATATCGTAGCCTAAGGCCAGTTCACGCCATTCCGGCGGTGCGGACGCAAGGCCCTCGCTCCTGAGCGTTCGGAGATCCACCAGCATCCACGATCCTGGCGCGGCGCCAGCCGGCTGCGCGAGGGTGACATCCTTGCGCCAGTCCGGGTCTTCGCTTTTCATGTCGAAGGAGCGCACGGTGGCGGGCCGCCCGACGCCGGCATAGCTGGCCTCCGAACCCCTCGCCCCCAGCACCATGATGTGCAGAGCCGAGACGCCTTCGCCTTCGGCACGCTCGGCCACATAGGCGCCGAGGTCGCGCTGACTGAGCGGATTGATCGACTTGTAGGCATGTATGGCGCCGAACTTCATCAGGACCCTCGCGCCGGGATTTGCGGCGAGATGGGTGGCGAGCGTGCGCTTCATCAGCCGCGCGCGGCGTCCCTTGGGATCACCCTTGCGCGCCTGCCACGCCTGATAGATGGCGCGGCTCTCCTCCAGCAGGCCGAACAGATAGCGGACGCGTTCCCCGCCATCCCGCATGACCGCGGCGGCGGCCCGGTCAAGATCGTCCTGAGTGGCCGAGAGCAGGAAAAGGTCGCCGGGCGATCCCGATGCGAGCGCAGCGACAGTCGCTTTCCGATCCTTCTCCGCCAGATCGGCCAGGGCGGCACGGGCGAGGGGGCCTGGCCTGGAGGCCAGCATTTCCTGAAGCAGAGGGCCGCTGGATCCGAGGAACTCCTGGTCTAGTCCCCATAACCGGAAATCCGGCCCGGCGGCGGCGGCGCAATCGCCTGCCATCCGGACTTCATCCCGTCCGTTGAAGAAGGCGATACCGTTCGGATGCGCGCGCAAGAATTTGTCGATCCGGGCTTCGCGGTCTTCCGATCGCATGGCGGCATCGACAATGCGGGCGGCTTCCGGGCCGGTCTCGACTGCCATAGCGGTCAGGCCGGCGGGCGCCATCAGGCGGCAGATCTGGGTGGTGAACGCCGGGATCTCGCGGGTCATGTGGCTCTCGCCGATCAGGACATAGCGGCTTGCGGCGAGGGCCTCGGACAGGATGACCGCGCCTGCGCCTGAGAAGCCGTCCGGATTGACGTTCAAAGGCGCAATCACCCGGGCAAGGCGGGAAGGGAAGGGCACGGACGTCGCCTCCTGGGCGGCTGCGCCGGTCGCAAAAGCGCCGAGGCTGGCCAGAATGACGACCGACAGGCCCCGATGAATTTTCCGCAAGCGCCCCTCCGAACATGATTCGATGGGGCGTCGTCTAGCGAGGCCCGGCGGGATAGCCAATGAACCCCTATCTATACCCCGGACGGTATCGGCATGACCCGGTGGTGTTTCCGCCAGGCCAACCCGCTCCTTGAAGCGAGGGGCAATCCCGTCTCTTACTTAAATAGCGCATTGAAATTGCGACGGCAGTACATTTGACGGCAGTACATTTAATGCTTGGCCAATGCCATCGGCCCTCCTATCGGCGAATGCACTGTCGCCGTTATTCCCGGGGGCGAGCGGCTCGCCGATGGTCCTGTCCCAGAATACGAGCGTCTCGCGCTGGTTGGTGATCCCGATCGCGGCGATCCTGGGTAATCAATAGCGGTGACAGTGCACTTAATTAATCGGCGCAACGCCGCCGTTCGCTTGGACTAATGGATTGAATTCACTGTCGCCGTTATTCCCGTTATTCGACGATGTTCCCCGGGATCAGCGAACTTTGGAAATGAATAAAAGTAATCTAAGCGCGACCGCAGATGTGCGGCTAAATGGAGGGTATGTTGTCTATTCCACTGATCGTTCTGGCCGCAGCACTTCCCTCCCGGCCCATTTATCATCCCTTCCTGCCCGTCACCCCCGCGCCGATCACCATCACGCCGGAAAATGTCGACCTCGACGGAGCAGGGCGTCTGGAGTTCAAGCCTTATCCGACAGCCTTTCACGCCAATCCCCCTATAGGCGGCGACGGCATCACTATCGCGGTCCGGTTGTGGGTCGATCCAAATGGTCAGCCAGTGTCCTGCGATGTCGGGCAATCAAGCATGCCTGAGGTCGCGCAGACTGGCTGCTCGCAACTGTTGAAGACCGCGAAATTTCATCTGATTTCCGGTTTCGCTTTGCCGTTTCGGCGAGGATTCGTGGATGTCCAGTTCAGTTTTTTCAAAAGCCAGTCGAATGGGCGGAATGGCGAGGTCATGTACGCATTCTCACAGCCGGGTTATATCAACACCGAAATTCATTATCCTGCTGACGATACGCCTGCTGACCAGGTGCTCGCCGATGCCGATGGTCGTTTCACGTTTATTGGCGGCATCACCGACATGGATTTTCCATCTATCGCGATCCGATATGGTATGGAAAGCCGTAGCCTGTCTCTTCTGGGGATTGATCGTGAAGGCAAAGTTCGCAGTTGCCGTCCGGTCGGCACTTCGTCCGCTGCAAACACAGCTTTCCTGGACAATTATACCTGCCAAGTGCTTTTGAAGCGCGGCCATTTCGAGTTTAACCCTTCTGCGCTGAGCTACAGCGGACTGCATTATCGAACTCAAGTTTTGTCGTGGAAGATGCCGCAATAGGGCAGGCGTTGTTCGAGGGTTTCAGGGACACAATACTAAACTACCACCCCAACCCACCTCAAGTAATCACCCCACTCCGCCGGATCGGGTTCTCCCGCTCCAGCGCAATCCGCTTCGCAATCTCCCGGTTCAGGTCCGTCGGATGCTCCGCAAAGGCCCGCGGCGTCATCCCCGTGAAATGCTTGATCTCCCGCGTCACATGCGACTGGTCGTAGAATCCCTCTTCCAGCATCTCGTTGAGTTCGGGCATTCCAGTCACACTCCACTCAATTACCAAACGCATCGGCGCACGGGTGGATTCAGTGGAGTGTCACCGGAACTCCGGCGCACGGGTGGATTCAGTGGAGTGTCACCGGAACTCCAGCGAAATCTTCCCCATGAGGGCAGGCTCGACCAGGGCAGGGCGGAGCGGAAGCCCGGGCGCCGCGTTTAATCGCGGGCGCGCTGCTCCGTCACCTGGATCGCGGTCTCGACCATGCAATTGTCGACGAAGTCGTTGAGGAACACGAGCAAGTGATCGGGCGACAGTCGCTTGGCAGCGTGTTCGCGCAGCCAGGGATTGGTCGCGGCATCCATTACTGCCTTGGTCGCCAGCAGGGGCGAGGAGGCGTCGCTCGTCGTGACGACCGAGGCCGCGACGACCGCACCGATCTTGGTCGCCGTCGCCTGCATCTGCATCACGACATGGTTGGCATTCGCCGGCATGTCGCGCTTCATGCCTTCAAAGGCTTTGATGATGGGGGCCGGCCTCAACGTGGCATAGGCCCCGCTCCAGCTGTTGTAGAAGCCCGACCCGTTGTCGATCGGGTTCGTGAAGATCAGGCGGGTATTGTCGCGTATCAGCGCATCGTAGCTCCTGTCGAGATCGGTGGACATGCCGATGTCGATCCGCCAGGGCAGCTTGACCTTGGCGATCGCGGTAGTGAGCGCCTCCCGCGCGAAAAAGTCGTTGGGCCTCATCGCGTCGGCTGCGAAGCCCTGGGTGTTGGGGTTGACCACCACGATCTCGCCGGGATTGGCCTCGAGCCAGCGCAGCACGTCCACCAGGAAATCCACATAGGGATAGCCGGGGACAAGGCCGTGCTGGTGATAGAGCGTGTTCCCGAAGAAAGGGCGGATCGCGGGATGCATCCAGCCGGGACGAAAATCGAAATAGCGGGTACCGATGTCCAGCTGCGTGCGGATATCGTCCTTCTGCGTCATCGCGAGATTGGCGATGGCGCGCGGCCCGAGCAGGGCGGCGGCCACGCCCATATGCGCGCCGAGCGCGATGACGAACGCGGGGTTGTGCAGTATCTTCCGTACCGCGCGCATGTCGAACATGCCGGCATCATGGGAACCGGGCAGCGCGAATCGGGCGAAGGGCCCGCGCGCGACGTGCGGATTGCGCTTCGCGAGATCGCCCATCCAGCGCCGCTGATCGCGCGTCGCATAGACGTAAAGCTGATGTTGGTTGGTCATCCCCGAGACCTTGCCCGATCCCGCGTCGTAGAGGCCCCAGCAGACGGTCGGATTACCGATCCGCGGCGGCGTCTTGAACATGGTGTGCATCGTGCCGGTCTTGAGGTTGCCGTCGAGCGAGCTGATGTTCTGCCACTGCCTGATCATCTCCTTGCCGCGATCGGTCGTGACCCATTCCAGCCTGCCGGTGTAGTTGACCGGATCCGGAATGTTGCCCGACTGGACCTGGAAGTTGTTGCGCTTGAAATTGGCCTCGGGGCCGTGTGAGCGCGGAATCTTCGGCACGCCGAGGTCGGTGCGGAGATCTTCCGAATCCGAATAAAGATAATAATCGATTCCCTTCGCGACCATGATCTTTTCCTTTCGCCGATAAAGATCGTTTCGCACACGAAACCTGAATCTGGAAGTCGATTAAACAGTTATCGAAGAATTATTCTAGAAAGCGAAACAACCATCGTGACTACGGCCGGGTTGACGACCATTTTGGTTAGTTCGAGCCGTTCATTGGCCGTAACTCGAGGCGATCTGAAGTTCCGTTGTGCATGCCGGTAGGGTGTTCCGGGGGCGCAATACTAAACCATCAGCAGCACCACTTACCTCACGTAATCGCACCACTGCGCCTGATCGGATTTTCCCGCTCCAACGCAATCCGCTTCGCAATCTTCCGGTTCAGCCCCGTGGGATGCTCGGCAAAGGCACGCAGCGTCATCCCCGTGAAATGCTTGATTTCCCACGTCACATGCGACTCGTCGTAGAAACCCTCTTCCAGCATCTCGTTGAGCTCGGGGTCGCGATGCATCATCGCCACCGCCGCGCGCAGCGCCCGGTATTTGCGGGCCAGCACCTTGGGCGGCGACCCGAAATAGCGTTTGCAGTTGCGCTGCACCTGCCGCAGCGACAGGCCGGTCAGCGCAATCAGGTCGTTGATGTCGGGCGCGACGGCACAGCCTGGTCAATCACCGTCCTGGCTCAAGAACACCACAGTTCCATTTTGCGCAGCTGCGGTTTTGCGCACGCACCCGGCGGCAGGGGAAGCGGCCGGCCGGGGCGCCACAGGCCGAGCCGTTGCTGGATGGCGGGCATCTCGGAATCGATCACGCGCAGCGGGTTGCCATCCTCGTACCGCGTCGCGCTACGATAGCGCAGCACAGGACGATATGTGGCGGCCGACCCCGCGCGGTTGACCGTGATCCAGTATCCAAACGGGGCATTCCCGGTCGGTTCGGCCGAAATGATCGCGCCGCGCAGTGGCCCGCTGGCCATGTAGCGGATTTCCTGGTTGTTATTGTGCCCGGTGAGGTGCCGATAGGCGTCGATGAAGCGATCACTGGCGCGATCATATTTCAGTACGCGCGTAACGTTGAGGCTGTCGCCGTCACCGCTGGGGAGGCTGGCGATCTGCAGGAGCACGAACGGTCGCCCGCCTTCCCACGGGTACACAACCTCCATCTTGTTGAGATAGTGCGGGTCAGAATACAGATTCACCTCGCCATTGATCGACAATGCATGCCGGAAGTCGGGGCGGCATGTCTTGCCGTCGTCCTTGGTCAGGCACAGCTTGATCTCGCCTGGCAGCATGTCGCGCGGATCGCTTATCTCGATGTTTACGTCGCGGCCTTGTGTGGCGACGAAACGCCAGGGCGTCCGCGTCGCGAATGATTTCGCCAGGTTGATCGAGGCGATAACCTTGTCGGGCGTCGGCGTGTCGGCGGCAGCGGCACTGGCGGCCAGAGTGATGGCGACGGCGAAGGTGGGGAGGGCGTAGCGAACAGGCATCGTCACCCCAGGGTGATGTTGGCCGCTCCCTCATAGCCGGACTTGAGGCAGGTCGCGAGAGGATCGACATATTGCCGGAAAGAAAACGACTGCTTTCAGGATCGGCATACTCACCGCCATATGACCGCCATTGGGGGCAAAGCCGCACGACAGCCAGCGGCCAGCACCGGCCATTCTGGGGATGCGTACCGCGGGTCAGCCGCCGACAGGCTTTCCGTTCGCCCGGGCAAGAGCGCTGGTCACCGCCACGCTCCACTTCGGCTCATCGCACCCCGCGCCCGAACCACCCGCTCTGCACAGGGCCGTCCCGGTTCCGTTCATCTGCGGGAAAGCTTTACCTGAACACCCAGGGCCCATGGGGCGGGGGCTGTGTTTAGAGGAGGTAGCCTCAATGCGTATCATTTCGAAAAAGCCGGATGTTCGCGTCCTGGTCGCCATGCTGGCCGTGTCCGCATCGGGCGGCGCGTTCGCGCAGGAGCAGGGCGCGCCTAATCCCGATGTCATCGTGCAAGGGCCCGCCCCGGTGGCGATGACCGAAGGGCCCGAGGTCAAGGGTATCATCGCCGCGCGCCATGGCGACACGATGAAGGTCAGGACCGCCGACGGCACGATCACGACCATCGCCGTCAACGATGCGACCCGGATCAGGGCCGGCGGCGGGCTGTTCGGCGGCAACCAGAAGCTCGCCGCGGATTCGCTGCTCAACGGGCTGCCGGTCACCGTCAGGACGCTGCAGGCGCAGGATGGTCAACCGGGCGGTGAGCTGGTGGCGAGTCAGATCAGCCTGCGCAGGAATGATCTGAAGACTGCGACCATGATCCGCAACGGAACCGACCAGCGCTTCGATGAGCAGACTGCTGCGACCGAGGCGCTGCGCGGCCGCATGGGCGATATCGACAAGTATAATATCAAGGGCACGACGAACGTTCACTTCGATGTCGGCCGGTCGGATCTCTCGGCTCAGGACAAGGCCCAGCTCTGCTCCACCGCAAGCTCCGCCGAGCACACCGAAAACGCCCTGATGCTGGTGGTCGGTTATACCGATTCGACCGGCGGGGACGATCTCAACCAGGAACTGAGCGAGAAGCGCGCCAATCGGGTCATCAACTATCTGCAACAGGCGTGTGGCTGGAAACCCTATCGCATGCTGACCCCGACGGGCATGGCCAAGGCGGACCCGCTGGCAAGCAACGACACGCCGCAAGGCAAGGCGCAGAATCGCCGCGTCGCGGTGAATATCCTGGTCAGCAAGAGCGTCGACGGCTTGTGAGGTGAGGGGGCGGGCTTGCCCGCCCCCTAACGGTTGAAACGGGACGGCGCGTCCCGCACGGCCTCGCTCTTCTTCCTCCCGCCGCGTCACCGTCCGCCGCTTTGCGTGATCGCGTCCGTCCCCTTCCTATCCGGCACCGGTTCCAGCCCGGCCGTTCCACGCGCTGTCGCCTGGGCGGTTCCGGCACTTGTACGGCATCTGCCGGTCGCGCCGCTGCCGGGCTTCGGCTTGCCCGGCCATGTCGATCCATCGGCCCTGCGCGATTCCGTTGCCCTTCGGCACACCCTCCACAGGCTCTTGAAATCGATTTCTTGCAGTGGGGCGGATTCGCTCTAAACATCATCCGGGGTCCGGAACGGATCGGGAGGAGAGGACGTCATGGGGGTACGGGCACGCGCGACGATCGCATTGATCCTGACCTATGCGGTGCTCGGTCTGCTGATGAACAGCGTCGGCGTCGTGATCCTGCAATCGATCCGCCATTACGCCATCACCAAGACTCACGCCTCCTCGCTTGAGGCTTGCAAGGATCTCTCGGTGGTCGCCGCTTCCTTCCTGCTGGCGACGCGCCTGCCGGCCTTCGGGTTCCGCCGCGCGCTGATCGCGGTGATGCTGATCGTCGGCGCCGGTGCGCTGCTGATGTCGGTCGCCAACGCCTTCTGGGCGACTCAGCTTTTCTTCGTGCTGACCGGCGTCTGCTTCGGCAGCGGGAAGGTGGCGACCTATGCGTCGATCGGCCTGTTGCGGCCCGATCGTGCCGGGCATGCGAGCCTCACCGGCCTGGTCGAGGGTGTGTTCATGGTCGGTGTGCTGATCGGGGTCTGGATGTTCTCCTGGTTCATCGGGGCGGATTCGACCGGGACTGACTGGCTGCGCGTCTATTGGGTCATCGCCGCGATTTGCGCCCTCACCGCGGGGCTATGGGCGATCACCCCGCTCGACGAGAGCAGGGCCGCGCCGGAAAGCGTCGCGGCACAGGCTCCGGGCTGGCGTCAGATGCTGCGGCTTCTCCTGCTGCCCACCGCGATCGCCTTCCTCGTCTCGATCTTCCTCTATGTCCTGATCGAACAGAGCATCGGCACCTGGCTGCCCACCTTCAACAACGAGATCCTTCACCTCCCGCCCGAGATGAGCGTCCAGGCGTCGAGCATCTTCGTCGCATCGCTGGCGATCGGGCGGCTCGGCGCCAGCGCGCTGCTGCGGCGGGTCGCGTGGCTTCCGCTGATGCTCGGCTGCATCCTCTGCATCGCCGGGCTGGTGTTGGTCACCCTGCCGACGACTCAGGGCCTCACCTTGCGCCCCGATGTCGGCTGGTTCGACGCGCCGGTCGCCGCCTATGTCTTCCCGCTGATCGGTGTCTTCATGGCGCCGATCTATCCGACGCTCTGCTCGGTGATGCTCACCTCGCTCCCGCAGGAACGGCATGCGGCGATGGTCGGGCTGATGGTGATCTTCTCGGCGCTGGGCGGCACGATCGGGTCGTTCCTCACCGGCATGATCTTCCAGCATCTGTCGGGCCAGAACGCCTTCTACATGACCTTGCTGCCGCTAGCCCTGATCGCGCTGGCGCTGGTCCGGTTCAACCGGATGATCGATCGCGGAGAAGGCGCGGCGAAAGCTTTTACGATCTAGGCATGTGGCCCACCGTTCTACGGGACCAAATCCGATCCTCGGCGTGCGACGGTAGCCATTGGTTTCACGCGAAGGCGCGAAGACACGAAGAGATAGTGTCCGGAGGCCTCTCACCGAGCACTGCCCTCCGTCGATACCGGTGGTGCGCTTGTCCAGGTGCCTCTTTGCGTCTTCGCGCCTTCGCGTGAAACTGCTCTTCTTCCCGCTATTGGCAACGCCCGAATGTCGCCTGGCTGATAGGGCACGCACAAAAAATCACGCGGGACGATGTGTCCCGCGTGATCGATGGTGCAGCAATGGTGGTTGGTGTCAGAAGCCGTAGCCGACCGAGAACCTGAAGGACCGGCCCAGGATCGGGCGCGCCAGGATCACGCCGGCGCCCTGCGATCCGATGATGCGCGGATTGCCCTCGGTAAGGCCGATCTGGTTGGTCAGATTGTCGGCGGTCACCTGAAGCTTCAGATGGTCGGCGATGCCCACGGAGATGCCGGCATCCAGCTTGTAGAAATGGGGCAGGAGCTGCTGGTTCTCGGGGTCGGAGAAGCGGTCGCCGATATAGCTGAGCGTGGAGAAGATCGCGACCTTGGCGCTGCCGAAGTCATATTCGTACGACGGCGTCAGGCGCCATTGCCATTTCGGCTGGCGCTGCACCTGCAGGCCGCTCACGTCGATCGAGGTGAAGAAGTCGCGATATTTGGCGTCGAGATAGGTTGCGCTCGCCGCCAGGCTCAGGCCGGTGACCGGCCGGACTTCGCCCTCGAACTCGACGCCCGTCGTCCGCGCGCCGCCGACCGAGACGACCGGCACGCCGTTGATGATCCTGCTGACGCCCAGGCCCTTGAAATCATTGTGGAACAGGGTCGCATAGGCGCTGACCAGCCCGGTGGAGACCTTCAGGCCGCCTTCATAGCTGTCGATCCTCGGCGCGATCCGGTTCCCATCGCGCAGATTGTCGAAGAAGGGGAAGCTGTTGCCCCGGCTGTAGCGGACGAACACGCCGATCTTCCTGGAGAAATCATAATTCGCACCGGCCGTGTAGGAGAATTTGGAGCCGCCATAATTCAGGTTGGAGAAGGTGCCGTTCAGCACCGCGGTATTGTTGTTGTACAGCGTCGCCGGATTATTGTCGGTGTCCACGCCGAAGGTATTGTTCTCCAGCCGGCCGGTCACCTCGTGGCGCTGCCAGCGGATGCCGCCGTCGAGGCGCAGCTGCGGCGTGATCTGCAGTTCGTCGACCACATAGCCGGCATAGTCCTTGCCGTCATAATGGGCGTTGACGTTGAAGGTCGAACCCTGGACGAATCCGGCCCGCGTCGCCTGGCGTCCGTCGCCGAGCGTCAGGTTGAGGCGGCGCCCATGCTCCTCCGCCGTCAGCAACTGCCCATTGCCCAGGTTCCAGCGATCGTTCGACGAATAGGCAGCGAAATAGCCGCCGACGGTGAGGGTGTTGATCCCGCTCTTGAACTCGAGCGACAGGTCGTTGACGAAGGATTCGATATCCTTGCGCACCTCCCAGATGCCGGCCTGGATCACCTGCGTGCTGCCGGGCACCGCGCCGCCGCCGTTGACATAGGTCAGCGATCCGATCGTGGCGGCCGGCCCGCCCGGGACCGAATAGCTCGCGGCAAAGGCGGCGGCGCTCATCGGCGCGCCGCTCGGGACCAGCCCGACCGTGTCGGCGCTGCCCTTCATGTAGCTGGCGCGCTCGCGAATCTTCAGCCCTTCGGCCAGCCGGTAATCGAAGTTCAGGCCGCCATTGAAGATCCTGGCGCCGCGCCCGTCGGCCAGGTCGACGGTGCGGCCGGTGTTGATCGTCGAATAGCGCGTCTCCTTTCCGGCCAGCGCGCCGGTCTGCGCGTCGAAACCGGGAAAGTCGCTGATCTTCGTGCCGTTCTGAGTCACCGGGATCGGCAGCAGCCACTGGCCATGGTCGTTGAGATAGCGGCCATAGACGAGCAGCGATCCCTCGCCGAAATCATGGCGGATATTGGCGGTGATCTGCCCGCCCTTCTCGGCGCGGAACTGCGGGTCGCGGATGCCGTTCGACTGGGCGTAATAGCCGCCGATCATCGCGGTGGTATGCTCGCCGATCGGGCCTGAGACCCAGGCGTCGCCGCGCACTTCGCCGAAATCGGTGGCGCTGATCTTGGCCGATCCCTTCAGCGTGCTGCCGCCCTCGCGCTGCACGAAATTCACCGTCAGCCCGGGCTGGCCCGAGGAGAACAGCGCGCCCGTGCCGCCGCGCACCGCCTCGACCCGGGCGATCGTGTCGTCGATGCGGAACAGCTGGGTGTTCTCGAGGAAAGACAAAGTGGGCGGCGGGAAGATCGGGACGCCGGAGGATTGGAGCGTCACGAATTCCGCGTCGCCGCCCGAGGGGAAGCCGCGTACGAAGATGTTGGCGCCGTTCTGGCCGCCCGAGCTTTCGGCGCTGACGCCGGGGACCGCGTGGAGCAGGTCGGCGGTGCTCGATGGCGCGAGCCGGGTGATCGCGTCGGCATTGATCGAGGTCACCGCGAACGAGGCGTCCTGCCGGCGCGTGCCCGCGCCCGCGGTGCCGACCACGATGATGTCGTTGCCGATATCGGTCGTGTCGGCTGCTGCCTGAGGATCCGGGGCCTGGGGATCTGCCGGGGCGGCGGTCTGCGCATGGGCCGGCGCGCCGCAGGCGATCGCCAGCGCCAAGGGTGCCACGCCACGCAACAGGACATGATGGATACGAAGTGCCATTTCATCTTCCCCTTCCGGGCGCATCTGGTGGCGCCTTGTTCCGGGCTTGTAACGGATCATGAAATGCATTTCAAGAATGATCTGACGTTATCGCCGGCCCGGCTTGCCCCCACCGAGTTGCCTGCCCTAGGGTGATGCCATGGCCAATGGAGCGAAGCGGAAGAATGACGGCGGGCAGGGCGCCGGTGCCGCGTTGACGATGAGCGACATCGCGCGCCTCGCGAACGTTTCCAAGCCGACCGTGTCGCGCGTGCTGAACGGCAGCCCGCTGGTCACCGCCGAGACCCGCGATCGCGTGCTCGAGGTGGCCCGTGCCAACGGCTATGCGGTCAACCGCAACGCGCAGAAACTGCGTCAGTCGCGGGCCAACACGGTCACCGTCGTGCTCGATTTCGGCTCGCACCGCGCCGGCTCGATCGCCGATCCGTTCATCTTCGAGCTTCTCGCCGGCGTGTCGGAGGCCTTGTCGATCCGCGACCAGGATCTGCTGCTGTCGCCCCCCGGGCTGAGCGACGCCCGGTCCTTCCAGGACTTGTACCGCGCCCGCGCGACGGACGGCTTCATCGTCCTCGGCCAGGGCACGCGCCACGCGCTGCTGACAACGCTCGCCAGGGGTGGCCTGCCGCTGGTGGTGTGGGGCGCGGTCGATCCGGGCGGCCCCTATTGCGCGGTCGGCAGCGACAATCTCACCGGCGGGCGGCTGGCCGGCGAGCGTTTCCTGTCGCGCGGCGCGAAGCGCTGGCTCTTCGTCGGCAATATCGAGCATGCCGAGATCGATCTTCGCTTCCAGGGCCTCCGCCAGGCCGCCAGGGACAGCGGCCAGGATATCAGGATCGACCGGCTGCCGATCGAATCCATGGCCTATTCGCACACCTTCCAGGGCGCCCAGAACTATATCCGCGACCATGAGGCGCCCGACGCCGTCTTCGCCTTTTCCGATACCGCGGCGATGGCGGTGATCGGTGCGTTCCGCGCCGCCGGCCACCGCACGCCGGAGGATTATGCGCTGGTCGGCTACAACAATATCCCGCCCGCCGCGCATTTCACCCCGGCGATCACCACGATCGAGCAGGAGACGGGGATCGCGGGCGCCATCCTGGTCGAAAAGCTGATGCAGATGATCGACGGCACGCGGCCGAAATCGGTGATGCTGCCCACCCGCCTGATCGAGCGCGAGACCTAGAAGCGGCGCTGCCGGCGCGATTCAGCCCGGGTGGAGGGGAGGGCGGTGACACGCGGCGCTGCCCCTCGGGATGTTTTTCCCCACGATTCCCCGATCCGGAAACCCATTGATGAAATCGATATCATCGCGCATAGGAAGCGCGAACAACGTCGATTTCGGACAAGAACGGGCAGAGGACAGGCATGGATTCGAAGGTGGAGCGGCCGGCTGGGGAGAGCGGTTCGCCTGTTCAGGTCGGCGACGGAGGCTGGGTGCTGACCAGCTTCGGGTCGAACCCCGATCACGAATCATGGGCCGAAACGATCTTCGCCCTGGCCAATGGCGCGATTGGGGTGCGCGGCTCGATCGACGAGTGTGGCGGCGGCGACGGATCGACCTTTCTCGCGGCCGCCTATGAGGTCAGCCCGATCGCCTATCACGAGCGGTTCCGCGGCTTTGCCGAGACCACCGATACCCGGGTTCCCGTCGCCGAGGCGATGCTGGTGCGTATCGCGATCGACGGTGCCCTTGTCGATTTTGCGCGCGCCACGGCCGAGCGGACCTGCCGCCGGATCGATCTCCGCTCCGGCGTGCTGACCCGGGAGACCCGCTGGCTGCTGGCCGACGGCCGGCGGCTGGACGTGGCGGCCGAACGGATTGTCCCGCTTGACGGCACCACCGGCTATGCCCGGCGGATCCGCGCCGCGCCGGTCGATTTCACCGCGCTGGTCACGCTCGCCCCCCATGTCGCGCCCGCGCCCCAGGCGGCCGGCCAGGCCGACGATCCGCGCCTCGGCGTGAATCTCCACGCGCACGGCTTCATGCCCTTTGGCGAGCAGGCGCCCGACCTCGTCGTCGAGAAGCTTCGCGGCAGCGGCATCGTGGTCGGCGCTGCGCAGGTCACGCGCGACGCGGGCAATGCCGACGGCGCAGCCCTGGTCGACATCTTCACCGGCTACGCGGTCCAGCCCGATGCAGACGACGCCGGGGCGATCGCGACCGCCGCACGCGCCACCGCCGCCGCTCTGGCGGCGATCGGCTTCGATTCGCTCGTCGCCCGGCAACATGCGCTGCTCGATGCCTTCTGGCGCAACGCAGTGATCGAGATCGACGGCGACGACGCGGCCATGGCGGCGCTGCGCCTCAATCTCTTCCACCTCTTCCAGTCGGCCGGCCGCGACGGCCACAGCAGCGCCGCCGCCAAGGGCCTGACCGGCCAGGGCTATGAGGGTCATTATTTCTGGGATACCGAGGCATTCATGCTCCCGGTGCTGGCGGTGACCGCGCCGGAGATCGCGCGCGCGATGCTCGCCTATCGCTACCAGACGCTCGACGCGGCGATCGCCAATGCCCGCGCGCTCAACCATGATCGCGGCGCGCTCTATGCGTGGCGCACCATCGCCGGGCGCGAATGCTCGGCGCATTATCCGAGCGGGTCGGCCGAATATCACATCAACGCCGCGGTCGCCTATGCGATCGGCTGCTACGACAAGGCGACCGGCGACACTGGTTTCCTGGTGGAAATGGGCGCCGAGATGCTGGTCCAGACCGCGCGCCTGTGGATCGATCTCGGTACGCACGAGGCGCGGACCGGCGAATTCTGCATCCGCGGCGTCACCGGCCCCGACGAATACACCGCCCTGATCGACAATAACTGGTACACCAACCGCATGGCCCAGGCGCATCTCCGCCTCGCGGTGGAGGTGGTCGCCCGGGTCGCTGAAGCCGCGCCGGAAAGCTGGTCGGCAACGGCCACGCGTATCGGTTTCGATTCCGCCGAGACGATCGCCTGGACCAGAGCCGCCGATGCGATGCGCCTGCCTTATGACGAAGATCTTCAAATCGACGCACAGGACGACAGCTTCCTGAAGAAACCGCGCTGGGATCTTGCCGGCACCCCGGCCGACAAATTCCCGCTCCTGCTCCATTATCACCCGATGACGCTGTACCGGCATCAGGTCGCCAAGCAGGCGGATCTCGTGCTCGGCCTCGTCCTCGGCGGCGACGGCATCGATGTGGAGCGCAAGCGGCGCGCCTATGATCATTATGATTCGGTCACGGCGCATGATTCGACCCTTTCGGCCTGCAGCTTCAGCGTGCTGGCCAGCGAGGTCGGCCGCTCGGTTGATGCCTGGCGGCATTTCCGCAGCACCAGCTTCGTCGATATCGAGGACCTGCACCGCAATACCGATCACGGCGTCCACATGGCCGCGATGGCGGGAAGCTGGATGGCCTATGTCTGGGGTTTCGGCGGCTTCCGCCTGCGCGGCCCACTGCCAAGCTTCGCCCCCGTGCTGCCGGAGGCATGGCGCGGCTACGGCTTCGGCATGCTGTGGCGCGGCAGCAGGCTCCGCGTCGATGTCGATGCGGCGGGCGTGACCTATCGCAACCTCGACGGCCCGCCGCTCGCCTTCGCGCACCGCGACGCCCCGCTCGTCCTCGCGCCCGGCGAATCCCGGCATTTCGCCGCATGAGCGTCTTTCCCCGCCCGCTCGGCGCGATCCTGTTCGATCTGGACGGCGTGCTGACCGACACGGCCGAGGCCCATTATCGCGCGTGGAAGGCACTGGCCGACAGCATCGGCGTGCCGTTCGATCACGCGGCGAACGAACGGCTGAAGGGCGTCGACCGGATGGGCTCGCTCGATCTCATCATCGGCGACCGGCCCGGCTTCGATGCCGCCCGCCGCGCTGAACTCGCCGCCCTGAAGAACGGCTGGTATCTTGAGGAGATCGCCCATTTCACGCCGGAGGAGCTGTTCCCGGGCGCACGCGCCGTCCTGGAGGAAGCGCGGGCGGCCGGGCTGAAGCTCGCCCTTGCCTCGGCCAGCCGCAACGCGCCGCTGCTGCTCGATCGTCTGGGGATCGCCGGCTTCTTCGATGCCGTGGCTGATCCGGCGAAGGTGGCCGCGGGCAAGCCCGCACCCGACATCTTCCTCGCGGCCGCCGCCGCGACCGGCACCGCTCCGGCGCTGTGCCTCGGTGTCGAGGACGCGGCTGCCGGAGTCGCGGCGATCCGGGCGGCGGGCATGGCATCGCTCGGCATCGGATCGCCGGCGATCCTGCCGGCCGATCGGGTGATCCCGACGATCGGTGACTTTCGGCTGGGCGATTATCTCGCCGGCTGAGGCGCCTCATTGCTGCCGTTTTCGGTGAAAATCTTTCAAACCCCGATTGTCGCCTGCGAGCCGCCTTGGCGTCGCGTCGGATAGATTGCGGCGACGGCTGAAATGGGCCGACAGTCGACAGGCGGCATTCGATAAAACTATCCGGCGAACGGCGTGGGAATTAGTCAGCGGCTAGTCCAGAACGAAAATTAGTTCTATTTCTTGGCTGGATGGTTTGTGACGCGTTCGAGCACGTTGACGAGGCATGGGCAAGGATCGACTTCGGCAAACGCATGTTGCACATACTATTTCCTAGAGTCGACGATATAAGTGTCGGTGCTAGGCGCGCGCGTCGAAGGGGGTGGAAATTGATTATATCTAGGACGATATTTGTTGCAGTTTTATCGATATGCTTCGCAACCGCTGCATCTGCGCAAACAGTGCCGGGCGTCATCAACCTTGCAGATCCACCGTACAATGTAACCTGCAACTACAGTGCCGACATATCAAGTGCCGTCAACGCGGCGATTTCTGCTGTAAATAGTTCAGGATACGCGCGCGCAACACTGCTACTGCCTGGCGGCCTCTGTCTTGTCACTGCGGGGATCAATATCAATGCCGGAACTTTCACCCTTAAGGGTGCCGGTAAGGATGTCACCACCCTCGTTCACAGTGGTACGACCGGCAATACGATTACGGTGCAGGGATCGGCCTTCGATATAATTCTTCAAGACTTCTCCATCGCACAGCAAATGGGCGACACGCCGACGGCAGGCTACGGGGTGGAGGAGACCCAGGCGACTAACGTTAGTCTGCGCAATATGCGCATCCAGGGGGTGTATGTGGGCGCCGCGGCCGTCAACACCGGTGTCTCGGGCGTCATGACGATTGAGAGCGTCGATTTCGGGAACACCGTCCTCGATGCTGTCTACGCTAACGGCGTCTCGCAGCTTTTCATGTCTGAGGTTACATCCTACCAGAGCGCCCAGCAGACCAACGGGGGCGCGTGCATCCACCTGAACGCCGCCGCTGCATATATTCAAAACACTACCTGTGGTCAGAGCACCTATGGGCTCCTAATCAACCCGACGTTTGGCAACAGCGTCGTCGATGTATTTGCCACAAACCTAGAGCTAGATCTTTCGCAGCAGGATGGGGTAAAGATCGACGGCACGAACGGCAGTGTCTACAATATTAAGCTGACGAATGTGCGCTCCGGCTTCAGTTCGGGCAACGGGTTCAATTTCATCGGCACGGGCGTTTCTCACGTCAGCCTGATCGGCTGTTCGGCGGAAAGTAGCACCCTGGTTGGTATCAACGTCCAGTATTTAGCTGATAGCGTAATTTCAGGTTGCCTCGTCGAGGGTAATTCATACACCGTAAGAGGCGGTTTCAACGGTATCAATTTGATCAACGGGTCCGGCCTCGTCGTCGCCAACAACAGATCGGGGCCTTATCCCGGTAAGACCAACAACCAAGGCTACGGCCTGGCCATCCAGAACACCTTCACAGGTGGCCCGTTGACCGTAAGTCACAATATTCTGACGGAGAACGTTATCGGACCAATTTTCTACGGAAATCCGGCGAACAAGGCTATATTGGTTGAGGAGAACTCAACCGAGTTGGGCTTGACTGCGCGGGTGATGTGGCCGGCTCTCGGCACGTCACCATGGAGCTACACCGCTGGTCCGACGCCAACCACACTGATTCTTGTCAATTACGTTTGCAGCGCGCTCCAGATCAATGGAACTGGAAACAACATCTTCCCCCTGAGCAACTCAGGCTCGCTGGCGATCCCATTGCTGGCCTATCAGTCGCTCACGGGGACCTGCACGACCATGCCGTCCAACGTGACAGCGATCATCCAGTAGGGCAGCCAGAGGCTGCTCATGACCACCACGACTGGAACTAGGGTGACCGGTGACAGTTTACTAAACAATGTGTCTGCAGGCACGGGGTGGAGGTAATTGGTAAACTGTCGCTGTTATCCTGGATCGTCGGCGATCTTGCTGGCCGATTGCGTGATCCCGACGATCGCCGATTTCCGGGTGGGCGATTATCTGGCGGGCTGAGATCCTGCTCCGGTATTGGTAGGGCTTTCGCGAGGGCAGGTGGCACAGGTTCGACATGAAGACCCGGATCGGGATTCGGAGGAATGATCCGATCAAATGGCGGGTTATGACGGCAGGTGCCGGTCAGCGTGCCGTTGCCGGAGGTGATACGGAGCCGTTGGGTAAGCTGCCGCTATCGCTGTAATTGATCCGTGCACCGTGTTCGGCGAAGGCCGTTGTGGCACGCCACCGGAGCAGGTAGGGCGACTGAATGAAGTCCGCTCCCTGTACCATCTGACCGCTTCCCGCGCTTGAGAGCGTGAGGAACAGCGAGGCACGCCACCCCTGGCCGCGCCTGTAGATGTTGCATGGCTATAACAGCCGCCGGCGCACTGCGCCGGTTTGTCATCGGACAGATTTCATGACCAATTATTTCGAAAGCCCCTTCAAGGGGATCACGCTCGACAAGCAAGTCACGCACCCCAACATCCAGGTGGGACGGTTCAGCTATTATTCGGGCTATTATCACGGCCACAGCTTCGATGATTGTGCCCGTTTCCTCCTGCCCGATGAGGGAGCAGACAAGCTGATCATCGGCAGCTTCTGCTCCATTGGGTCGGGCGCCGCCTTCATCATGGCGGGGAATCAGGGGCACCGAAACGACTGGATCAGCACTTTCCCCTTTTTCTGGATGCCGGAGGTGGCTGCATTCGAAGGCGCGCTGAACGGCTACCGACCCGCGGGCGACACCGTTATCGGCAACGACGTCTGGATCGGTTCGGAAGCGATCGTGATGCCGGGGATCACCGTCGGGGATGGCGCTGTCATCGGAACGCGATCAGTGGTCACGCGCGACGTAGCGCCCTACACGATCGTTGGCGGCAATCCGGCGAAGGCGATCCGACAACGGTTCGACGCTGACACGGTCGCGCACCTTCTCGAACTGCGCTGGTGGGATTGGCCGGACGGCCCATTGCGCGAAGCCATGCCGATCCTCTGCAGCGGCGACATCAAGCGCCTCCACCAATTGCGGCCTCGACAGCAATAGGCTCAGCGGATGGGATGGAACGCTGCACGGCTTCCATCCCTTTATACTACCGGCCGTTGTTGGGCCGGTGGGGGATTGGCAGCTTCCAGATGATGGAAACAGGGAAGCTACCATTCCGGACTGGGCGGCGTGCCCGACCGCTTCCGACAGAAGCGCCCGTTTGAACCGCGCTGAGCGAACGAGCCGCCTCACGCCCTAGTAGCCTTCGGCAGCTCGATGGGGCCAGGGAATTGGCGGGAATGGTCGATGACGCGACGAGCGCCACGCTGATCGTCTGACGCGTCAGGCCGCTGAGATGTCAGCGGCGGACCTCCCCGATGAAAGTCCGCTTTTCGTTCGTGGCGCGAGCGAGGCCAAGCTCCCGGGCGTTGAGCCCGCAAATTGCGTTAGGTGCTGCTGACGAGCATGGCGACGGACTTGTCGATGCTGCGCTTCAAGGCCTCCGTCCCCTGACGGGCCTTCATCGTCGGCGGGAGATCGCGGAGGTGGGCGCTGACAGACGCGAGGAAGAACGCCATCCTGACTTTGTAGGCTCCGTGCATTTCAGATGCGCGGGTCGCGAAGAAGGCGTTGGCATAGGATAGGGCTCTAAGCACGTCCCCGCGATTGCGATCTTTGGTGACCATGGAGGCGCAGCTCTCCAGGGCCCGGTCCAAACCCTCGAATTCGTGCGTGCCGAACTGTTCCCGCTCGTCGGCGCCCAGCCGAAAGAGGACCTCCAGAGCTTTAGTGTCGATATGGTAGGGTTCAAATTCTGAGTTAACGCGCTCGTAGGCTGCGTTGATAAGGGTCCATGCCGCCCGGAACTGCCCTCGCGCGGAATTGGCAATGGCCACCTGGAGCCAAAACAGCGGCTCCGATTCCACCAGTCGGTTGTGGCGTAGCCTTTCATAGCCAGCGAGTATCGCGTCGATCGCGCTGGGATCGGCTCCGCAAAGTCGATAAAGGGCACCGAAGTTGAGACACTTCGCGAACACGGCGTCGAACCTGGTCTTGTCACTCCGGATCGGCGCGATCGCGGCGATGATTTGCTCAACCACGCGCATGAGTTCGTCGGGTTCGCAGAAATTCGAGAGGACGAATTCTGAGAATAGGCCGGACTCGACGCTTTCGGATAGGTCGTTCCGGCTCTTAAATTCGCCCCAAAGCTCCTGATATTTCGCAAGTTCCGGCTGCGGATCGTAAGAGAGGACGCGAAACGCAATGAAATCGCTCTGCGCGCTCTCTCCAATACTTCGGAAGATCATGAGAACGATGAGGGCATTGTAGGCTCGGTGATTGGCTTTGATCGCGCTCACCAGCGCCTCGACACGATCGGTGAGAATCTTGCTGTTTCTAAACTTGTCGAGAATAATCTCTCGAATCTCCAATAGGCGCCCGAATGTCGCGTCAGTGTTCTGAGAGACGACGCCGGCTCGGCGGGACCAATCCTGAAACTTGTTAAACTCCGGCTTGGTTATTTTGTTGAGATCGAGCGTGGCTAAGCGATCTCCAAAAACGCGACCGATCTCATACATCCTGTAGTCGAGCGTCCCCGTTCGGATCGTCAACACAAACAAAGTGTTGGCCAATTCCCTTCGAAGTGCCGGTACAACCTCACGGGCGACTGTGTAGTCATCGATCACAATCACAGATTTTTGCATCTTGTCGATAAATCGCGCCTCGTCCAATATACTTAGCGCCTCGTTTCTTAATATGAAGCAGTTCCATCCCTCCGACTGAAGCTTGGAGCACAGTGTCTCCAAAAACATCGTCTTGCCGTTCCCGAGGTAGGAATGGGCAAGGACTGAGTTTCCTGAACGGAGAACATCCTCCGCTTCGTAGATCAGCTTGCTTCGGAAGATAAGATACTGGCCGTCACCACTGTCTCTATAGAATCGGTTTCTGTTGAATTTGCCGAAAGCAAGAAGATTCTGAACTTCGCCATAGGTAGTAGGCGAATACGCCTGCTTGTCACGCACAGGGTTAAAGAGATCGAAGGCAAGAAGCCGATTGGGATCGACAGTCGCGCTGCCGCGCCCCATAGCGCCCTTGATGAAGCTAGAGAGTCCCTCGGTCCCGCTCCAAGATACCTTACCGTATTGGCCAAGGACCTCATTTTGGATCTCGTCATGCTCTCCTCCAACAAAGAAAAAGGTCTTGTCGGATATATCGGTCGTTTTCGTTATAATATCCCGAATGTGATCGTCGTATCCAAGGGAGTATCCGACAAAAACGACATTTCGACATTGGGCGAGATTGCGGTTGAACTCTGTCAACCACTCTGGGCGCTCACTATGCAGATTTGCATATGATTTCAACGCATAGATTATCTCCGTATGCGCATTTGATTTCGTAACGCGTCCGATATAGCCGTGCAGGTGAATGATGGACGTGGGCTTGATCTTGTTTGGCAGCGGGTCGGTGAACGAGTAGATGTCCGGCGATCCGTTCGGGCCCGACAGAATTTGCTCGATGCAATTGTCAAAGTTGGTGGTGAATATCCGATACCATGGATGATTAACGACCCCGATCTGCTGGTCATCGACTACGTCGACGGTGAGATTTTCAGATAGGAACTGATCTACGTCGAATTCAGGCCTTCTGTTCGCGATCTCGGCCAGGGTCTTGCCGTCGTACTTGCCGGGTTGCAGGCCGAGCGCCTCCGCAAGGCGGCCGTCGAGTTGGCTTCCGAGCGGCAGGCGCTTGCCGTTAATCGCCGTTGCGAGGCTCGAGAAGCCAGACCCGACGAAAAGGACCGTTTCTTCGAACCGAAAATCGTCCGGCAGCGAAAGCTGAAGTGAATTGGTTTCCGACATCCCAGGCCTTTTTCAAGCGATTGCGCTTTTCTTATGGCCATTGCCGCATGGGCGCTAGCGCGATTCCGGCAGTCAACGGTCACCCTGACGGCCACGGTGATCAGGAGGGACTGCACCGTCTTGCAGCGGACGAATTAAGTCGCTCGCTGAACAAAGAAGCGCGTTTCGTGTAGCGGTCCGCTCGCGCCGAAAGCCGACCTTCGCCGTCAGCCTTGTGAAGGACAGCTTCGTCCCAAAGTCGGTCGTTCGAGATCATGTTTCGGTCGGCGAACGCCAGCTGTTAAGACCACGCGAAATCAGGTCGAACGGCGACAAAGGCACGCAAAGCCGAACAGCAGGCATCAAGGCGCTGTCCCGATGCTCTGCTACCTGCTGAAAATGGGGCGGCACGGCCCTTCGCGCCGACCCGGAATCGAAACGGGTGCGCCGAAGCCCGATCACTCAACGAATCACTCCTCCTCCTCCGCCCGCCGTATAACCGTCCGCCCGATATTCGGATCGTACACGATCTCGTCCGACCATTTCATGTCCGGCGCCTTGCCCCAGCCGGGCCGGTCCACGAACTTGCGCGTCGGCAGTTCCAGCGTGTTGTACAGCACCTGCTGGTCGCGCTTCTGCTGGGACTCGGCTTGCTCGACCATCTCGATCCATTTGCGCTGCGCGATCCTGCTGCCCTTCAGCGCGCGCTCCATCATCGCGCGGAACACCGCCCGGTTGGCGGCGATCTCCACTTCCTCCTCGCCGTCCCGCACGGTGATCGTCCGATACGCTTCCTCCAGGATCATCATGCGCGTCGGCTGGTCCGATCCGATCAGGCGATCGCCCGGCTTGCCCGTGCCGCCGCGCAGCTTCGGTCTGCCTCGGGGATTGCCCGATCGCCCTTTGGCGAAGCGCCGGCCCACCGGTGGCTTGCCTTTCCCGACCTCATAGGCGGCCGGCTCGGCGCCGGTGGCCTCCGTCACATCCCCATCCGCCGCCTTCTCCGTCCCGTCGCTCGATTCAACCCGCCGTTCAGCCATGTCACGCACTCGCTATGGATTATCCCGTCCCTTCAAGACCCGATTCCGGCGAACAGTTGAATCAAGCGGGGGCGATTCCGGCGCTGATTTGCCGCGCGCAGCGGAACATTTCGCCGGATATCGACCCGGTTTTCCGCTGTTATGGCGTAACAGGGAAAGCGGGCATCTTGTCCTTGAAATCACGGGCTTATTCCGCGGCGGAAATCCAACATAACAGCGGAAGAAAAAACAAAGTCGGAAAATCCGCCGGCACGCGCCCCGGCGATCCGCCGCGTCCCCGGGTGGATTACCCGCCATTTCCGCATCGTTCGCGTACCAAAAATCCTCTGCGCGCCTGCTTGTCGCCCCGGCGCGCCGCGCTAGAGTCGCGCAGGACAAGGGGTAACATCATGTATCGGCCAATTTTCTTCGCCTCGCTGCTCGCGGCCGGCTCTGTCGCTCATGCCGGGGACAAGCCGCTGTACGCGCCGGTGCCGGATTGGGTGAAGCCAGCGCCGCCGATCGACCCCGCCACGGTCAGGGACGATTCACCCGTCTTCCTGATCCTCGACAACCAGCAGCGTCTGAAGGACGGCGAGGTCACCGGCTATATGGAAACGGCCGCCCGCGTCGGCTCGACTCAGCTCCTCGACACGCTCGGCACGGTCAAGCTCCCCTGGTCGCCCGACAAGGGGGACCTGATCATCCACCGCGCGGAGATCATCCGCGGCACTGAGCATATCGATCTGCTCGCCACCGGGGATCGTTTCTCGGTGCTGCGCCGTGAGGAACAGCTCGAACAGCGCATGCTCAACGGCACGCTCACCGCGACCATGGCGGTCGAGGGGCTTCGCGTCGGCGACGTGCTGCACCTGAGCTATTCAGTCACGGAGAAGGACCCGACGCTGAAGGGCAATGTGCAGGCCTTTGCGGCGCTTCCCGCCGAGCCCTTCCGCGTCCAGTTCGCCCGGACCAGGCTGGTCTGGCCGCAAGACGTCGATATCCACTGGAAGGCCAATACCGGTGCCGTCCAGCCGCAGGTGACGACCGGCGGCGGCTATCGCGAGCTGGTCATCGCGTTGCCGCTGCCCAAGCCGGCCGAGATGCCCGCCGATGCCCCGGCGCGCTTCCGCCGCCCGCCGATGCTCGAGGCGACCAGCTTCGGCGGCTGGAACGCGATCTCGCAGGTGATGGCGCCGCTCTACGCGACTGATGGGCTGATCGCGCCGGGCAGCCCGCTCGCCGCCGAGGTCGCGCGGATCAAGGCCGCCGAGACTGATCCGCTGAAGCGGGCCGAGCTGGCGCTCGAACTGGTGCAGCAAAAGATACGCTATCTGTTCAAGGGCATGGATAACGGCAATTACGTGCCGCAGACGCCGGCCCAGACCTGGAACCTGCGCTACGGCGATTGCAAGGCGAAGACGCTGCTGCTGCTCGCGCTGCTCCACGAACTGGGGATCGAGGCCGAGCCGGTGCTCGCGAGCAGCCAGCTTGGCGATCTGCTGCAGGATCGGCTTCCGACCCCCGGCGCCTTCGACCATGTCTTCGTCCGTGCGACCGTCGCGGGGGAGAGCCTGTGGCTCGACGGCACTGACGGCGGCGCGCGGCTGGCCGATATCCATGATGCGCCGCCCTTCCGGTTCGTCCTCCCGGTGCGGGTGGCGGGCGCCGGGCTGTTGCCGGTGCCGATGCGTCCGGACGCCCGGCCTGAACTGCGCGCCGAGATCGATCTTGACGAGACGGCGGGGGTGGATTTCCCCGCGCCGTTCAGGATTGCGATCACGGTACGCGGGTCGCTCGCCGAGCTGTTCCGCGCGGGGTCGATCCAGGCCAGCAAGGAACAGCTTGCCGAGATGGCCACCAAGCTCATCACTCCCTATCTCGACGCGCCGACGGTCATGACGCGCAGCATCAGCTTCGACGATGTCGCCGGCACCGCGACGCTCAACGCGGCGGGCGTGTCCTATCCCGACTGGAACAAGGAGAATGAGCGCTATCGTTCGACGCTCGATCGCGCGGTCGCCCGGCTGAAATTCCAGCCGGATCGCACCCGGCCGGCATGGCGCGACATCCCGGTCGCGACGGATGATCCGCACCATTTCGTGATCCATGCCAGGATACGCCTGCCTGACGGCGGCACCGGCTTCACGCTTGAGGGCAACCAGACATTGTCGGCCGATCTGGCCGGCACCAAGGTGGAACGCACCACGAGCCTGGCCGATGGCGTGATCACCACCGAGGACCGCGTCCTGTCGACCGGCGGCGAAATCGCCGCCGCCGATATCGCCGCCGAGCGACAGCGGCTCGATCAGGCACGGCAGCATCTGCTGCGCGTGGTGGCCCCCGCGACCTATCCCGCGCCCTGGCAGGTCGTGGAGGCGGGCAAGAAGGCGAAACGGTTCGATGCGATCCTGGCGCAGTACAGGCAGGGGATCGCCGATCAGCCGGGCAAGGCGGAGCCCTATACCAACCGCGCCTGGTTCCTTGAACGGATCTATGAACGCGGCCAGGCGATCGAGGACCTGACCCGCGCCATCGCGATCGATCCGGGCGTTGACACCTATCTGACTCGCGCGCGGCTTTATGAGGAAATGGGCGACAAGGCGAAGGCGCTGGCGGATGTGGCTGCCGCCCGCAAGGTCGATCCGGCTTCGGGCGCCGCGATCAACCAGTTCGCGTCGCTCCTCGCCGACAATGGTGAGAAGGATCGCGCGCTGACCCTGCTCGATCAGCGGATCGACGAGGGCGGCAAGGACAAGCCCGGTTTCATCGCGGCAAAGGCGGAGATCCTGGGGGAGAGCGGCGACAAGGACGGGGCGATCGCGACGATCGACGCCGCCATCGCGGCGACGCCGGGCAGCCCCATGCTGCTCAACGCGCGCTGCTGGATGAAGGGCACGCTCAACGTGATGCTCGATACGGCGCTCAAGGATTGCACCAAGGCGATCGAGCTGAGCGATGCGCCCCAGTCGATCCTCGACAGCCGGGCGATGGTCTATTTCCGCATGAATCGCTTCGATGACGCGCTGGCCGATCTGAATGCCGCGCTCGATCTCGATCCGGGCCTGCCCGCCAGCATGTTCATGCGCGGCGTGGTGCGCAAGCGGATGGGCGATGCCAGGGCGGGCGAGGGGGATATCGCCGCGGCGCGGATGATGACGCCGCAGATCGATCGCACCTACGCGAAATACGGTATTGCGCCCTGATTTTCGTAAAATCGTGTTTCTACTTTGTAAACGGCCCCCGTGTTGGGAGAATTTTCACCAGCGACCACTAATTCTCACCAGCGATGCCTACGCCCGTCTTCCTTACCGTCGATACCGAGCTGATGTGGCGCCACCATATCGACGGGCTCGACCGCGCGGCGATCTATGATCGCTCGATGGAGCCCGCCGGGGTCGGCGTCAGCTACCAGCTCGGGATGCTCGCCCGGCACGGGCTCAAGGCGTGCTTCTTCGTCGATCCGATGCCGGCGCTGATCTTCGGGCTGGAGCCGACCCGGCGCGTGGTGGAGACGATCCTCGATGCCGGCCAGGAGGTGCAGCTTCACCTCCATCCGCACTGGACCGGCGCGAAGCTCGGCGATGGCGGGACCAGCTTCGGCCGGTTCGAGATGGTCGATTATTCGCGGAGCGAGCAATATGACCTCATCGTCGGCGCCACCGAATTGCTCGTCGCGGCCGGCGCGCCTGACCCGATCGCGTTCCGCGCCGGCAGCTACGGCGCGAACGACGATACGCTGCGCGCGCTCGCCTCGCTCGGCTTCCTGTACGACAGCAGCCACAACGGCGCGGAGCATCCCTGGCCAAGCGCGATCGGCTTGCCGCCGGGCCATATCTCGCCGGTCGAGCGCCACGGGCTGATCGAGGTGCCGGTGACGCTGATCGAGGATCGCCCCGGGGCGTTGCGCAACTTCCAGATCTGCGCCCTGTCGGCGGGAGAGCAGCGCGCCGCGCTCGAGCACGCCACGATGGAGGATCATGCGGCGGTGACGATCGTCAGCCATGGCTTCGAGCTCGCCAATCGTTCGGGCACGCGGGCCAACGCAGTCCATGTCCGCCGCTTCGAGGCGCTGTGCGCGCTGCTGGCTGAGTGGAGCGATCTCCTGCCCACCGCCCATTTCGCTGATCGTCCCGCCTTGCGCCTCGGCCGCAACGACGCCGCGCTGGGCCCCAACTCGCTCCGCACCCGCTGGCGCCAGGCCGAGCAGCTCTGGTCGAACATGGTCGAGGAGCGCGCCGCATGAACGCCGTGCCGATGCCGCTTCGTTTCCAGGTCGGCGCGCGCACGCTCGCCTCGATCCAGCGCCAGCTGGTCCGCGTGCCGCTGACGCTGGACGAGGCGCTGGGCGGCGGGCTGCCCGTGCTGCCGCCGCTCGACCGCAGCGCGCATGGCTATCAGATCACCTCGCTGCCGGAGGACCGTCGCGACGCCATGGCCCTTGCCGGCGGCGGCATGATCGCCTTTGTCAGGCAGCGCTACACGCGGCGCTATGCCGATCTGACCATCGGCTTCGACGCGTGGCTCGACGCCATGTCGTCCAACGCGCGTTCCGGCCTGAAGCGCAAGGCGAAGAAGGTCGCGGCCGTCTCGGGCGGCAAGCTCGATATCCGCCGCTTCCGCACGCCGGAGGAGATGGCGGCGTTCCACGACATCGCGCGGCGCATCTCGATACGCACCTATCAGGAAAAGCTGCTCGGCGACGGTCTGCCTGATGATTCGGCCTTCCTGCACTCGATGTATCAGCTCGCGGCGGCGGATTCGGTGCGCGGCTGGCTGCTGTACATCGCCGGGGAACCCGCGGCTTATCTCTATTGCTCGATCGGCAGCGGTGTCGTCCGCTACGATCATGTCGGCCATGATCCGGCCTTTTCCGATCTTTCCCCCGGCGGGGTCCTCCAGATGGAGGCGATGCGCGATCTTTTCGGGGAGATAGGGCTGACCCGCTTCGACTTCACCGAAGGGGACGGCCAGCACAAGCGCCAGTTCTCGACCGGCGGCGTCGAGTGCCTCGACATGCTCCTTCTCCGGGCGAGCCTCGCGAATCGGCTGACGACCATGGCGCTGGGCACGTTCGACCGGACCGCGGCGTTCGGCAAGGATGCCGTCGCGAGGCTGGGGTTGCAGAAAATCGCGAAGAAGATCCGGCGCGCCTGATTTCACCCTCTCCCCCTTCGGGAAGAGGGCGACTACACCCCGGGCATGCATCTTCGCGCCGAAGCCCTGGTCCTCGCGATCCGCCAGCATGGCGAACACGGTGCGATCGTGCGGGCGCTCACCGCCGACCACGGCCTGCAGCCCGGCTACGTCCGCGGCGGCCGGTCCCGCCACATCCGCCCGATCCTGCAACCGGCGAATCTCGTGCTAGGCGAATGGCGCTCCCGCACCGAGGACCAGCTCGCCGGCCTCACCGTCGAGCTCGTTCACAGCCGTGCCCCGCTCTTTGCCGAGCCGCTGCCCGCCGCCGCGCTCGAATGGGTGACCGCGCTGACCGCAACCGCCTTGCCCGAGGCACAGCCCTATCCGCGCCTCCACGCCGCGCTCGATGGCGTGATCGGCGCGATCGAGGCGGCGCCCGCAGCGCGTGGCTGGGCGGTGGCGCTTGCCCGTTACGAACTGCTGCTGCTCGCCGAGCTTGGCTACGGGCTGGAGCCGGATCGCCTGCCTGATATCCTGCGCACCGGCGGGGAGGCCGACTGGGCGGATATCCTGGCCGCGCTCCGCCTCACCGGCCAGGCACTGGAGAGCGATATCCTCACCGATCGCCGTGCGGAAACGCTCGCCGCGCGAGGGCGGCTGATCGACCGCCTCAAAAGGGCAGTTGCGTGATCCTCGGCTGGGCGGCAAAGGCGGCCCACTCCGTTCGCCCCGCGCCTGGGGTGTCCTTCCCGCTGTCGAAGAAGAGCGGAGCTTCGACTGGCCCAGCCCGAATGGATTCCTCTTGCCCCTGATTGCAATCCTGCCCGGAGACGGCATCGGCCCCGAAGTCACCGCGGAGGCGCGGCGCGTGCTCGAGGCGCTCGATCTCGGCCTGTCCTTTGAGGAAGGCCTGGTTGGCGGAGCAGCCTATCACGCCACTGGTCATCCGTTGCCGCCCGAGACGCTGGATCTCGCGAAGCGCGCTGATGCGATCCTGTTCGGATCGGTTGGCGATCCGTCCTGCGACAATCTCGAACGCGGCCTGCGCCCCGAACAGGCAATCCTCGGCCTGCGCAAGGAACTGACGCTGTTCGCCAATCTGCGCCCCGCCAAGCTTTTCCCCGGCCTGGAGGACGCGTCCTCGTTGCGCCCCGAGATCGCGCGGAGGATCGACCTGCTGATCATCCGCGAGCTCAACGGCGACGTCTATTTCGGCGAAAAGGCCATACGCACCACGTCTGCGGGTCTGCGCGAAGGCTATGACATGATGAGCTATGACGAGAGCGAGGTCTCCCGCATCGCCCATTCCGGCTTCCAGGCGGCCCAGCGGCGTAGCGGGAAGCTCTGCTCGATCGACAAGGCCAATGTGCTCGAAACGTCGCAACTCTGGCGCGACGTGGTGATCGAGACGGCGAAGCACTATCCTGACGTCGCGCTCAGCCACATGCTGGTGGACAATGCAGCGATGCAACTGGTCCGCGATCCAGGCCAGTTCGATGTGATCGTCACCGGCAATCTTTTCGGCGACATCCTTTCCGACCTGGCGAGCATGTGCGTCGGCTCGATCGGGCTGCTGCCGTCTGCGGCGCTCGATGCGGCGGGCAAGGGCCTGTACGAGCCGATCCATGGCAGCGCGCCCGACATTGCCGGGCAGGGCAAGGCCAATCCGGCGGCCGCGATCCTGTCCGCGGCGATGATGCTGCGCTTCTCGCTGAACCAGCCGGAGGCCGCCGACCGGATCGAGGCTGCGGTCGCCACGGCGCTGGCGAACGGCGCACGCACCGCCGATCTCGGCGGGTCGCTCTCGACCCGCGACATGGCCGATGCGGTGCTGGCGGCGCTTGCATGAGCGGACCGTTGCTCGATCTCGCGATCGTCATTCCGACCTTCAACGAGGCGGGCAATGTGCCGCTGCTGATCGCCAAGCTCGACGCGGCGCTCAAGGGCCGTGTGTGGGAGGCGATCTTCGTCGACGACAACAGTCCGGACGGGACCGCCGCCGTCGCGCGCCAGATCGCCCGGCTCGACCAGCGCGTCCGGGTGATCCAGCGCATCGGGCGGCGCGGACTGTCCTCTGCCTGCATAGAGGGCATGTGCGCCACCGCCGCGCCGATCGTCGCGGTGATCGACGGCGATCTCCAGCACGACGAGACGATCCTGCCGACAATGCTCGATCGCCTGCTGGAGGACGAGAATCTCGATCTCGTCATCGGCTCGCGCTTCGTCCAGGGCGGCGGCACTGGCGACTGGGATCATGACCGTGTCGTCAAGTCGGCCTTCGCGACCAAGCTGTCGCGCCAGGTGCTGAAGGCCGACCTGAACGATCCAATGAGTGGCTTCTTCATGATCCGCACTCAGATCGTGCGCGACGCCACGCCGCATCTGTCGGCGATCGGTTTCAAGATCCTGCTCGACATCATGACGGCCAATCCTCGCCCGCTGAAGTTCGTGGAACTGCCCTATACCTTCCGCCTGCGTACCGAAGGCGAGAGCAAGCTCGATCACGTCGTCGCGATGGAATATCTCATCGCGATCTACGATCGGATGTTCGGGCGTGTCGTGCCGGTACGTTTCGCCATGTTCGCTGCGATCGGCGCGCTGGGCGCGGGCGTGCATTTCCTTGTACTGGGGCCGTTGTTCAAGGAACTAGCGTTCGGCTTTCTCGTCTCGACCATCATCGCGACGATCGTGGCGATGACCTTCAACTTCTTCCTCAACAACGCGCTGACCTACCGTGACGGTCGCCTCAAGGGCGCGAAGCAATTGTTCGAAGGCTGGGTATCATTCTGTGCGGTTTGCGGCGTCGGTGCGATTGCCAATGTCGGTGTCGCCGCCTTTCTGTACGATGCACGGTCGGACACCTGGGCCTTTTCGGCGCTGGCGGGGATCATGGTCGGAGCGGTCTGGAACTACGCTCTGTCGTCGCGATTCACATGGGGGCGTTACTAGGGGCTGGGCCCTTAGCGCGGGCGCGCCTCAGTGTATTGGCATGCACTTTTCTTCGAGTTGTATTTCACCTGCTGCGCAGGCAAGAGTCGATGAATGCGGGGCGTATCGGCACTTGTCTTCTTGAATGCCGCCCGTGCACGAATTGCTACGAATGGCATTCGCGGGCTGAGCCTGCGCTCGGTCGCGCAGGATGCGGGAACCTCGCTTGGCTCGCTCAACTACCGGATTGGCGACAAGGGGGCGCTGATCGCTCATCTCGTCGAGGAAGAGCGCCTGGAGCGTCGGGCAGTGCATGCGACATGGCTGGCGCGAGTGGCTGGGCTCGACCTGGGAGTGCCGGCGGTCCTGGCGGCAATCATCACGGCCTATCTCGACCAGACGGCGACGGTGCGGCGCGACGCTGCCCTGACCGGATGCGAACTGCTGCTCGAAGCGGGACTTGATCCGGCGGGCTATCCCGGCATTGCCAACCTCCTAGAGGAAGAAGAGGATTTCTGGAGCCGGGCGCTGGCCCGCCGACACGAGGCGAGAGCGATGGTGTTCGGCCGGGCGATCGCTTGTTATTGCCGGGATGAGCTGCCCTTCTCGATCGCGGCGGGACACGACCCCGATTATCGGCTGCTGCGCGCGGCGACGATCGGCCGGCTCGCCGCGGGGCTCGCGGGGAATGGGGATGGGCTTTCCCTGCATTTCGAAACACTCGTCGCCGCTTGCGGCATCAGTCCGGCAACCGCGCCCTTGCCGGTTGACCTCCCCGCCGGATCGAAAAAGGCCGAGCTGGCGGGATATATTGCCGATGTCATCGTCGATCAGGGGGCGGCGAGCGTCACCCACCGGCTGGTCGCCGCACAGGCCGGTGTTCCCAATTCGAGCGTGGCGCATCACTTTCGCACCCGGGACGATCTGCTCGATGCCGGCATGGAGGCACTGATCCTCGAAATGCGGCGCGAATTGAACGGGGCGGGAGAGCCGGATTCCGCCCGGCGGTACGGCCCGGCCGTCATCCGTACGACTCACTCAATCGCGCTGGCGGCGGCGCGAGATCAAGCGATGATCCCGTTCGCGCTCGATATGCGTCGGCGCCGCGCCGAGAACGTCCATGGGGCTGTCGGTGAGGCGATCGGTGGCGTGACGGGGCTTGACCGCGCGGCGAGCCAGACGGCTGTGCTGATATTGGTCGGGGCCGGGCTAGCCGCGCTGGCGTGCGGCCGCAGCGAGCAGGATGTCGTCACACTCGATCAGCTTGCCGCACTCCGAGCGGGTTTTGTGGCGTGCGACGGTAGCTGAGACGCGGGAACCGACGCCCGCGTTGACTGTCCCGCCGCTGGCGCCAATGAACGCGAAGGTCGCCGCCTCGCGGTTTTCGACAAGGTGATGATCCCGCCGGCAAGCCCGCAGGCAAGGGCGACCAGGAGGCCGAGCGACCAGAATTTGGCCGGATCGGCGTTGACGCTAGCGTCGCTGGCCCAAAGCCAGCCACCCACCAGGACGGCCGCGAGGCCAAGCGCGACCTTCATGCACATGGTGAACATACCGAATGCGGCGGTGAAGCCGGGTCTGTCGGCGGGAAGGCGGCGGTCGATCGTTTCGGTCAGCACTGCCCAGCTCAACAAGGCGACGCCGCCGCCGGCTACTCCGAACAGTATCAGCAGGAACACCACGCTAAGGCCGGCAGCACCGGCAAGCCAGGGCAGGAGCAACGCCGCTGCGCTGCTTGCGACATACGCCAGGCCCAGTGCCGTACGATTGCCGATCCGCAGCGCCACCGGCGACCAGATCCAGATCGAGCCGAGCCGCCCCGTCGTTGCGAGGAGAAGGGCCGCGGGGCCGATCCCACGGGCGACGAAATCGAGATGGAGCAACGCCTTTCCGGTCGCACCCAATCCGGCCAGCCCAAGCATCGTGGCGCCGCAATAGATCCAGAGCGCATGATTGCCGAAGGGGCCTGCTCTTTCGTCGATCGACAGCTTGTCGCGGCTTTCGCGGTCGGCCGCGAGCAGGAAGGGCAGGGGTGCCATCAGGACGAGCGCGGCGAGCGCGATCCCGCCGGCAAGCAGAGCCACCGTGGATCGGGCATTGTCGCTCGGGTTGAGCATGGCGACGCATACCAACCCGATGACGAGGGCTGCGCCAGCCGAACCGATCGCCCGGATCCGTGCCGCCCGCAGATGCTGTCCGTCCCCCGCGAGCAGGCGGGTGAGGCCGTTATGCGGCACGTCGGCGAGGCTGAAGCCGGTCCTGAACAGCAGGAGCAATCCCGCCACCCACCAGGCCGAGTGCTGCGCCGCCAGCGGCAGCACCGCGAAACCCAGTGCGCTGGCCAGGATCGCGGGCACCGACAGCAGCGGCATCCGGCGTCGCAGCCATGCCGACCGGTGCAGGGCTGCCCCGATCAGCCCGTCGCAGAGCGCGTTCCACAGGGCACTGGCGAGGAAGATCGCCCCCGCCAGCGCCGGTGGCAATGCGAGGAAACGCACCATGATGTAGAGGGTGAGCGCATCTTCGCCGGCCCAGAGCAAGCTCTTGCCGACATGGACGCAGCTATAGCCGAGCAGCATCGGCAAGCCGCGTGAACCGGGCATAACGGGCAAGGCCATGCCTGCGCCGTTATCGCCCGGTGATGACAGCCCGGCGACTCTCCCCGCGATGCGGCCGGTGGTTATTTCACCGCCGGCGCCACGCGCGCGACGCTCCCGCCGGGCAAGCGGATGACATAAGGCGTACCATAGGCGTTTCCGGCCTTCTCGAAATCGGTCGACACGACCTGCGCGCCGCTGGCGAAGGTGGCGTTGGCGCGGGTCATGTCGTTGACCTTGGCCTCATAGGTCTCGATGTCCGAGCGCGACCGCACAAGATAGCCCTTGCGGACCTCGTCGCTGATCTGGGCACCCCGCGCGAGCGCATTGTCGTCGAGGATGAAGGCGGCATAGGGCTGGCCCGGTTGCGAATCGAGAAAGGCGAGCCGGCCTTTCAGCCCTGGATGCCCGGCCAGATAGTCGGACGCGCCATCATGCCCGGTCGCGGTGATCAGCTGGAAGATGATCTTGCCCCGTGCCTGGCCCAGCGTCGACCAATGACCCGCCAGCACAGCCTGTTCCAGCGTAGGATAGTTCCCACGCACATCGTCCGGCGTGACCAGGCTGGCGCGGCCGATCACGTCGAGGATGGTGCGATCGATCTCGTCATAGGTCGCGGCAGTGAAGGGCGGCACCTTGGACGATCCGGGCAGGATCGGCATCGACTGCACCTTGGCCTCGATCATCACGAAAATCGGGACATGGCGGGGATGGGCGTCCGACCAGGCCTTGATCTCGGCCAGGCAGCCGCGAAAGGTCGGGCAGTGGCTGCGGAAGTCGATATCCGCCATGTGAAGCACCTTGATTCCCGGCGCTTTCATCGGCGCGGGATCGAACGGCAGCAGATCGGTGATGCCCTGTGCGCGGAGCAAGCGATAGGCGGCGGGATCGGCATAGGCGCCACCATCGGGATCGGCGTTGACGTCGATCTCGAGTCCACGCACGCCGAGGTCGAGCTGCTCGGTCAGGCTCGGATGGCGATAGCTCAGCGCTTCCGAGAAAGTCACGTCGTTGGGATGCGCGACCTGGAACTCAGCGCGCTTGTCCGCCGGCATCGCGGTCAGCAGCTTGCCCATCGAGGGCAGTCGCTGATCGAGCAGCGCGAGCACGCGCGGATCGACCCCGGCCGAATAGCTGTTGTGGGTCCCGACCACCTGGATTCGGTTGATCGGGGTCGATTCGGGTATCTCGCTCGCCTCGGGTTTTTGCTGTCCGGCGGCAGCGGCGGTGAGGGCAATGGTGGCGGTCGCCAGCACGGAGGCGAGGCGTAGGGAACGGCTGATCATGGGAAACATGCTCTCCTGAAGGCGCTGGCGGTCAGAATTTGACGTTGACGAATCCACCCACGGTCCGCCGCGCGGCGGGCGAGGTGTAGTGGAGCAGCCCGATCGCGCCGTAGATCTGCCAGCCGGTCGAGAAATAGGTGTCGAACAGGTTGCGGGCGTAGACGCCCACTTCGATCCCGTTCTTGTCACTGGCGAAGCTCAGGCGCGTATTGGCCAGGCCGTAGCCAGGCACGAACGAGTAGGATGGCTGGCCCACCACAGTCCAATAACTGCTGCGATAGGCATAATCGGCGTGGGCGCGGACACGCAGGTCGGACGAGATCGCCCGGTCGTAATCGGCCGCCGCTGTCGCCGACCATTCGGGCGAGTTGGGCAGTCGCGTGTTCGTGTAGTTGGTGGTCGCGTTATAGACATAGTCGGTGAAGTGGGCGTCGGTGTAGGTACCTGACGCGCTCAGGGAGAGCGACCGGCTCGGCTTGAGCGCGATTGACGCCTCGACGCCCTGGCTGCGCAGGCCGCCAGCATTGCCGATCGCGGTGGCGAGGAGGAAGCCGCCGCCGCCATCCGGCACCTTGGTGAGGATGGTCGCCTGGAAGTTGGTGAAGTCCGACCGGAAGATGTCGATGTTGAACCGCAGCCGGCGTCCGAACCATTCGGACTTGAGGCCGAATTCCCAGGCCTTCACCGTTTCCGGCAGATACGGATCATAATTGTTGCCGACAAAAGCGATCCCGGCTGGTTTGTAGCCGGTCGTGAAGGTGCCGTAGATCAACGCTTCGGGCGCGATCTGGAATTGGGGCGAGACACGGAACGAGAAATTGTCGCCCTTCACCCGGCCGAACGGATAGACCGGCGCCGCGCTGGTCGCGACGAAATTGGGGGTGAAGCCCGTGATCGGTGCCGGATCGGTATAGATGTACGACAGGCTCTGCGAGTTATTGTCGTGGGTGTAGCGTCCGCCCAGCGCGATCCGGAACTGTTTCGACAGATTGAGCTGCACCTGGCCGAACACCGCACCGGTCTCGTTCACTGACTTGAACAGCGAGGTGTTCCCACTCTTCCCGATCGCGCCGGTGAGGGCATAGAGCGTCTTGATCGGTACGCCGTTGGTGAAAACGGGCGCCCCAAGCGTCGCCCATTGCAGCTGGGTCTGGGTCGCTTCGAGCCGGTTGTAGAAGCCACCGAGCAGATAGGTGATCAGCCCACCCTCGGGCGAGGCGAGATGAATCTCCTGGCTAATCTTGTCCGTGTAGAGATGGCCGTAATTATACGGAATATAGGCATATTTATCGATCGGAGTCAGGTCGGCGGGCGTGTTGTTGTTGTAGAGGGTGGAGCGATAGGCGCTGATCGAGGTGAGGTCGTGGCTGCCGATCTTCGCATGGACCCGCACCGATGCGCCCCATTCCTCGGTCTCGATCTCACCGAACTGGCTGTCCGCGGTATCGGCGCTGCGCGGCCCGGGATAGACGCCAAGCGAATTCAGGATCGCAGTGACGGCGGCGGGCTGGCCCGACACGGGGGTGCGGACGCTGCTGTCCCAATGATGCGCATAGTCGCCCGACACGGTCACGTCGAAACCATCGCTGGGCTGAAGGAACAGCCGCGCCCGCCCGCCATATTCATGGGTCGAGCCGACCAGCCGGTTGAGCGTGACGTTGCGGCCGAAGCCGTCCTGGCCCTGATCGAACGCCGAGACGCGCAATGCCGCCATCTCGCCCAGCGGCAGGTTGACCGTCGCGTTGATGATCCGGTCGTTATACTGGCCATAGCTTGCGCTGCCGCGGAACGACGTGACGCCGAGTTGCGGCTGGGTGGTCGCGACCGAGATCACGCCCGAGGTCGCATTCTTGCCGAACAGCGTGCCCTGCGGGCCCATCAGCATGTCCACGTGGGCGATATCGACCATGCCGATCAGGCCGTTGGCCCGCTGTCCGTCCATCACCACATCGTCGACCACGACGCTGACCGACTTGGCGTTGGAGAAGTCGAACGAGGTGGTGCCGACGCCGCGAATCTGGAACGCTGCGCCCTGAGTCGGGTCATATTGCAGGCCCGGGGTCAGATATTGGAGATCGGTCACCGAGGTGTAGCCGGCGTTGGTGATCGCGTCGCCGGTGATCGTCTGGATCGCGACGGGCACGCGCTGGCTGTTCTCGCTGCGGCGCTGGGCAGTGACGACGATGTCGGGCAGCGCATCAGTCTCTTCGGCCGGGGTTGCGGCGGCATCGGCCAGCGCTGGGACGGAAGCGTCCGCCGTGGTTTCCGCGCTCGCAATGCCGGGTGACAGCATCGCGACGAGAAACGCGCCCGACGCCGCCGTGCAAAACAATCGTACGGTCGCCCTGGACTCGGTCACCATGGAAAATCCCCATCTGCTTCGTTGATGGGGAGGGCCTCTAGTGACGGGCTGTTACGGAATTAAGTCGAATGTATGGGAATTGGTAAGCAGAGTTTTTGCTTCATAAAAACGATTGTACCGTTATCCGAAGTGCTGAGTTGGACCGCTGAGACACGCCGGAAAACGATTGCGCGATAGCGATCCTGGCGGTGGCACGTTCGTCTGATGTAGTTGATTCCGCGCGCGGCCGAATACGGGCTGCATGCCGAAGGGCCTCGCAAAGATGCTGCCGAATCATCGTTGCCCGGAATGATTCCGCGAAAGGATTCAGCTGTCTGGTCGCGGTCCGGCGCGCCTCACGGCCAGGTCGGAAACCACATCCAATATCTGAAATTTTGTGGATCGCTCAACGGCATCGCGGAGATGATCGGGTAGAAATAGGCGAACAGGCAAAAGGCCAGTGCGAGGAATCGCACGTCCCAGCGCGCGTACCTGCCTGTGCCGAAATGATGGAACGCTGCAGCCAGTGGCAGTGCGAGGAAGATGCTCGACAAATAGTAATAATAGAAGAAGCCGATCGACTTCGGGATCACGATCCATATCGCATAGGAGGCGATCCACAGCCCCGCGACCGCCAGCATCCGGGCCGATCCGTCACGTAGCCAGGCGTAAAGGCACGCCGCTACCGCGATCAGCCCGCCCCAGAGGATCGCGGGGTTGCCCACGAAGAAAATGCCGCGCATCGCGCCATCGACCGGTTCGTACAGGTACCAGATCGGGCGGATCATCAACGGCCAGGTCGGCCAGTTCGACTGATAGGTATGCGGCGGCAGGACCTGGGTCTGCGATGCGTACATCTGCATCTGGAACTTGACGAAGGTGTCCGCCGTCAACGGAAAATGCGCATAGTAGAAGGCTGGCAGGAAGGTCAGGCTGTAGACGGAAACGCTCACCACGCCGAGTGCGAGGATGGCCGGTACCACGGGAAGGCCGGGCCAGTAGGTCTGGTTGCCCGGGTTGAGTGCTGCATAGATCGATCGCTTGCGCGCATGCCCGTCGCGCAGCCTGATCGCGACGAAGGCGACCGCTGCATAGGCGATGTACGGCGCCGCGGCCCATTTTGCCGCAACCCCCAGGCCGAGCAGCACGGCGCCCAGCAGCCAGCGTCGCCAGGTCTTGCCGGGCGGCGCGCGCATCGCCCAGAGCAGCGCGGCAATGCCCGTGACGACGAACGCGGCCATGAAGCCGTCGAGCATGCCGATCCGCGCCTGGATGAATACCGTGATGTTGAGCAAAACGAACAGCGCACCGATCGTCGCGGTCCGCACCCGGCCGAACAGCATCCACAGGATCGCGAAGATGCCAAGTACCACCGCGGTGGCGGCGAAGGTCGACATGATGCGCCAGCCAAGGCTGTTGTCGCCGAAGATCATCATGCCGAGCGCGATCAGTTCCTTGCCAAGCAGGGGATGCTCGATGTTCGATGGCCCGCTCAACGTCATCAGCACCCTGGCGGCGGCGACATAGTGCGTCTCGTCGAACACCAGCTTGTGCGGCGTGGTGAGTCGGAAGCTGAACAGCAATTGGGCGAGAAGGCCGATGATCGCGGCGGCGCGGTACGGGCGGGGCTGCGACTCGGCGGTCATCACCCTGCCATTCCCACTTCGGCTGCCTCCTTTCAAGAGAAGGGAGGAGAGTCGCCCATTGACGCAGGGCAATGCGTCCCGGCAAAGCGGGCCGCATGAAACGCCGTACCGGACAAGACCGCTCGATCACCAGCCACTGGCGCCCCGCAACGCAAGCCGTGCGCGGTGGCACCGCGCGCTCCGAATGGGGCGAGACGTCGGAAGCGCTCTTCCTGACCTCGGGCTATGCCTATGATTGCGCGGGCGACGCTGCAGCGCGCTTCGCGGGCGAGCAGGTCGGGATGACCTATTCCCGCCTGCAGAATCCGACGGTGCAGATGCTCGAGGAGCGCATTGCGCTGCTTGAAGGTGCCGAAGCGTGCCGTTCGATGGCGACCGGCATGGCGGCGATGACGGCGGTGCTGCTCTGTCAGCTCCAGACTGGCGACCATATCGTCGCGGGCCGCGCCGCCTTTGGCTCGTGCCGCTGGCTTACCGATACGCTGCTGCCCAAATTCGGCATCGGCGTGACCATCGTCGATGCGCGCGATCCGCAGCAATTCGCTGATGCGATCCGGCCTGAGACGAAGCTGTTCTTCTTTGAAACGCCCGCTAACCCGACGATGGACGTGGTCGACCTGAAGGCAGTCTGCGACATTGCCCGCAAGAACGGCATCCTCAGCGTCGTCGACAATGCCTTCGCCACGCCCGCGTTGCAGCGGCCGCTGGAGTTCGGCGCTGACGTGACCGCCTATTCAGCCACCAAGATGATGGACGGGCAGGGCAGGGTGCTTGCCGGTGCCGTGTGCGGAACCGAAGATTTCATCAACAACACGCTGTTGCCCTTCACCCGCAACACCGGGCCGACGCTCAGTGCGTTCAACGCCTGGGTGGTGCTCAAGGGCCTGGAGACGCTCGACCTGCGTATCCGCCGCCAGAGCGAGAACAGCCTGAAGGTCGGCGCCTTCCTTGAGACGCGCGTGCCACGCATCCTCCATCCCGGCTTGCCCAGTCATCCGCAGCACAATCTCGCCATGACGCAGATGGATGCGTGCGGCCCGATCTTCGCCTTCGAGGTCGAGGACCGGAAGCAGGCGCATGGCCTGCTCGATGCGCTCACCCTGGTGGATATCTCGAACAATATCGGCGATTCGCGGTCGCTGATGACTCATCCTGCCTCCACCACCCATTCGGGCGTGGCCGAGGATAAGAGGCTTGAGATGGGCGTCAGCGAAGGCATGCTTCGCCTCAATGTCGGCCTGGAGGATGCGCAGGACGTGATCGACGATCTCGATGGCGCACTCCGGACGGTAGGGCTGTGAAGGCGCTTTTCCCCAATGTGGCGGAAACGCGCGGCGTCATCGTGCGCGTCTCGGTCAGCTACCTTCCCGAACAGTCGGAGCCGGGACGCGGGCGCTGGTTCTGGGCCTATCATGTCCGGCTCGAGAATGAGGGGCCGATGGCGGTGCAATTGCTCACCCGTCACTGGATCATCACTGACGGTCGCGGCGCGCGCCACACCGTCGAGGGCGAGGGCGTCGTCGGCGAACAGCCGCTGATCGCGCCGGGCGGCAGCTTCGACTATGTCTCCGGCTGCCCGCTCGCGACCCCGACGGGCAGCATGAAGGGCACCTATCACATGCTCGGCGAGGACGGTTCGGCCTTCGACGTCGATATCCCCAAATTCGCGCTGCTCGCGCCGGCGGTGGGCGCATGAAGCGGACGCACCTTCCGCTCAACGGTTTGCGCGTGCTCGACGCGGCCGCGCGGCACCTGTCCTTCACCCGCGCCGCCGACGAGCTTGCCGTCACGCCGGCGGCGGTCGGCCAGCAGATTCGGGCGCTGGAGGATACGCTCGGCGTCGTGCTGTTTCGTCGCACCACCAAGGGCCTTGAACTGACGCCTGAGGGCGAGGCTGGCCTTGCCGCACTCCGCCACGGCTTCCTCCAGTTCGAAGAGGCGGTCCGCGCGATGCAGGCGGGGCAGACGTCGAAGTCGCTGACCATCGCCGCCCCGCGCGACCTGACCGAGAAATGGCTGATGCCGCGTCTGGCCGAAATCGCGCGCGCCGATGGCGAGCTTCGCTTCGTCCTCGTCTCCGCCGATGATGATGTCGATTTCACCGAGGCGAATCTCGATCTCGCGATCCGCTGGGGCGACGGCCCGGGGGAGCATGAGGGCGAGGCGCTCGAATCCGAAGGAATGGTGACGGTGGAGCGTCCTGGCGGCGGGATCGACACGCGCATCTCCTGGCCGGGTTGTCTCAACGATCCGGACGTCTCGCTTGTCCGTGTCGGCGACGCGGGCCTCGCGATAGACGCTGCCGCGCAGGGGCTGGGGCGCGCAACGGTGCCCGAGCTTCTTGCTTCGGCCGATCTGGCGTCGGGCCGCGTCGTCCGGATCGGCGAACCGCGACCGTCGGCGCTGGGCTATTGGATCGTCGCCCCGCTGCCGCAATGGCGCCAGAAGAAGGTACGCTCGCTGGTCGACGCGCTGACCGCGTGAGCGAGAGCTTCGTCAGCGAGCGGCTCGCCATGCGACCGCAGCGTCTCGAGGATGCCGAAGCCCTGCACGAAGGGTATCGGGACGAGGCGCTCATGCGCTACTGGTCGAGCGCGCCGCATGCCAGCCTGGCGGAAACGTCCGACTATCTTGCCAAGGGTATCGAGGATACGGACTGGCGCGGTTGGGTGATCACGCTGCGGGAGAGCGGGGACGTGATCGGCACGCTGGCAGCCATGCCGCACCGTGAGGGCGTGACCGAGGTCGGTTATCTGCTTCTGCGGCGGTTCTGGGGACATGGCTATGCCCGCGAGGCAGTCGCCCGGCTGCTCGATCTGCTCCTCCGGGAGGAAGGCGATCGCCGCGTGATGGCGGATGCTGATCCGGAGAATGATGCGTCCAATGCGCTGCTGAAGGATCTCGGCTTCACGCTCGAAGGCCGGCTGCGCGGCGAATGGGAAACCCATATCGGTGTCCGCGACAGCCTGATCTGGGGCCTGCTGGCCGAGGAGTGGAAGGCCCGATGAGCAAGCCCGACCTGAACGACCCCGCTCAGCGGGCCGCGTACCGACGCGAACTGCAGGGCGTCGCCAAACCCCTGCGCTATACCGGTGTGGCTTTTGCGCTGCTTGGCGCGGTGCTGGCCATCGTCCGCAGCAAATGGGCGCCGCAGATGCCGTCGGCGATCCCGATGGCCGCATTGGCGCTCGGCGTGCTCAACATGCTGGCGGCGATCGCGCTGCGCACCCGTTACCACCAGCAACGCATGCGGGACTAGGTCTCAGCGGGCCTTCTTATAGTCCGGTCGAATGCCGGACTGGGCCCAGTATCGCGTCAGGCCGATTTCGGTTGCGAGCCGCTCGAAACGCGGATCGGCGCGCATCGCCCCGGTGGTGGGCATGAACAGCGGGACGGTGCGGCGATCGGCGGGGCGGGTATAGCCGCCCTGCTGCTCCGTGAAGCGCACATCGCCCACCCGGAATCCGCGACCGAAGAAATAGGCGTCGGCCAGGGTGAAGGCATCATCGAGCCGTCCGACCGCACCGGCGAACTGGATCGTGTTCTCCGCCTGGCCTGCTGCCCTGCGCGCCGCCGCCATGTTCATCTCTATCGCGGCGTCGATATCGGTCCTGGCGCCGCTCGCAATGGCCCGGGCGCTGGCAAGCACCAGGTCGAAATTGCCCTCGGGAATGCCGGTCGGGCGTCCGCCGCGTTCCTCGCCAAAGGCGATCGCCTCGCGCGCGCGGCCGGTATAGGTCAGCAGCTGAAAGCGTGTGAACCAGACCGCATAGTGCATCGGGTATAGCGCGAAGGCATCGTCCATCGCGCGATCGGCCTCTTCGAGCCGCCCCGCCGCCCACAACAGCTGAACGCGCGAATAGCTGAACCCGGGCGATGGCGCCGCGATCCTGGCAATCCGATCTGACAGGATAGCGGCCTCGGTCATGCGTCCCACGGAGGAAAGGAGGCTCGACAGTGTGCCCATGAACACTTCGCTATCCGGGTGATCGGCCATTGCCTGCCTCAGCACCTGTTCGGCGGACCGCCAGTTGCCGATGCGCGGCTTGAGCGCGATCAAGGCAACCTTGGCATAGGCATTGCCGGGGTCGAGCGAAAGCGCGCGCTCGGCAGCGGCGCGGGCGCGTTCTTCCATGCTGGCGATATATTCCGAGGGCCGCGTTCGCGCCGCAGCCGCATAGGCGCCTGCGAGGGCGCCCCAACCATCGGCATAATCGGGCCGTATCTCGACTGCCCGGCGAAACAGGCCGATTGCCTGGGTGATCCCTTCGGGATCGCCGTGGCTCATCGCCATGTTCGCCTGCTGCATGAACGGCGCCACGATGGCCGGCGCGGCAGCACCGGACGCTCCGTGGCGCCACCACAGGATACCGCCTGCCGCAGCGACAGAAGCACCTGCCGCGCCGGCGATGATCGCGCGTCGCGTCGGCAATCGAGGGCTCGACGGCCGGACCCCCTCCATTGTGGGCACCGACAGGCTTTCAGGGCGTCCGCCTTCGACGATCAGGCGATAACCGACCTTGGTCACGGTCTCGATGCGGAATCGGCCCCCGCCGATGCCTTCGGCAAGGCGTCGCAGCCGGGAGATCACCCGGTTGATCGCATCTTCGCCGACGACGCGCCCGTCCCAGCAGCTCCGGGTCAGGTCGTCACGCGAGAGTGTCGCTCCCTTCGCCCGTGCGAGGGCGACGAGCACCTGCATCACGCGGGGCTCGACCACTTCGCGTGTGCCGTCTGTTCCCACGATCTCGCGCGTGCCCGGCTCGACGGAAAGAGCGCCGAGCGCAAATGCCAGCTCATGTGCCAGGTCGATTCGATCGGCTGAAACCAAGCTTCTCCCCCATCATCGGTATTCTATCGGCGAATGATCAGGCCCTCATCACCTGCTCATCCTCCCGATCAGACCTGCTTCCTGTCACGTATCTGGCATCGAGGCGGCTCGGTCTCGCCAGCGGCCATCCGAACGGAAGCCATCATGCACAAGCTCTTTATCGCCGCCAGCGCTGTCTTCGCCACCTTTGCTCTCGGCCCTGCCAATGCAGGCGGCGGAAGCTGGAAGGTCGGCAACTACCAATATCACCTTTATTATGGCGAGCTCGACATGAACAGCGCTGCAGGTCGGGCGGCGATGCTCGGGCGGGTCGCCAGGGCAGCGGACAAGCTCTGCGCCGAGCGGCTCGACCGCGACGAATGCGTTGCCGCTACGATCGAGCAGGCAACTCGCGCAAAGGGCGGTACCTCGCTGAAACTCGCCCTGAGCGAACGCAGCGCGGGGCACTACGCCGCGCGCTGACTACCTTATCCGAAAAGGAGGATGGCGGGTCATTTACCCTTTGAGGCGCCGTCCTCCCGAACCTCCCTCCCCGCAAGGGGAGGGTTTTTTCTTCAGCGGGGCATGGATCGTCGGAGATCAGGCGTCGATCGCGTCCTCGTCCATCCGTGCCGCGTTTTCCTGGATAAAGGCGAAGCGATGCGCCGGGTTGTTGCCCATCAGCCGGTCGACCAGATCCTTCACGACCGCGCGTTCTTCATATTCCTGGGGAAGGGTGATGCGCAGCATGCCGCGGGTTTTCGGATCCATCGTCGTTTCGCGCAACTGCATCGGGTTCATTTCGCCAAGGCCCTTGAAGCGCGCGACATCGACCTTCTTGCCCTTGAACTCCTTCGCCTCGATCGCAGCGCGGTGCGCGTCGTCCATCGCGTAGAGGCTCTTGGTGCCGGCCGTCAGACGATAGAGCGGCGGCTGGGCGAGGTAGAGGTGCCCGCGCCTGACGAGCTCGGGCATCTCCTGGAAGAAGAAGGTCATCAGCAAGGTCGCGATATGCGCCCCGTCGACATCGGCGTCGGTCATGATGACGATACGCTCGTAGCGCAGGTTGTCCGGAATGCAGTCCTTGCGCGTGCCGCAGCCGAGCGCCTGGATCAGGTCGGCAATCTCCTGATTGGCGAGGATCTTGGCCGAGGTTGCCGAGGCTACGTTCAGGATCTTGCCGCGGATCGGCAGGATCGCCTGGGTCTTGCGGTCGCGCGCCTGCTTGGCCGAGCCGCCGGCCGAATCGCCTTCGACGATGAAAATCTCGGTACCTTTGGGATCGTCGGCCGAGCAATCGGTCAGCTTGCCGGGCAGGCGCAGCTTGCGTGCTGAGGTGGCGGTCTTGCGCTTGACCTCGCGCTCCTGCTTGCGGCGCAGGCGCTCGTCCATCCGCTCCAGCACATAGCCGAGCAGGGCCTTGCCCCGCTCCATATTGTTGCTGAGGAAATGGTCGAAATGGTCGCGCACCGCCTTTTCGACCAGCACGGCCGCCTCGGGCGATGTGAGTCGGTCCTTGATCTGGCTCTGGAATTGCGGCTCGCGGATGAAGACGGAGAGCATCAGCTCGCTGCCTGTCATCACATCCTCGGCCGCGATCTCCTTGGCTTTCTTCTGTCCGACCAGATCGCCGAAGGCGCGCATGCCCTTGACCAGCGCCGCACGCAGCCCGGCTTCGTGCGTGCCGCCGTCTGGCGTCGGGATGGTGTTGCAATACCAGCTGTACGATCCGTCGCTCCACAGCGGCCAGGCGACGGCCCATTCGACCCGGCCCTTCGAGTCGGCGAATTCCTGGTTGCCGGTGAAGAAATCGGTGGTGGCGCATTCGCGCACACCGATCTGCTCGCGCAGATGGTCGGCAAGGCCGCCGGGGAACTGGAACACCGCCTCGGGCGGCGTATCGTCCGAAATCAGTTCGGGTGCGCATTTCCAGCGGATTTCGACGCCGGCGAACAGATAGGCCTTGGAGCGCGCCAGCTTGTAGAGTCGCGCCGGCTTGAAGAGCAGTTCCGGGCCGAAGATCTCGTCGTCCGGCACGAAGCTGACCGAGGTGCCGCGCCGGTTGGGCGTGCCGCCGAGCGATTCGAGCGGACCGAGCGTGACGCCGCGGGAGAATCGCTGGCGGAACAGTTCCTTGTTGCGGGCGACTTCGACGGTCGTGTCGGACGACAGGGCGTTGACGACGCTGACACCGACACCGTGCAGACCGCCCGAGGTAGCATAGGCCTTGCCGTCGAACTTGCCGCCCGAATGCAGCATCGACATGATCACTTCGAGCGCTGACTTGTCCGGAAATTTCGGGTGCGGATCGACCGGCATGCCGCGGCCGTTGTCGACGATGGTCAGCCTGTTGCCGGGTTCGAGCGATACTTCGATCCGCGTGGCATGCCCTGCAACCGCTTCGTCCATCGCATTGTCGAGCACCTCGGCTGCGAGATGATGCAGCGCTCGCTCGTCGGTGCCGCCGATATACATGCCGGGCCGCCGCCGGACAGGCTCAAGCCCCTCCAGCACCTCGATCGAGGAGGCGTCGTAGTCGGTGGTCGTCTTGGATGAGGAAGCGAAAAGGTCTTCGGCCATGGAAGAGCTATAGGGTCCGGTGAGTCACCAGCGCAAGAATCCTTCTCCCTCTGGAAGAAGGGTGGCGCCATCCCTCTCCCACATGGGAAGAGGGGGCTGAATCAACGAACCCGTGGGCCGCCGAAGGGCAGGGGCGGCGGGGGGCGGCGATCGCGGCGTGGCAACTGCGCCTGATAGGCATGGCCGCAATGCGCGACGCAATAGGGGAAGCCCGGGTTCACCTTGTCGCCGCAGAAGTGGAAATCGGGCTCGCCGGGATGGCCGAGCGGCCATTTGCAGATCTTGTCGTTGAGATCGAGCAGGGTCGTCTTGCCCGCCATGTCGGCCGAGGGCTTGGCGGGAACGAGCCGGCGTGGAGGCGCCGGGGTGATCGGGGCCTGCTGCTCGCCAGGGGCCTGGCGCAGGAATCCGCCAGGGCCGACCGAGCGCATGATGGGCTGCGGAGCAGCGGCGACGGGTGCCGCGACGACCTCGACCTCGCTGTCGGTATCGTCGTCATCCTCTTCCTCGTCGATCTCGACCTTGGCGGCGATCGGTGTCGGGGCGGGAGCAGGCTGTGCGGCGCGCTCCGGGGCCTTGGGCGGAGCGGGCTTGGGTTCCGGCGTCGCAGTGGCTGCAGCAGCCTTGGCATCGGGTTCATTCGGCTTCACCGGCGACGGGCGCGATTGCAGGCCAAGACGATGCGCCTTGCCGATCACCGCGTTACGGCTGACGCCGCCCAGTTCCTCCGCAATCTGGCTGGCCGTCTGGCCAGCTTCCCACATCTTCCTAAGCGTATCGATTCGCTCGTCGGTCCAGGCCATCTTTATTCCTCAAGTCGCATTGCCGGGTTGCGGGCGGCGGCGGCAGCTATTAGCGCGTCCGCAATGAGCAGCCAGCCCCCAATCGGCGAAATCCAGTCGTCGGTGATGAACGCCCCTGGCGTTCCCGTGATCAGGAACGTCAATTGGGGCGGTCTTCGCACGCTCTATATCAAGGAGGTGCGCCGTTTCTTCAAGGTGCAGCTTCAAACGATATGGGCGCCGGCGATCACGACGCTCCTCTTTCTGATCATTTTCACCGTCGCGACGGGTGGAAAGCGCCCGGTGCATGTCGGCGGAGTCGATGTGCCCTTCGCCGATTTCATCGCGCCGGGGCTGATCGTGATGGGCATGCTGCAGAACGCGTTCGCCAATGCGAGCTTCTCGCTGCTGGTCGGCAAGATCCAGGGAACGATCGTCGATTATCTCATGCCGCCGCTGTCGACTGCCGAACTGCTCGTCGCGATGGTCGGCGGCGCGGTGACGCGCGCTTTGTGCGTGGGACTGACAGTCTGGCTGGCGATGGCGCTATGGCCGGGCGTTCATGTCACGCCGACGCATCCGATCGCGATCCTCTGGTTCGGACTGCTCGGCGCCGTATTCCTCGCGCTGATCGGTATCCTGACGTCGATCTGGGCGGAAAAATTCGACCATGCGGCGGCGGTGCAGAATTTCTTCATCGCGCCGCTGACGTTGCTCTCCGGCACCTTCTATTCGGTCGATCATCTGGCCCCGGCATTCCGCATCTTCAGCCATATCAACCCGTTCTTCTATGTCATTTCGGGTTTCCGTTACGGGTTCCTCGGCACCGCCGATTCACCGGTGATGCTTGGCGGCATCGTCATCCTGGTGATCGACGTGGTGCTCGGCCTGCTGTGCTACAGCCTGCTGCGGAGCGGCTGGAAGCTGAAGAACTAGGGCTAGACCCAGCCCTCGAGTACCTGGTCCGGCGGGCGATGTCCGTCGGCCCACATCCGGATATTGGCGATTACCTTCTCGCCCATCGCCATCCGGCCCTCATAGGTCGCCGATCCCATATGGGGGATCATCATGACATTGGGCAGCGCGAGCAGCCGGGGATCGATTTCCGGCTCGAATTTCCACACGTCCAGACCCGCCCCTGCAAGCCGGCCATTCTCCAGCGCTTCGATCAGCGCGTCCTCGTCGACGATGCCGCCGCGCGCCGTGTTGATGATGCAGGAGGTCGGACGCATCAGTGCCAGCCGGCGCGCATCGATCATGTTTTCGCTGTCGGCGTTGCGCGGCGTATGGATCGTCAGGATATCGGTCGCCTGGAGCAAGCCGTCGAGCGTGTCGTGCCAGGTCGCGCCGAACTCGGCTTCGACCGTTTCGGGCAGGCGGTGGCGGTTATGGTAATGGATCGACAGGCCAAAGGCGCGCGCGCGCCGGGCAACCGCACGGCCGATGCGGCCCATGCCGGCGATGCCAAGCGCCTTGCCGCCAATGCGATGCCCGAGCATCCCGCTTGGCGCCCAGCCCTTCCAGGCGCCGTCACGCACCAGCTTCTCGCCCTCGCCGAGGCGACGCGGCACGGACAGGATCAGCGCCATCGTGATGTCGGCGGTATCCTCGGTCAGGACGCCGGGTGTGTTGGTGACGACGATGCCGCGCGCCCGCGCCGCCTTCAGGTCGATATGGTTCACGCCTGCGCCGAAATTGGCGATCAGCTTCAACCGCGCGCCCGCACCCTCGATCAGCGCCGCATCGATCGTGTCGGTGACGGTCGGCACGAACACGTCGCAATCGGCCATCGCGCCGGCGAGGCGCGCGCGGTCCATCGGCACGTCGCCACGATTGTTCGTCGTATCGAACAATTGCTCCATCCGCTCCATCACCGTATCGGCGAGCTCTCGGGTGACGATCACCCGGGGCGTTGGCACTTTCGGATTCGGGGCGCGTCTCATTTCGGGCATGAATAAGGCTTGGCGAAGCCTTCTGCCCTCGTCAACGGTGGTTGAAGCCAGCCCGACGAACAGGGTAAACCAAATCCGATCGGAGGAAGACCAAATATGCGTTTCGGGACGACTATCGTGCTTGCGGCAGCGGCCGCCAGCCTGGCCGCGACCGCCGTCGCGCCTGCGCTCGCTGCACTCGTCCAGAAAAAGACGCCCTATTTCGCCTCGATCTCCGCGAGCAAGGCACGGATGCGCACCGGGCCGGGCAGGACCTATCCGGCGAGCTGGCTCTATCAGCGCGCTGACCTGCCGGTGAAGGTGATCGATATCTACGATCGCGGTGCCTGGATAAAGGTGGAGGACCCGGGGGGAACCCAGGGCTGGATGATGGGCAAGCTGATCAGCAATACCCGAACCGGGCTCGTGATGGGCACCATCGCCGAGCTGCGCGATTCGCCGCGTTATGGTGGCCGGGTGATGTGGCGGGTCGAGCCCGGCGTGGTCGGCCGGCTGAGCAAATGCGCGCGGGGCTGGTGCCATTTCGACGTGCGCGGGCGTGGCGGCTATGTCGAGGCGAACCATTTATGGGGTGTGGCGACGGACGAGACGCTGGGCTGATCTACGCCATGCAGATCATACCTGACGATGTGACGCATCCGGACGTCATCGCGCTGCTCGAATTCCACCTGCGCGCCGCCTTCGAGAATTCGCCGCCAGGAAGCGTGTTCGCGCTTGAGCTGACTGGTCTGCGCCATCCCTCCATTACCTTGTGGTCGGCGTGGGACGGCGCGACTCTGCTTGGCCTCGGCGCCCTCAAGCAGCTCGATACGGCGCATGGCGAACTGAAATCGATGCGCACCGCGCCCGCCCATCTGCGCCGTGGCGTAGCGGCGACGATGCTCGATCACCTGATCGAGGAAGGCCGGGCGCGTGGCTACAAGCGATTGAGCCTGGAGACCGGATCGAACCCGCCCTTCGCGCCGGCAAGGGCGCTGTATGAGCGGGCGGGGTTCGTCCCGTGCGGACCGTTCGCGGATTATGTCGATACGGATTTCAGTTGCTATTATGCGCTGACGCTCTGACCCTCCCTTTTGGGCAGGCTCAGTTCATCAACTCCACTGCCATCGCGGTCGCCTCGCCACCGCCGATGCACAGCGACGCGAGGCCGCGCTTGCCACCCGTCGTCTGCAGCGCGGAGAGCAGGGTTGCGAGGACTCGTGCGCCCGAAGCGCCGATCGGATGACCGAGCGCACAGGCGCCGCCATGAATATTCAGCCGGTCATGGCTGATCCCGAGATCGCGCATCGCGATCATCGCGACGACGGCGAAAGCTTCATTGACCTCGAACAGGTCGACTTCGTCCGCCGACCAGCCGGCCTTCTCCAGCGTCTTGCGCATCGCAAAGACGGGCGCGGTGGTGAACAGTGACGGCGCATGAGCATGGGCACCATGCGCGACGATGCGGGCGATCGGATCAAGGCCAAGCTTCTCCGCGATCGATGCGCGTGTCAGCACCAGGGCGGCGGCGCCGTCCGAGATCGAGGACGCGTTAGCCGCGGTGATCGTGCCGTCCTTCGAGAAAGCTGGCTTCAGCGTGGGGATCTTCGAAGCATCGCCCTTGGCCGGCTGTTCGTCCTGGGTCACCTGGGTAGGGCCCTTGCGGCCGGCGATTTCGATAGGGACGATTTCCCGGTCGAACGCGCCAGACTTCTGGGCCTTCTGAGCGCGCTCAAGCGAGGCAATCGCGAAATCATCCATCTGGGTGCGGGTGAACTGGTAATCGGCCGCGGTGTCCTCGGCGAAATTGCCCATCAGCTTGCCTGGCTCGTACGCATCCTCGAGGCCGTCGAGATACATGTGATCCATCAGCCGGTCATGACCGATCCGGGCGCCGCCGCGATGCCGCATCGACAGGTAGGGCGCGTTGGTCATGCTCTCCATGCCGCCCGCGACGATCAGGTCAGCCGAACCCGCCGCCAGCGCGTCCGCCGCCATGATCGCTGCCTGCATGCCCGATCCGCACATCTTGTTGACCGTCGTCGCCTCGATATGGTTCGGTAGGCCGGCCTTCAGCGCGGCCTGGCGGGCGGGGGCCTGGCCGAGACCGGCCGGCAGCACGCAACCCATATAGATCCGCTCGATCGCCTCGCCCGAAAGCCCGGCGCGCTCGACCGCGCCGCCAACCGCAGTCGCACCCAGCTCGGTTGCCGCAGCGCCCGCGAGCGATCCCTGGAAGCTGCCCATCGGCGTGCGCGCGTAGGACAGAATGATGATGGGATCGGCGGCCATGATATTCTCCGTTCAGGAAGATGCCGGCCGATCTAGGCGCGTACCCGCACGAATACAAACCGTCGTTGCGCAGCACGGCACTGCGGTTTTGCATTCCGTTCAGGCTTTGAAGAAACGCTCCACGACACTCTGCGCGATGCGTGCCGGGCGCAGCGTTTCGGCGTCGATGCAGCACCAGCTCGACTTCACCTCGGCCAGCACCTCTTCGCCGCGCTTGATGATCGTTTCGTAGAAAGCGCGGGCGCCCTGGACCTTTTCGAGCAGGACCGTCGCGATGACGTCGTCGTCGAGAAAGGTCGGCTTGCGATAGGTGATCTCGTGCTTCAGCGCGACCCAGAGGTGGCTGGCGACCGCGTCAGCCGGGGCGAAACGCTGCCAATGGTTGATCACCGCTTCCTGAACCCATTTCAGATAGCTCGCATTATTCACATGCCCCATGAAATCGATGTCGGCCGCATCGATCGCGACGGCATAGCTGTGCGAGGCATATTCGGGTTCGACCATGTTTTACCTTAACGTGAACGGCAAGTTTTGGCGAGAGCGAAGTACTGGTGTTGACCGCATTCCGTCGCGTCGCAACTTCGGCATGACGCGAGCGGGGCGGCGGCGTATCGCAGCGGCATGGAAATACTGGTCACCAGCCTCAAATGGTTTGCCTCCGGCAGCGGGATGATCGCCGCGGCGATGGTGTCGCTCGATCTCGGGCGAAAAATTACCGGCTGGGGCTTCGTGCTCTTCCTCGCCTCGTCGATCGCCTGGATCGCTGGCTCGGTGCTGACGAAGGATTTCGCGCTCGGCACCCAGAATATCGTGCTGTTCGGGATCAACCTCTTCGGTGTCTATCGCTATCTCATCCGCAAGAAGCCCAATGGTTGATCCCTGGGCCTGGCCAGTCGCGCTCGGTGTCCTGGGCGCGGTGATCGGCAGCTTCCTCGCCACCCTGGTGATCCGCTGGCCGCAGGACCGGTCGGTCCTGAAGGGGCGGTCGCATTGCGATGGCTGCGATGTCGTCCTGGCCCCGCGCGATCTGATCCCGCTGTTCAGCGCAGCGCTGGCGCGCGGGCGATGCCGCCAATGCGCCGCGCCGATCGATCCACTCCACTGGCAGATAGAATTCGCTGCGCTTGGTATCGGGGTGGTCGCCGGGCTGGTTGTGCCCGGTCCCGCTGCCCTGGCCGGGTCGGTGTTCGGCTGGCTGCTTCTCACGCTCGCCGCGCTTGATGTCACGGAGTTCTGGTTGCCCGATCGGCTCACCCTCACGCTCGCGCTTGCCGGGCTGGTGGCAGGGGCCGTCGGGGTCGAGCCTGCGCTTGCCGACCGGCTGATCGGGGGCGTCGGCGGCTTCGGGGCGCTCTGGCTGATCGGCTTCGCCTATAAACGGCTTCGCGGCCGGGAAGGGCTGGGCGGGGGCGATCCGAAACTGCTGGGCGCGATCGGCCTGTGGCTCGGCTGGCGGATGCTGCCGGCGGTCCTGCTCCTGGCTGCGCTGACCGGCCTGGCGCTGGTCCTGGTGGGGATGGTCCGCGGCCGCGCTGCGAGGCTGGATGATCGGGTGCCGTTCGGCGCGCTGCTTGCGATCGCTGCTTACCCGGCCTGGCTGTTCCTGTTAGGATCGGCCGGATGATGCGTTTCGCGATCCTGCCATTGCTGCTCGCCGGAGCCGCCTCCGCACAGACTCCGCCACCGGCTTCGATCGACGGTCTGCCGATCGGTGCGATCCCGGCCCAGGCACTGCCCGCAACCGGCTGCGCCGCGTTCCTGTGGACCGCGACTGGTAGCCGGGCCCTGGTCGCGATGGCGGGTGCCGATTCCGCGCAGCTGCGCGTGTCGATCGGCGGGGCGCTGACTGACCTGCCGCGCACCGAGCAGCATGATGCCGGGGGCTTCGGCTTTGCCGGCGTGACTCACTATCAGGCGGGCGATGTGACTGCGATCCTGACCATGTCGATCGAGACGCGCGGTGACCTGAAGGACGGTGCGTCCGTGCCGGAGGCAACGCTCAGGATCGACCGCACCGGGCAGGACAGCATCGTGGTGCCGCTGGCGGGACTTGTCGGTTGCGCGACATAGCATAGGCTGCGCTATATTGATCGGCGGGCAGGGGAGAGAGAAACGATGGCGACGATGCAGGATATCCTGACGGGGCAGCGCGCCGCGTTCATGGCCGAACTGCCGGTATCGATTGCCGTCCGAAAGGATCGCCTGAAGCGGGCGGCCGCGATGATCGCCGACAATGCCGACGCCTTTTGCGATGCGCTGAGCGAGGATTTCGGCCACCGCAGCCGCGAGCAATCGATGCTGACCGACGTCGCCAGTTCGATAGCGCCGATCAACCACGCGCTCAAATCGGTCGAGAAATGGGCGCGGCGGGAAAAGCGCCCGGTGCTTTTCCCGCTCGGGTTGCTGGGCGCGAAAGCGTGGATCGAATATCAGCCCAAGGGCGTGGTGGGCGTGATCGCGCCGTGGAATTTCCCGGTCAATCTCGTCATGTCGCCGCTTGCGGGTGTGCTGGCGGCGGGCAACCGCGCGATGGTGAAGACCAGCGAATATACCCCGCGCGTCGCCGCCCTGTTCGAGGAGGTGGTCGTCAGATATTTCGCGGCGGACGAACTGGCCTTCGTCTCGGGCGGGCCCGATATCGGCAAGGCATTCGCTGAGCTCCCCTTCGATCATCTCATCTTCACGGGCGCCACCGCGGTCGGGCGGCATATCCTGCATGCGGCCGCGGATAACCTGACGCCCGTCACGCTTGAGCTCGGTGGAAAATCGCCGGTGATCGTCGGCGCTTCGGCGGATATCGCCAGGGCGACCGAGCGCGTGGCCTTGGGCAAGATGCTGAATGCCGGGCAGATCTGCCTCGCGCCCGACTATATGCTGGTCGAAGCCCGGCAGGAGGCCGAGGTGGTCAGCGGACTGAAGGCTGCCGCATCGGCGATGTACCCGACCTTGCTCGCCAATCCCGATTACACATCGGTCATCAATGACCGGCATTTCGCGCGCCTCAACGGTCTGCTCGACGACGCCCGGGCAAAGGGAGCGAAGGTCGAGGCGGTCAATCCGGCGAACGAAGATTTCGGCGCTTCCAACGCGCGCAAGATGCCGCTTCATATCGTCACCGACGTGACTGACGACATGGCAGTGATGCAGGAGGAGATTTTCGGGCCGATCCTGCCGATACGCCGCTATGACGGGATCGGCGATGCGATCGCTCAGGTGAACCGGCGCGACCGTCCGCTCGGCCTCTATTATTTCGGCGGCGACGAAGGCGAACGCCGGCAGGTGCTCGACCGTACGATCGCGGGCGGCGTGACGCTTGACGATGTGATCTTCCATATCAGCATGGAGGATCTGCCGTTCGGCGGGGTGGGGCCATCAGGCATGGGCGCCTATCACGGGCTCGACGGCTTCAGGACGTTCAGCCATGCCAAGAGCGTGTACCGGCAGGTGAAGCTCGACGTTGCCAAGATCGCCGGACTCAAGCCGCCTTATGGCAAGGCCACGATGAAGGCAGTCGCCCGGCAGATGAAGGGATAGGCTTCCCCTTCCGTCGTGCCTGACTCGTTTCGGTATCGACCATGCCGCAGATTGCCCGCTTTCGAATGTACGGCACCGTGGAAGCGGTACGGTCAGTCCTCCAGCGCCGCGCGTCGGCTCTCCAGCCATGAACGTTCGGCTCGTTCCGGGCTGAGCGTCAGCGTAGCATCGTAGGCCTCTCGCGCCGCTTCGGTCAGACCGACCCGTGCCAGCAGATCGGCACGGACGGCATGATAGGGCAGGAAATCCGCCAGTCCCGGCGCATCCAGCGCATCGACTTCCTCAAGCGCCGTCTCCGGTCCGGCGACCTGGGCCAGTGCCACGGCGCGATTCAGCCGGACGATGGCGTCGTCGCGCAAGGCGAGCAGCGCGTCGTACAGCACGAGCACCGACCGCCACGGCGCTGGCCCGGCGAGCGAAGCGCGGGCGCACCATTCCGCATGGATCAACGCCTGCAGGGCACGCCTGCCCGGCGCCCCGGCGCTGAGTGCCCGGGCGAGAAAGGCGCGCGCCTCCACGATTAACGCTGTATCCCAGTCCGCCGGGTCCTGCTGGTCGAGCGGCACCATCACGCCTTCCGTATCGACCCGCGCCGGGCGCCGCGCTTCGGCGAATCGCACTGTCGCCGCCAGCGCCAGTACTTCCGGCTCTCCGGGAGCCAGCGTGGCGAGCGTTGCGGTGATGCCGAGCATTTCGTACGCGTAGCCGGCGTGACGGCCACTGCCGCCCGCATCCTCATGCGCCTTGGCATAGGCGATCTCGATCGTGCTCAGCACCGCGTCGAGCCGCTCCGGCCATGCGTCGCGACTCGGGACCTCGAAGGGCACGCCGGCACGAGCGATCTTGTGCTTCGCGCGCACCAGCCGTTGAGCGAGCGTCGGTTCGGGAAGGAGAAAGGTCCGCGCGATCTCCGGTGTCGAAAGTCCGCAGACCAGCTTGAGCGTCAATGCCGCGCGTGCCTCCGGATGGATCGCGGGATGGCAGCAGATGAAGATCAGCTTCAGTCGCTCGTCCGGGATCAGCCTGGTATCGGCCATCAGTTCCTCCTCCGGGCTGAGGGGTAGTTCGGGATCGGGCAGCGAGGCGCCCGATCGTACCGCGCGCCGCCGAACCATGTCGAGCGCGGCGCGCTCGGCGACACGATAGAGCCATGCCGCTGGATCGCGCGGCGCCTCGATCGCCCATGCGGCAACTGCCCGTGCACATGCCTCGGCGAACGCATCCTCGGCGATATCGAGATCGCGGAACTGGGCCGCCAGCGCGGCACGAACGCGCGCGCCGTGATCGCGCGCGGCCCGGTCCAGCGCTGGACTCAATCGGTATCGCCGAGCACCGGCCGGATCTCGATCGATCCGTCGGCGTGGAGCGGGAGCTTCCTCGCGATGGCGATCGCCGCATCCAGATCGGGCGCTTCGATCAGATAGAAGCCGCCAAGCTGTTCCCTGGTCTCGGCGAACGGACCGTCATGGATTGTCTGCGCGCCGGACCGGGTCACGACGGTGGTGGCCATGCTGGTCGGCAACAGGCCGGCCCCGCCCTGCCGCGCCTCGCCGACATCATCGCCGAACGCGATATGGCGCTGGATGATGTCCGTGACGGCAGGGCTGTCTGGCTCCTCGCCATAGACGCTCTCGTCCTCATAGATCAGGAGCATATATTGCATCGGTCGGTCCTCCATGTGCGATCGCGGGGTGCGATCGTACCGGGGAGACGCGCGGGCGACAGCGGATTCGACAGGGCCGGGACGTTTATTCTTGATGGCTTGCCGGGGGCGTTCCTTCAGCGTCTCCGGCGAACACCCGCCCGACATGCGCCTCGCCTCGGTTTTCCGCCAGGCGCTCCTGGCGATGCCGCTCGGCATAGCCGGCGCGCTGCTCCTCGTTGCGCGAATCGTGGCAGGCGGGGCAGGTCACGCCTTCGACATAGAGCGGTGAAGCGCGGTCTTCCGGGCTGACCGGCATACGGCAGGCGTGACACAGCGCATGTGTCCCGATCTCCAGCCCGTGGGTGACCGCCACGCGCTGGTCGAAGACGAAGCATTCGCCCTCCCAGCGGCTCTGTTCGGTGGGTATTTCCTCGAGATATTTCAGGATGCCGCCTTCAAGGTGATAGACCTCGTCCAGCCCTTCGGCCTTGAGGAAAGCGGTCGCTTTCTCGCAGCGGATGCCGCCGGTGCAGAACATTGCGATCTTGGGCGCGGCAGCGAGTTCGTCGCGATGCGCGCGAAACCAGGCGGGGAAATCGCGGAAGCTGTGCGTCTTCGGGTCGATCGCGCCCGTGAAGCTGCCGATCGCGACTTCGTAATCGTTGCGCGTGTCGATCAGGATCGTGCCCGGCGCGTCGATCAGTTCGTTCCAGTCGGCGGGCGCGACATAGTGGCCGACCTCCTGCAGCGGGTCGATATCGGGCTCGCCCATCGTCACGATCTCGCGCTTGAGGCGGACCTTCATTCGGTGGAACGGCATCTTCGCGGCTTGCGAATCCTTTACCTCGATATCCGCGCAGCCGGGCAGGGTGCGGATATGGTCGAGCACGCGCTCGATCGCGTCGGGCGTGCCCGCGATGGTGCCGTTGATGCCTTCAGCTGCGAGCAGGATCGTGCCGCGTATCCCGTTCCCCTCGCACAATTGTGCAAGCGGTGCCCGCAATGCCGCCGGATCGACGAACCTGGCAAAGCGGTAGAGCGCTGCGACGCGAAGAGGGGCGGGGCGATTAGTCATGCGCGGTCAGCTAGAGTATCCCGGGCCCTCGCGTCAAAATCCGGCATTGCCCCTATTGCGTGCTGCTGCCTTCTTTGCCGGCTCGGCGATTCATCCGAACGCGCTGGCGAGTTTCCTCAGCTAAGGGCAGCCCAACGCTCAGCGAAGGCGGACCGCTCCGCATCGGTCAGGTGGAGGCCGATCTTGCTTCGGCGAATCAGTGCGTCTTCCGGGGTGCGCGCCCATTCGCGACTCTTCATCCAGCGTGCTTCGATCTCGGTCAGGCCGCCGCCCAGGTCGGGGCCCATGCCGGCCGCATCCTTCACGTCGGCCAGCATCTCGGCCAGCATCGTGCCGTAGGCATGGGCCATGCGCCGGGAGCGTTCTTCGCCGAGGAACGGCCAGGTCTGGCGGACCTGCGCCAGGAAGAGAGGAAAATCGGGGACGGCACCGCCGGGAAAGACCCGCGCCCGAGTCACGGGATGCGTGGTCAGCCCCAGCGGGGCGGAAAGCCTGCCGAGCGCTTCCTCGGCAAGATGCCGCGCAGTGGTGATCTTGCCGCCGAACACGCTGAGCAGGGCAGGGCCGTTCGTATCGAGTTCAAGCACATAATCACGCGTGACCGCCTTCGCCTCGCTCGCGCCGTCGTCGTAGAGCGGGCGGACGCCAGACCAGCTCGAGGTGACGTCGGCGGGCGTGATCTGCTTCGCGAAATGGCTGTTGGCCGCCTTGCAGAGATAGGCGATCTCGTCGGCGCTGATCTTTGCGTCCTCGGGATGGTCGACCGGGATATCCGTCGTGCCGATCTCGGTGAACGCCCCCTGATAGGGGATCGCGAAGACGATTCGGCGGTCGGGCAGCTGCAGGATATAGGCGTGGTCGCCGTCATAGAGCTTCGGCACGACGATGTGGCTGCCCTTGACCAGCCGGACGCCGCTCTTCGCGGTGATGCCGAGCGAGTCGAGCATCTGATGCACCCAGGGCCCGGCCGCGTTGACGATCGCGCGGGCCGAAACCTGCCGGCCGTCAGAAAGGCTTGCGTGCCACACATCGCCCTCTCGCCGCGCCGATTCGAGCGCGACGCCAACCGCGATCTCCGCGCCGTTGTTCGCGGCATCGACGGCATTGAGAACGGTCAGCCGGGCATCGTCGACGAACGCATCGGAATAGACGAAGCCCCGGTTGCCGCCCTTGAGCGGTGCCGAATAGGCTCTGTCGCTCGCCCGCAGACCGCGTGAGCGGGGCAGGGACATCTTCCCGCCGAGCATATCATAGAGATAAAGGCCCAGCCGGATCATCCACCACGGGCGCACCGAGTTTTCCTGCGGCAGAACGAACAGCAGCGGGCGGATGATATGCGGCGCTGCGTGAATCAGCCGTTCGCGCTCGCGCAGCGCCTCGGCGACCAGCTTGAACTCGTAATATTCGAGATAGCGCAGCCCGCCATGGATCAGCTTGGTCGAGGCTGACGAGGTATGGCCGGCAAGGTCGTCGCGTTCGACGAGCAGCACCTTGAGGCCGAGCAGCGACGCCTCGCGCGCGATCGCGCAGCCATTGATGCCGCCGCCGATGATGAGGAGATCATGGGTCATGATTGCCTTCTACCGATGGTCTGACCAATTTCTATAGCGGTGTGCGGAATTACATCCTCAGGTTTGCCTCCGGCCTATTGGAATCATGTGGGAGCAAGCGCCAATCCAACCGGCATGTCGATGCGGTGCAGGGCACGGCAGACGCAATGTCCGAGGTGATGTCGCGCAGCGTGCCACATTTAGCCTGCGGATCTGCTTTCACCAGGGTAAGCGGTAGCGGCTTAATCTCGGCGATGGCATGCATGTACAATTGCAGGTCCACCCGGTGGATGGGAGCGTCATTCCAGTACAGATGACCGTCGCGGTCCAGTTCGATGAGGTTCCTGTTCTCGACGCCCATCGTTTGTCGTGTTGGTGCTGCCCATAGCTTGGCAGGAAGAGCGCAAGCCTCAGCCTTTGCCGCAAGATTCGTGTCGGGCGGAACCACAGGCGGCTGTGGCTCGCACGCCGTTGTCAACAGGCCTATAAATACCATTTTCGAAGAGATTCTCATGTCGCGATGTTTGCGCCTTTGAATTCATCGCGACAATGGTGGCTCGATATCGTCAGAGTCGTCCGAGGCGCTGTTGACCGCCTCCGAGTCGGCCTGTATAGGCGCCGCTGCCCTGACGGGACTCCTGTCGGGACAAGCTTGAACATTGCTGGATGCATTCCAGGGCCCGGGGGGTCGAAAGTCCACCCAGCGGTCCTTTTTGTATTCCCGAGCGTCATGGCTCCAGCAAAGTAACCACAGTCTAAGGTGAAGAGATTCATGCCGACGATTAACCAGCTGGTCCGCAAGGGCCGCGACCCGCAGAAGGCCAAGTCAAAGGTCCCTGCAATGGAGCAGAACCCGCAGAAGCGCGGCGTCTGCACCCGCGTCTACACGACGACTCCGAAGAAGCCGAATTCGGCTCTGCGCAAGGTTGCCAAGGTCCGCCTGACCAACCAGCGCGAAGTCATCAGCTACATCCCCGGCGAGGGGCACAACCTCCAGGAGCACTCAGTGGTGCTGATCCGTGGCGGCCGCGTTCGCGACCTTCCCGGCGTCCGCTATCATGTTCTCCGCGGCGTGCTCGATACGCAGGGCGTGAAGGATCGTCGCCAGTCGCGTTCCAAGTACGGCGCAAAGCGTCCGAAGTAAGCCGGTCGGCCTGATTGGCCGACCCCTCAAGGCTGAAGTTTAGAAGGAAATTGAAATGGCACGTCGTCGTCGTCCCGAAAAGCGGGTCATCCTGCCTGATCCCCAATATGGTGATGAGGTCCTCTCCAAGTTCATGAACAGCGTCATGCTGGACGGCAAGAAGTCCGTCGCCGAACTGATCGTCTATGGCGCCCTCGCAACCGTCGAGCAGCGCGCGAAGAAGGATCCGATCGGCGTGTTTCACGAGGCGCTCGCCAACGTTAAGCCGGGTATCGAGGTCCGTTCGCGCCGCGTCGGCGGTGCGACCTACCAGGTTCCCGTCGAGGTGCGCCCCGAGCGCGCCCAGGCGCTGGCCATCCGCTGGCTGATTTCCGCCGCCCGTGCGCGGTCGGAGAACACCATGTCGGCACGCTTGTCGGGCGAGTTGATGGATGCCGCCAACAACCGCGGCAACGCGGTGAAGAAGCGCGAAGACACCCATCGTATGGCCGAGGCGAACCGCGCCTTCAGCCACTACCGCTGGTAATAAAACCTCCTATATTGTGAAGGTCGGGGACGATCCCCGGCCTCCTACATCGCTAAGGAAAATCCGATCATGGCCCGCAGCCATCCGCTCGAGAAGTATCGTAACATCGGCATCATGGCGCACATCGACGCCGGCAAGACGACGACGACCGAGCGTATCCTCTACTACACCGGCAAGTCCTACAAGATCGGCGAGGTCCATGAGGGCACCGCGACGATGGACTGGATGGAGCAGGAGCAGGAGCGCGGGATTACGATCACGTCGGCTGCCACGACGTGCTTCTGGAACGATCACCGCATCAACATCATCGACACTCCCGGCCACGTCGACTTCACGATTGAGGTCGAGCGTTCGCTGCGCGTGCTCGACGGCGCTGTCGCGTGCTTCGACGGCGTTGCCGGCGTTGAGCCGCAGTCCGAGACGGTGTGGCGCCAGGCCGAGAAGTATCACGTCCCGCGGATGTGCTTCGTCAACAAGCTCGACCGTACCGGCGCGAACTTCAACCGCTGCGTCGAGATGATCAAGGATCGCCTGGGCGCCCGTCCGGCGGTGCTGTATCTCCCGATTGGCCTTGAGAGCGATTTCAAGGGTCTCGTCGACCTCGTCGAGAACCGGGCGATCGTCTGGCTCGAAGAGTCGCTGGGCGCGAAGTTCGAATATCGCGACATCCCCGAGGATCTGGCCGATCTCGCCGCGACCGCTCGTTCCGAGCTGATCGAAATGGCGGTCGAGCAGGACGACGACGTGATGGAGCAGTATCTCGAGGGCAACGAGCCCGACGTCGCGACGCTCAAGCGCCTGATCCGCAAGGGCACGCTGAACTTCTCGTTCGTGCCGGTGCTGTGCGGCTCCGCGTTCAAGAACAAGGGTGTTCAGCCGCTGCTCGACGCAGTGGTCGACTATCTGCCGTCGCCGCTGGACATCAAGGACGTCGAGGGTCTGAAGCTCGACGGCGAGACGCCCGATACGCGTCCGCCGGCCGACGATGCCCCGTTCTCGGCGCTTGCGTTCAAGATCATGAACGATCCGTTCGTCGGCACGCTGACCTTCGCCCGTATCTATTCGGGCAAGCTCGAAGCCGCCTCCGTCGTCACCAACTCGGTGAAGGACAAGAAGGAGAAGGTCGGCCGCATGCTGCTGATGCACGCGAACAGCCGTGAGGACATCCAGGAAGCATTCGCCGGCGACATCGTCGCTCTGGCGGGCCTCAAGGATACCACGACCGGTGACACGCTCTGCGCGCAGAACGCTCCGATCATCCTCGAGCGCATGGAATTCCCGGACCCCGTCATCGAGGTCGCGGTGGAGCCGAAGACGAAGGCCGACCAGGAGAAGATGGGCATCGCGCTCAATCGTCTCGCTCGCGAGGATCCGTCGTTCCGCGTCACCTCGGACAATGAGAGCGGCCAGACCATCATCAAGGGCATGGGCGAGCTCCATCTCGAGATCCTGGTCGATCGCATGAAGCGCGAGTTCAAGGTCGAGGCGAATGTCGGCGCGCCGCAGGTGGCGTATCGCGAATATCTCGCCAAGCCGGTCGAGCTGACCTACACCCACAAGAAGCAGTCGGGTGGTTCGGGCCAGTTCGGTGAGGTCAAGGTCAAGCTGACCCCGGGTGAGCGCGGCACTGGCTTCGTGTTCATCGACTCGATCAAGGGTGGCAATATTCCTCGCGAATATATCCCGTCGGTCGAGAAGGGCATGCGCGAGACGGCAGAGACCGGATCGCTGATCGGCTTCCCGATCATCGATTTCTCGGTGGAACTGCTCGACGGCAAATACCATGACGTCGACTCGTCGGCGCTGGCATTCGAAATCTGCGCGCGCGGCGCGATGCGTGAAGGGGCCCAGAAGGCCGGCATCAAGCTGCTCGAGCCGATCATGAAGGTCGAGGTCGTGACTCCCGAGGATTATCTCGGCGACGTGATCGGCGATCTGAACAGCCGCCGTGGCCAGATCCAGGGCACCGACAGCCGCGGTAACGCGACTGCGGTGGACGCGATCGTGCCGCTGGCGAACATGTTCGGCTATGTGAACCAGCTCCGCTCGTTCAGCCAGGGCCGCGCGCAGTACACGATGCAGTTCTCGCATTATGACGAGGTTCCTGCCAACGTCGCCGACGAAGTGAAGGCGAAGCTGGCGTAATCCAAAATCAGTCGCTAAAGGGCCGCGTCCGCGCGGCTCCGCAGCGACCCCGGAATGTGAATAAGAAGAGGCGAAAATGGCAAAAGCAAAGTTTGAGCGGACGAAGCCGCATCTCAACATCGGCACCATCGGTCACGTCGACCATGGCAAGACGTCGCTGACGGCCGCGATCACCAAGGTGCTCGCCGAGACCGGTGGCGCCACCTTCACGAGCTACGACAACATCGACAAGGCGCCGGAAGAGCGCGAGCGCGGCATCACCATCTCGACCGCACACGTCGAGTATGAGACCGAGAAGCGTCACTATGCGCACGTCGATTGCCCGGGCCACGCCGATTATGTGAAGAACATGATCACCGGCGCAGCCCAGATGGACGGCGCGATCCTGGTCGTGTCCGCCACCGACGGCCCGATGCCGCAGACCCGCGAGCACATCCTGCTCGCACGTCAGGTCGGCGTGCCGGCGATGGTCGTGTTCATGAACAAGGTTGATCTGGTCGACGACGCCGAGATCCTCGAGCTGGTCGAGCTGGAAATCCGCGAGCTGCTCAGCTCGTACGACTTCCCGGGCGACGATATCCCCGTGATCCCGGGTTCGGCCGTTGCCGCGCTGACCGACAAGACGCCTGAGATCGGCCATGACGCCGTGCTCAAGCTGATGGCGGCTGTTGACGAGTACATCCCGCAGCCCGAGCGTCCGCTCGACAAGCCGTTCATGATGCCGATCGAGGACGTGTTCTCGATCTCGGGTCGCGGCACCGTCGTGACCGGCCGCGTCGAGACCGGCATCGTCAAGGTTGGCGAGGAAGTCGAGATCGTCGGCATCCACGACACCCGCAAGACCACGGTCACGGGCGTCGAGATGTTCCGCAAGCTGCTCGACCAGGGCCAGGCCGGCGACAATGTCGGCGCGCTGATCCGTGGCGTTGCGCGCGACGAAGTCGAGCGTGGCCAGGTTCTCTGCAAGCCGGGCTCGATCAAGCCGCACACCGACTTCCAGTCGGAAGTGTACGTGCTGTCGAAGGACGAAGGTGGCCGTCACACGCCGTTCTTCGCCAACTATCGTCCGCAGTTCTACTTCCGTACCACGGACGTGACCGGCACCGTTGAGCTGCCTGAGGGCACCGAGATGGTCATGCCGGGCGACAACGTCGCGCTGGGCGTCAAGCTCATCGCGCCGATCGCCATGGACGTCGGCCAGCGCTTCACCATTCGCGAAGGCGGTCGTACCGTCGGCGCAGGGGTTGTCAGCGGCATCTCTAAGTAATATAGGCGCGCCACCGCCCGATTCCCTGTGGGAGTCGGGCGGTTGCTATTTCAGTGAACAATGGTTCGGTTGTCCTCGGGCAACCCGCTCTTTCGCATCGGTAGGGTTATGGAAACGCAGAATATTCGGATTCGTCTGAAGGCATTCGATCATCGTGTGCTCGATCAGGCCACCGGCGACATCGCCGACACGGCGCGCCGCACTGGCGCACTCATCCGCGGTCCCATTCCCCTCCCGACGCGCATCGAGAAGTTCACGGTGAACCGCGGGCCGCACATCGACAAGAAGTCGCGTGAGCAGTTCGAGGTCCGTACCTACAAGCGGATGCTGGACATTGTTCAGCCGACCCCGCAGACGGTGGACGCGCTGATGAAGCTCGATCTCGCCGCGGGTGTAGACGTGGAGATCAAGCTGGCCTAAAGGCCGCGCTCCAATACGAGATTCGGTTTCGCCACGGCGGAGCCTGATAGGGATACCGCCCGGCTTGCCGGGGTCTGCGTCCCCCGTCACGCCTGATCCTCTTTTCGAAGGGGGCGGGCACCAGCCCGGGACGGGGCACGCATTATATTTTGGGCTGACACGCCCGTCGGAAATGGTTCCGGCGGGCCTCTGTAATGGGAGCAAGGATCATGCGCACTGGCGTGATCGCGAAGAAAATGGGGATGACCCGCTTGTTCCAGGACGATGGGCGCCATGTGCCCGTGACCGTTCTGGCACTGGAAAATCTGCAGGTAGTGGCCGTTCGCGAGGCCGACCGTGATGGTTATACCGCTGTCCAGCTTGGTGCTGGTACCGCCAAGGCGAAAAATGTCGCCAAGCCGCAGCGCGGCCACTTCGGCAAGGCCGAAGTTGAGCTCAAGGCGAAGCTGGCTGAATTCCGCGTCGCTGACGACGCCGTGCTCGAAGTGGGCGCCGAGATTTCGGCCGACCATTATGTCGCTGGCCAGATCGTCGACATCCAGGGCGTGACCCAGGGTAAGGGTTTCGCGGGCGGCATGAAGCGTTGGGGCTTCGGCGGTCTGCGCGCCACCCACGGCGTTTCCGTCTCGCACCGTTCGCTCGGTTCGACCGGTCAGCGTCAGGATCCGGGCAAGGTCTTCAAGAACAAGAAGATGGCCGGCCAGATGGGTGACAAGAACCGCACCCAGCAGAATCTCGAAATCGTATCAACCGACGCCGAGCGCGGCCTGATCTTCGTCAAGGGCTCGGTGCCCGGCTCGAAGGGTGGCTGGCTCCTCGTCAAGGACGCCGTCAAGGTCGCGCGTCACGCCGATGCGCCGTACCCGGCCGGCCTGAAGGCCGCTGCCAACAGCAACACCGCTCCCGCCGAGACGCCCGCCGAAGAGACGGCTGCTCCGGAAGCGACCGAAGGCCAGGAGGGCTGAACATGAAGGTCACTATTCAGTCCTTCGACGCAGCGGCGAAAGCCGGCGATATCGAGCTCAACGACGAGGTCTTCGGCCTCGATCCGCGCGCCGACATCCTGCACCGCGTCGTCACCTGGCAGCTCGAGAAGCGTCGTGCCACGGCGCGCGGCACTCGTGAGCGCGCCGACGTTGCCCGTACCGGCAAGAAGTTCGGTCGCCAGAAGGGTGGCGGTACTGCTCGTCACGGCGATCGTCGCGCACCGACTTTCGTTGGTGGTGGTAAGGCTCACGGCGCCCGCGTCCGTGATTTCAATCCGTCGCTGAACAAGAAGATCCGCGCTCTCGGTCTGCGCATGGCGCTTTCGAGTCACGCCAAGGCCGGCTCGCTGATCGTCATGGACAGCCTGACCGTCAAGGACAGCAAGACCAAGGCGCTGACCGCTGATCTGACGAAGCTCGGCTTCGGCAAGACCGCGCTGGTGATCGACGGCGATGCGGTCGAGACGAGCTTCGCGCTCGCTGCCGGCAACCTTCGTCAGATCAACGTTCTGCCGGCGGCCGGTGCCAACGTCTACGACATCCTGAAGCATGACACGCTGGTGCTGACGCGCGCTGCTGTCGAAAAGCTGGAGGCGCGCTTCAATGGCTAAGAAGCAAAAAGGCGAGATCGACGTCCGTCATTATGACGTGATTGTCGCGCCGCACATCACCGAGAAGGCGACCCTGCTCAGCGAGCAGAACGCCGTCGTGTTCAAGGTCGCCGGCGATGCGACCAAGCCCGAGATCAAGGCCGCCGTCGAGGCGCTGTTCTCGGTCAAGGTCACCGGCGTGAACACGATTGTCCAGAAGGGCAAGACGAAGAAGTGGAAGGGCGTTCCCTATACGCGCTCCGACATGAAGAAGGCGATTGTGACGCTGGCTGACGGCCAGTCGATCGACGTGACGACGGGGATCCAGTAATGGCACTTAAGCATTACAACCCGACCAGCCCGGCACGACGTGGTCTTATCCTCGTCGACCGCAGCGGTCTGCACAAGGGCGGCCCGATCAAGGCGCTGACCGAAGGCAAGCGCAAGACTGGCGGCCGCAACAACAAGGGTCATGTGACCTCGCGCGGCATCGCCGGCGGCCACAAGCAGCGCTATCGTCTGATCGACTTCAAGCGTCGCAAGTGGGACGTGGACGGCACGGTCGAGCGGATCGAATATGATCCCAACCGCACCGCCTTCATCGCCCTGATCAAATATCCGGACGAAGAGCTCGCCTACATCATCGCGCCGCAGCGCCTCGCCGTCGGCGACAAGGTGGTTGCCGGCAAGAAGACCGACGTGAAGCCTGGCAACGCCATGGAACTCGGTCAGATGCCGGTCGGCACGATCGTCCACAACGTCGAGATGAAGCCTGGCAAGGGTGGTCAGCTCGCACGGTCGGCCGGCACTTACGTGCAGGTCGTGGGTCGCGACAAGGGCATGGTAATGGTTCGCCTCAACTCGGGCGAGCAGCGCTATATCCACTCGAACTGCATGGCGACCGTCGGTGCGGTGTCCAACCCGGACAACGGCAACACCAACCTCGCCAAGGCCGGCCGCAACCGTTGGCTGGGCAAGCGCCCGCTGACCCGCGGCGTCGCCAAGAACCCGGTCGACCATCCGCACGGCGGTGGTGAAGGCCGGACCTCGGGCGGCCGTCATCCGGTCACCCCGTGGGGCAAGCCGACCAAGGGTGCACGCACCCGTCACAACAAGGCGACCGACAAGATGATCATCCGGTCGCGTCACGCGAAGAAGAAGGGCTAACCGCAATGGCTCGTTCCGTCTGGAAAGGTCCGTTTGTGGATCTTCACCTGCTCAAGAAGGCAGAGACCGCGCAGGAAACCAACGCGCGTGCGCCGATCAAGACCTGGTCGCGCCGCTCCACGATCCTGCCGCAGTTCGTTGGCCTGACCTTCACCGTCTATAACGGTCGCAAGTTCGTGCCCGTGTCCGTCAACGAGGACATGGTCGGGATGAAGCTCGGCGAGTTCGCGCCGACGCGCTACTTCCCGGGGCACGCCGCCGACAAGAAGGGCAAGCGCTGATGTCGAAGGCAAAATCCCCCCGCAAGGTCGGTGAGAAGGAAGCTCTCTCGGTCGGTACGCAGATTCGCGGCTCGGCTCAGAAGCTCGGTCTCGTCGCTGCGCTGATCCGCAACAAGAAGGCCGGCGATGCGATGAACATCCTCGCCTTCTCGACCAAGGCAATGGCAGTCGATGCCCGCAAGGTTCTCGCCTCGGCGATCGCCAATGCTGAGAACAACCACAACCTCGATGTCGACGCGCTCGTCGTGTCGGAGGCTTCGGTTGGCAAGTCGATCGTCATGAAGCGTTTCGCGACCCGCGGTCGCGGCAAGTCCACGCGCATTCTCAAGCCGTTCTCACGGCTGCGGATCGTCGTGCGTGAGCAGGAAGAAGCATAATGGGTCAGAAGAGCAATCCGATCGGTCTGCGTCTCCAGATCAACCGCACCTGGGACAGCCGCTGGTATGCGGAAGGCGCCGACTATGGCCGTCTTCTCCTCGAGGATCTGAAGATCCGCGCGTACATCATGAAGACGCTGCCCCAGGCGGCGATCTCCAAGGTCGTGATCGAGCGTCCGGCCAAGCTGTGCCGCGTTTCCATCTATGCCGCACGCCCCGGCGTGATCATCGGCAAGAAGGGTGCGGACATCGAGAAGCTGCGGCGTCTCCTCGGCAAGATGACCTCGTCCGACGTGTCGCTGAACATCGTCGAGATCCGCAAGCCTGAAGTCGACGCCAAGCTCGTTGCCCAGGGCATCGCCGATCAGCTCGAGCGTCGTATCGCTTTCCGTCGCGCCATGAAGCGTGCGGTTCAGTCGGCGATGCGTCTCGGCGCTGAAGGCATCCGGATCAATTGCGGTGGCCGCCTCGGCGGCGCCGAGATCGCCCGGTCCGAATGGTACCGAGAAGGCCGCGTTCCGCTGCACACGCTGCGCGCGAACGTCGACTATGCCGAAGCGCAGGCACACACCGCTTATGGCGTGTGCGGCGTGAAGGTGTGGATCTTCAAGGGCGAAATCCTGGGCCATGACCCGATGGCGCAGGACCGGATCATGATGGAGGCTCAAACCTCCGGCGTCCGTCCGGCGCGCTAAGGAACAAGAGCAATGCTGCAACCGAAAAAGACCAAGTTCCGCAAGGCCTTCAAGGGCCGGATCCATGGCGATGCCAAGGGCGGCACGACCCTCAACTTCGGCTCTTACGGGCTGAAGGCGATGGAGCCGGAGCGGATCACCGCACGCCAGATCGAGGCGGCTCGCCGCGCGATCACGCGTCACATCAAGCGCCAGGGGCGTTTGTGGATTCGCGTGTTCCCGGACGTTCCGGTCACGTCGAAGCCCGCCGAAGTCCGCATGGGCAAGGGCAAGGGTTCGCCCGAATATTGGGCCGCCCGGGTCAAGCCCGGCCGGATCCTGTTCGAGCTGGACGGAGTTCCTGGCGATATCGCGGCGGTGGCGTTCAGCCGCGCGGCGATGAAGCTGCCGATCAAGGTGAAGGTCGTTGCCCGTCTCGGCGACACCTCGCATCTGGGAGTTGCATAAGATGAGCACGATCGACACCCGTCGCTCCGATCTCAAGGCGAAGACCGAAGACCAGCTCGACGAAGAGCTCGGCAACCTGAAGCGCGAGGCGTTCAATCTCCGCTTCCAGGCAGCCACGAACCAGCTCGAGAAGCCGAGCCGGGTGCGTGAGGTCCGCCGCGACATCGCTCGCATCAAGACCCTGCAGAGCCAGCGCGTGCGCTCGGCCGAAGCCAAGTAAGGAAGAACGACATGCCGAAGCGCGTGCTGACCGGGGTGATCGTCTCGGACAAGACCGACAAGACGGTGGTGGTGAACGTTGAGCGTAAGGTGAAGCACCCGCTCTACGGCAAGATCATCCGTCGTACGAAGAAGTACCATGCCCATGACGAGGGCAACGAGTTCAAGCAGGGCGAAACCGTGCGGATCGAAGAGACCGCGCCGATCTCCAAGCTGAAGTCCTGGAAGGTGATCGAGCGGGTCAACACCCACGCGACCCCCGAGCGGGCAACCATCGACGGCTAACGCCGACAGTTGAGGCGGGGTCCGGTCGGTATCGGCCCCAGAGTGAGAAGGAACCGGATCGATGATCCAGATGCAATCCAATCTCGACGTCGCTGACAACAGCGGCGCGAAGCGGGTGCAGTGCATCAAGGTGCTTGGCGGATCCAAGCGCCGGACGGCAGGCGTCGGCGACATTATCGTCGTCAGCGTCAAGGAAGCGGCGCCGCGCGCCCGCGTGAAGAAGGGCGACGTGCATCGTGCCGTCATCGTGCGTACGGCGAAGGACATTCGCCGCGCCGACGGCACCGTGATCCGCTTCGATTCGAACGCGGCTGTGCTGGTCAACAAGAACGAGGAGCCGATCGGCACCCGTATCTTTGGCCCGGTGGTGCGCGAGCTCCGCGGCAAGAAGCACATGAAGATCATCAGCCTGGCGCCGGAGGTTCTGTAATGGCCGCTGCGAAGATCAAGAAGGGTGACCGCGTCATCGTCCTGTCCGGCAAGGACAAGGGCAAGACCGGTGAAGTTACCCAGGCCCTGCCCAAGGACGGCAAGGTCATCGTGTCGGGCGTGAACATCGCGATCCGTCACACCAAGCCGAGCCAGGGCGACCCGCAGGGTGGCCTGAAGCGCGCCGAAGCACCGCTGCACGTTTCGAAGGTCGCTCACGTGACCGCCGACGGCAAGCCGACGCGCGTTCGCTTTGAAACGAAGGACGGCAAGAAGGTCCGCGTGGCCGTGAAGTCCGGGGAGACGATCAGTGGCTGATGCAAATCAGAAGGCGGCTCACAAGCCGCGGATGAAGGCGATCTATGACGATCGCATCATCAAGGCGATGACCGAGAAGTTCGGTTACAAGAACGTGATGGAGGTCCCGCGCCTCGACAAGATCGTCCTGAACATGGGCGTTGGCGAAGCGACGCAGGACAAGAAGAAGGTCGAGCAGGCCGCCGGTGAGATGGAACTGATCGCTGGTCAGAAGCCAGTCGTCACCAAGGCGAAGAAGTCGATCGCGCAGTTCAAGCTGCGTGAAGGCATGCCGATCGGCGTGAAGGTCACTCTTCGCCGCGAGCGCATGTACGAGTTCCTCGACCGCTTCATCACGATCGCGCTGCCGCGCGTTCGCGATTTCCGCGGGCTGAACCCGAAGAGCTTCGATGGTCGCGGCAATTATGCCTGCGGTCTGAAGGAGCAGCTGATCTTCCCGGAAATCAGCTACGACAAGGTCGACAAGATCCGCGGCATGGACGTGATCGTGACGACCACGGCGAAGACCGACGACGAGGCACGCGAGCTGCTCCGCCTGTTCGGCTTCCCGTTCCCGATCGAAGCTGACGAAGAAAAGAAGGCAGCGTAAGATGGCTAAGAAGAGTTCTGTGAACAAGAACGAGCGTCGCAAGCTGCTGGTGAAGAAATACGCCGGCGCCTATGCGAAGCTGAAGGCGATCGCGGCGGACAAGTCGCTCGACGACGGCGATCGTCTGATCGCTCGCCTGAAGATGGCCGAGATTCCCCGCAACGGGAACCCGACGCGCATCCGCAACCGGTGCGAGACGACGGGTCGTCCCCGCGCTTATTACCGCAAGTTCCGCCTCTGCCGTATTCAGCTGCGCGATTTGGCCAACAAGGGCCTGATCCCGGGCGTTACGAAGTCGAGCTGGTAAGGATCACGAGATGGCATTGACCGATCCCCTGGGTGATATGCTCACCCGCATCCGCAACGGCCAGCGCGCGCGGAAGGACTCTGTCCTGTCGCCCGCGTCGAAGCTGCGGGCCCGTGTGCTCGACGTGCTTCAGCGCGAAGGCTATATCCGCGGCTACAGCGAAGAAGAGATGGGGCCTGCCAAGGGCATCCGTATCGAGCTGAAATATTTCGAGGGCCAGCCTGCGATCAAGCATGTCGCGCGCGTCTCGAAGCCTGGTCGCCGCGTCTATTCGGGCGCAACTGAGCTGCCCCGCGTCATGAACGGCCTGGGCATCACGATCGTCTCGACGCCTCGCGGCGTTCTGTCCGACGCGGAAGCGCGCGAGCAGAATGTCGGTGGCGAAGTGCTGGCGGAGGTATTCTGATGAGCCGCATCGGTAAAAAGCCGGTCGCGATCCCGAGCGGCGTGACCGCGACGATCGACGGCGGGCAGCTGAGCGTGAAGGGCCCCAAGGGAACCCTCGCCATGCCGCTCCGCGACGAGATCAGCTATGTCCTTGAGGACGACGGCATCTCGGTGAACCCGGCGAACGAGACCAAGCGCGCCCGTGCCTTCTGGGGCATGCAGCGTACCCTGGTGCAGAACCTGGTCACCGGCGTGTCGGACGGCTTCACCAAGAAGCTGCTGATCAACGGTGTCGGCTATCGTGCTGACGCCAAGGGCCGGGTGCTGAACCTGAAGCTCGGCTACAGCCACGACGTCAACATCGATGTGCCTGAGGGTCTCGAGGTGAAGACGCCGGACAACACGACCGTCGAGATTTCGGGGTCGGACAAGCAGAAGGTCGGTCAGCTGGCCGCGGAGATTCGTCGTTGGCGCAAGCCCGAGCCGTACAAGGGCAAGGGCATCAAGTACGACGGTGAGTTCATCTTCCGCAAGGAAGGGAAAAAGAAGTAATGAGCACCAAAGGTCTCTCCCTTTTTGCGAAGCGCCGTCTTCGCAACCGTACCGCGCTCCGCGGTCGTGCTGCTGGCCGTCCGCGGCTGTCGGTGCACCGTTCGGGCAAGCACATCTATGCTCAGGTGATCGACGACGCCCAGGGCAAGACGGTCGCTGCCGCCTCCACGTTGGAGAAGGACGTGCGTGGCACGTCCGGCGCGAACATCGATGCAGCCGTCCTGGTCGGCAAGCGCGTCGCCGAAGCGGCGAAGCAGGCGGGCGTCACCAAGGTCGTGTTCGATCGCGGTGGCTTCCTGTTCCACGGTCGCGTGAAGGCGCTGGCGGAAGCCGCGCGTGAAGCCGGATTGGAGTTCTAAGAATGGCCGACGAAATCAACCCGACGGACGTCGTCGCTGGTGCCGAGGGCGCTCCGCAGGACGCGCCGCAGGGCCGTGGCCCGCGTGGCGGCCGTGGTCGTGGCGGCCCCGGTGGCGGTGGCCAGAACCGTGGCGGCCGTGACGGCAACCGTGGTCGTCGCGACGATCGTCGCGGTGGCCCGGGCAGCGACGATGGCGGCGAAGAGCTGATCGAGAAGCTGGTCCACATCAACCGCGTCTCGAAGACGGTAAAGGGCGGCAAGCGCTTCGGCTTCGCGGCGCTCGTCGTCGTCGGCGACGGCAAGGGCCGGGTCGGCTTCGGTCATGGCAAGGCGCGCGAAGTGCCGGAAGCCATTTCCAAGGCGACGGCTGCTGCCAAGAAGGCGATGGTCCGCGTTCCGCTCCGTGAGGGTCGCACGCTGCATCATGACGGCAAGGGCCATTTCGGCGCCGGCCTCGTGACTGTCCGTTCGGCGCCGCAGGGCACCGGCATCATTGCAGGCGGTCCGATGCGCGCTGTGTTCGAGAGCCTCGGCGTGGCCGATGTGGTGACCAAGTCGGTCGGCACATCGAACCCCTACAACATGATCCGTGCGACCTTCGAGGCGCTGACCACCCAGGTCAGCCCGAAGTCGGTCGCGCAGCGTCGCGGCAAGAAGATCGCCGACCTGCTCGGCCGTGGTGGCTCGCAGGCCGCCGAGGCCGAAGCCGCAGCGATCGCGGAGTAAGACAGATGGCGAAGAAGAAAGAAGCCGCCGGCGGCACGATCAAGGTGACCCAGACGGGCTCGCCGATCCGCCGCGAGAAGGATCAGCGCGCGACGCTGATCGGTCTCGGCCTCAACAAGATGCACAAGACGCGCGAGTTGCAGGACAGCCCCGAAGTTCGGGGCATGATTCGCAAGGTCGCACACATGGTATCGGTCGAGGGTTGACCTGAACGATCCTCCCCGTAAGGGGAGGGTGAGGGGCGGGACGGCTCGAACGCAGGTTCGGGTGTCCCGCCCTCAGCCTTTTTTATCAGCGCGACAAAAGCGAAAGCGAGTGCACGACATGAAACTGAACGAACTCCGCGACAATGATGGTGCCCGCAAGTCCCGCATGCGGGTCGGCCGTGGTATCGGTTCCGGCAAGGGCAAGACCGGCGGCCGCGGCATCAAGGGCCAGAAGAGCCGTGAGGGCGTGTCCATCGCCGGCTTCGAAGGCGGCCAGATGCCGCTCCACATGCGTCTGCCGAAGCGCGGCTTCAACAACATCTTCGCCAAGGATTATGCCGAGGTGAACCTGGGCGCGATCCAGAAGGCGGTCGACGCTGGCAAGATCGAGGCCGGTGCGTCGCTCGATCACGACGTGCTGAAGGCTGCTGGCCTGGCGCGCGGCGGCAAGGATGGCGTCCGCCTGCTCGGTAAGGGCGAATTCAGTGCAAAGCTCAACTTCACGGTTGCCGGCGCGTCGAAGGGCGCGATCGAAGCGGTCGAGAAGGCTGGCGGCAAGGTCGACGTGATCGTCGTCGTGCCGGCTGCCGAGAAGGCCAAGGCGAAGAAGGGCGTTGCCCGTCTCGAGCGCATCGCGCACAAGGCGTCGTTCAAGGCGTAACTGGTTGCGGGTCCGGCGAAAGCCGGACGCCGCAACGGCTTTTTCGGGCCTGTTCCGCGCTTCGTCGTGGACCAAGTCGTCAAAGACCTTAGACAAGCCCGATCGGGCCCCTATATGAGCGGCGGGGCGGTCAAACGTTTCCCGCCGCTTTTGTTTCCCCCGATGTTTTTTTGGGACGATCACATTTATGGCATCCGCAGCCGACTCGATGGCCTCCGGCATCAGCCTGTCGAAGTTTTCCCAGGCGACTGACCTCAAGAAGCGCCTGTGGTTCACGATCGGCGCGCTGATCGTTTTCCGCATGCTCAGCTATGTGCCGCTGCCGGGTATCGATCCGACCGTGCTGGCGCAGCTTTCGCAGCATACGTCGGGCGGCGTGCTTGATTTCTTCAATGCCTTTTCGGGCGGCTCGCTGAGCCGGATGAGCCTGATCGCGCTCGGCGTGATGCCCTACATTACCGCCTCGATCGTCGTGCAGCTCGCGACCTCGCTGTCGCCGACGCTTGCCGCGATCAAGAAGGAAGGGGAGAGCGGGCGCAAGCGGCTCAACCAATATACCCGCTACGGCACGGTCGGTCTCACCGCCGTACAGGGCTATTTCATCGCCGTCGGCCTAGAGGCTCTGGGGGCCAGCAATGGCCTGCAGGCGGTGATCGAGCCGGGCATGCTGTTCCGTGTCGGCGCGGTGATCAGCCTCGTCGGCGGCACCATGTTCCTGATGTGGGTCGGCGAGCAGATCACAAGCCGCGGCATCGGCAACGGCATGTCGCTCATCATCATGGCCGGCATTGTCGCCAGCCTGCCGCGGACGCTCTACAACCTGTTCGAGGGCGGCCGTTCCGGCTCGCTCGATCCAGTGCGCTTCATCGGCATCGTCGTCGCGGTGATCCTGCTCGTACTCTTCATCTGCTTCATGGAGCGCGCTCAGCGCCGAATCCTGATCCAGTATCCGAAGCGACAGACCCAGCGCGGCATGCAGGCCGATCGCAGCCATCTGCCGCTGAAGCTCAACACCGCGGGCGTGATCCCGCCGATCTTCGCCTCGTCGCTGCTGCTGATGCCGCTGACCATCACCCAGTTCGCCGGTAATCGCGTTGCTGGCGAGAGCAGGTGGGGCGATTTCATCATCAGCCTCAACCAGTATCTCCAGCATGGTTCGCCGGTGTACATGGCGCTCTACGGTGCCGGCATCATCTTCTTCTCGTTCTTCTACACCGCTGTGGTGTTCAATCCCGAGGAGACTGCCGACAATCTGAAGCGCTATGGCGGCTTCATCCCGGGCATTCGCCCCGGCAAGAACACCGAGAATTATTTCGATTATGTGCTGACGCGCATCACCGTGATCGGTGCCGCCTACCTGACGATCATCTGCCTGCTGCCGGAATATCTGGTATCGGCGCTGAGCATCCCGTTCTATCTCGGCGGCACCAGCTTGCTGATCGTCGTCAATGTTACGATGGACACGGTGACTCAGATCCAGAGCCACTTGCTGGCGCATCAATATGGCGATCTGATCAAGAAGGCCAAGTTGAAGGGTGGCCGTCTCCGTTGAGAGCGACGACACCGATGGGAGGGGAACAGCCTTGAATATCATTCTCCTGGGTCCGCCGGGAGCGGGCAAGGGTACCCAGGCGAGCCGCTTGATGGCTGACCGGGGGATGGTCCAGCTTTCGACTGGCGACATGCTGCGCGCAGCCGTGAAATCCGGCAGCCCGGTTGGCCTGAAGGCCAAATCGGTGATGGAGGCGGGTGAACTCGTCTCCGACGAGATCGTCTCGGGTATCATCGGCGAACGGCTGGATATGCCGGACACCGCCAATGGCGTGATCTTCGACGGCTATCCTCGTACCGCGGCCCAGGCTGAACAGCTCGATGAATTGCTCGAGGCCCGCGGCCGCATGCTCGACCACGTGATCGAGCTGAGCGTTGACGAGGATGCGCTCGTCGACCGCATCGTTGGCCGCTACACCTGCGCCAAATGCGGCGAGGGCTATCACGATCATTACAAGCAACCGAAGGTTGCGGGTGTATGTGACGTGTGCGGCTCGACCGAGTTCAAGCGCCGCCCCGACGACAATGCGGAGACCGTGCGGACCCGTATGGTCGAATATCGCGCCAAGACTGCGCCGATCCTGCCGATCTACGAAGCGCGCGGACTCGTGGCGCGAGTCGATGGCATGGCGGATATCGACCAGGTGACCCAGGCGATCGAAGCGATCCTCGACGGCAAGTAACCCGCTTCGCTTGCCGTTCGGCGCGCAACGCATATGATGTGCGCGGGTCACCGGGGGAGGGCGTCGATGAAGTCTGTCGGTCTTTTGGGGGCTGTCATAGCCTGTGCGCTTGCCACCCCGGCTGCCGCCGAGGTCGTCTCCGCCACGCCTTCGACGATGGAGATCAGCCAGGTCGTCACCGTCGACGCGCCGATCGCGCGCGTCTGGGATACGCTGCGCTCGCCGCAGCGCTGGTGGAGCAAGGAGCACACCTACACTGACGATTCGGCCAACCTCTATATGGACGGCCAGGCGACAGGTTGTTTCTGCGAGCGGTTTCCGGATCGCCGGGGCAGCGTCGAGCATGCCCGCATCCTCTATATCCAACCGCCGCAGATGATTCGCCTTTCCGGCGCGCTCGGGCCGCTCCAGGCCGAGGCAGTCATCGGCACGTTGACGTTCAGGCTGACGCCCGAAGGGTCGAATGCGACCCGGCTCACACTCAGCTATGTCGTCAGCGGCTTCGTTCGGGCAGGGGCGGATACGCTTGCCCCCAAGGTCGACGAGGTGCTGGCGCTTCAGGTGCTGAACCTGAAGTCCGCCGCTGAAGGCCCATTGCCGCCCGCGCCGACGCCGCAGCGATAAGCGCCGCGCCGGCTTGTCGGCGCTTCATGACAAATTCTTCATGGTGCCTTCATCGGACCGCTCGACGGCGGCCGCTATTCAGAGGGCACGCCCAGCGCGCGGGCAACAGACTTCTTGAATCGGCGTCCGCACTCCCGGGGGCGTCGTGGCCGACGGAAGGTTCGCTTTCCGTCGGCCAATTTTGCTGTAAAGGCAGAAAGGCACCGCCCGGAATGCCGCCGATGACCCGCAAGATCCTGATCGTCGAAGACGACGCCGCGACCGCCGGCTATCTGGCCAAAGGCTTGGGTGAGGCGGGTTTCGCGGTCGAGACCTGTGGTGACGGCCGTGACGGCCTGTTTCTCGCCAGCGAGGGCATTTTCGATCTCATCATCGCCGACCGTATGCTTCCGGGCCTGAACGGCCTGGCGATGATCGGCGCGATCCGCGCCGCCGGCATCCGCACGCCGGCGCTGATCCTGTCGGCCCTGGCGACGGTCGACGATCGTGTCGACGGCCTGCACGCGGGCGCGGACGACTATCTGGTCAAACCCTTTTCCTTCGCGGAGCTTTCAGCCCGGATCGAGGCGCTGCTCCGCCGGGCCGATCGCATCGCGGGCGAAACCCAGACGACCCGCCTGGTCGTCGGGGACCTCGAAATCGACCTGCTTGCCCGCACGGTCGCGCGGGAGGGGCGGCCGATCGCGCTTGGGGCGCGCGAATTCAATCTGCTCGAATTTCTCGCACGCCATGCCGGTCAGGTCGTCACGCGCACGATGATGCTCGAGAAGATCTGGAACTATCATTTCGATCCCGGATCGAACGTCGTCGACGTCCATATCGGCCGGTTGCGGCGCAAGATCGAGGAAGGCTTTGCCAGCCCGATCCTCCACACGGTGCGCGGCGCAGGGTACCGGCTCTCGGCTGAGATCTGATGCGATTGTCGGTTACGGCGCGCATCGCCCTGCTTGCGATCGCGCTGGCGCTGGTCTCCAACCTCGTGCTCGTCGCCTTCATCTGGCGGCAGGTGCATGATGACGCGATCGATTCGCTTCGCCGGGACACTGCCGAACAGGCCGATGCACTTGTCTCGGTCTGGCGTGCCGGTGGAATGCGGGCGCTCGACCAGACGATCGAGGAGGCGCGCGCGCCCGGCGACCTCTCGCTGATCATCGCGGTGATCGACGCCCGGGGACGGCGCGTGGTGGGGCTGGGGCCGCCGGTTGCGAATATCGGCCCATCGAGCTCGGTCGAATTCCATATCGGCCGGATCGGGACCTCGCCGCCCTGGTCGCTGCGCGACGCCGGCTATTCGGTCCGCAGGATCGGGCCTCTCCGTCTCGTCAGCGGACGGATGCTCGATGACTGGGAGCAGGTGCAGCGCGGAATCGAGCGGGCGCTGGTCCTCGCGATGCTCTTGTCTCTCGGGCTTGGGATTGTCGGGGGCCTCGTCGTGACCCGCTATGTCGGCCGCCGCCTGAACCGGGTCGCGGATGTGATCGAGGGGGTGGCGGGTGGGGACCTGTCGCGCCGCGTGGTGAGCGCTTCCGGCGGGGACGACGCTTTCGACCGGCTCGCCACCCGGCTCAACACGATGCTCGACAAGGTCGAACGGCTGATGATCGAGCTCCGGCTCGTCACCGACAGCCTGGCGCATGATCTCCGCTCGCCGCTGGCGAGGCTGCGGACCAAGACAGAGAACGCGGTGCTGCTCGCCGATCCCACGCAACGCGAAGCGGCGCTGGGGGGCTTGCTGGTGGAGACCGATCTGGTGATGCGGATGCTCACCATGCTGATCGAGATCAGCCGTTCCGAATCGGTGTCGCGCGACCGCTTTGCCAGCATCGACCCGGCGGCGCTGATCGAGGAGATTGCCGAACTCTACGCGCCAGTCGCCGAAGATGCCGGCTTGCGCTTCATGACCGTGATGGAAGCGCATCCGCCCCGGCTCATCCTTCATCGCGAGCTGGTGACTCAGGCGATCGCCAATCTGGTCGACAATGCGCTGCGTCACGGTGCCGGCGGCGGCGAGGTGACGCTGCGGCTGGCGGGGCAGGGGGGAGAAATACGCTTCCAGGTGGAGGATCGTGGCCCCGGCATCGCCGCCGAGGACCGAGAACAGGCGCTGCGCCGCTTTGGCCGGCTGGACAATGCGCGCAGTACGCCGGGCGCTGGTCTTGGCCTGTCGCTGATCGAGGCGGTTGCCCGGCTCCACGGTGGGCGCCTCGAACTGGGCGACAATGCGCCGGGGCTGATCGCTGCAATCGTCGTGCCGGCGTGACCGCAGCGGAAGGGCATCATCCATGAGCTGGGCGCTCAAGGCGATCCACACTCATGGCTGGGATTTCTGGTTCGCGCGGGCGTCGGTCGCGTTGGTGGCCGGGCTCCAGTTGCTCATGTTCAACGATCTGACGATCGGTCCACGCTGGCTTGCGCCCGGGCTTGAGATCGCGCTGCTCCTGCCGCTGTCCGCCGCGACCGCCTGGACCCAGGCAAGCGCACGCGAGGCGCGGACCGATCATCACTGGCGGCGTGTCGCCTGGGAAAGGCGGATGATCCGCCGCGCGGCGCTCGCGCTGACCGCGTTGATCACCGTCATCAACCTGGGAGCGCTGGTCGAACTGATCCATGCGTTGCTTGCCGGGAGCGCGACGAAGATCGGGCAGACGCTGCTGCTCGACGCACTCAACATCTGGGCGACCAATGTCATCGTCTTCGCCTTGTGGTTCTGGAGCATCGATCACGGTGGCCCGGCGGCGCGCGGCCTGATCGAGACCGAGAAATGCGATTTCCTCTATCCCCAGATGACGATCGGCCAGCCGCGCGAGCCGTGCACCTGGTCGCCGGGGTTCGTCGATTATCTGTATCTGTCGTTCACCAACGCCACAGCCTTCTCGCCGACGGACACGATGCCGTTGTCCCGCCGCGCCAAGATGCTGATGATGATCGAATCCGCCATCTCGCTTTTGACGATCGCGCTTGTCGCGGCGCGAGCGGTGAACATCCTTTCCTGATCCGTCGCGATGCCGACGGCGGTAGGGGGGGCGTCGACTGTGGTACGCGAGCCGGGTCAGGCTGTGCATGACGGGTTTTCTTCGCCGATGCGTGCAATCGAAACGCGCCCGCTGGCATTCGCGGTCCGCTGAGATATATGATGTGGCGGCAGCGACGTTCATCGTCCTGAGCCGCCCCATGTCTCGGTCCGGTTTCTCGCCGTTTCGGCCGAGCGATCTTGACAGCACCGACTCGCGCTTCTATCTGCTCGATATTCCGAAACACCGGGTCCCGGCGGCGCTTGTTTGCGCTCGCCGTTATCTTGCGTTTCAGATAGCAACGCGATGAGATGGGGTGGCTGCAGCCATGCACGCCCCGTGGAGCAGGAGAACAAATTTCATGGCTCGTATTGCGGGTGTCAACATCCCGACCAACAAGCGCGTTGTTATCGCGCTGACCTATATCCATGGCATTGGCGACACCAAGGCCAAGGAAATCACTGCCAAGCTGGGTATCACTCCCGAGCGCCGGGTGCAGGACCTGACCGATCAGGAAGTGCTGCAGATTCGCGAAACGATCGACGCTGATCACACTGTCGAGGGTGATCTCCGCCGCCAGACCGCGATGAACATCAAGCGGCTGATGGATCTGGCCTGCTATCGCGGCCTTCGCCATCGCAAGGGCCTTCCGGTCCGCGGCCAGCGCACGCATACCAATGCGCGCACCCGCAAGGGCAAGGCCAAGCCGATCGCCGGCAAGAAGAAGTGATGCGCTGAGCCGTTCCGATGGGGCGGCTCGCCTTCCAGCTACAGGGTTAGGATTTCAACATGGCACGCGAACCTCAGCGCATTAAGCGGCGTGAGCGCAAGAACATCACCTCTGGCGTCGCACACGTGAACGCCAGCTTCAACAACACCATGATCACGATCACCGATGCCCAAGGCAACGCGATCTCGTGGTCGTCGGCCGGCATGATGGGCTTCAAGGGAAGCCGCAAGTCGACTCCGTATGCGGCGCAGGTCGCTGCCGAGGATGCCGGCAAGAAGGCCGCCGAACACGGCGTCCGCACGCTCGAAGTGGAAGTGAAGGGTCCGGGTTCGGGCCGTGAGTCGGCGCTTCGCGCGCTGCAGGCGGTCGGCTTCCAGATCACTTCGATTCGCGACGTGACCTCGATCCCGCACAATGGCGTCCGGCCCTCGAAGCGCCGCCGCGTCTGATTTCGTCTCGTCCGCGCGCGGTTGATCGCGCCGCGCGGACGATTCCCACATGGCCGGAGTGTCCCCCGCTCCCGCCCAAAACCAAGGGGAAGCCCGTGTCCGTCAATGCTAAGAACTGGCAGGAACTGAAGAAGCCCAATGGCCTCGAAAAGAAGCCGGGCGGCGATCCCAAGCGTAAGGCGACCTTTGTGGCCGAACCGCTCGAGCGCGGCTTCGGCCTGACGCTCGGCAACGCGCTCCGTCGCGTGTTGCTGTCGTCGCTTCAGGGCGCTGCCGTTACCTCGATCAAGATCGAGAATGTGCTCCACGAATTCTCGTCGCTGACCGGCGTTCGGGAAGACGTGACCGACATCGTCCTGAACGTGAAGCAGATCGCGCTGCGCATGCAGGGCGAGGGGCCGAAGCGTCTCCAACTTTCCGCGACCGGCCCGGCCGATGTGAAGGCCGGCGACATCGCGGTTTCGGGCGACATCGAGGTGATGAACCCCGATCTGGTGATCTGCCACCTCGACGAAGGCGCGACGCTCAACATGGAGCTGACCGCCGACGTAGGTAAGGGTTACGTCGCAGCGGTGGCGAACCGTCCGGCGGATGCGCCGATCGGCCTGATCCCGGTCGACGCGCTCTACTCGCCGGTGCGGCAGGTGTCGTACAAGGTCGAGAACACCCGCGTCGGGCAGGAACTCGATTACGACAAGCTGACGCTGACCATCGAGACCGACGGCACGATCACGCCCGAGGACGCAGTCGGCTATGCCGGCCGCATCCTGCAGGACCAACTCGCGCTGTTCGTCCACTTCGACGATTCGTCGGTCCGTCCGTCGGCACCGATCGGCCATGCCGCGCCGTCTTCGGCCGGTGAGGTCTCGGGCGACACCCAGCAGATCAACCGTTACCTTCTCAAGAAGGTCGACGAGCTTGAACTGTCGGTGCGTTCGGCCAACTGCCTCAAGAACGACAACATCATCTATATCGGCGACCTGGTCCAGAAGACCGAAGCCGAGATGCTGCGCACCCCGAATTTCGGCCGCAAGTCGCTGAACGAAATCAAGGAAGTGCTGTCGTCGATGGGGCTCCGGCTGGGCATGGAAATCCCGGGCTGGCCGCCTGAGAACATCGAAGAGATGGCCAAGAAGCTTGAGCAGGAAATAATGGGGTAACGAGCTCGGGCTGGGGCAAATGCCCCGGCCCGGTTCGCCCATCGGGCGATTGGCGGTGGCCCTTGACACCGCCTGGTCTGGGGTTCCGTCAAACGGCCCCTTAACGAACGAAGGAAAGATACCATGCGTCATCGCGTAGGCGGCCGTAAGCTTCAGCGAACCTCGGCCCACCGCACAGCCCTGTTCCGCAACATGTCGGCAGCGCTCATCAAGCACGAGCAGATCACCACCACGACCGCCAAGGCGAAGGAACTTCGCCCCTATGTCGAGAAGCTGATCACGCTCGCCAAGAAGGGTGGCCTGTCCAATCGCCGTCTGGCGCATGCCCGTCTGCTCGATGACGCGCAGCTGGTGAAGCTGTTCGACGTGCTGGCATCGCGTTACGCCGATCGTAACGGTGGCTACACCCGCATCATCAAGGCCGGCATCCGCGCTTCGGACGCGTCGCCGATGGCGATCATCGAGTTCGTCGACCGCGACGTCAGCGCCAAGGGCCAGGATTCGGGCCCGGTGATGGGTGACGAGGATTTCGATCAGGCTGCATAAATCGCGCCTGTTCAGGGAGTTGAGAAAGGAGTCGTACCTGATAGGGTGCGGCTCCTTTTTCGTATCCGAAAGTCCCCGATGCGCCACGCCCTCCCGCTGATCGCTCTCCTGCTGGCTGCTCCTGCGGCCGCCCAGACCAAGGCCCCCGGCATGAACTACCCACAGACGACCCGCGGCAGCACGGTGGACGAACAATTCGGCGTGAAGGTTGCCGATCCGTATCGCTGGCTCGAGAATGATGTGCGCACCGATGCCGCCGTCGCGAAATGGGTCGCTGACGAGAATGCCGTCACCAATGCCTATCTCGCGACCTTGCCCGGCCGGGCCATCTTCGCAGCGCGGATGAAGCAGTTGCTCGACTATGAGCGTTTCGGCGTGCCGGTGAAGAAGGGCGGCCGCTATTTCTACACCCGCAATAGCGGCCTGCAGAATCAGGCAGTGCTGTACGTACGCGACTCGATCGATGGTGTGGGCCGGGTGCTGATCGACCCGAATGCCTGGGCGAAGGACGGTGCGACCGCGCTCGGCGAATGGGTCCCGTCCGAGGATGGCCACCATATCCTGTATTCGATCCAGGACGGCGGCACCGACTGGCGCACGGTCAAGGTGCTTGACGTCGCGACCGGCGCGATCGCTGCCGACACTGTCGAATGGGTCAAATTCTCCCATCTGTCCTGGGCGAAGGATGGCTCCGGTTTCTATTACTCCCGCTTCGCCGCGCCGGCGGCGGGCGCGAAGTTCCAGGCGCTGAACGAGAACCAGCAGGTCTATTTCCACAAGCTGGGTACTACCCAGGCCACCGACCGCCTGATGTACGCCACGCCTGACGCGCCGAAGTGCGGCCACAATGCGCAGGTCACCGAGGACGGCAAGTGGCTGGTCATCACCACCACCGAAGGCACTGACAACCGCTACGAGATCACCGTCCTCGACCTGACCGATCACGGCGCGAAGCCGCGCACGATCGTGAAGGGCCTTGAGAATGAATGGTCGCTCGCCGGCAATGTCGGATCGACCTTCTACTGGACAACCGACAAGGATGCGCCGCGCCTGCGAATCGTGTCGATGGATGTTCGCGAGGCGACGCCCGCGATCCGCGAGGTGGTGCCGCAGGACAAGGCGGTGCTTGAAGGCGCCGGGATCGTGGGGGGCAAGCTGGTCGCCTCCTATCTGGTCGATGTGAAGTCGGAGCTTCGACGCTACGATCTGGACGGCAAGCCCGACGGGGTGGTGGCGCTTCCCGGCATCGGCAGCGTCGCCGCCACCAGCGGCGCTGAGGACGATAGCGAGATGTTCTACGCGTTCACCAGCTTCGCCACGCCGACGACCATCTATCGCTATGATCTGAAGACCGGCAACGCCGCGCCCTGGGCCATGCCCAAGGTCGCGTTCGATCCGGGCCTGTACGATGTCTCCCAGCGCTTCTACGCGTCGAAGGACGGCACGAAGGTTCCGATGTTCATCGTCCGTCGCAAGGATCTGCCGGCGGGCCCGGCACCGACCCTGCTATACGCCTATGGCGGCTTCAACGTTTCGATGAACCCGGCCTTTTCGGCAACGCGGATCGCGTGGCTTGAGCAGGGCGGGGTGCTGGCGGTGGCCAACATCCGGGGCGGCGGTGAATATGGCAAGGCGTGGCACGATGGCGGCCGCCTCGCCAACAAGCAGAATGTGTTCGACGATTTCATCGCGGCCGGCGAGGATCTGATCGCCCAGGGCATCACCTCGAAGGACAAGCTCGCCATTCAGGGAGGTTCCAACGGCGGGCTGCTGATCGGCGCCGTGGTCAATCAGCGGCCCGACCTCTTTGCCGCTGCGCTGCCGCAGGTCGGCGTGATGGACATGCTCCGCTTCGACCGCTTCACCGCCGGCCGCTATTGGGTCGATGATTATGGCTATCCCGCGAAGGAGGCCGATTTCCGCGTACTCTACGCTTATTCGCCCTATCACAATATCAAGACCGGACGGGACTATCCGGCGATCATGGTGACGACGGCGGATACGGACGACCGGGTCGTGCCGGGTCACAGTTTCAAATACACTGCCGCGCTCCAGGCCGCGCAGATCGGCCCAAGGCCGCATCTCATCCGCATCGAGACCCGCGCCGGGCACGGCTCGGGCAAGCCGACGGACAAGGTCATCGCCGAAGCCGCCGACAGCTGGGCCTTCGCCGCGGCCTGGACCGGCATGACGGTCAGGGACGTCGCCGCCACGCAGAAGCCCGCAAAATAGTAGGGGATCGAGGCGGAGGGGAAGCTGATATGATTGCGGCGCTACCGGTCGGATCGCGCGGCTGACCGTCTAGCGATTCGTCATGCTTTCGGCCGTTCCATTTTGCCCGGCGCGCTGTTATCTGCCCTCTCCATCCTGTTGCATGCTACGGCTTGCTCTCCAGGAAGGTGGTTCATCGTTGCGACAGCACGACTCACCTATCGATACGGCATCGAATCGAAAGGGGACAGGACATGACGATTTTCGGCAAGGCGGTCGCGGCTACCACGCTCCTGGCGATGAGCGTCACCGCTGTCCCCGCCCAGGCAGAGCGGTGGGGCTCGCATCATCGCGGCGGCGACAAGATCGATGGCGGTGACGTGCTGCTCGGCGCGGTGCTTGCCGGCGGCCTGTTCGCGATCCTGTCGAGTGTCGGCAAGAAGAAGGCGCCGCCTCCGCGCCAGGCAGTCGCTGCTGAAGAAGCCGCCCCGGTCGTCGGTCCGGAGGAGGGCAATCGCACCCTCTCGATTTCGCGGTCCGATGAGGAAGCTGCCGTCGACGCCTGCGTCTCCTCGGCCGAATCGGAAGGCCGGCGTTACGCCCGCATCGCTACGATCGACAAGGTCACGATCGTCGATCCGGTCGCATCGGACTTGATCGTCCGCGGTACGCTCGGCCTGCGCGATGATTACAGGGCGGCCGCGACCGACCATCGCGGCTTCACCTGCCGTATCGGTGAGCAGGGCGTTGAGCAGGTGTCGATCGACGGTCCGGTGCTTGCGGCAAACTAAAGCCGCATTGCTGCCCCACCGGGGCTTCCCCACCGGGCCGCATCTGCTATCTGGCCGCATGACACAGCCCAGCGACTCGATCCTCATCGTCGATTTCGGCAGCCAGGTGACTCAGCTCATCGCCCGCCGCGTCCGTGAAGCGGGGGTCTATAGCGAGATCGCCCCCTTCAATTCCGCCTCCGAGGCGTTCGCCCGGATGCAGCCGAAGGGCATCATCCTCTCTGGCAGCCCCGCGTCGGTGCTTGAAGAGGGGAGCCCGCGCATTCCGCAGGAAATCCTCGACAGCGGCCTGCCGATCATGGGCATCTGCTACGGCCAGCAGGTGCTGATGGCGCAGCTTGGCGGCACGGTCACCCTGGGCGACAGTGGCGAGTTCGGCAGTGCGGTGATCGAGGTCGCTGACAGCTGCGCGCTTTTCGACGGACTATGGAGCGAAGGCGAGAACCACCAGGTCTGGATGAGCCATGGCGACAAGGTCACGGCGCTCGCCCCAGGGTTCCGCCCCGTCGCCGCGAGCAAGGGCGCGCCCTATGCGATCATCGCTGACGACGAGCGCCATTATTACGCGATGCAGTTCCACCCCGAGGTCGTGCACACGCCGGACGGCGCGAAGCTGATCGCGAACTTCGCCCGCCATGTCTGCGGCCTTTCCGGCGAATGGACCATGGCCGAATTCCGCGCCGCCAAGATCGCGGATATCCGCGCCCAGGTCGGCAAGGGCAAAGTGATCTGCGGCCTGTCGGGCGGCGTCGATTCAGCGGTGGCGGCGGTGCTGATCCATGAGGCGATCGGCGAGCAGCTCACCTGCGTCTTCGTCGACCACGGCCTGATGCGTACCGGTGAGGCGGACCAGGTCGTCACCCTGTTCCGCAACCACTATAATATTCCGCTTGTCCATGTGAACGCGGAGGAGCAGTTTCTGGGCGGGCTTGCTGGCCTCACCGACCCCGAGAAGAAGCGCAAGTTCATCGGCGGCGCGTTCATCGACCTGTTCGAGGAGGAGGCGCGCAAGATCGGCGGCGCCGATTTCCTGGCGCAGGGCACGCTCTATCCCGACGTGATCGAAAGCGTGAGCTTCACCGGCGGCCCGTCGGTGACGATCAAAAGCCACCACAATGTCGGCGGCCTGCCCGAACGCATGAACATGAAGCTGGTCGAGCCGCTGCGCGAACTGTTCAAGGACGAAGTCCGGGCGCTCGGCAGAGAGCTCGGCCTGCCCGAGATCTTCGTCGGCCGGCACCCGTTCCCCGGCCCGGGCCTCGCCATCCGCATCCCCGGCGAGGTGACCAAGGAGCGCTGCGACATCCTGCGCAAGGCCGACGCCATCTATCTCGAGGAGATCCGCAATGCGGGCCTTTATGACACCATCTGGCAGGCCTTTGCGGTGCTGCTGCCGGTGCGTAGCGTCGGCGTGATGGGCGATGGCCGGACCTACGACAATGTCCTGGCCCTCCGGGCGGTGACCTCGACCGACGGGATGACCGCGGTCGCCTTCCAGTTCCCCGGCGATTTCCTCCCCCGCGTCGCGACCCGGATCGTGAACGAGGTGAAGGGCATCAACCGCGTGACCTATGACTATACGTCGAAGCCGCCCGGCACGATCGAGTGGGAGTGACGGGTGGCGCAACTATCGGCCTGAGCAGCCTGCTCGACCGGCGGCGCTCGCCGGATCTTGAGCGTGACGATCTGATCGACAGTTGAGCTGATCGTGATCGGCCGGGACTGTTCGGTCGGCGCGCAGGCCGACCATATGGGTCTCATAACCGCCTGCCGGATGATGATCCGATGCTTGAGGGCCTAACTTGTGCCCGTCATTCGTCGCTTTTCGTCAATCCAGGGTGCGTGGCGGCGGGCGTTCGGCATGTGCATCTTCTGTACGCCGGGGAAGAACACGATGCGCGATTGCGGCGGAAGGTCCGGCACGCAATCCCGCACGAAATGCATTACGCCATCCTTGGCGGTCCAGACCGCCTCATCGGCCCCCAGAACATGGCCAAACCAGGCCTGGTCGGTGCCGTTGAGTCCTGCCGCCCGGGTGATCTGGGGTGATCGCTCGGCGTCGAAATCGCGCCACACCCGCGGTCGCGCGCCCGCCGTCATCAACAGCATCGAGCCGTTGTACGGCGTGCCTTCGATCGAATTCGAGCGATAGAGAACGATGTCCTCAGTCCGCGAAAGGATCGCGTCCATCGAGCCCAGAATGGTGCTGTCGAGGTCGATCCAGGCGAAGCGTGGGCCGATCAGTTCCGCCATGTCGGGCGCGAATGCGCGCAGCCGTCGCCAGCACCCGCCGAGCGCGGCGGCATCGTCCCACAAAGGCAGTACGCGAATTCCGCTATCGATCCCCTTCGGATCGTCGGTGATGCACACCACATCGTGCGGGATCGTCAGATGTTCGGCCAGTTCGCGCCTGAGGCGGTTCACCGCCTCCGCCGAATAGTCGAACAGCACGTGCAGCTTGCGGGGATGGCGCCATTTCCACAGGACAATCTGCAGGCGCGCCGCCGGGTCGGACATCGGGTTTCCTTGTTGTGGCCGGCTTCATCCGGTCTTGCGAAACAGGGCGAATCGTTCCTCGCGCGGTTCGAATATGCGGCGGTTGTTCCGGTCGTAACGCCGCGACGGCTCGAGCGAAAGCGGATCGACTAGGAACAGCGGCACGTAGCGTGGCGCTACCGAAGTTTCCAGAACGCGGAAGACGGTATGGTACAGGAGGAGCAAGCCCCCGGTGGCGAGGTGGCGATCGAAATCTAGCACCGCGCGCTCGAACTGCGCGAAGCTGAGGTGCGCGGTCGGATCGGCTGGCCAGTCATGCACCAGTTCGCGCCTGTGGAGCACGCTGAGGCAGACGATCGCGTCAAAGCTTCCTCCGCCCGCGGCTTCGATGCTGTGGGCAGCGACCAGGGAAACCCCGCGATCGGGGAGGAGTCGCCGGGCGCGGCGCAGACGGGCGCGGTTGATGTCGATTCCGCTCAGGCGCGCCTTTGGCAGGTAATGGCGGAGCGTCTGTACCTCCTCTCCGGTCGAACAGCCGAACGACAGGATGTGAGGCGCCGGATGGTCATGCAACTGATCGCGCAGGGCGGCGAAGAGATGGGGATAGCGATCGATCGCGCTGCGGCCGCCCTGCTGGAAAAGGTCGTCTGAGTGGTCGCGGACCAGCCGTCGTTCCTCGCGCAGCGCGCTGTCGGCCGCTGTGCGGAGAAGGCCGGCGAGCGGCCGGACACCAGGCACTCGCTTCGCCAGCGCGCGGACAGTGCTGATACCGGTTGTCAGAGGTCTCACGGTATCGTCTCGTTGACACGCCAGAGAGCGGCTTGCTCGCTCAACCGCCCGTCCGCCAGCAGCAGTATCCGGTCGGCATGCGCCGCCGTGGCGGGCCGATGAGTCACCAACAGCACCGCCAGCATCGGGCGTGCCTGGCGTAGTGCCTCGAACAGTCGTCGTTCGACATCGAGGTCGAGCGCGGCGGTGGCTTCGTCGAGGATCAGCAGCCGGTCGGCGCGCAGGATCGCTCGCGCCAGTCCGATGCGTTGGCGTTCGCCTTGTGACAGGGTATCGACCACGGCGAGCATCGGCTGGTCCAGCCCCATCGGTAACCGTGCCACGATCTCGTCGGCCTGGGCGATCGCAAGGGCTTGGCGCAACGCGCTTTCGTCCCAGACAGTAGAATCGGGAAAGGCGATATTGTCGCGCAGCGTCGTGTCGATCAGCGTGACCGGTGAGGCTGCATAGCCTGTTCCATCGCGCGTCCCGCCGGCCCAGCTGGTCTCTCCCGTGTCCGGCACGATACGGCCGAGGAGAATATCGACCAGCGTCGATTTCCCGGTGCCCGAACGACCCGTCAGCGCGGTCCAGACCGATGGAGAGAGCGTCAGATCGACCGAGTCGAGCTGCTGGGGTGCAGTGTGTGTCTCATCGCGCGCGCTATGGGAGTACGATATGTTTGACAGGGTGACGATCGGACCGTGATCTGCCGTGGCGAGCGGTGCCGGCGTCGGCGTGGACACCGCCAGTGCGGCCATCACGGTATCGAGGTCGGACTGGAAGAAGCTGCGGGTGTGCAACACCGAAGCGAGGCGCCTCAGGCTTGGCAGCAGACGGACGCTCACCGCCAGTCCGGTCATCAGCCTTGCCGGCTCGACATGCCCACTCAGCAGTTCGACCGCGACCAGCAACAGCAGGCCGATCACGCCCGCGGTTTCGGCCATCGGCAGCATCAGTTCCTGCGACTGGTTCTGCCGGTCCAGCGCGGTCGCCAACCCCTTGGCGAGTTCGGCATAGCGCTTTCCGAACGCGTCGCCACTGCGATAGAGCCCGATTTCCCGGCTGGTGGCACTGCTGTCGCGCATCCAGCGCTGCAGCGCGGCGATTCGGTCGAGCCGCAAGCGCGAATAGAAGGAGGCGTTGCGGGTGAGCAGGCGATGGCTCAGCCAGATCAGCACTGCGGGCACGGCCATGGCGAGCAATGGCCATGGCCCGGCCACCCAGGCGAACAATGCCAGCAGCGCGGCGACCACGCACGTCTCGCCCAAGCCGTCAGCGACCGCCAGCAGATAGGTGTTGACCACGCGCACCGCGCTGTCGGTCGCGCGGATCGATCCCGCCACGGGATCGTGATCCGCCCGGCGATCCATTGCTTCGGCCAGGTGCCGACTATAGAGCTGCCGGGCCAGCGCGCCAAGCCAGCCGCGCGCAAAACGAGAGCGCATCCGTGCGATCGTCCAGTGCAGCGCATTCTTGACGATCATCAGCGCCACGATCAGCACACCGAGCGCCGTCAGTCGATGGCTGACCGGCATGGTGACGAGCCACCCGGTCAGCGCCGGCAGGCGCGACTGCGACGTGTTCATCTCCGTGTTGGCGGCCGCGACGACGAGCAATACCAGGACGCTTAGCGACACCGCTTCGAGGAGGCCGCGCACGGCCATCAGCACCGGCAGAACCGCCAGTGACCATAGCGATCGCCCCTGTTGCAGCGTGCGCACGAGATGCGCGAGCCGCCCGATGTCGCCCCAGGCGCGCTCCCACGATCGCATCACGCGACGCGCTCCACGGCGCTGTCACCCTGGTGACCAGGGGCGACGCACCACGCCGATCCTGCGTCGGCCTCATCGGCGCCAAGCAACGCGACGTCGACCGCCGCCATCAGGTTGCCGGTGCCTTGCTCACGGCCAAGGCCTTGCGCGGCGAGGGCCCGTGCCGCGCGGCGCGATGGCACCCGGAAGCGCAGTGTCCCGGCCTGCACCCATTCGGCGTCGCGCATCAGGCTGGCATGTGCCAGCGGATGCCAGCGTCGCCAGGCGGGCACGCTGAGCAGCATCACCTGGAACCCGCTGGGGGACTGCAGCCAGATGCTTGCGACCGGGCGAAACGGTAAGTGGCGCGCGCGCCAGCCGGCGCGCCGGATGCGATAGCCCTTGGCCTGCAACGCCGCCGCGATCGGCATCAGTCTGGTGCCCGCCCGTAGCATCAGCGTTTGGAGTCCGGTGTGGCGACATACCGGATGGGGATAGAGCGTCTCGCCCAATGCCAGCCCACCGACCGCAAGCGGATATCCCGGTGCCAATGCCGGCTCGGCGATCACGTCGGCGACTGTCTCCCGAACGGCGGCGAGGCGCCGCTCCTCAAGCACCCATGCAGTGCGCAGGCGGCGCAACAGCCAAGCCGGTCCTTCCAGTCCCAGGTCGCGCTGCCGCCATGCCGCCATCGGCAGTACATCCCGCCAGCGCGGGGGATAGGCTGGCTCGCCGTCCACCAGCAGGTCGGGCATCGCGTCGAGCCACGCTCGCCATGCCGCCCGCGTCTCACCGGGTGGTCCGGCACAGAGCCGCAGCAGTGCCGCGTCGCCCGAAAGTGTCGGGGCATCCCGTTGCGTCACGACTGTTCCTGTCGTGTCCCGCGGGCGCGCCGCTCTCGCAGGAACGTCGGTTCACGCCAGCGCCGGATGATTGCCCGGGCGAAGGCGCTCGGGGAACCCGCACCCCATCGGCGCGCCAGCACGGTGATGAAGGGCAGGGGCGTGTGAAATGCCCTGCCGGCCTGGCGCTGGCAAGCGTTCCAGGCCAGCCGCAGCCGGAGCGATCGGCCTGAGGAATGCGAGAGCTGTGCCGATTGCCGGAAATAGGCGCGGTCGAAACCGGCCATCGGCAGTGCGGCGAGGCTGTCGAGAGTCGCGGATGGTATCGGACTGGCGAGATGATCGGCCAGATAGCTGAGTGCCGCCGCGACCAGCCGCCCGCAACGGTGCCGCGCGGCCTCGGCTTCGAGCAGCGCCCAGCGGAAATCCCGGCCCTGCCGCTTCAGGATGAGATCAGCGTCGAGCATCCAGCGCACTGAAAGCTGATGGATGCTGCGGCCGTAACCATGGATGCAGGCGTGCAGCACATGATGTTCGGGTGCCAGCGTGAGTGCTGCTCCGGCACCCAGTGCCTCGAACGGCTGCGCCGCTGCCCAGAGGCCGCCGTCTGCGCCTTCCCACAGCGACGCGGCAAACACATGGTGATGCAGGTCGACGCTGACGCGGAGATCGGGCTGGTGGAAGGCCATCGCGTGGATATTGATACCCGGGATCGCCCTGCCTTGTGCTTCCTCGCCACGTGGCACGAAGCCGAGCTTCAGCAGCAGGGCTTCGGCGTTGGGATAATCGGCCGGTGCCACCGCGATGTCGAGGTCACTCATCGGTCGGCATGCGGGAGATGGATAGAATGTCGTCGCCAGCGGAAAGCCTTTGAGGAACAACGGGCTGATTCGCTCGCCCTCGAAGGCAATGCCGATCTGTCGCGCAACGTGCTGGAACAGCATGAAGCGTGCTGCTGTCCGCCGATATCGGATTTCCATGTCGGTTCGGATGGTGTTGGAAAGCTCCTCCGTGCAGCGCTTGCCCCGCAGCGCCGGCAAGAGGCGCAGGATTCCGGCATCGGCAGTCCGGGCTGCCGCCTTGGCGAGCAGGTCGATCGCGCCGGGCGTCAAAGGGGCGTCGAGCGCGATCGCGCGTAGGAGATCGCGCAATGCCGGCGCTGGCTCGTCACCGAAGTCGCGCAATCGCGGCCGATCGGTCACCGCAGCGAATCCGCCAGATCGAACAACAGGTCTGGCACGCCCGCCACGCCGTCACCCAGTTCCAGGCGATAGCTCGGCAGGTCGTGTACCAGGGCAGTGAGCGCGTCGTACTGCGTGCGGCGGTCCTGCGAGGGGACATGCCGCATGAAACGCAGCCCCGGCATGAACCGGCGGAGCGTCTCGGCGGTGCCGGCCCGTGCCAGCCGTGGCCGGTCGCTTTGCCCCAGAACCGGGAGCACCAGCGCCCGGATCGGCGCGGCGCGCAGCATCATGTCGCTGTTTGCCGAGCAGGGCAGCAGCATCACGCCCTTGGCATCCGCCGGTGCTCCGAGTGGCCGGTGCACGTCGCCGGGGAGATGCCGGAACATCGCCTGCGACTGAACGGTGAGGCAACAGCTGCGATACATCGAATGACCCTCATGCCGCGCGCCGTCGCGCGTCACGATCAGGCAGTCTTCGCCCACCATGCGGAAACCCGCGAGCAGTGCTGCGAGACATGTCGTGGATTTGCCGCTGCCGTTTGGGCCGACCAGCAACAGTCCCGGTTCTCCCGATCCGCGGGCGATCACTCCGCCATGCACCGCCGGACGTCCCAGCCGTGCCAGCAATGGCAGCAGTCCGGCCTGGAACGGGCGCGCCATGCTGAGGCGGGTGAGCGTATCGACACCCGGGAAGGCGCAGATCAGGCGCCGCCGCGCGATGTCGCTCTCTTCGAGAGACTGCCCGGAAGGAACGGAGACGCCGGTCTCGGCGATACTCCAGGCGTCGATCTCGATCGTCACCTCGGCGTCGATGCAGGTTGATGCGATATGGCGGATCGGTTCGAACAGCCGCGCGGCGAGAGCAGGACCCGCGACGCGGATCCGGATGGCGACACCCGCTATGACGACATCTAGCGTCTCCGGTGGGACGCGAGCACAGGCGGCGGCGAAAGCGGTGCCGGGATCGGCGGTCATGTCGACCAGTGATGCACGGGGCGCAACGCGCCTTCCTTGCGTCGCCGGTCGAGGTTGCGCTTTGCGATGGTCAGGAAATCGTCGATGACTTGGTTTGCATTGGCCAGACTGTGGTTGGATCCGTGAATCCGCCGTAACGCCAGCACCTCTTCAACGATCGCCGGTCTCAACTTCAACGCATCGGCGCGCAGGAACCAGTCCTGGTCAGCGCGGGTGAGCGTGCCGGTGTCGAATGCGCCGACGCGGTCGAAAGCGGCACGGCGCATGAGGAGACATTGCATCAGTCGCCCGAGCCTCGGGCTGTCGTCGAGTGGTCCCGGCTTTTCCCCGTCCATGGCGATGTGGCGTACGAGGGTCAGGCTGTAATCGGCTGCCGGGTCAGCTTCGAGCGCCGCAAGTTGGGCCGCGATCTTGCCGGGCAGCCATAGGTCGTCCGCATCGAGAAAGGCAATGAAATCCCCACGCGCCAGCACGACGCCGGCATTGCGCGCAGCCGCGACGCCCGCCTGCGCTTGCCGGTGCACGCGGACCCCATCGAAGCCGGCAGCGATAGCGCCTGACGCATCCGACGATCCGTCATCTACGACGATGACGTCGAGCTCAGCTCCGCGCTGGTGCAGAATACTGGTTAATGCTTGCGCGAGGAAGGTCGCGCCATTGTGCACCGGAACGATGCAAGAAACACGCGCGCTCGGGCTGCGATCAGTCACGACGGTATCCTGAGCCCGTCCGGGTCAGGCCCGCAGTGGCGGATCGAGGGCAAAGGCCTGTTCCATGTCGTCGAAGGCGAGCAGGCTGGGCGGTGCGTAGGTCACGAAACCGGGCGCACGCCCGACCGGATTTCGTGGCGGAGTGGCCTCGCCGGTTGGCTCCAGCAGGCCGATTTCGATCAGATGCGCAATGAAGGTACGGACGTCGTGGGCGACATCTTCACTCAATACATCGCAGCTTGCGGTAATATTTCTGACGATCGTATCAAGATTATCTCCATCTGCAATGGCTTCCCAGATGAAGGCCCCCACTTCATTGGAAGAATAATAGAGTCCGTTCTGCAGGTTGATGGCGACTAATTCTCCATCCATTACCTTGCCGGCCACGTGGGTCGCTATAGAGATTGGGCAGAATTGCACCTGCGGTCTTTCAATATTTAAGGGGTCGGAGCTGCTTGTAAAGCTGTTCGCTTCCCTACGAATCGAAGGGGCGAAAGTCAATTCGATGAGGTGCCGTCAATGGTCGCCCCGACTGGCTGACGGGAGCGTGGCGTAGGGCAGGCCGGCGGGGCAAGGCCGGATAGCTATGCGCCCGATGGCAGGTGGCGCTACTTGCCTACCCTGCTGCGCAGGTGCTCGGCCAGCCGGATCGAAAGCGTGATGATCGTGAAGGTCGGATTGGAGATTCCGGTCGATGGAAAGACGGAGGAGCCGGCGACATAGAGATTGTCGAGTGAGTGCACCTTCAGGTTAGCGTCGACCACGCCCTGGGTTGGGTCGGCCGACATGCGCGTCGTTCCGATATGGTGACCGTTGACGATTAGCTGGCCCTTCACGCTTTCCCATGAGGGATAATAGACATCGCCGTTCAGGCCGTTGACGGCGGTTTTGAACAACTGGGTCGACTGGGTGTAGGTCGTCTCGTCCCTTTGGCTGAGCTGCCATGTGATATGGGTCTGCCGCTGGCCGAAGACCTTGTCGAGCGAATCGGCGAGCGTGACGCGGCTGTCGGGATTCGGGGCCATCTCGAAATAATATTGGCCGCCGCCGGCCCAGAACCAGCAGCTGCCGATGCCCAGCGCGCGTTGCTGGTCGGCGCTGGGGGAAAACCTGCCCGTCACCGTCACTCCATTCTGGTCCTGCCACCTCACCGGGCGCGCGCCGGAGAGGGTGTCGCCTTCCATCAGCCTCGTCTGGCCCGCGGTGAGATAGGGTCGCGTAATACGGACGACGCCGTTGGCCGAAAGCGGGTGGCACATGAAATAGCGCCCGACCTGGTCATGATCGTTGCCGGCATTCGAGAGCAGGAGCTGGCGGGCGTTGGCGACGGCGCCGCATGCCAGCACGAAGACATCGGCCTTGATGGTGAATTCGGTCGCCTTTTGCGGGGTTGTCCGGACATTCATGCTGGCCACGCGAACTGACTGCACAGCGCCCCGGCTATGGTCGATATCGAGCAGGCTGGCGTTCAGGATCACGTCGGCCGCGCTTTCCCCGATGGTGATGCCGTCGAACGTCCGGGTTGAGAAATTCAGATAATTCTGACCCATGAACTGGTACATTTCGGTGTCGAAACCGGCGAGGCCGGGAACTTCCGCTCCGAGGATGTCGGCCCAATATTCGGCGCTGAAATTATCGGCATGGAGCACGCAGAACGCGGCTGCCTTCGCATAATAGGAGTCGAGGTCAGCGCGGCTGATCGGCCAGCCGGGAAAGCCCGGGCGCGCCTCGAAATCGATCGGGTCGAGTGGCCGGGACTGGCCGCCCCAATGCGCGGAGGTGCCTCCATAGATGCGCTCGCGCTCCCAGGCGCTGTTGGTCTGCCCTGAATAGGGCTGGATCAGGAACTGGGGCTCGTTGGAGGTGAACAGGCCGTCGGATATCCCGTCATAGAGCAGGGTCTTGTCCGGCCAGCTCGCCTGGAAATTGTCACCGGCAGCGCGGTAATCGCGGCTTCCCTCGATCAGGGTGACTTTCAGTCCCGCTTTTTGCAGATGCCACGCTGCGGTAATTCCCGCCGGGCCCGATCCGATAATGCATACCTGGCTCGAAATTACGGTGCCGTTGGGGATGTCCCTGCCGTCTCTGATCATATGACCTCACCACAAGATATCGTGAAGATAGAGTGTCGTGCAAAGCTGGTCGATTTTCAGAGCATTTTTAACATTTCGAACGGCAGATGTATTTACGGAGTTGCAGCCGAACTGGTTCCTTGAATTGGGAATGGCTGAATGTTCGTCGATGGTTCGGTCCTGAAGCACGGGGATATGCTCGCGTTGCTTTTCGCTGTCCCCTGACCAGAACGACATCGGACAAGTCTCGGCGGAATGGGCGACGGCCTCGAATTCCTGTTTGACGATCGTTCAACAACCGGAGACAACGACCGGGTCGATGAGGATCGGGAGGGAATGATGGCGTCCGGGTTGATTGCGCGCATCTTCGGTATGGCGGCGTCAGCCGTGCTGGCGGCATCGCCGGTCATGGCCGAGACGCTCTATGTCCGTGCCGGAGAGCTGATCGACACCGAGAAGGGGCTGGTCCTTACCGACCGGCTTGTTCGTATCGACGATGGTCGCGTAACAGCCGTGACACCCTGGGCGCCGCCACCGACGGGCGCGGTGGTAACCGACTGGAGCGGCTACACCGTGCTGCCCGGCCTGATCGATATGCACACTCATCTCGTCGACACGGAACAGTCGGCCAATGTCGCCGAACCCCTGTTGCATTCGGGTGCCGATATCGCGCTGCTCGGCGCGAAGCATGCCCGCGATACGCTCGCGGCTGGCTTCACCAGCGTCCGCGACGTCGGCACGTTCCGCGCATTTGGTGACGTTTCGCTGCGCAACGCGATCGACAGAGGGCTGGTCGAAGGGCCGAGAATGAGTGTCGCCGGCGCCTACCTCACTGTTCCCGGTGGCGGTGGTGAAGTCACCGGCATGGCCCCGGATGTCGAGGTCCCGGCGATCATGCGCATGGGTGTGGTCACCGGCCCTGCCGACATGACGGTCAAGGCGCGCCGCCTCTTTCAGAATGGCGCCGATTTCCTGAAGCTGATCGCGACCGGCGCCGTGCTCGCCGCCGGTACCGAGCCCGGTGCGCCCGAACTGACCGAGGAGGAGATGCATGCCGCCGTCGCCGAGGCTGCCCGCAACGGCAGCTACGCGACTGCCCATGCCCATGGTGCTGAGGGCATCAAGCTGGCGATCCGCGCTGGCGTTCGCTCGATCGAACATGCCTCGCTGATCGACGACGAGGGTATCGCGCTGGCGAAAGCAAAGGGCGTCTGGCTGGTGATGGATATCTATAATGGCGACTATATCGACCAGGTCGGCAGGCGCGACGGATGGTCCGCCGAGATCCTGCGCAAGAATACCGAAACGACCGACGCCCAGCGCGAGGGGTTCCGCAAGGCGGTGCGGGCGGGCGTGAAGATCGCCTATGGCACCGATGCGGGGGTCTATCCGCACGGCATGAATGCGCGGCAGTTCAGCTACATGGTCCGTTTCGGCATGACGCCGATGCAGGCAATCCAGTCAGCGACGACCAGCGCCGCGGCGTTGATGGGCAAGTCGGTTGACGTAGGTGCCGTCTCGCCCGGCCACTATGCCGACATGGTCGCCGTGAAGGGCGATCCGCTCGCTGATATCGCGCTTCTCGAAAAGATCGATCATGTCATGAAGGGCGGCAAGCTGGTCAGATAACCCATTTATTCCGCTGAGTTTTCCGAAGTGCGCCTCCATGAATTCGATCATGCCGGACTCATCCCGGCATCCACTCTTCCCCAGGCAGTATGAGTGTGGATCACGGCTAATGCATTAGCATTGACTAATGCATTAGTCTTGGCTAATGATTTGTCCATGCTCGAAGCCGTCGCCATCACCACCGTCATGCGCACGCTGGCCGATCCGACGCGGCGCGGCATCTTCGAACGTGTCGTCAATGCAAAAGAGATCACCGTCGCCGACCTGACCAAAGGCAGTGGCGTCACTCAGGGTGCCATTTCCCAGCATCTAAAGTCGCTCAAGCAAGCCGGCCTCGTCGCCGAGCGTCCCGAGGGGCGCAACGTCTATTACAGCGCCCGGCCCGATGGCCTTGCCCCACTGGTCGACTGGATGGACCATTATGGTGTCTTCTGGCGCGACCGCTTCGCTGATCTCCGCTCCCTCCTGAAGGAAATCGATCCATGAATCAGGCTATGCCGAAGGCGCCGGAATCCCGGGCCGAAACCTATGATATCGTCATCGACGAGGTCTTTCCCCATGCGCCGGAGACGATCTGGAAAACACTGACTGACGGCTCCGCCATGGGCCGCTGGCTGATGGTGCCGACCGGGTTCGAGCCGGTGGAGGGCACCCGCTTCACCTTCCGGACCACCCCTGCTGGTGAATGGGACGGCGTCATCAATTGTCAGGTGCTCGAGGTCGTGGAAAATCAACGCCTCGCCTTCGCCTGGAAGGGCGGGCACGAGGGCAATGCGGGCTATGGCTCGCCACTCGACACGATCGTCACCTGGACGCTCACCCCGGCTGGGGACGGCACCCGCGTCCACATGGTTCACTCGGGCTTCGAGCTACCGAAGAACGAGCGCGCCTTCTCCACGATGAGCCAGGGTTGGAAGAAGGTGGTGCCGACGATGGCTCAGCTCGCCGGTGACGCGGACTCGTGAGGGGACGGATCGGGCCGACAGCTTCCGCTGAATGGGAAGGAAGATCGCGCGCTTCCAATCTTCACCATGATGCCGCCGATGGAGGGCAGGGTTAGCCGAACCGATACGGATCGAAGCATTCCGCATCCTGATCAGCCGCTCCGGCAAGCTCCGCCGCGATCAGCTCGGTTCCCAGCGCGGCAAAGCTCACGCCGTTTCCACCGAACCCGCTCGCCAGCCACAGATTGTCATGGCTCCGCGCCCGCCCGATTGCCGGCAGCCCGTCAGGCGATGATCCGAATGCTGCCGCCCATGCGCAGTCCACCGTAATGTCCTCGGCCGCGATCATCGCCGCCAGCTTTACGCTGATCCTACCGCGCTTGGCTTGGATCAGGGCATCGCGTTGCCGGGCGTCGTCGAAATCCTCATCCTCGCCACCGGCGATCACCCGGCCGTCCGCGGTGGCCCGTGTATAGAGATAGGGCGAGGATGCTTCCCAGATCATCGCATTCTCCCGCCATAGCGGTGCGCGCCCGGGCGGCGTCGCGATCGCATAGCTCGATCCGACGGTGAAGGCGGCGGGCAGGAACCAGACGGCGCGCTCGTATCCCGGTGCGAGGATCACGGTTTCCGCCTCGATCCGTTGCCCATCGGTGCCGTGCAACACTGATCCACAGCCTGTTTGCTCGATGCGCGCCACGTCGAATGGAAAACAGGCCGTGGCGCCACGCGCTCGCGCCCTGGCGAGCAGGCCGAGCGCTAGCCGAACCGGATCGACCTCATAGCTTCCGGCCGAGAGCAGCGCGGCGCGGGGCGCGATATCGAACCGCGCGGCCACCGTCGCGGCATCGAGATAGTCGGATGGCAAGCCCGCAGCCCGCCGCGCCTCAGCTTCTGCCCGGAGTGCCTGCTCATCGAGCAACGTTCCAGCCAGATATAATTCGGGTCGGTCGATCCGCCCGCATTCGATCTCTGCATCGTCTATATGTGCTGCCAGTCTCTCCACCGCCGCGAACACGCGCCGCCAGCGTCGTGCGGCTTCCGCCATGCCGATCGTCCCGGCCAACCGGGTCAGGGGGACATCGGCTGCCCACATCACCAGCGCTGTGGACGCGGCCGTGCTGCCATGGGCGGGCGGTCGGCGGTCGAGGAGCAGCACGCGACGGCCTTCGCCTGACAATCGCTCTCCCAGCATCGCTCCCATGACACCCGCGCCGACAATAGCGATGTCGACGCTGCCCGAAGGAACGGGGTCGGAAGTGAGGGTGTTATCGTCGATCGCCACCCAGCATGGATGGCCGCCACGAAGATTCCGGCGTTCGGTGAGGTCCACATATGTCTCCGAAAAGTCGTATCGTCAGGCGGCGGGGGAGGTGGTGGCACGGTATCGGCGGAGATAGCGCGTCACCGGATCGCGAAGTCCATGACTACGAACTACCGGGAGGCTTAATTGGCTCCATGTACCCGTCATCAGAAACGCGGCCCACCAATTCGGGCACCGTTCGTTTCGGCGAAATCGGAAGAGTCACGCGCGATCGGCCACAGGTTCGATCCGACGTCGATTTTAGCGGCCCGGGGATTGCATCACGCGATTTAACCGGGAAGAAATGTCGTCATTCGTACAACATGGGAGTTCTTCGTGACCAATAAGCCTCTCGCGCTTGTTCTTGCCGCCGGCGTCATCCTCGCTCCTGCCGCGAGCGCAGCGCAGGACAGTCCCGCGCGCGACAAGAGTGCAGCCACATCCAATGCCGACAAGATGAAGAACGAGGCGGAGGCAGCCTGGGCCAACGCGCCCGTCGCCGAAACAGAGACGACTCATCGCGATGCCGTCACCATCGAGGGGCGTCGCTACGCTTATACCGCTTCGGCCGGCACGCTGACGATCCGCGATATCGAGGGGAAGCCGACCGCCTCGATGTTCTACACCGCCTATACGCTCGATGGGGTGAAGCCGGGGACGAAACGACCGGTCACCTTCCTCTACAATGGTGGGCCGGGCAGCCCATCCTTCTGGCTTCGCATGGGGTCGTTCGCGCCGATCCGTCTTCGTACGACCAATCCCGAATTCATCCGGCCTGCGCCCTATGATGTCGGCCCCAATCCGGATTCGCTGCTCGACAAGACCGATCTCGTCTTTCTCGATGCGATCGGTACCGGTTATTCGCGCCCGCTGGGTGATATGAAGCCTGCCCAGTTCTACGGTGTCGACGAGGACGTCGATGCCTTCGCCAAGGGGATCATCCGGTACGTCACCAAATATGGCCGCTGGATGAGCCCGAAATTCCTGCTTGGCGAAAGCTATGGGACCTTGCGCTCGGGCGCGCTCGCTTATCAGTTGCAGGATCGCGGCATGGCGTTGAACGGCGTCGTGCTGCTGTCGTCGATCATGAACTATGGCTATCGCCAGCCGGGGCTCGACCAGGTCTATCTCAACTACCTGCCCAGCTATGCAGCGACCGCCTGGTATCATAACCGGCTGCAGAACCGGCCTGCCGACGTCGCCACGATCGTTGCACGGGCGCGGGCCTTTGCCACGGGACCCTATATGTCCGCGCTTGCCAAGGGGCAGTCGATTTCGGACGCAGAGCGCGATCAGGTCGCCGATCAGATGAGCCAGTTGATCGGCCTGTCTCCCGAATTCATCAAGCGCGCGAACCTCCGGATCGACCTGGCTCGGTTCCAGAAGGAATTGCTGCGCGGGGAGGCGCGGACGGTTGGCCGGTTCGACTCGCGTTACACCGGCATCGATACCGACGCGGCGGGCGAGCGGCCGGAGACTGACGCATCGTCCGACGCGATCTCGGGTGCGTACATCGCCTCATTCCACGATTATCTCTCGACCACGCTCGGCTACAAGACCGACTTGCCCTATCGCCTCTCCGCGCGCGATGCGGCTGGTTTCACCTGGAACTGGAAGCATGAGGGGCCCGGCCGTGGCCAGGGCCAGAACAACCCCAACACCGCCGTCGACCTGGGTGCTGCGATGCGGAGCAACCCGTACCTCAAGGTGCTGTCGATGAACGGCTATTACGACATGGCGACGCCATTCTTCGGGACCGAAAACGACCTGGGGCACATGATGCTTGAAAGGTCGCAGCAGGCGAACCTGCAATTCACTTATTATCCCGCCGGTCACATGACCTATCTGAACCCGGCTGCGTTGCGCCAGATGAAGATCGATCTGTCGCGCTGGTACGACGAGGCGGTCAGCGACGCCCGCTCCGCAACGCCGCCCGTTCCGCCAACGAACAGCGCGGCGGAAACGAGCCCGGTGGCGAATTGAACCGGTGGCGGCGGGGTGATGCGCTGGCTTTGCAGCGCATCACCCCGCCGTCCGGTATCCTGTGAAAGCTTGCGCGACGTTGCCGGCTGAGCGACAGCGCGATCATGTCGGAACGCCTCGAACTCACCCTGCGCGAAGCGATCTCCACGGACGCGCCCGCGATCATCGCGCTTTGGCAAGCCTGTGGCCTTACCCGCCCATGGAACGACCCACAGGCGGATTTCGCCCAGGCGGTCGCCGGCCCGACCTCGACGATCCTGGTGGTGGAGCAGGAACGGGTGCTTGCCGGCTCGGTCATGGTCGGTTTCGACGGACATCGTGGCTGGGTCTATTATGTGGCGGTGGCGCCCGATCATCGTCGGAACGGCCTAGGGCGCACGTTGATGGATTCGGCGGAGGTCTGGCTCCGCGCTCGGGGCGCTCCCAAGATCCAGCTCATGGTGCGCGACGACAATCACGCCGCGCTCGGTTTCTACGAAGCACTCGGGCTCGAACGGCAAAAGGTCGTGACGCTCGGCAAATTCCTGAAGGATTGAAGGCAATGGCGGCGACGCTCTACGGCATCAAGAATTGCGACACGATGAAGAAGGCCTGGACCTGGCTCGACGCGCATGGTGTCGCTTATGATTTTCACGACTATAAAAAAGCAGGGATCGACGAGGCGACCGTGCGCCGCTGGGCAGGGCAGGTGGGCTGGGAAGTGCTGCTCAACCGCGCCGGGACCACTTTCCGCGCGCTCTCCGACGCCGACAAGGCGGATATCGGGGAAGACAAGGCGATCGCGCTGATGTTGGCCAACCCGTCGATGATCAAGCGCCCGGTGCTTGATACCGGCAGCAAGCTGCTGGTCGGGTTCAAGCCGGACACCTATGATATGGCAGGGCTTGGATAGCAGGAGGACCGATCATGCCGACCGCGCGCTGGAACGGGGCGGTCATCGCCGAATCCGATGATACGGTGGTGGTCGAGGGCAATCACTATTTCCCGCCAGAAAGCGTCAATGAAGCGCTGCTCGAGGCAAGCGCATCGCGTACTCGTTGCCCATGGAAGGGAGAGGCGAGCTACAAGTCGATCGTCGTCGATGGAAAGCGCAATCCGGACGCGGTCTGGTTCTATCCCGATCCCTTGCCCGCTGCGGCCGAGATCAGGGGGCGGTTCGCGTTCTGGAAGGGCGTGACGGTCGAATAGGGAAATATTGCGCTCGCTTGTTCTTCCTCGCGAATGATTGCGAAGCTTTCCGGATGCCTCTTCAACTAGGTCCGATTCAGTTCAAAATATTGCCATTTCAGCATAAAAGGCGCACCATCTCCGCCTCACCAATGGAGGGGAGCAGGTCATGACAGAAGACGGCGAACAGCCACCTGTTTGGTACTATGTCGTTGGCGGCATACTCGCGCTGTGGAATGCGATCGGCTGCTATTTCTGCTATATGCAGTTCATCCACGGTCCCGAAGCGATGGGACCAGCGACTGAATATGATGTCGCGCTCTACGCAAGCCTGCCCGGCTGGTATAATTATCTTTTCGCCCTCGCGGTCATCACGGGTCTGCTCGGCGCGATCGGCCTTCTGACCCGATCGCGCGCAGTCGGGATTCTTTTCATCGTCTCGCTGGTCGCGACGGTCATCCAGTTCGGTTATCTCTTCGCCGCCACCGATATCATCGCGCACAAGGGAGCAGGCATGGTGTTGCCCTTCCCGATCCTGATCATCGTGATCGGTGTCTTCTCGATCTGGTTCGCCGGGTTCGCGAAGAAGCGGGAATATCTGCGCCCCTGAAGGCCAATGCCGGGTGGGAGGATGTCACTCCTCCCACTGGAACACCTCGTCGAGCGGCTTGCCGAACACCCGGGCGATACGGAACGCTGCCTCGAGCGACGGGGAGTATTTCCCGGCTTCGATCGCGGCGATCGTTTGCCGCGTCATCCCGATGCGCGCGCCGAGATCGGCCTGGGTCATCTCCCCCGCCATGAAGCGCAGGGTGCGGATCTGGTTGGCGATCGGGGTGCTAGCCATGCTGGTCCTGGCGACGGGCAAGGTTGCGGGCAACGTTGACGGCGCCGTGCCGCAGCACCACGCCCGCGCCGTTCATGCTCGATTGCCTCGTCATCTCAACTCCCCCGGCGATAGAGAAACAGCAAGGTGCCGGCACGCACCAGTTCGGCGAGCACGAGCGCCAGCAGCAGCACGTTGCTGATCACGATCGGTACCAGCGTGTCCGGCTTGCCGGCCAGCCAGGCCGGCGCGGTGGCAATGGTCAGCGGCGCGACCACGGTAAGGGTCGCCACCAGCGCGCTCAGCGTGATGAAGGCAGGTCGATAGGCCAGCAGCGCGAATTCCCGGTCCCGGTCGTCTGCCGGCGCGCCGGCCTCTTTCGGGGACATGATCGACAATATGATTGCCACCACGATCTGGACCACGGTCAGCGCGATCACCGCGAGGATGAAATTACCCAACTCCGTGCCGACATTGAAGCTCGGTCCTTCGATCGCCCGCACGAATCCCCGGAAATACCAGCCCCAGATCACGACCGTCGCCATGACCGATCCCCACATCATCCTTTCCCGAAACGCCATCTGATCCTCCAGCGTCAAATCAATGTGACATAATGTATAGAATATTTTACATTGAGTCGAGCTAGGCAAACATTGCGCTGGCGCGGGCATATGCGGTGGCTGGCTTCCCCGATGTTGCGGCGCTAACAGCGGCGCATGTCCACGACCTTCACGATCGATACCTCGACCAGCCGCGCGAATCCGACGCCGGCTCCGATGAAGCGGCTCACCATCCCGGCCTTGCGCAAGGCCAAGGGCGGCACGCCGCTGGTGATGCTCACCGCCTATACGGTGCGTACCGCGCAACTGCTCGATCCGCATTGCGATCTGCTGCTGGTCGGGGACAGCCTTGGCCAGGTGGTCTATGGTTTGCCGTCGACGGTGCCCGTCACGCTTGACATGATGGCGGCGCACGGTGCCGCGGTGGTGCGCGGCAGCTATCACTCGGTCGTCATCATCGACATGCCGTTCGGCAGCTATGAGGCATCCCCTGAAAAGGCGTTCGAAAACGCCGCCTGGCTGCTCAAGCAGACCGGCGCTGCCGGCGTGAAGATGGAAGGCGGCGAGGCGATGGCGCCGACGGTCCGCTTCCTGGTGGAGCGTGGCATCCCGGTGATGGGCCATGTCGGCCTCACGCCCCAGGCGGTGAACGTGCTCGGTGGCTACGGTGCGCGCGGTCGCACGCCTGAGGAAGCGGCGAAGATCGTGGCCGATGCGGTCGCGATCGCCGATGCGGGCGCCTTCTCCATCGTGATCGAGGGCGTGGTCGAACCGATTGCGATCGAGATCACGCGGAAGGTGGCGTGCCCGACCATCGGCATCGGGGCTTCGGCGCTGTGCGACGGGCAGGTGCTGGTGGCTGAGGACATGCTCGGCATGTTCGAGCGCACGGCGCGTTTCGTGAAGCGCTTCGACGACTTGTCCGGCCGCATTTCCGCCGCGGTTGAAACCTATGCCGCTGATGTCAGATCCCGCAGCTTTCCGGGTCCGGAGCAGACTTACGCACCCAAGGATTGATCCTTCCGTTTGTACGCGGCCATCGCTAAGGTCCGCCCCTTTCCAGCCTTCGCCCCATGGAGCATCCCTTGGCCGTTAAGCCGAATACCGACGAAGCATTTCTGCGTGAGGTGGACGAGGAGCTTCGCCGCGATCAGCTCGCGAGCATGTGGACGCGTTACGGGCGCTGGCTGATCGTCGCGATCGTCGCCGGCCTCGCCGCGTTTGGCGGTTTCCTCTATTGGGAATATCACAGCGCGCAGGTTGCTGGCGAGCAGGGCGAGAAGCTTCAGGTCGTCTATGACGAACTGGCCGCGCAGAAGGTCGGCAGCGCTGAGAAGGGCCTGGTCGAACTCGCCGGCTCGAGTGTCGGGGGATATCGCGCGCTGGCGCTGTTCACTCAGGCTGACCTGCTGCTGCAGAAGGAAGATCTGAAGGCCGCCGCCGCCAAGTTCGCCGCGGTCGCTGGGGACGGCTCGGTCGGTCAGCCGCTGCGCGATCTGGCATTGATCCGCCAGACCGCCGCCGAGTTCGATACGCTCAAGCCCGATGTCGTCGTCAACCGGCTGCGGCCGCTGGCGGTGAAGGGCAATCCCTGGTTCGGCAGCGCGGGCGAGCTCGTCGGCGCCGCCTATCTTCAAATGAACAAGCCCGATCTCGCGGCGCCGCTTTTCGGGCAGATCGCCCGGGACGAGACGGTCCCCGACACGATCCGTCAACGCGCGGTTCAGATCGCTGGCACCATGGGCATCGACGCGGTCGGCCCGGTTGAGGAAAAGAAAGCGCAATGATGTACAAGAACCGGGCGGTGCTGGCGTGCGCCGCGCTCCTCGCGCTCAGCGGCTGCGGGATATTCAAGGGCGGCGGCAAGAAGACGCCGGTATTGGGCGATCGCGTGCCGATCCTCATGTCCGAGAGCGAAGTGACGTCCGACAAGTCGCTGGCAGACGTCCAGGTCCTGCTGCCCGCACCCGAAGTCAATGAAAACTGGGCGCAACCCGGCGGCAGCGCCGACAAGTCGATGGGACAGCTCGCGCTGGGCGCCACGCTGACTCGGGCATGGACCGCCTCGGTCGATGGAGGCTCCAACCGCCAGCGGCTCGGCGCGGCACCGGTGATCGCCGATGGCCGGCTCTATGCGATGGACGTGGACGCCAATGTCCACGCCTTCACCGCTGACACTGGCTCGCAGGTCTGGACGACCAACATCTCCAAGAACGAGAAGAAGACCCGCAGCGCTCGTTTCGGCGGCGGTGTCAGCTACGACAACGGCAAGGTCTATGCGACCGACGGCCTGGGTGACGTGGTGGCGCTCGATGCGAAGACCGGTGCTGAAGTCTGGCGCGTCAAGCCGGGTGGCCCGCTGCGCGGTTCCCCGACGATCGACAATGACAATCTTTATGTGCTGACCCAGGACAATCAGCTGTTCGCGCTGTCCAAGGCCAATGGTTCCGTCGCCTGGACCCAGTCTGGCTCGCTGGAGACGCAGGGCGTGTTCGGTGTCGCGGCGCCGGCGGTAGGGCAGGGTACGGTCATTGCCGGCTTCTCCTCGGGCGAGCTCAACGCCTATCGGTACGAGAATGGTCGCACGCTATGGCAGGACGCGCTGTCGCGCTCAAGCATCTCCACTTCCGTGTCATCGCTTGCCGATATCGACGCATCGCCGGTCATCGATCGCGGCCTGGTTTTCGCGGTTGGCCAGGGCGGCCGCACCGTCGCGCTTGAGATCGTCTCCGGCCAGCGTATCTGGGAACAGAATTTCGCCGGCATCTCGACCCCCTGGGTCGCGGGCGAATGGTTGTTCCTGGTCACTGACGACGCCCGGCTCGTGTGCCTTGCCCGCGCGACTGGCAAGGTGCGCTGGATTCAGCAGCTCCGCCACTTTGGCAGCGAGAAGAAGAAAAAGAACCCGATCACCTGGTATGGCCCGGTGCTCGCGGGCAACCGCCTGATCCTGACCAACTCGCGCGGCGAGATCGTCTCCGCGTCGCCCGACAGCGGCGAAGTCGGAACGGTGATCGAAGGGGGCAAGGCCTATAACCTGCCGCCGGTCGTGGCCAATTCCACCCTGTATGTGCTCGATCAGAAGGGCCGGATCTCGGCTTATCGCTGATCGCGACGCCTGCTTCGTCGCCCCGGCACGACTCCGGGGTGACGAACGCGGCATAGCAGGGTAAGGCGCGCCATGCCCAATCTTCCCGTGGTCGCGATCATCGGCCGGCCCAACGTCGGCAAATCGACACTGTTCAACCGCCTCGTCGGCAAGAAGCTCGCGCTGGTCGACGATCGTCCTGGCGTCACGCGCGACCGGCGGGAGGGCGATGCGACCCTGGTCGGCCTGGAATTCCGGGTCATCGATACCGCCGGTTATGAAGATCAGGATGCGGCATCGTTGCCCGGCCGGATGCGCGCCCAGACCGAGGCCGCCGTGGCGCAGGCCGATGTCGCGCTGTTCCTGATCGATGCCCGTGCCGGCCTAGTCCCGCTGGACGAGGAAATCGCACGCTGGCTGCGCGGTTCGAAGACCCCCGTTGTCCTGGTCGCCAACAAGGCCGAGGGCCGGGCCGGCGAAAGCGGCATCCTCGAATCGCTGTCGCTCGGGTTCGGCGATCCCGTCGTGCTCTCGGCCGAGCATGGCGAAGGGTTGGTCGAGCTGTTCGAAGCGCTGCTTCCCCATGTCGAGCGTGATGAGGACGCCGAGGCTGCCGAGGAGGAAGAAGACAGCCTCGACGCGCCGCTGAAGCTTGCCATCATCGGCCGGCCCAATGCGGGAAAATCGACGCTGATCAATCGCATGCTTGGCGAGGAACGACTCATCACCGGCCCCGAGGCTGGGATCACCCGTGACTCCATCGCGATCGACTGGACCTGGCACGATCCTGAAGGCGAGCCGCGCGCCGTCCGGCTGATCGACACCGCCGGTATGCGCAAGCGTGCCAATGTGCAGGATAAACTGGAAAAGCTGTCGGTCGCCGACGCGCTCCACGCGATCGACTTTGCCGAAGTGGTGGTGCTGCTGCTCGATGCGACGCGCGGGCTGGAAGCGCAGGATCTGCGCATCGCGGATGCTGCGCTGCAGGAAGGCCGGGCGCTGGTCGTTGCGATCAACAAATGGGATGTGGCGGAGAATGCCAGCAGCCTGTTCAACGGCATCCGCGGGGCGCTGGAAGAAGGGCTGTCGCAGGTGAAGGGCATTCCGGTGCTCACTGTTTCGGCAGCGACCGGCAAGGGCATTGACACGCTGGTGAAAGTCGCGTTCGAGACGCGTGAGGCGTGGTCCCGCCGTATCGGCACCGGTGAACTCAATCGCTGGTTCGAGAAAGCGATCGAGGCCAATCCGCCGCCCGCGCCCGGTGGCAAGCGGATCAAGCTGCGCTATCTGACTCAGGCCAAGACCCGTCCGCCGGGCTTCGTGCTGTTCGGCACGCGTGTCGACCAGTTGCCGGCCAGTTATCAGCGCTACCTGATCAACGGTATTCGGCGCGATCTCGGCTTCGGTGCGGTGCCTGTACGGCTGACCTTGCGCGCCCCGAAGAATCCGTTCGATCGCTAGAGGCAATCGAGTCGCTTCCAACTGCATTAAACAAGGATTCACCAAGCCTTTCGGTCGATTGACCGGGGCTGCGTCAACTCATCCTTTACCTCGTTTGTCTAGAAACGGGGGACATCTTCGCGGTCTTGGTGGCTCCGAAGTAGGAGAATGCGGTGTCTGTCGAAGATCGCGGCCTGGTTGACTGGACGATGTTTTCGCAAGCTCGCACCGAGCTTGGCGCAGGCTTCGTGCGCATCCTCGGATATTTCCGGGAGGATGGCGTGAAATCGGTCGCCGCGATCGAAGCGGCGATGCGGGCGCTCAATGCCGCGGCGATGGTCATCCCGGCGCACACGCTGAAAGGGGAAGCCCGCCAGTTCGGTGCCGAGCCGCTTGGCGCGCTGGCCGAGAAGATCGAGACGATCGCCCGTGACTGCGTCGAGAATCGCGATACACCCGACGAGGCGCTTCAATCGGTTGTCGAACTCCGGCCGCTGTTCGAAAGCACTCTGGAAATGCTTGAGCGCGAATCGAACCCGCTGGTCGAGCGCCGGCCTGCTTTCGGTCGCCGCGCGCTCTGATCTGTCAGGGCATCGATACGGCTCATTGATGGCGCTTCGCCTGTTTTAGGTCCCCGCTCGCTGAACGGAAACGGCTGCCGCCGATTTCGTGCGCGGGTGCGTCAGGTCGGATCCGCATTCATGTCACGGGCGCGGTCATAGCAAAGGGAAGTGTTCGCGCGGAGGGCGCAAAGAACGCTGAGTTGGATGCTGAACTCGATAAGTCGCCTGTTGGGGACAGGCTGTCAGAGACTGGCTACGCCGTCCCTCTTAGTGGTAAAAATCTGACATTTGCTACCCGTCGACCGGGCGTCGGCTTGCGTCCAAGACCGGACGTTAACGCTCGATCGGATGTTCACGGAATCTGATCCGGTCGCCTTCGCAGATGAAACGCGAACGCTCCCCATTATGCCGAACGTCCCAAAGTGCCTGCTTTCGGCAATCAGCATTGTGGTTGATCCGCCAAGCAACAAGACGTTTCATCTCGCGGTCAGCAAAAATCAGTTCGTGAGCGCCATCAATGCTAAGCCCGAACTTCTCGCGCGTCCTCTTGACCAAGAGGGTGAAGTCGCGGTTTTCAAACTCCATGTCGCCTCCTGCTCGGCCGATATTGCCAGCGGCAGGGGATCAAACCCGCACCCGTCACCGGATCGCTGTAGCGATACGTCTACCAATTCCGTCACACTGGCACTCCTTGATATCACATTCGGCCTTCCTCGAGAACGGCAGCAATCCACCCAAACCCGGTCATTTAGCCATGGTCACGATGGGTTACCAAGTGTCAGATTTTGACCACTAGTTTCTCAGCCGTTCGATTGCCTGGGCGAGTGCGACGTAGAGCTTGCCCATGTCCGACGACAGCAATGTCACGCCGAGCGGCGACCCGTCGCGCTGCGCCAGGATCGCACGCAGCATCGCCTCGAAATCATGGATGTAGCGGTTGACCTGTTCGCGGAACGCCGCGTCTTCATCGTAGAGCCGCACGATCTCGCGCGCTTCGCCGGTGTCGAGCAGGCGTACCGCGCGGCGGGTGAACACGCCACGATCGCCCTTGAGATAGGCCGACCACGCGCTGTCCGATACCTCGGCGGAGAAGGATTTGGTGATGTCGATCGATGCCGAGTTGAGCGATTCGATCAGCAGGGAAACCCGACGGGCGAAGGTATCCTTGTCGGCATTCTCGCGCTCGGTGCGGGCCTCCGCGATCCGGCTTTCGACCGTGGAGGTCGAATCGGCGATGGCGAGCATCTGACGGGTCAGCCGCTCGGAGGTGCGCTGGGCTGCCTCCGCCGCTGCCTCGCCAGCCTCGACGATCGCCGCGATCTGGTGTTCCAGGGCAGTCGACGAAGCGCGACGCATCGCGTCAGCGCTGGCATTTTCCAGGGCCATGGCCGCTTCGGGAATCACCGTGGCAAGCGTCTCTCGCGCGCGGTCTGCCGCCGCGCTGGCGGTATCGCGGACACGCAGCAATGCCTCGACCAAGCGAGGCGCCGCTTCCTCGGCGAAGCGATGGGTACGCCCGATCGTCTCCTCCACCATGTCGCCTAGCGCATCGGCCTTGGTGCGGCCGCTGTTGAGCGTTTCGATCAGCTTGCTCGACAGCTTGTCGAGCGTGTCGCGCTGTCCGGCGATGACATGGGCGATCGCCTCGATCGCATCATGAGTGCTTTCCGCGGCAGTGACGAGCGCGAGCAGCTCGGGCTTTGCATCGCCCACCACGCGCCGGCTGTCGGCAATCCGGCCGTCGAGCCGGGCGAGCGCATCGGGCAGGGTCTCGTCGATCTCGCGTGCGGCTGCATCGAGCGCGATCAGCAGGTTCTCGGTGGTGCTGATCGCTGATGTCGCCATGGCATCGCCCGTCTTCAACGCCTCGGTCATCGCGTCAGCCGAACCGCCCAGCGCGCTGATCGAGGCGGCGAGGGTTTGGGTACGGTCGACGCCCTGGGCGTGAAGCGCATCGAGCTGCCGCGAGACACGGGTGAGGCCGGTATCGAGTTCGCCGATCACCATCTCGCTGGCGGAACGCTGTTCGCCGAGTCGCGCGCCGATCCGATCGATGATCTCCTCGATGGCGGCAATGCGCGCGGCGAGTGCCTCGGCACTGTCGCGGCTGATCCGGTCGAGGGCCGCCTGGTTGGTGCCCAGCATCGCCAGCATCGCCTCGCCCTGCGTGGCGATGCCCTTGCGGGCTTCGTCGACCGCGCCGGCGGTGCGTCCGAGCAGTCCGTCCACCGCGGCCGACATTTCGCCCGTGACCGTTTCGAGGCGCGCGCCGGCGGTTTCGCTGGTCGCTTCCATGCGCGTGATATGCGCGGCGAGTTTCTGGGCTGCGCCGCCCGCGACGGCATCAGCCTCGCGCCCGCGCTCGGCCAGGGCGACGAGCTGTGCGTCAAGCGCGCTGGCATATTTGCCCGCGGAAATCCCGGTCTGTTCGAGCAGCCTGGCCAGATCCTCGGTTTCGCCATGAGCCTTGGGCAAGGTGGCAAGCAGTACGCCAAGGCTGGTTTCAGTGGCGGCGGCGGCGGCGGCAAGCCGGTGCGCCCGGTCGTCGGCGAGGTTGACCTGTTCGGCGATGCCTGTCCCGACAGTGGCAAGCTTTGCGACGGTGCCATCCCCCATGGCCATCAGGCTGCTGGTCTGCTCCGCGAGCTTCGTGCGATTCGCGTCGATCGTTTGCGAGAGCGCGGCGACCGTGCGCTCCAGGCTTGCCGCTTCGGCGCGCATGGCACTGGCGGTACGGCCGAAGCGCTCGGCTTCCGCTGTGCTGGTGCGCAGCGCGAGCAGCATCAGGATACCGATCAGCGCTGGCGGAACGCACAGGGCCGCGATGAATCCGGCAAGTTCGATCGGCAGCGCGCGCTGGAGGCTTGGCCAGGCAAACCACAGCATGCCGGCGATCCAGCCGAGCGAAACCAGCACGGCCAGCGTGGGAACGATCCAGCGGCCGCGTTGCGGCTCCGGCTCGTCTTCGGCATCCTCGATGGCCTGGCGGAGCTCGAGTGGTTCGAGCGTCGCGGGCGCCGGCGCCGGCACGTTCTCGGCAGGCGCGGCGGGGCCTTGCCCTGGCCGAAGATCGATAATGCGCGAACCCCCGTTCATATCAGCTGTTTACCATGATTTCCGCCTTCGGGAAGCGAATAGCGAAACCTTCCTTTAAGCGCTTCCCTGTAGAAATACAGGCATGGCCTATGATCCTGGTGCAATCGATGCGACTCTGGCGGCAGCGGTGGGCGACGAGCCCCAGCTGATCGCGGAGCTGCGTGAAGCCTTTCTCGACGGCGTCCAGCGCGGTCTCGGCAACCTCGAGCGCGCGCGGAACGGCGATGAATGGCGCAGCGCTGCGGCACGCCTCAAGGGCCTTGCCGCGAGCTTCGGCGCGATCCGCCTCATGGCGATCGCATCCGAGGCCGCCGATGCCGAACCGCAGGACGTCAACCTGCTTCGCCGTCTGCGCCGGGCCGCCGAACGCCTCTGAATCGCCGCGGTTTTCCGACACCTTTGCCATTGCTGAATGTTCCGCCTAACAGCCCAGCATGTTGGCCGGGCTGATTTTCGCGACCGAGGATGCCGATGACCGGCCCGGTACGCTTGCCGCGACCCTGCCGTTCGGCGGGTTGACCCTGATCGAGTTCCAGGCGCGGCTGCTCGTCGCGGCGGGGGCATCGCAAATCGTCCTCGTCATTGCGCGCCTGACGCCGGAGCTGTTGGGGGCGATCAACCGGATCGGACGGCGCGGTGCGTCGGTCGATGCGGTCCGCACGGCGGCGGAAGCGATGGAGAAGCTGCATCCGCTGTCACGGGTCCTTGTCGTCGCCGATGGGGTGATGACGACCGGCGAGGTGGTGTCCTCGCTCGCGGCCGAAACCGGCGAGGCCCTGATGGTCACCGATGACCAGGGCAGCGGCAGTCCGTTCGAGCGGGTCGGCGCGCTGACCGCCTGGGCAGGGCTGGCCCTGCTCGATCCGAAGCGGATCGCCGAAGTGGCGGCGATGCCCAAGGATTATGATTTCCAGTCGACCCTGCTGCGTGTGGCGGCGCAGGCTGGCCCCGCGAACATCCGGCTGCCGGCTGGCGCTGCGGGCGGGGCGCACGGCATCGAGCGCGATTCGCGCCGCCTGGCGGAGCGGGGCAGGGCGATTCTTTCCGCTCTCGCACCGGTGCCGGTCCCCTGGGCGGATCGGTTCCTGCTGGCGCCGCTCGCCCGCCTCGCGCTGCCGCACCTGGTCGGGCGGAGCGTGCCCAGCATCGCGGTCACGGCGCTCGGTTTCGTTCTGGCGCTGGCCGGGTTCGCTGCGCTGCATTTCGCCTGGCCGCTGACCGGTCTTGCGTTGACCATCGTCGCGATGGTCGCGCTTGCGATCGGGGTGACCGCTTCGGCGCTGCGCGACGAGACGATCCAGCTACGGGTCCAGCAAGGTGCCATGCTGGGCATACCGGCGGTGTCCGCATTGATCCTGGGGGGCGATTCGTCCGCAGGTCTGGTCGCGGCCGGAAGCGCCATTGTCGCCGCGGGGCTTGTCGAGCGGGCCGGCAGCGCGCGAATCCGTCGCCGCTGGTGGGCGAGCCCGGTCGCCTATCCGATGCTGATGTTGCCCCTTGCCGCGGCGGGACAGCCGCTTGCTGCCCTGATTGGTGCGGGAATCTACGCCTTCACGACACTTGGCGGCGCCATTGAGGCGTTTCGCGAAAAGCCTTAGGCTCGTCTTAACGACAAATCCCGTAGCAGAGGCACATGTCGAGGGATGTTGGCGACATGGATGATGGCACTCAATGGGGTGCCGGCCGGCTGCTCGCTCGCGCGGCGGCCGCGGACCTGTGCGCTGATGAAAGGCTGGCGGTCGCCATCGACGATTTTTTCCTTCCCGCCGAATCGCGGCTTGACGAGCGATCGCGCTCGGCACTCGGCGGGACGCTTGCCGGCCTCGTGTCTGCCGTCGAAAGCGCCGTTCGACAGCACGCCGCGCGTCTGCTCGCTGCGCGCGGTGAACCGGCACTCGCCGACGCATTGGCGACGGGCGGGCCTCTCGTTCAGGAGCGGCTGGTCTCTGCCGGACAGTTGCGGGATGTCGAGCTGATGCGTGAACTGGTCGGCCGCGCGCGCCAGGATGTGCTTGCCGGCGCCCTGCCTGTTGCCGCACCGGAGGATCCCGATCGCGCCAGCCTGCTTGCCCGGCTGATCCAGAATCCCGACGGGGTGGTCGCCGGCGCGGCGATGGCGCTGCTTGCCGGCGAAAGCCGGCGGCACGGCGACCCGGAGGCGATGGCCACGCGTACCGATCTTCCCGCAGAACTTCATCACCGCCTGACCTGGTTGACGGCGGCGGCGCTCCGCGAGCATTTCGCCGACGGTGCGGGCGACAGCCTGCCGGTGCTTGACCGTGCGCTCATCGACGCGGCGCTCCGTAGCGTTTCATCCCATGACGAGGGGGATCGGCTCGAAGCGGTGGCGATGCGCCTTGCGGCGGCCCTTGATGCGCGCGCCGACGAACTGGCGCCGCTGCTGGTCGAAACCCTGGCTGATCGCCGTCTCTCCCTGTTCGTGGCGCTGATCGCCCATGCGCTTGGCCTCGACTATGCCGATGCGCGCGAGATCGTGCTCGATCCGGCGGCGGATCGCCTGTGGCTGGTGCTGCGCGCGCTCGAACTTGACCGCGAATCGATCGCGCGGATCGGGCTGGCGTTGAGCGAGGCCGATCCCCGGCGCGATCTCGACAGTTTTGCCGAGGGGCTCGACGGCATCGCGGCGACACCATCGGCAACGGCGCGTGCGGCGCTCATGCCGTTGCTGCTGCATCCCGATTATCGCGCCGCCCTGCTCGCGCTGGGGCGGAGGGCACGGCCATGAACGTGACCGATCCGATGTTGCCGCCCGTGCGCGGGCTGGTCGATCGCGCCGGCCGGCTGGTCGAGGCCGATCAGCGCCTGATGGATCTCAACCTGCGCGCCGGCGGTGGCATCGGCCAGCCGGTCGCGATTCCGCAGATCGCGACGCTGGCCCGGCTCGCGCAACGGCTCGGCATCCTCGTCTCGCGCGGCGTGGTCGCGGCGGATGGCGACGACGATGTCGAATTATGGGTCCGCGCCGAACCCGAAGCGCGGGGCGTTCACCTGATGATCACTGGCTGGCGTAGCCGCGCCGCCTGGTATCCGGAGGCGATGCAGGGCGAGCGCGAGGGTGATTTCCTGCGCAGCGCGGCCGACTGGTCGTGGGAAACGGATTCGGCGCTGCGCGTCACCTTCCTGTCGATCAGCGCCGGCACGAAGCACGGGTTCGATGCCGCGGCGATGCTCGGACAGCCGCTGACACGCCTGTTCGCGCTCGGCGAGGACCAGGAGGGTTCTTTCCCGATTCTGGGCGGGCTCGCAATGCATCAGCGGTTCGACGGGCAGAGCGCGACGCTTCGTGCGACAGGACGTCCGCTCCGCCTCTCAGCCACGCCGCGCACTGATGCCGGCGGCGCCTTTGCCGGTTTCATCGGTGCCGCGCACATGATCGACGACGTGACTGACGGGGCGCCGGTCGCCGCGCACCGGCCCGGGCCCGAGGCGGTTCCCGAGGACCTGACCGATGCCTTCGCGGCGCGGCTCGACCAGGCGTTGCGCAGCCCGCTCGGCCGCATCATCGCGAATGCCGACAGCATCAACGCGCAGTCGGAAGGGCCGCTGCGCCAGGACTATGCGGATTATGCCGCCGATATCGCGAGTGCCGGACGGCACCTGATGGGGCTTGTCGACGATCTCGTCGACCTCCAGGCGATCGAGCGCCCCGATTTCGTCGTGGCGAAGGAGCCGGTCGACCTCGCCGACGTCGCGCGACGTGCTGCCGGCCTGCTTGGTGTGCGGGCGTCGGAAGCGCAGGTCCGTATCGACAAGCCCGCGCCGCAGGACATGCTGCCCGCGACGGGCGAGTTCCGCCGTGCCCTCCAGGTGCTGGTGAACCTGATCGGCAATGCGGTGCGCTATTCGCCGCGTGAAGGCATGGTGTGGATCCGTACCGAGCGCGAGAACGGCGTCGCGGCGGTGATCGTGGCTGATCAGGGCAAGGGCATCGCGCCCGCCGACCAGGCGCGCATCTTCGAGAAATTCGAGCGAGTCGACCCGCGCGAGCCGGGTGGCTCGGGTCTTGGCCTCTACATCGCGCGCAGGCTCGCACGGGCAATGGGCGGCGACGTGACGGTCGACAGCGCGCCGGGGCAGGGCGCGCGGTTCGTCTTCACGCTGCCTTATCGGGACTGATCGTGGCGCCGGATTTCCCTGTTCCGGGCGCGGTAACAGGGAAATAACAGGGAATTTAATTTATTCTCGGCCGGCGTGCGCGGTTTTGATCGGAAATCCGTATGAAATTACAGCCACTTATAAGTGAATTCCCTGTTATCGGATAACAGGGAATTGCGTCCGGATAACAGGGAAAATTCCCGCCCGAACAGGGAAATTCATTGCTGCGACTGTGAGAAAGAGCGCGGCGCGGTGCTTGAGAGTTCCGTCCAGCGCCATCCTGCGGCGAATTCCATCTCAGTTGAATCGACGGGAACCATTGGGGAGAGCGAGGGCTGGCCTCGCTTCCGCAGAAGAAAAGAGCGAGGCTTGGACAGCCCCCGATCGAGTCCGGGGCGAACGGGAGGGGGCCACCCAATCGAACTGGCGCTACCGCCGCCCGATCCGGATCAGCACGATCCCGACCACCCCGAGCAGCCCGCCCCACAGCGCCCAGATGCGCTGGTCGATCATGAAGCTGGATGCCGGCCACTGGATGTAGCCGGTACCCTGGCCGATCCACAGCAGCCCCATCAACAGCACCAGGATGCCGAGAATGGTGACTGCCGCGCGCATCAGCGTTGGTCGACGGGGAGGTAATCGCGCTGCGTCGGCCCGGTATAGAGCTGGCGCGGGCGACCGATCTTCTGGGCCGGATCGGAGATCATCTCGTTCCACTGAGCGACCCAGCCCACCGTGCGGGCCAGGGCGAACAAGGCGGTGAACATCGTCGTCGGGAAGCCGATCGCCGACAGGATCACGCCCGAGTAGAAATCGACGTTCGGGAAGAGCTTCTTCTCGATGAAATAGGGATCGTTGAGCGCCATTTCCTCGAGGTGGAGCGCCACGTCGAACACGGGATCGTTGACGCCCAGCGCGCCGAGCACTTCGCGCACGGTCTGCTGCATCACCGTCGCGCGCGGATCGTAGTTCTTGTAGACGCGGTGGCCGAAGCCCATCAGGCGGAACGGATCGTTCTTGTCCTTGGCGCGCTCGATATAGTGCGGGATGCGATCGACGGTGCCGATCTCGCGCAGCATGTTGAGCGCCGCCTCGTTCGCGCCGCCATGCGCCGGGCCCCACAGGCACGCGATGCCCGCCGCGATGCAGGCAAAGGGGTTCGCGCCCGACGAGCCGGCGAGCCGGACGGTCGAGGTCGACGCGTTCTGCTCATGATCGGCATGGAGGATGAAGATGCGGTCGAGCGCCTTCTCCACGATCGGGTTGACGACATATTCCTCCGCCGGAACACCGAAGGTCATGCGCAGGAAATTGCCCGTGTAGGACAGGCGGTTGTCGGGGTAGAGGAAGGGCTGGCCGACCGAATATTTATACGCCATCGCCGCGATCGTCGGCATCTTCGCGATCAGCCGGTGGCTTGCGATCATGCGCTGGTGCGGATCGGTGATATCGGCCGAATCGTGATAGAAAGCGGACAATGCGCCGACCACGCCGCACATGACCGCCATCGGATGGGCGTCACGCCGGAAACCGCGATAGAAGGTCGCGAGCTGCTCGTGCAGCATGGTGTGGCGGGTGATCGTGTAGGTGAAGTGGTTCAGCTCGTCCTTGGACGGCAGCTCGCCGTTCAGCAGCAGGTACGACACTTCCATGAAGCTCGAACTCTCGGCGAGCTGGCCGATCGGGTAGCCGCGGTGAAGCAGCACACCCTCGTCACCGTCGATATAGGTGAGCGCTGATTCGCAACTCGCCGTCGAGGTGAAGCCGGGATCGTAGGTGAACATCCCGGTGTCGGCGTAGAGCTTGCGGATATCGACGACATCCGGGCCCGTACTGCCGGACATCACCGCATAGTCGTGTGCAGTGCCTGCCACGTCCAGCTTCGCGGTTTTGCTCATCGATATGTCCTTTCTCGAACTCTCAGGCAGCCATCCGGTCGGCGATGCGGCCAAGGCTTTCGTCGCGCCCGAGCAATTCGAGCACATCGAAAATCCCGGGAGAAGTCTTGCGCCCTGTCAGCGCCGCCCTCAACGGCTGCGCGACCTGACCAAGCTTCACCCCCGCATCGTCCGCAACCCGGCGGACCGCGTCTTCGAGAGCCTGTGCATCCCAGTTGCCAACCGCGTCAAGGGCGGCGTGCAGTCGTGTCAGCAGCGCAGGAGCGTCGCCCGAGAGGAGAGATGCTGCATCGCCGTCCATTTCCAGTGGGCGAGTGCGAAAAAGAAAGGCCGCGCCGGACGTAAGATCGTTGAGATTCGCCGCGCGGGGCTTCAACGATTCCATGCTGCGCTGAAGCAATTCGGCCTTCGATTCGCTGATTTCGAAACCGAGTCGCGGGATCACCAGTTCGGCCAGCCGGGCATTGTCGGCGCTGCGGATATAATGACCGTTCAGGTTCTCGAGCTTCTTGAGATCGAACCTGCTTGGTGATTTTCCGACATCGGCCAGATCGAACCACTCGGTCGCCTGCTCGCGGCTGATGATCTCGTCGTCGCCATGCCCCCAGCCGAGCCGGAGCAGATAGTTGCTCAGCGCCTCGGGCAGGATGCCGAGCTCGTCGCGGTAATATTCAACGCCGACCGCGCCGTGACGCTTCGACATCTTGCCGCCGTCGCTGCCGTGGATCATCGGGATATGCGCATAGACCGGCACTGGCCAGCCCATCGCCTTGATGATCGGCAACTGCCGGAACGCGTTGTTGAGATGGTCGTCCCCGCGGATGACGTGAGTCACCCCCATGTCGTGGTCGTCCACCACGACCGCGAGCATATAGGTCGGCGTGCCATCGGAACGGAGCAGGACGAGATCGTCGATCTCCTCGTTCTGGACGGTGACCGAACCCTGGACCTTGTCCTCGATCGTCGTCGCGCCTTCCTTTGGTGCCTTGAGCCGGACGACGAAGGGCGCGCCCTCGGGCGCCTCGGCCGGATCGCGATCGCGCCAGCGGCCATCATACCGCATCGGCTTGCCCGCGGCCTTCTGGCTCTCGCGCAGCGCGGTCAGCTCGTCGGGCGTGGCATAGCATTTATACGCATTGCCCTGGTCGAGCATCTGATAGGCGACTTCGGCATGGCGCTTCGCGCGCTCGAACTGGAACACGGCGTCGCCGTCCCAGTCGAGGCCGAGCCACTTCATCGAACTGATGATCGCGTCGATCGCCGGCTGGGTCGAGCGGGCGCGATCGGTATCCTCGATGCGCAGCAGGAACTTGCCGCCATGGTGGCGCGCGAACAGCCAGTTGAACAGCGCGGTGCGCGCGCCGCCAATGTGCAGATAGCCGGTGGGCGACGGCGCGAAGCGAGTCACCACTGCGGATGTGTCGGGCGTGCCGGTATCGGCCGCCGCGGTATCAGACCTTGCGCCCAAACGCGCTTGCTCCCAGACTTGAAAATCGATGGCCAGTACAGCCGCCGAGGCCCCTAGCACGCGACCCCGACGGCTTCAAATCGCGGCCGGAGAAAGACTGCGCGCCAGGAAGACGGCCCTTGAGCTGTGGCTCGAGACGGAGCGCGATCAGCTGTTCCTGTGGGTGCCGGTGTCGTTCGGCGCCGGCATTACCGCATGGTTCGTACTGCCCGATTCTGCCTGGTGGTGGACGTCTGTCCTGGCGCTCGCCGGCGTGGCGCTGTTCGCGATTGCCGTCGGGCGTGGCGGACGGGCGGGGCGCGTGGTGGCGGTGGCGGCGCTGCTCGCCGCCGCAGGACTGGCGCTGATCTGGTGGCAGGCCGAGAGTTCGGACGGGCGGACGCTGGCGCGACCGGTGATCGTGACCTTCGAGGCGCGCGTCGAGCGGATCGAGCCGCTGCCGTCGCGCGATCTGGTCAGGCTGAGGCTGGCGCCGGTCCGGGTCGTGTCCGTTCCTTCACGTCCTGGAAGGTCGCGGAGCAAACGGGATCTCCCAACACTGCCCGCGCATGTCCGTGTCAACCTGGCCGAGGCCGATGTGCCCAAGGGCCTTTCGCGCGGCGCGACGATTCGGCTCGGCGCTCGATTGATGCCGCCGCCACAGCCGGCGGTGCCCGGTGCCTATGATTATGCCCGTGTCGCCTGGTTCGACGGGATCGGCGGTACGGGGCGCGGGTTCGGGCCAGTCACCATCGTCAACCCAGGGACGTCGAGCGGGGCCGGGCTGCGCGAGAGGTTGTCGCGCCATATCCGGGAGAGTGCGCCGGGTGGGCCAGGGGCGATCGCGGCGGCGCTGGCGACCGGGGATCAGGGCGGCATTTCGGAGGAGGATGCCGAGGCGATGCGGCGGTCCGGGCTGGCGCATCTCCTTTCGGTCAGCGGGCTGCACATCACGGCGGTGGTCGGCGCGGTCATGCTACTGGTGCTTCGGCTGCTTGCGCTGAGCCCGTGGCTCGCGCTGAGCTTTCGCCTGCCGCTGATCGCTGCCGGGGCGGGCGCCGCCGCGGCCATCGGCTATACGCTGCTCACCGGTGCGGAGGTGCCGACGATCCGGTCATGCGTGGCTGCGCTGCTCGTACTGGTCGCGATGGCGATGGGACGGGAGGCGATCACCTTGCGGCTGGTGGCGGCCGGGGCCTTCATCGTGCTGCTGCTCTATCCGCAGTCGCTTGCCGGTCCGAGCTTCCAGCTCTCCTTCGCGGCGGTTGCGGCGATCGTCGCGTTGCATGAACATCCGCGGGTGAAGAGCTGGTTCGCGCCGCGCGAGCAGCCCTGGTGGCACAAGCTCGGCCGCACGCTGTTGTCGCTGTTGCTGACGGGCATCGTCGTCGAGCTTTCGTTGATCCCGATCGCGCTGTTCCATTTCCATAAGGCGGGGATCTATGGTGCGATCGCCAATATCGTGGCGATTCCGCTGACGACCTTCATCACCATGCCGATCGAGGCGCTGGCGCTGCTGTTCGACCTGGTCGGCCTCGGCGCTCCCTTGTGGTGGCTGACCGCGCGATCGCTCGATCTGCTGTTGTGGATCGCGCATGCGACCGCGAGCATCCCCGGATCGATCGCTGCGCTTCCGGCGATGCCGGGCGGAGCGTTCGGGCTGATGGCGGTCGGCGGGCTGTGGATCGCGTTGTGGCGGACGCGGTGGAGACGGCTTGGTGCCGTGCCGCTCACCATGGGCGCTGCATGGGCGCTGTCGACTCCGGCGCCCGACCTGCTTGTCACCGGGGACGGCAGGCATGTCGCCATCCGCACCGCGCGCGGCGGACTGGCGCTGCTGCGCGAGCGCGTCGGCGACTACACCTCGGACATGCTGTCGGAGAATAGCGGCGTGGACGGCGAGCCCCTGTTCCTTTCCGACCAGCCCGAGGCACGGTGCAGCCGCGACCTCTGCCTGGTCGAACAGAAGGCGGGCGAGCGGACCTGGCGGATCCTTGCGACGCGGAGCGCCTATCTCGTGCCGGCGGGCGAGCTTATCGCAGCGTGCCGCACCGCTGATATCGTGGTCAGCGAACGCTGGCTGCCTGACGCGTGCACGCCGCGCTGGCTGCGGCTCGACCGGGATATGCTGGCGAAGACCGGCGGCGTCGCCGTCACGCTCCGCACCGGCCAGGTCACCACCGTGCTTCAGCCGGGCGACCGCCATCCGTGGCGGGTGGCGGCGCCCGTACCGATCAGACGTAGCGGCGGAGAAGGCCGGCGAGCTTACCCTGGACGCGGACCTGATCGGGGGAATAACGCTGCGGATCATAGGCGCGGTTCGCTGGATCGAGGCGGATCATCGCGCCCTCCCGACGGAAATATTTGAGCGTCGCTTCGCTGTCTTCGATCAGCGCCACGACGATCTCGCCGTCGCGCGCGGTATCGGCCCGGCGGATCAGGGCGTAGTCGCCGTCGAGGATGCCGGCATCGACCATCGAGTCACCGGAGACCTCAAGCGCATAATGATCGCCGCCGCCGAGCAATGCCGCGGGCACCGCGAGCATCGACTGGCCCTCGAACGCCTCGATCGGCACGCCTGCCGCGATCCGGCCGTGCAGCGGGATCTCGATCACGTCGTTCGCGGGTTCGGGGATCTTCTTCACGTTGCTGGCCGGCGCAGCAGCGGCGGTTGCCGTCTTGCGGATCGTTTCCGGACGTTCCGGCATGCGCAGCACTTCGAGCGCGCGGGCGCGGTTGGGCAGGCGGCGGATGAACTTTCGTTCCTCAAGCGCACTGATCAAGCGGTGGACGCCCGATTTGGACTTGAGGTCGAGCGCCTCCTTCATTTCTTCGAACGAGGGCGAAACGCCGCTCGCCTCAAGGCGATCGTTGATGAAGCAGATCAGCTCATGCTGCTTGCGGGTAAGCATCCCAATTCCTCCGTCGGAACAGACTGGGAACGTTTATGCAATGTTCCGGTGCCGTGTCAAGCGAGTGGAAGGATTTCCACAGCTTCTCCCGCGCCGAGCGCCGGCGCATGGGGCGCGCGGACGATCAGGCAGTCGGCGCGGGCGAGCGTCAGGAGCATCGAACTGTCCTGAATGCCCGAGGCGAAGGCCCGGCCGTCGCGGATGGCGGCGCGCAGATAGTCCTGGCGGCGGTCGTTCGCGGGCAGGTCCTCGCCGAGGATCGCCGTCGCCGTGCGGGGGAACGGATCGAGCGCACCCGACATGGTCGCGATCAGCGGGCGCAGGAAGAGGAAGGCGGTGACGAAGGCCGAGACCGGGTTGCCCGGCAGGCCAAGCACGACCGCGCCATTCAGCCGCCCCGCCATCATCGGCTTGCCCGGGCGGAGCGCGATCCGCCAGAAGTCGACGCTGCCGCCCGCCGCTTCCAGCGCCGGCCTGACGAGATCGTGATCGCCGACCGAGGCGCCGCCGGTGGTGACGAGGATGTCGGCGTCCACCGCGGCGAAGGCTGCGATGGTCGTGTCGAGCCGGTCGGGCAGGATGCCGAGATCGATCACGTCCGCGGGCAGGTCAGCGAGCATCGCGGCGAGCATCGCGCCATTCGATTCCGGCAATGCGCCGACCCCAAGGGGGGCGCCCGGGACGACCAGCTCATCGCCGGTCGCGACGATCGCGACGCGTAGCCGGCGCGTGACGGGCAGGGCGCCGTGGCCGCCGGTCGCCGCCACCGCGATGCGCGCGGGCGTGAGGCGCTCGCCCTTGCCGATCAGCAGATCGCCTGTGGCGAAGTCGAGGCCCTTGCGGCGGACGTTGCCACCCTGGCCCCGAGGGCCTTCGCCCGAGAGCAGCACCTGCTCGCCTTCTCGTGCCGCTTCTTCCTGGATCAGCACGCTGTCAGCACCGCCGGGCATTGCCGCGCCGGTGAAGATGCGGACTGTCTCCCTCGTGCCGATGGCGCCGGCGAAAGGCCGGCCGGCCGCGCTCTCGCCGATCAGGATGAGCGGGCCGGGCAGGTCGGCGAAGCGGATCGCATAGCCGTCCATCGCCGAAAGATCGGTCGCTGGCTGGGTGCGCAATGCGAGAATGTCCCCGGCGACCCAGCGGCCGGCTGCTTCACGCAAGGGCATTGTTTCCGCCGCCATGGGAAGGGCAAGCGCGAACAGGCGGGTCTGGGCTTCAGCTACCGGGATCAGCGCGGTGTTCATGATGCCTTTCCTATCCACCCCATCGGCGCGGGTCGAGACAGGCTCGATCGGGCCAGAATATCAGTTACCGCTATCATCTTCCCACGGGCCGATCAGTGTCGTAGCAATCATGCGATAGCAGATCCGCCGCGATCAAGCCGGCGGAATGCTTCGCGCAACAATGGTTGCGGTCACGGGGGATGATGCATGACGGACTCACCGGCGCCTGACACCTATAATCGTACAGCCTTGTTCTGGATCTGCGTGCTGGCGCTGTTCACCGCCGCGGTCGCCTTTTCGATGCGGACGGCCGCCTCGGATGCGATCCGCCAGGCGGTGTTCGATCCGATCGACCCGGCCAATTCGGGCAAGATGATCGGCGGCGCGCTCGGTGCGGCGTTCAGCGGCTTCGCCTTCTCGCTACTGGTGCTGAGCCCGTTCCTCGACGTGATCGGGGCGAAGCGGGTGCTGTTGCTGGCGGCGTGCAGCTTCGTCGGCGGATCGGTGCTGATGGTGCTGGCGCCGACGCTGGGCAGCGGCGCAGGCGTCGGCACCTTCGTCATCCTGGGCATGGCGCTGACCGGCGTGGGCTGGGGGTGCACCGAGGCATCGATCAACCCGATGACCGCGGCGCTCTATCCCGCCGACAAGACCCACAGGCTCAACGTGCTTCATGCCTGGTGGCCGGCCGGGATCGTCGTCGGCGGGCTGGCGAGCATCGGCGTCGGGCAGCTCGGGCTCGACTGGCGCTGGGACATCGCCCTGATCGCGGTGCCCGGCATTGCCTTCGGGCTGTGGACGCTCACCCAGAAATTTCCGAAGACCGAGAGCGCGGCGCTGGGCGTCGGCTTTGGCGAGATGATCGCGGTGCCGTTCAGGCGCCCGACCTTCTGGATTTTCTGCGCGATCATGTTCCTGACCGCCTCGGCCGAGCTGGCGCCGGGATCGTGGGTGGACGTGGCGCTGACCCACACGGTGGGCATGAAGGGCATCCTGCTGCTCGTCTACGTCTCAGCGATCATGTTCGTGATGCGCCACTTCGCTGGCATGCTGTCGCATCGTTTCTCCGACATGGGGCTGTTGTGGCTCTGCACGGTGCCGGCCGCGCTCGGCCTGTACCTGCTCAGTATCGCCTCCTCGCCGGTCACTGCTCTCGTCGCGGCGACGGTGTGGGCGGTGGGCGTCGCGTTCATGTGGCCGACGATGATCGCGGCAGTGGCCTATCGTTATCCGCGCGGCGGGGCCTGGACGATCGGGCTGGTCGGCTTTGCCGGTGCGATGGCGATCCAGCTGGTGCTGCCGAAGCTCGGCGCGATCTACGACAAGGCCAAGCTGGAGCGGGCAGGGGGCGAAGCCGCCTTCGCCGCATTGCAGCCCGGGCCGGTGCTGAACGACGTGCTTGCCTATGCCGCGACACGCTCGTTCCAGGTCGTGGCGCTCATCCCCGTCGTGCTGTTCGTGATCTTCGGCGCGGTGCGGATCATCGAGCGGAAACGACGCCTTGGCGGGGAGGGCTGATCCGGCGTTACCCAAGCGCCAGGCGGGTGCTATGCTCCCGCCAGGCTTTGGTAATAAGAGGGAGCAATAAGCGGGTGAGAGCATGCGGTTCCTGAGCGGTCTTGGCCTTTGGGCATTGTCGTTGCTGGCGATCGCGCCGGTTCATGCCGAGACGACTGCCTTCACCGGCGCGCGGGTGATCGACGGCACCGGCCGGGCGCCGATCCCGAACGGCGTCGTGGTGGTGACCGACGGCAAGGTCACCGCGGTGGGCACCCGTGCGCGCACCCCGATTCCGGCAGGCACCACCCGGATCGACGTGACGGGCAAGACGATCATGCCCGGGATCGTCAACGCGCATGGCCATCTGTTCTTCGACGCGAAGTCGGCGATCCCGGCGCGCACCCAGCTTGCCGACCAGCTTGCGCTCTACGCCCGCTACGGCGTCACCACGGTCTACAGCCTTGGCGATGACGGGGTGGAGACGGTGAAGCTCCGCGACGAACTGCGCACCGCGCCGTTCGGCCCGGGCATGGCGCGGCTCTACGTCTCCGGCCCTGTGCTCACCGCCACGAGCCCGGATGAGGGCCGCGCCGCCGCGACGGCCAATGCCGCGCGGGGCGTCGACATCATCAAGATCAGGCTCGAGGGGCCGCCCGACGCCCCGATCCGCACCCCGGCCGTCTATGGTGCGATGATCGACCAGGCGCATATCGATAAACTGCGCGTCGCCGCGCACATGTTCACCGCGGACGAGACCAGGGGGCTGGTCGATGCCGGCGTCGATATCCTCGCCCACAGCATCCGCGACCGCGACGTGGACCCTGCGCTGATCGCCGAAATCAAGGCGAAGGGTGTCGGCTATATCCCGACATTGACGCGCGACCTGTCGGTGTTCGTCTATGAATCGACCCCCGATTTCGTGACCGATCCGTTCTTCACCCGGGAAGAGGCCCATCGCCTGCCGCTCGCCGCGTTGCTGGACCCGGAGGCGCAGGCCAGGGTGAAGGCGAGCGCCGCCGCCCAGGCGATCAAGCCGGCGCTCGACCAGGCCAGGCGCAACCTGAAACTGCTGTCGGATGCCGGTGTCGCGATCGCGATGGGCACCGATACCGGCGCGCCCACCGGCCGCTGGCAGGGCTATTTCGAGCATCTCGAAATGCAGATGATGGTCGAGGCCGGGCTGACCCCGATGAAAGTGCTGGTGGCCGCGACCGGTGGTGCGGCGAAGGTGATGCGGATCGACGACATGGTCGGCACCTTGCGGCCCGGGCGGCAGGCGGACCTGCTGGTGCTGGGCGCCAATCCGCTGGCCGATATCCGCAACACCCATAGTCTCGAACAGGTCTGGATCGCCGGCCGCAAGCTGGATTGAAACCGGGCTCCACGATGGGCCGGATTTCCGCTGTTATCGCGACAACGGCACGGTTGTTTTTTCTACCGCTGTTATGTTGGAATTTTAGTCGGATTTTATGAATTGTTCTCAAAGGGTTATGGTGCGTTGCCGCTGTTATTGATAACAGCGGAAAAAATGCCGGATGTAGCCGGACATTCGTTTCTGGAGTGTTTGACAAGACATTCTGGAGCACTTTTAAGTGCCCGCATCTTCCACACTGACTGCCAACAGAGTGTCTAGGAGCGCCGTTTTGCGGCTGCTCGCATCCTTCCTCACATAGCTGAACAGCCCTTGGCGATCCTCGATCTCCTCAACGGTAATCCAATCGCTCTCGAATGAAAGGCGCAGCCTGACCCGGTCAGCGCGCCCGACAGCCTCCACGGCCAAATCCAGCAACGTTGCCTGGTGAGACTGCTTCGTTGCTACACGCTGTTCACTGCCTCCATGGGAAGGCGGGTTGGCGACGCTGGGCACCTTCAGTTGGTCGAGATGCTTCCCAACATTCGTTCCCAAATTCCGTAACGCTTCCTCTTGGGACATTTCCTCTCTCCTGCTGCCCGGCGAAAGTCGTCGGCCGCTCATTGTCGGCGCAATTAGGCGGCCACGCAAACCAACGACAGCGTATTAGCGACGAATGGAGCAGCGCGACCTTTCGGTTCGAAGTCTGCGAATGGCTCTAAGGACCCCTTAAGAACCTCCTGAGGGGCGCCTTGGGCTCAAATCCCCAGCGCCGTCAGGGCCGTCTGCAACCCAGCGCGGAACTTGATCCAGCCCGCCGTGCTCAGATGAACCCCGTCAGCAAGATCGGGCGTAGGCGACGTGCCGATGATCCAGCCGGTCGGGTCGACATAATAGACGTTGGTATCGCCGGCCGCGCGGCACGCAGCGACGGCGGCCTGGATGCGGGCGTTGTATGCGCGGCGATCGGTATCCGAATAGGGACCGCCAGCAAGCGGCGCGCGGTAGTGCTCGTGCAGGCCAATGCAGACGATCTTGGCCGTGGCGTTGCCTGCTCGTTGGTTGACGATCTGCCCTGTGTAGTCGGCCTCCAACGTGGCGAGCGGGGTGCCGTAATAATAGTCGTTGACCCCGATCATGTTGAAGAGGCGGCTCGCGGCCTGGCTAAGGCCTGTGGTCACCAGCGCGGTGTTGTCCCGGCCCCAGGTCGATACCCGCTGTCCGCCAAGCCCTTTGCGGATGCAGGCGCGGCCGGCGGGGCTCGCGAGCAGGAAGGCGGCATGGGTTCGTGCGTCGGCTCCGATCGGCATCTCCACATTGCTGTCCCCGTACCATGCATCCAGTTCCTTCGCGGCGTGCGCCGACGGGCTCAGCGAGTCGACCAGGATAGCGTGAAGGTAGAAGAACCGGCCCGAGGTAATCGGCCTGATCTCATACTCGTGTGCGCCATTCAGGCCGGTCGCCAGCGTGATCATCGCGAACGTGCCAGGCCGGGTGCCTGTGAAATTGAAGGTCGCGATCGACACACCATCCTGGAGAAGTTCGTAGGAGCTGCCGTTGCTGGCGTCATACACCCAGGCACGAATGCTCGTCGTGGTCGCGGCGAACCGCCAGCCAAATCCGCACGCTGAGGGCAACGTCGTCACCCGCTTGTCGCCTGCACCATAATTGCCGGTGTACAGTTCCGGCGCGCCATCCTTGGCGATATAGGACGCATAGCCGTTGGTCGCGTCCATCACCCGATAATAGGAGGGGATATCGGACGGGCGGGCGATGGCCACCGCCTTGCCGCGTGCCCTCACGGCAATGTCACTATCGATGAAGTTGCCCTTGATCCGAACACGATGGGGAACCTCGGCAAGCCCGGTGAACAGCGACACATAGCTCCAGCCGGCCGGCGCGGTGACGGTGGTGGGCGCCCCGCCGTCGACCGTGATCGTGTAGCTGCCGGCGAAGAGCTGCGCCTCGGCCGAGGAACCGGTGATCATCGCTTCGATATAGCTGACGGCAACGCCAACCTGGGTAAATGAGATGACATTGTGCCCGCCGGACGCGCCGGGGCCGGTATAGTCGCCGAGCTTGGCGATGGCCGAACTCGCGAAAGCGAACGGCGCCGTCGCGATCAGCGCTTTTGCCTCGATCTCGCCCCCGGCCTTCACACTGGTGGCGGTGGCATCGATGGCGTTTTGCGCCCACAGGAACTGGACGTCGCCGGCATTGGCGCCGTTGTAGATCACGGCGTCATATTCGACGGTGCCGGAGCCTGCTGCACCGGTCACCACAACGTCGCTGACGTGGAAAGCAACATCGGTCGCGACCGCGCTATAGGCGGCGGCGCCGGGGGCGATGGCGCGCCGGTTGATCTGGACGGTCGCCCCCGCTGGGCCGGCGATCCTGAACTTGAACCCGCCTGTGGCCCCGGTCGAATAGTCGATACGGCCCCTCAATCGCTTGGCCTGATACGCGGCGAAAGGCACCGTCAGGTTCGGGTCGGCCGCCAGCGTCGTGTTGCTCGCGATCGTCGTTGTCGCTGCCTTCGACGTGGTCAGCGGGGCGGCCAGGACGATGTTCTCAGCCGCGTCGATCGTGTCGGCGATGGTTGTTAGGTCGGTGAGATAGGGGCTGATGCTCTCGACCGCCTGGCCCGCCGCCACCGCATCGTCCACGAGGGCCGCGATCTTCTGCGCGTACTGATACGCCGATAGCGCGCCTGGGTGATGATCGGGATCTGGCTCGCCGGCCGCGAGGGATGCCCAGTTCCTGGCGAGGTCGATCCCGGGCCGACCCAGGCCGTCCATGATGGCATGCAAGATGCCCGTGTTGTTCCACCCGCCTACGCCGCTCGCACCGCTCTTCAAATACAGGTCGTTGTTGACGTCGACGCCATCGGCATAGACCAGGGCAACGTCGCCGGCCGCATGGGCAAGGTCGGCGTCCAGAAGTGGTTTGGTCAGCTTCGTCACCGATAGCAGCGCGCCGATACCCACATTCCCCAGTGCCGCCTCGATCATCGGCCCAATCCCGCGCACCTCGGCTTTAGGTGGGTCGTAAAGGCCGCTCGAACTCAAGCCGTCCGTCGCGAAATCCCGATAGACCTGATCGAACTTCTCCTTGATCGCGCCCATTTCCCTGTCCCTTCTAGCTGATCGTCGCGGTCGCGGGACCGGTCACGGCGGACTGTCCGCCCGACCCGTCAAAAGCCCGGACCCAGTAATATTGCGCCCCGGAAGAAAGCCCGGTGTCGGTCACCGTCATGACCTGTCCGAGCCCGCCGGTGATGATCCCGCCCACCTGCGTCGCCGTCCCGAAATTGTTGTTCGCTGAGTGATAGAGCCGCGCAAAGGCGAGTGACGCGCCGGTCGGCATGCGGAAGCGCACGTCCGCCTTGCCGACCCCACCGGTCGCGGTCAGCTCGGTTGGAGGGCCGAGGACGGGGGCGTCGGCCACGGGCGTGATCGTGCCGGTGGCATAGGCGCTCGGCCGCCCGCTGATCGTCAGCGCCCGCACCCGAACGGTGTACGCGACACCGCTGCTCACCGCGCCGCTGCGGGCGGTGCGCGCGTCATTGTCCACGGCCATCGGCACCCAGTCGCCGCCAGCGCTCGGCCGGTACGTCGCTTCCCAGTTCAGATCGGGCCGGCCGGGATCGGCCCAGCTCGCGCCGATCGAGACGCCCGTGGCGCCGTCCAGGGCGATCTGCACCGTCGCCAGCGCAAGGCCGGTCGGTGCGGCCAGCGGCGGCGGCGGCGGTGCTGCGCCTGGCACCGAGGGCGGCGTGCCCTCCTCGGTTGCCGCATCGAACTGCCAGTCCGCCGGCTTTACCTCGTCCAGCGTGGCTTCAATCGTCATCTCGGCGAGGTTGAGCTTCAGGCCCGCCACGGCGAAGTAACCGGCGACGCCCAGCGCGGCCGATTCAAGCCGGCAGAACCGTTGGCCGATCAGGTTGAGGCCGTATAGGTTGAGCAGCGCGGTGATGTGCCAGCGGTCGCCAAGCCGCGCGAGCATCAGCTTGCCGACGCGCACCGCCTGGTTGTGATGCGGTGCATAGTAGAGGTCGACCGCTTGCGGGTCGGTGTTGGGGTCGTCGGCCGCGTCCGGATCGGCGACGATCGCGCTTTCCTGCTCGCGATAGCCGATAGCGGCCTCGGTATAGAGCATCTTCAGGGCGTTCACGCGCTGCTGGGCGGTTGGGCCGAGCGTGGCTGTCTGCCCGAGGATATGGTTGTCGGTAAGCACGACGGTCGGTTCTACGAAACGGCCGAGCATCAGGTTGAACCGGCCCTCGGCGTCCTGCCAGCTAAAGGCGTCGCAGGCCTTCATCAGATCGGCCATCACGTGGCGGCGTTCGGTGTTGGCCAGCGCATAGCTCGCCCAGAGCCGCCAGCGGGCGATCACCTCTCCGGTCACCGTCGTCACGCTTTGGTCGGCGATCTCGGCTTCCCCGGCGATGTTCGTCCAGTTCACATTGTCGAAGCCGCCGCCATAGCCGTCCGGGTGGGCGAAATAATCGGCGATCACCAGCGCCGCGTTGTCGCTCCATGGCCAGGTCGACTTGTCGTTAAGGCGCTGCGGCCCGGTGCCGTTGACGATGAAACCCGCACCGTCGTCATGGATCACCGCCGTTGAATCGCGGCGCGGGTCATAGAGCCGCGCGCCCTTCCGCACCTGGCTGTAGATGGGCATCTGCCCGTTGAAGACCTCGTTGAAATATTCCTGCTTCACCGGATCGCAGATGATCGCGGCGTGGGCGCACCCGCGCTGCCGATGGGCCGATGTCCATTGCGGAAACCTGGCGGTCAATTCGCTGATCGCAGTCTGGCTGTCCGAACCCTCGCGTGTGTAGATATGGACGGCATTGTGAAAGCTCGGCTCGGTCACCGTTCCGCCCGCGACGGTCACCGGCTTGTCGTTGATCCGGTGCTCAAGGATGCCGCTCTCTTCGCCCGTACCCAGCGTCACGACGATGCCGAGGCGGCCGGCCGAGCTTTCGAGGAAGCTTCGCTGGCCGCCGGAATGGACGATGCCATAGCGGCGGAAACGCGATCCGACCGCCTCGTTGATGTTCTGCTGGCCATCGCTCGGCTTCGCGCCGCCCCGCCCGAAAATGGCGTTGAGCAGCACGCTGGCGCCGACCTGAATGCCGACGCTGATGACGAAGGCCGCGATCGACGCGATCAGCTTGCTCACGCCCAGCTTGATGAGGAAGCCCGCTATCGCCTGGGGCATGTGACCCTCCATGCCTTGGTCGGCTCGCCCGGCTCGATCACCACGGCATGGTCGCCGCGCGCTGCCCACAGGGTCGCGCCTGAACTCGCGCGGCTCAGGCAGAGGCACGCGGTCAGGCCCGAGCCGGGAAGGTCGACCAGCGCGACATCGCCGCGCTCGGGCGTTTCGGTTACCGCGCAACCGATCTGCGCCATTGCCCAGGAACAATAGCCGGCGAACCCGCCGTGCCGTTCGAGCATCAGGCCGGCGCCGACCTTGCCCTGAAAGCTTGGCGCCGGCCGGACCTGCCGGCCGCGAAGGCGCTCGGCATAGCCAAGAACCGCCAGGCCGCAATTGTCGCGCGTCCAGTCGAACGGCGTACTCGCCCAGCGGCGCAGCTCGGCGGCGACGGCATCGACCGGCACAGCGGGCGCGGTCACCAGTCCGGCCATGTCACCACCTTGTTGACCAGTGTGGCGACGAACTCGAACCCCCGGTCGCCGTGGAAGCGGTGGTCCTGGTCGCGGTCGGTGTACATGGCGTATTGGGGCCGGGACCGGAGGGAGAACAGGCTCTCCGCCGATAGCGCGATAGAGCGCTCGCCATTCTGGTCGAAGGTGAAGGTCGGCGTCAGCAGCCGCCCACCCCAGAGCGCAAACGGCCGGTCGAGCGGCCGCTGGTTGTCAGGGTCGGCCTCGTCCGGTTCGCCGAAGAACTGGATGTAGATCACCGCGCGCCGCCCGAGCACTTCGCTTTTGAACTCGTCCCGCGCAAGCCGCATGATCTCGTTATCAACCCCGGACAGGGTAAAGGTCGCCTCGGGCGCTTCCCCGTTCACCGCCTGCTCGACACCGCTCACGCTGCCCAGCTGCCCGATCGCCTGCCACTTCTGGCCGTCCTTCGTCGTCAGCCGCCCATTGCCGGTCCACAGGCGCACAGGCTTGCTGGTGAAGTCGAACCGGACGAGGTTGGCGCATTCCACCTTCGCGCCGGCCAGCGCGGCGGCAATCGTCTCAGGAAAGAGGCTCATCGAACCTCTCCACCAGATCGAGCGTCGCCGCCCCGTAGCGCCCGCGCTGGAGCGTTAGCTGGCCGTTGTCGTCATCAACGAGGCCGGCAATCATCGTCGGCCGCAGCTTCAGCGGTGCATCGACGTAATCGATCCTGAGGCTCGGCGAGAAGCGGATCGTGGCGACGGTCCCGTTCCACCACACTCCGGTCGCGATATAGGGATGGTCGCCAAGCCCGAAATAGAGCCCGCCCTGGAGAAGCTGGCCGTAATTGCCGAAGTCGGCCGTGATCGTCCGGTCGCCCTGGGTGCCGGTCACCGTCACGCCCGCCAGATCGTCGACCAGATAGAGCGCGCCATCGGAAAAAGGCGCCCCGTCCGAATGCGGAGAACCGCCCGCGCCCAGCGCAGCATCGCTCGCGGCGAACCACAGGTCGAACAGCGGCACGCGCACCGTGTTGGCCCGGCCTTCGAACAGGGCGAGCGCCGCGCGATAGGCAAGCACCTCGTTGCCGTACAGGTCGCTGAATTCCAGCGTCAGGCCGAACGGCGGCCGGATCGCCGGCACCGCCTGGGTGAACTCCGACTGGCTGGTGTTAAGGCCAACCGTCTTGCGCGGCGGGCGCACTTGCACATCGGTCGGCACCAGGCTGGCCGGCCATTCGAAACGGCTCATGTTCTCATCCTCATGACCGCCTCGCCAGATTGTCGCGCACCCGGCTGCCAACCACGCGGTCGTAGCTGGCGATGCCCTGGCTGACGCCGCTGCGGACCATGTCCTCGATCTCGGCATTGCCGCGCGCGCCGGAGACGGTGACGTTGAGCGTCCCCGGCCGGCTGTTATCCATGCCGCGCAGGGCGGAATTGGGCATCACGCCTATGCCGGCACCGGTCGCGAAGATCGGCTCGGGGCCTGCCTCGCCGACGATGCCGAAATGGCCGTTGGGGATCAGTCCGCCATCGGCGAACAACCCGGCGAAGCTATAGGAGCCATTGGGGTTCATACCGCCCCCGAACGTGCCGGAGCCACCGGCCGGGACATTCGACTTCCCTCCGCCGAACAGGCCGCCCAGGACGCTGCCAAAAAGGCTACCGAAAATGCCGCCGCCACCCGAGGCCGCCCCGCCGCCACCGCCACCCCCGAACAACAGCCCGGCGAGCGGAGCAGTTATCCACTGCCTGACCGCGATTCGCAGAAGGTCGGAGATTATCTGATTGGCAACGTCCTTGAACGCTGCGCCCAGTTCCTTCAGCCGGAGCCGCGTTTCGACCAACCGATCTTCAAGCTTCTGGAGACCATTGACGGGCACTTTGGCCAGTTCGTCGTTGATCCCGGCTCCATAGTTCCGAAGCTCGCGCTGATAGCGCTCAACGGGGTTCTCATACTCGCGCTCGATCGCCGCACGATCGCCGGCCTTCAGCTGGCCGAGGATCGCCAGTCGAGCCTGCGCGATCTTCTTCTGCGCCTCAGTTGCTTCAGTGCTTGCAAGCACCGCATCGAGTGCCGCCTTTTCCTGCTCGTATGTCAGGTCAAGCAACCGCAGTTCGATGTCGTGGCGCGTCTCGCGGGTTTCGGCGAGTTTCAGTTCGTTCTGGAGAAGATCGCGGGCATTGGCCCGCTGCGCCTGGGCGACTTCGAACGCCTGCCGCGCAAGCTCTTCATTCTTACGCTGCTCGATCAGCTGGCGTTCGAGGCTGTCCTTGATGGATAGCGCCAATAGCAGCTGGAGTTTCTGCGCCTCGGTATAGTCCTTGCTGGCGGTGATGCGCCGCGCCTGTTCGCCCGTGGCGATTTCGAGGCCCTGCAATTCCAGCTTGGCGCGTTCCTCGGCCGTGTCGGCCATACGCTTCTGGATATCGGCCGCTGCCTGCTGGAGCCCGGCCAGATCGCGGCTGTAACGCTCGACGCGCCTGTCTTCCTTTTCCTGCGCCGCGAGCTTCTTTGCGTCGGCCTGCGCTTTGCGCCGTTCTGCTTCCTCGGGCGAGGCGCCGCCGGTCCAGGCAAAATGGAAATGGTCGTCATGGTCGCCCGGCTTGCCCGCCGAGCGGCCGGGACCGAATATCTGCTTGGTGCCGCTGGCGTTGCGCCGGATGGTGACGCCGGCTTCCTCCAGGATCTTCTCGACCTCGGCCGTCGTATAGGTCCCCATGCCGCCCTGGGGAACGAAGTCGATCGCCTTGCCCTTGGGGTGGTCGCTCCCGACTGCGTGCTTGCCGCCCGTGGTCGAAGTGATCCGCGCGCCGGGGAACAATTTCTTCAGCAATGCGGTCATGTCGCCGAGACTGGCATCGGCCGCCGTCGTGTCCCGGCTTCGGCCGGACTCCCGGATTTTCTTGACCGCTTCGTCTTCCTGCTCACGCAACGCGGTCAGGCGAGCGGTCAGCTTGTCGACGTCGGTAATCGTCGCCTTCGCCTGTTCCTGTAATTTGGCGAACCCTTCACGGGTCTTTTTCACCGGGTCGGCGTCGATCTGGGATCGCTCGTCGGCGAGATTGGCGCCGGCTTCCCTTGCCTGTTTTCTCAGGTCAGCGATCTGCTTTTCATTGTCTTTGATTTTCTGTTCGGTCGCGGTCAGCTGGCCTTGGGAGAAGGCGCCCGCCGCGCCCCCGGCGCCCTGGCCCATATTGGCGGAGGCTGACGCCCGGCGAGCTTCCAGCTCGGCCGCCAGCTTGGTGCGGATGGCCAGTGCTTCCTTCAGCTGTGCATCCGCCGCCTTCTTCGCCGCCTCGGCCTGCTGAAGCGCGGTCTCGCGCGCCTTTGCCTGCTCGCCATTATACTCCTTCAGTGCGGCGCTCACCTCGGCCAGGCTATGCTTCTGCCGGTCGAGCTTCTGGGTGAGCGTCTCGTTCGCCTCGGCCGCCTTGTCCGCCGCCGTCTTGCTCTCGAACAGGAAGCCGAGGAACGGCCCGCCCAGCTGCACCGCCAGCGCCAGGGCCATGCCGTAAGGCCCGCCGAGGAAGGTGGCGAACTTGCTGGTCCCGCCCGAGGCCAGCTGCACCGCCTGGGTGATCTGCCCGATCTGGCTCGCGAAAATCTGTGCCGGCCGCGCGCCCATCGAATACATGGTCGACATGTCGCCGATGTTCATAATCAGCTGATTCACGCCGGCACGCTGGCCGCCGGTCATCGCGGTCACCTGTTTGCCCGCGTTGGTCAGCAGGCCTGCCGCTGATGCGTTCTGCCGCATGGTCTCGACATATTGCTTGTGCGTGATCGCCCCTGCGTCCAGCGCCTCGCGCAGGATCACCGCTTCGCTGCGGAACTTCTGCAAGGAACCCCAGGCGGGATCGATCTGCGCCTTCAGCCGCGCGACGTCGCGCGAATATTCGGCGGTCGATCCTCCCGCCTTGCCCGCGCTGCTGCCGGTATCATCCAGCGCCTTGCCCAGGCGCGACGCGCTGCCCGACGTGGCGTCGAGCGTCCGGCCGAGACCTTCGCTCTTACCCTTGGCATTGCTGATGCCGGCATCGAGGCCGCGATCGTCGGTGCGCAGATAGAGCAGCGCTTCGCCAAGGCTCTCAGGCACCGCTTAGAGGCTCCTCGGGAGGCAGGATGGTGACGCTGACGCCCATCTGCGAAATCTGGGCCGGGTTGGCCGCAGGGCCGCGCTTCCGGGTCTCGCCATTGGCGTCGCCGGATGCGGTGTCGCGCAGCCGGCCCATCATCCGCCGCGCGTCGCCCTGGTCGTAGCTGCCGGTGCCCAGCGCGTTCGCGTCGACCGCGACCAGCTGTTCCTCGGCCTGGAGGCGCGGGAGCATCTTCACGTACGCGCGAACCAGTGCCGCAGGCGCTTCAGCCAGCCACCATTGTCCTGTGCCGCCGTAGAAGCGCTGAAGCCGGGGAATAAGGTCTCCCCAGTCGGCAGGCCGCCCATCGCCCTCGCCATCGCTCCTGCTACGCCGAGCCTGTTGCGCAGCAGGAGACCGGTAAAAACATCCACGATCGCCATCTGATGCGTGCCGGTGAGGCGCGCGAACACCTCATCGGGGACATCGACGATCGCGGCGCGCGCGACACGCTGGATCAGTTCGGCATATTCCGCGCTGTCGTCGGCGTCGTCACTGGCCGCGAGGCGTTCGATCTGGCGGCCCCAGATGCCGAAGCGATGCGAATCAAGCACCGACAATTCGTCGGCGCTCAATATCTCGAAGCGTCGGCCATCAATGTCGATCGCCTGCCGGACGATCAGCGTGGCCAGGTCAAGCAAGGGCGCGTCGGCCATGGGAATTCCTGCATGTTGGGAAAGAAGGGGCCGGGCATCGCCCGGCCGATAGGTTAGGCCAGCGGCGCCTGGTGCTGCATGATCAGCCGCCCGAACCGTTCGTCAGCGCTGGTCGCTGCGCCATATTCGAGCGCGTCGAACACCAGCTGAAGGCCCGCCGGCACACCCTTGCGATAGGCCGGATTGGGATTGGCGGACTGGTAGCAACGCGGGACTTCATATTGCGCCGCGTAGGTGGCGCCGTAAGCTGACTTCGTGCCGCGAACGAGCAGCGCATAGGTCTTGACGTCTTCCCCGCGCGACAGGCCCAGCTTCTTGAAGCCGGCCGTGCCGACACCCGCCGCCGTCGCGCTCACCGTCGCGCCGTTCAACGCCAGCGTATAGGCCTCAAGCGTCAGGTCCCAGAGCGTCAGCGTGAGGGTCAGGTCCTCTTCGGTCCGGAATGCCTTGACCGCGCCGACCGTGCCGGCCGGGCGAACCTTCTGGATCGTCTGGCTGTGCATGACCGACACGCCATCGTCCGAATAGTTGCGGTCGCCATTCGCGCCGACCATCGTCCAGGGGCCGGCTGGGGCGGCGGTGATGAGCGGAAAGGCGGTGCCGATCGGCGCGACCCAGGCCGTCAGCGGCCCTGCGATAATCTCCAATGGTTCCTGCATCTCAAACCTCCTTCAGTGCGTGTAAAAACTGGAAAGACTGCCAGGCGCGGGGCCAGTCGGTCACCGGCTCGCGCCCGGTCAGGAAGCCGCCCGCGCTCTGCGCCCAGTGGATCAGCACCCCGGCCGAGACGACGCGGTCGATCCGGCGCAGCACCGCCGCCGCCGCGCCGCACAGATCGGACGCCTCGCGCACCGTCGCGCCATAGGCGAACAGGTCGAGCCGCTGGGTGTCCGCCTCGACATAGCTGGCGCCTGTCATCGAAAAGCCGCCCGATGGCTTCAGCACGATCACGCGTCGCGGCATGTGCTGCGTCTCGCCGGGCGGCAGCTCACCGCCGAACACGCGCGCGCCGACAATCGCCGCAATGCCGGCATCGGCCGCGAGCAGGGCAGCGACGGCACCGACCAGATCAGCCATTGGTGCCCCCCTCGGCCGAGGGAGCGAGCTTGTCATAGGCAACCCGAATACGGTCGCTCAGCGTGGGATAGAGCTTGTCGGCCGCCGGGCGCAGATAAGGATGGGCTGGTATGACGATTTCGTGCGGTTTGGTTCGGGGGAGGCCGGCCGCCTTCGGATCGTCGTTGGAGACGAACTTGGCCATGCCATCCGAACCGATGAAATAGGCCGTCCCGCCCGGATGCTGGATCGTGCCGCCTACCTCGATCATCAGTGCATAGACGACGTCGCGAACGCCCCAGGTGCCGGTGACGCCGGCCTCTACCGGAACGGCATAGTCGACCACGTCGATCCCGCCCTCTAGAACGGTGGTGCGGTTCTGCCAGGGATGGTTGCTCTTCGCCTCGACGACGCAGGCGCCCATCGTCGCGTTGACCCCGCGAATCTGCGCCTTGCGCAACCGCTCCTTCACCGCATCACCGGTCCAGGTGAGCGAGCCCTTGCCGCTCGATCCGAAGCTGTTGCCGGCCATCAGCCGATCCTCACCAGGTCGGCTTCGAGATGGTTGTGCTTGAACTGCACCGGCCCCTCGACCTTCAGCCGCCCGGGGAACAACACGGCGCCCTGGCGATCGGTGATCGCAACCAGCTGGTCGTTCTCGGCGACATCGGCGCCCAGGGCGAACATCGCCCGGACGCCCTCGATCTGTGCCGTCTTGCTGCCGTCGATCAGCACGGATGCATTCGGCGACCAGGCGAAGCAGGCCAGCGGCGCGCCGATCGGCTGGAAATCGGCCGCGACCGGCTGGCCCCAGGTGTCGGTGGCGACGGCCTGGTTGCGCTCCACCTGGGCGCGCATGGTGAGGCGGGCGGCGATCATGCGGCACGCTCCGCATTCATCCAGTCGAAGAACCGGGAAGGGCCGCAGGTGCAACGCCAGCCATTGGCGCGCAGGGTCAGGATCAGTCGCTTCGCCTCGGCGCGCCTGAAAAAGTATCGGTTCCAGCACCAGTTGCCGACCCATGACCGGGACTGGACAACCGCGAATTCCTTCCGGTGGATGCGAACCTTTACCGGGAATTGCACCCGGTCGGTTGCCCCCAGTTCGCTGAAGGTGAAACCCTCGAACGAAGGCGCCTCAAGTTCGGCATCCCCGAGCCATACGGCGGACACCATGGCAGTCCGGCCGGCGAAGTCGCCATTGTCCGGATCGTTACAGGCGAAGTCGATGGCGACCAGCCGCGCGCTCATGTCAGCACGCCCTCGCCCGAGGCGGCAACGGCCACCCAAAGGAAAGCGGTCTCGAAATGCGTTCGCGCCACTGCGGCCGAACGATGATCCACGCCTTCGAGCGCGCTGAGCCCATCAAGCAGAGCCTTCACCGAGGCCATCGCTACGCCAGTCTTGTCCAGGGTTTCGTTCTGTGTGGTCACGCCATCACCATCGCGCCGCCACGGGCGGCTTCCAGGCTCTTGAAGATGCCCTCGCGATCGGCGACCGGATCGCCGCTCAGCGTGATTTGATAGTCGCCGGCCTTCTCGCTCTTCAGCCCGCCGCGATAGGACAGGTCGAGCTGGATCAGCTTGATGGTCGCCTCGTCGCGCGCGGCCTGGTCGCCGGCATCGCCGATCGGCGTGAAGGTGACGCGCACCAGCGGCGCCCAATAGTCGCGGCCGTTCGGTCCGCCGACAAGCCGCTGGAGCGTCAGGCCGCCGTGCATGACGCGGAAATCCCCGGTCGCCAGCACGACATCGTTCGCCGCGTCGCCGCTGTTCGACGGGTCGGTTTCGACAATCGCCAGCTGGGCGGCTGTGTCGATCGGCCGCGCCATCTTCAGCGTGCGGCGAAAACGGGAATCGGGGTCGGTTGGGTCGCCCAGTTCCACTTCACGAGAACCGACCGGGCCGAGGCGCGCCGCCAGCTCGGCCGCGATCCCGTCGATCATTGCCTGCAACTCGCTGTCGGACAGATCGCTGCCCGCGCGTTCCCTGACCCGGTCGATAAGCGCCATGGCTTAGCTCTGCGCCTTAGGTGCAGCGTCGCCGGCACCGTCGCCCTTGTTCTCGCCTGCCTTCGCTTCCTTGTTGGCGGGAGTGACCCTTTCCTTGGTTTCGACTGGCTTCACGGGTTTAGTTCCTTTTGCGGGCTCGGGCTCGGGTGCTGGCGGCGGTGGAGGTGGCGGCGGAGGCGGAGGCGGAGGCGGGGGTGGCGGGGGTGGCGCAAGGTCGGCCGGGTGCGTCTCGCTGTCCGGGGCATCGCCAAGCGTCCCGTCGACCAGGCCGAACCGTTCAACCGCGGAGTCCGGGATTTCGTCGCCAGGGGACGCATAGAGCGTGGCCGCTCGGGGGTCGCCTTCGAGCACCAGGGCGGCGAGGTTCGCCGTCAGGTACAGGCGCGCTGTTGCCTTCATCATCGCTGTTCTCCTCAGTTGGTTTCGTAGAAGTCGACGATCACGGCGGTGCCGTTGAGCGCCGAGGCGAGCGTCACCGTGTTGGTCTCCAGCACGGTCGCGGAGACGGTCACGGTCGGGGCGGTCGCCTCGCGCGCGCCGGCCAGATAGGCGGCGATCACCGTGTTGCGGCTGAGCCTGACCGGGAGGCCGAGCTTCGCGGCCAGGCCGATCCGGACACGCTCGGTATTGGCGACGGCATATTTGGGCAGCGTCACCTTGGTGACTGTCCTGAATGCCTTGCTGCCGGCCACGACATTCGCCGCGTTGAGCGCGATCGTCTCGCTGATCGCCGCGCCGCCCGCATTGGTGCCCTCGATCACGACATTGCCCGTCACATTGGCGTCGCTGCCCTTGACCGTCAGGCCGCGCGGCACGTCCGGTTGGCCGGCCAGCACCGTGACGACGGTAGGATTGACCGCGTCGAGGGCGTTATCCGCCAGCACGGCGGCATTGCCGCCCAGTGCGACGTTGCCGAACTCGGCGGTGCGAACCCGGACCTGTCCGCCTTTCATCTTGCCCATGTTGAAGCTCCTTTCGGAAAAGCGGCCCGCGCCGATACGCCGCGCGGGCCGACCCCCACTCACCGGCCGCGCACGGCCGGATCACGATCACACGTCCGGAATGCCGGTGACTTCGCTGAACGCGGTCGGGCGGAACCACACCAGCGCGACGCGGAAGGTGCCGCGCACGGTGCGCTTCCCCTCGACAAACTGGGTGCCGACAAAGCCGAGCTGGATGTCCACGCCCTGCCGTTCGAAGGCCGAGACGTAGGGCGGCAGGAACGAGCCGGTATAACCGCGCCCCTGGACGTCGGCGTCCTCCTGGGCGACCGGCAGACCCCACAGTCGATCCGGCCCGGAATCGGTAGGGGAGCCCAGAATGTAGACCCCATCCGCCGTTCGGGTGAGGCGAATATTCTGCCAGTCAGTGGGGTGAATGAGGTGGTGGGTCGGGATCGCGCGGCCGATCCGCCTGATATTGGTCATCGCTTTGAAGAAGGCGTCCATGGTCGGCCCGGCACCGACTGCCTGGGACTGGATGCCGGGGACGTTCTTCAGGCCGCGCAGGTTCGGATCGCTGCCGTCGCCGATGAGGCTCTGGCCGTCGAACCTCTGGCGCAAGCCGAAGGTCACGCGGGTGTCGATATAGCCGTTCATCGACGGCGCGTCCTGCAACTGCTCGTCCGTGACTGGCAGGCTATCGGTGATCTTCTGGACGGGCGAGGTGCGCTCGGTGAACACAAACGCGCTCTCTGCGAAGGTCGCGCCCTCGGCCCGTTCGGCCGCGCCGTGCGCGCGCGTCGTCTCCTCCATGTACTTGTAGGCGGCCTGATCGGTCTGGAACATCGGGATGATGTCGAGCACCTGGATCGGGCGGGTAGCAGCTTCGACGAAACCGGGCGCGCGGATAACCTCGGGCGCATAGCCCGCACCGCGCGACATCAGCGCCTTGCTGCCGAGCGTTTCGAAGGACGCCCCCTTGGCAAGCACATCGGACGGCCATACTTCGTCAAAGCTGAAGCTGACGCCGCCGTTCGCGCCGTCCTTTACCCAGGACTGATAACTCTTTTCCTCGGCGACCCGAGTGCCCAGAGACTTGATTTCGGCGCGGCGATCGTCGCCCTTGCTGCCCGGCATCGGCGGTCGGCGCACACCCTTCTCGCGGTCGGCATGGCTCTTCGCGGCGTGCTCTGCGGCTTCGAGCGTCTCGGCGTGCTGCGCCAGTTCGTCGCACTCGGCATTCATCGCCTTGACCTTCTCGGCCACGGCGATCGAGCCCTTCACGTTGGTGCCGAGGGAGGTCACCTTGTTGAAGTCGTAGCCACCGGCGACCTTGGCCTCTTCAAAGACCTTGCCCAGCTCGTCCTGCTTCGCGCCGAGCTTTTCGCGCGCCTCCTTCAACGTCAAATTCGCAACCGACATAGCCTGCACTCCATGGAAAACCGGGCGGCTCCATGAGTGCGGAGCCGAGGTGTCCATGTGGCAGGCGCGGGCACGGCCTATCGCCCCGGAACGCGTTCCGGGGCAGGCGGTATCGAGATGGGGGAGGCGCCGCGATCGGCGCGGGCTGGTCTAACCGAGACGGTCAGGAAAACACAACCGCCCGCGCGCAGGACGGTTGCGCGCGGGCGGCAGGAACGGCGGGACGGCCGGTCGCCTAAGCGGCGAGATGGCGGCGCGACTGGTGGCGCAGATAGCCGGCGAGCAGCGTATCGACCTTGGTGGCGTCGGCCCCGATCGCGGCGGCCGCCGCCTCAAGGCCCTTGCCCAGCGACCCATGGATTTCCGTCAGCTGCTTCAGCCCGGTGGCGGAAAGCTGAGAAGGGTCCTCGCCCAGGGCGGTCGCCAGTTCGCCCAGGCTCGCGATCAGCGGAGCGAAATGCGCGTCCTTCAGCTCGGCGCTCTTGATCGAAATCGTGCGCGTCCCGGCGCCCGCGCCCCGGATGACCGGCGACACCTCGTGAACGTCCGTTTGCTTGATGACGCGAACCTTTCTCGTCCGGTCGATATAGCGGAAGTCCCAGTCCATGACCTCGTAGCCGTAGGACCATTCCTGCACCGGCTCGCCCGTCGCCAGGTCGAACTTCAACGTCTCGTGCCAGTCGCGGCCGACCTGCGTGGCGAGGTTAAGGTTCAACTCTGCAAGCGCGCGGTCGCCGTCTTCATATACCCGCGCCTTGCCGAACGGCATCTTGCCGCGATTATGCGCGACGATCATGGGCGCCCATTGCGAGCCGCCGGCCTTCCACGAGAACGCCCCGGCCTGATAGGTGTCGTCGTCGCTGTCGATCGCGGAAAGCGTGGCGAGAAGCGCCAGGCCCTTGCCGGCCTCGTCCATCTCCACAATCGTCATCGCCTTGGTCTGGATGGTCATGTCTTACTCCTCGAAATAGGGGGCGAAGCTCAGCGTGCCGTTGGGATGTTCATCGGCCGCCATCTGGGCCGCTTCCTCGGCGCCGACGACCGAGCCGTCCCTGGCCATATGCTCAGGCAGCGACCGGCCCGGCCCAAGCCGTCCGTCAAACACCACGAACTGTCCGACCCCGGCAGCCAGGCCGCGCTCGATCGTCGAGATATTCTGTGCGAACTTGGTCTCGGTACGGGCGATGGTGCGCGCGCGGATCTCGCCCGAATTCCACGGCCCGGCCTCGATGTGCACCGCGATCCGGTCGGCGAGCTTCTGGACGCCTTCGCCCTCGGCCCGGCCCTCGGCGAGCGCGTCGAACACTGCGTCGCGTGTCTGTTGGTCCAGATCGATCAGGCCGACCCGCCGCCCGCCCGAGGCGACGATCGCGCGGGCGACGGGATCGGGCAGGTTAGTGCCGAGGCCGGCGTGCCCGGCTGCTTCCTGCACCGCCTCGGCGATTTCGAGATAATGCGCGCCATAGTCCTGGGTCAGCTCCGCCGACCAGGCGTCGATCCCAAGCTTCTCCAGGATCATTGCGATAAGCTCGTCATCGGCCCCGTCCTGCCCTTCCGCCTTGGCCTGCTTCGGCGTGGCGGCTTCGAGCAGCGGCAGCGCTGCCGCGCGGGCCTCGTCACCCCAGCCAGCGAAGCGGGCGGCAAGCGACTTCTCAAACGCGGCTGAGAGGCCTTTATTCTGCCGCTGAAGCATCAGCGCAAAGGCAACACCGCGCTTGTAGCCTGCCTCGCGCGCTCGCGCTGCCTTCGCGCCGCGCGCGCCCTTCAGCGGGAGGGCGGGTGCCGTCTCGACCCGAGGCGGCGCACCCTCGGGAACCTCGATCAGGTTGATCGGGCGCAGATAGATTCGGTGGCTGTCGTTGGCCTCCATGCCGATCCCGGTGCGATACTCGAACACCGTGATCGCCCCTGAGCCAAGCCGCTTGTTATAGCGCTCGGTTTTCTTGTCCTGGTCCTCCTGAAGCGCCTTCACCTCGTCGGTATTCCATCCGACCTCCTGGCCCGCCACCTCGCCGAAGTCGGGCAGCAGCGAACGGTTCAACTCGTCGGCGAGCGCACGGGACGCCGGCAGAACTCCGTTCTCCCAGGCGATCCTATGCAACTCCTGCATCGTCGCGCCGACCTTGGCTGTCTGGAGCCCGGCGCCGAACCCGACGACGGCGGCCGGGATGCCGATCACCGCGCAGACGCGTTCCTCGGCGACGTCGCGCCCCTCGCTCATGTTCATCTGCTGCGGGTTGAAGCCATAGGGCTGCACGTCGGTCGGCGCGCCCATCACCAGCGGCCCGCCGCGACGATCGCCGCCGAACGATTCCTGAAACCATGCCTTGGTCGCCGCGACATCGCCGGGCGCGACCATGGCGCCGCCCTTTGGGCTGATCACCACACCGGGAACGCCCATGTTCCGCAGCAGCGAGGCGACGAAGTTGGACGACTCCAGATCGATGAAGATTTCGCGGATCACGCCGTCGAGCGACGACAGGCCAAGGGTCAGGTTGCGCGGATCGATCCCGTCGCGGAAATGCACCACATCCTCGGGGAGCAGGGTCATCGGCTCGATCCCGCCGCCCGGCCGATAGACATAATGAGAGATGAACTCACTGCCGTCTCGCGGCGCTTCTGTCTTCATCATCCAGTGCGGCACGTACCACAGCTCGACCGGCCGGCCCGCCCGGTTGCGCACCTTCACCCAATAGGCGTTGCCCGCGATGTACCAGGACAGCAGCGTCGCGGCCCACAGCGCGATATCGCCATAATAGGGATTGGGGCGCTGGATCAGCGCGATCATCTGATGGCCGACCATCTCCTCTACCGCGCCGTTGCGCTTGCGCCGCCGAACGACCAGGCGCGCCTCGGGGAGCGCGCGCTGCACCCAGCGGATCGGCGCCGTCACGACGGAGCTATCCAGGCCGTCGCCGACCTCTTTCCGGTAATCGAACCGCGTCCGCTTCAGCAGGCCGGACAGGAACATCGGGCGGGAGCCGTGACGCATCGCGGTCAGGGCTTTGGAAAACCAGTTCATGCGGGATAGACCTTGCTGTGCGGCGCGACCGCCATTGCGGCCTGGCCCATACGGGTCGATTGCCCCGAAAAGAGCCGTAAGAAGCCCCTAAGAGGGCAGGTGGAGAAACGTCGGGCAAGATTGCCCCACTTTTCGCGCGGCGGCGCTCCTGCGGCTCCTGAGCGGACAACGGGCATCATGCCGGTATCCAGACACTATCGAGCGACTGGCCCGAGGATCGGGGCCGGTTGAGCGGCGTCCAGCGGGCACCGTCGCCGCGCTTCGTCGCCGCGTGGAAATTCCACAGCGCCACCGCCGCGTCGCCGTGTCGCTTGCCGCCATCGGTCCCTTCGGCGCGGACGTGCGAGGGCATCTTCACCACGCCCCCCGCGATCACCAGCTGGCGCAGGTCGTTGCGCACGTCCATGTCGGCGGGGATCAGGATCGTGCCGTCACCGAACGCGGCGCAGAAGCTCGGGCCGGTTTCCCGGCTCCAGGCGACCGAGGGCATCCGCTCCACGATGCGCTCGCCGAACCGCTGCCGCGTCTCTTGGGCAAGCGCCATGCCGTTGCCGTTGGCATCCAGTTCGCCCGCGCCGAAGCGCCCGATCGTCTCTGTTTGCTCGACCATCCAGAACAGCGCCTGCTTCTGCTGGTCATAGGGACAGGCGCGCATTTCGAGGATCAGCGGGACATGCCGCTTCAGGTCCTGGCCGACAAAGCCGAGCGGATAGGCGCTGCGGTCCTGGCGCATCGCGAAGTCGCCGCCGACGTACCAGGTGAGCGCCTGGTCATGGTAGCGCTGGATGACGGGCAGAACGTTGCGGTTAAGCCATTCCTGCATCTCGGCACGGCGCAGATGTTCCGGCCAGTAGGTGAAATCCGGGGCTGGAGCCGACCAGCGCAGCACCACATAATCAGTCGTGCTGCACTTCTCGATCGCGGCGAGGGTGATGGCGACACCGTCCCCCTCGCGCGGGATGACGTCCAGCTCCTCACGCATCGCGTCGATGCGGTTGCCGTAGGAGCGGCGCACCTTGCGATACCACGCCTCCTTGCCTTCGGGCGTCGCCTCATCGCCATTGACCAGGCACACGCGCTCATAGAGGCCGTTGCGCACGGCATCGTCGAACGTGACGGTGTGCATCGAATAATCGAAGTCGCCGGCCTCGATCCCGCGTATCAGCTCGTTGAACGGGTTGAGATTGCCGTTGTGCGTCGAGATGATCCGGATGACGCCGCCCCAGATCAGCAGCGCGTTACAGGCATCGATCACGGCTGCGACGTTGCGGTGGAACGCAGCTTCGTCGATCACCACACGGCCTTGCAAGCCGCGGATGTTCGCCGGGTTGCTGGAAAGGCCGACTACCTCGAATCCCGAGGCGAAGCGGATGCGATAGGCCGCGATATCCTTGGTTGTACCGTCCGGCTGGGCGTCCTCGAACAGGAACTCCTCGACCGCCAGAAGCTCCTTCGCCACCATCTTGGCGAAGCGGGCGCACGTCGCCACGAAGGCCCGTCCCTTGTCCTTCGTGTCGCCGATATAGAATGTCGTGTCGCCGCCTGCGTTCCTGGCAGCGGCGGCGATGAGCGTACTGTCCAGCGCCTCTGCGAAGGTAATGCCCGTGCGGCGCCCTTTCCGGCCGAGCTTCAGCGGGGAGCGATCGGCGACCCACTCCTTCTGATGCAGCATCAGGATGCCGTCGGCGAGCGGGTCGAGGTCGGCGGGCGGCAGACCGCCCATCACCAGATCGTCGATCGGCGATCGTGGGGGCGCCTGATCGGGCATGGGCAGCGCGTCCAGCTCGTCGATGACCACGTGGCCCTGTTTGCCCTGGATCAGGCCCGCGTCATTCACTGCCGCCGCCCTTGCCTACGCCAAGGAACTCGCGGCGCAGCTCGGCGATGCGATCCTTGCCCAGGCCGGCCTCGCGCATGACATGCTCGGCGCGATCGGCGACCTCCTCGACCTTGGAGGCCACACGCGCATCGATGCGGGAGCGATGCTCGGCCGAAGCCTTTTGCGCTGCCTGGGTATCGCGCAGTGTTCGTGCCAGCCGGCCAAGCACCTTGTCGTCCGGGTTTCCTTCAAGCCGCTCGTAGATCGCGGCTTTCAGCATCTCGCCGATCGCGATCGTTGCACTCTCGGTGTCGCCTTGACCCAGGCTGTCGACCAGGTCCGATGTAATGACGCGGAATTCGTCCAGGCGCCGGAACTGGATGGCCTTGCGGATTGACCAGCGGCCGAACGAAGACTTGCTGACTGGCCCGATCCCGCGCGACGCGAGCCGCGCGTTGAACTGGTCGAGGATCGCATTCTGCGGGAGCGCGCGGGACCGAAGCGCCTCAAGCGCCCAGACGATATCTTCCTCGGCCGCGTCGGGCAGCAGATCGAGCGACGACAGCCGGCCGCGCCCCTCGCGGCGATCCTGCGCGGCGTCCGTCACGGGTCAGTCCTCGTCCGAGGGACGGGCAATGCCCTCTACGATCGCGCGCCGCTCGACATGGTTGCGCCCGAGCGTGGTCAGGCTGGCGACCATCACGGTCCCCGCCTCAATGACATGCACCACGCCCAACTCGTCCATCGCGCGCAGCTGGGTGCGGACCCAGTCGCGCGAGCGTGTGATGCCGAACGTTTCAAGCACCTGCATCAGCGTTTTTTCGTTCAGTCGCCCGTCGACCTGCACCGCAAGCTCCTTCAGCATGCAGAGACGCCCGTCCTGGGTGAGCTTGTCCTGATAGTTCACTACTTCGCTCCCGCTACGAGGTGATCCTCGATCCGGCGCACCGTCCGCGCGACGGCGCTCAACTCGGACTCGGCGGTGTTGAGCTTGCCGTTCATTTCGGAGAGGCCGAGGCGCAACGCCGTGACGTCTTCCTTGTTGGGGAGGTGCTTCAGATCGCCTTCGATCGTCATGAGACGCCGCTCATGGTCAGCCGTCTTCGCGCTGCCCCGGCTGAGCCAGGCCCAGATCGTATTGGCGATGCCGAGCGCCAGTGACGCGGCGGTCAGCACCATAATCATTACATTGCCGGTCACGCTTTCCCCCTCCGCTCGAATCGTTCCTGGCAGCGGACGCACCGCACGGCCGATGGCAACGCGGCGCGGCGCGCGGCCTCAATGTCTTCACCGCAGTCGGTGCAGTCGTCGCCAACGGCCGGCACCAGGCTGGCGCGGATGACGGCGATCCGTAGCTCGCGCATCTGGGCGTCGAGCAGTTCGGACGCTTCGATCGAGCGCTCTTCAGACTGCATCGGGGGCCTGCCGCCGCTGCCCAATGCGGCGCGCTTCACGCCGATCGAGGCGGAACTCGATCCACAGCTCAATCGCCATCGCAACGGCGATCACCAGCCAGCCGAGCATGAGCGCCCAGGCAAGCCAGCGATCGTCACGCTCGAAATGCCGCCACGGCCTGAATGCCGTGATGACAAGGGAGCCGCAGACCCAGATCAGGCCGATCGCCGCAAGCACGACTTCGAAGAGCCACCAGGCCATCACTTCGGCACCGGCAGGCCGCCGCTGACGCGCGCGCCCCAGTCTTGAACATAGGCAACGGCCGATCGGCATTCGTGCCAGGCGCCGCGCGCCTGGACGATGTAGTGGACCGTGGCGGTCTCGCGCGCGATCACCGTATCCAGCAGCACGACAGCCCGGCCGTCCGGCAGCGTGAACGCCGCGAGTGGGGCAAGGCTCGGCGCGGACGGGAAGGCCTTGGGGCATGGGTCGAGCCGCGCCCGGTCGGGCACAACGGGAATCGCGCGAACCGGCTCGCGGTCAGCGCAGCTCGTTGAACAGAGCGTCGAGAGGGCTAGAGCGATTGTCGGCAGCCGCATCGGCTTTCTCCTGAAGGTTGGATTGTTCGGCGGCGAAGGCGCTGTCCCGCGCGTCCTTGGTCGCCCCGGCGCCGCGATCGGCGGCGACGACATTGGCGAGCACCTGGGCCGTGCCAGCGCTTCGGTCGGCCTCGACCACGGCCTTGTCGTGCCTGCCCAGCCAGAGCGACCAGGCACCCCAGACGAGCAGGCCGGCGACCAGCAGCACCATCGCCCAGGCAAGCGGGCGCGCCGCCCTGGCGGGCACGCTCCAGGCGATCAGCCGGGCGGCAAGCGCGGCGATCACTGGCCCGGCTCCACGGCGACGATCGCGGCGTCCTGGCGCTGCAAGCGGTCGGTATGGGAACGCCCCCACACTGCCGCGACGGTAGCGCCGAGCAGCGTTGCCCAGGAGCCGGCGAAGGTGAGCTTGTCGAATACGCCGGTACGAGCGAATTCGACCACGGTCAGGGAGAGGAACACCAGCCCGCCGAGCAGCGCCAGCAGCCGGACGATGTCCAGATACTCGTTGCGCCCGCCATAGAGCAGGTCCTTCAGGAGCTTCCCGACCATCAGGCGATGCCCTCGGCCTTGAGCCAGGCGGCGACATCGAACGAGGGACAGGCCTTCGCGACGTTCGGCCAGTCCCGGTGACCAAGCACGATCAGGCCTGGGTAGAGCGCCCGATAGGCGATCACGAGGCTCTTCAGCGTCGCTTTCTGCGCGGGCGTGCGGGTGTCCTTCGGCGCCTTGTTGTCCCGATCGACCCCGCCGACATAGCAGATGCCGATATTGCCGGTATTGTGTCCGCCCGTATGGGCGCCGCGCTTGTCGTCGGGCAGGGTGCGGACGGCCCGGCCGTCAAGCTCCACCACCTGATGGTAGCTGACCTGGCCGAACTTCGCGATGTCCCAGGCGGAAATCGTCCCCGCCTTCACGTCGCGGCCCTCGGGCGTCGCGGCGCAATGGATCGTCAGATATCTGATTGGTGTCATGTCGGACCCGCCTGTCTCGGCGGGCGGTGACAAGGACCCCGATGGTCCGCCCCGCCCTCAAGCGGTTCTGGCGTCGTCTGGTCGGGAAGACGCCCCGGAACGCGTTCCGGGGCCGGGGATCAGAACAAGTCCAGCTGCCTGTCATCAAGACCAGCGCGACGCTTCCGGACGCCGCGAGCGGTGTATCCAGTAGCAAGCGCGATGTCACGTTCCGACCGGCCGGCACGCAGCATCCTGTCCACTTGCGCACCCGCTCGGGCGGCACGGCCCGATGGCCCCAACGGCACATCGTGGCGCGATCCAATGCCGGCAGTCAGCCGGTCGCACACGGCCAGCGCCGCGTCGTGGCCGATAAGCAGGGAAAGCCAATGGCGCTCGCCCGGCACGGGTGGAAAATACACCTGTGTCCCACCACGCGCGGCGGCAACGGCCAGCGCGGCATCCTGGCCCGCCACATCGGCGATCTCGGCAAGGATGGCGGGCAGCTGCATCAGCCGCGCGGAGCCAGTGCGTTGAACCGGGCCGATGCACTCAGCGGCGGCAGCACCGTCGCGATCCGGCCGGCGCGGACGATGAATTCATAGCCGTCGTGTCGGATGATGTAGTCACCGCCACCAATCAGGTCGACCGCGCCTTGAGCCCGCGCGAACAGGCCTTCCAGCATGCGGCGCGTCAACTCGACATTAATGTTTTCGAACAGGTCGAGATAGCGCAGCAGCGCATGATCGGTGACGTGGATGGTCATTGGTTCCCCCAGGCGATGAAGGTCAGCACGGCGGCGATCAGGAGCGCGCCGACCGAGCAGGCGATATCGGCGAAGACGGCCGGCCGGCGACGCTGGCGCTGGCCGACGATCGGCAGCGCCAGGCGCTCGCGATCGGCCGGGGAGAGTGGGCGCCGGCTCACTTGTTGAGCGCCTGGCGCAGCTTGCGGCCGAGCGATCCGGCGATGACGTCCAGTTCCCCAAGGGTCGCGAAGAGGATCGACTGTACCTTGATCCCGCCCAGTTCGAACACCGTCCGCTCGATCGACCACGCGCCTATCGCCGGGTCGATCGCGGCGAGCTTCAGATGGATCGCGTCGAGCAGGCGACGCTTCAGCACGATCACCCTGGCCTCTGGCCGGACGCCTTGCATTGACTGGTCCCAGCCTTCGCGCTCGCCCATCGCCTTCAGCCCTTCGATCATTCGATAGGCCAGCGGCTCGTCGGCCCATTGCATTTTCGCGACCTTCATCTGGCGGCGGCAAAAGGCCTCAAGCGCCCGTTCCGAAGGATCGTCGATCGCGCAGAGCTGATGCAGCGAAATCCACAGGGCCCGCGCCTTGCGCGCGAAAGGCAGGTCCGCCGGACGCGGCCCCGGCTTCTTGGCCTTGGCCGTGAAGCCCCGCGCCTCGAAATGCTTCAGCACGCGGATCAGCTCGGCTTCGGTGCAATGCCCTGCGCTTGACTTGCCCGCGACGTCGAGCAGCACGCCCCGGTAAAGATCGTCTTCCAGACCAAGGTCTTTCTTGGCGATATGCACCTTGGCGATGAGAGCGCGGAGAACCGGGTTTGGCGCGAACGCCGCCGGCTTTGCGGCAGCGCGACTCACGACACGGCTCCAGTGAAGAGCGCGGCCATGCGGATAGCGAGGTCACGAAACGCCGCGTCGGTCTCGCGCAGCTGCTCGCCGCGTCGCACTGCCGCGCCTACCGACGTCGCATCGCGCCCGCCAAGCTTGCGCGCGACCTCGGACTTCGTCCGGCCGAGCAGCTGGCAAGCGCCCCACGAGAAGGCATCCCGCGCCCTGACGGCGGATGGCTCGCGCGACGACGCGACGATGATCTGGCGCGATACGCCAGTCTCCAGTTCCACCCATTTCAACAGCTGCTCCATGCGCCGAACGGGCTGGGCCATCGGCTCGCCGGTATCCATGGCGACCGTCACGCGCGAATTGGCGGGCAGCGCCGCCAATGCGCGAGCCATGCCCTCCATGGCGTCGGAGGACACGTTCAACCCGTGCTGGAGATGCAGCACGCGGCCTTCGCCGAAGCTGATACAGGCGCTCATGGCAGCACCGCATGGCCGAGAAGGACATTGCCCAGGGCAACGCCGCTGCCGGCACAGACCAGCAGCCAGGTCAGCTTGCAGAGCGCCCTCATGCCACCATCTCCGCCGTCAGACGCTCGATCTCGTCGATGAAGTACGCCTCGGGCATCCCGCCGATCAGCCCGCCGTCCGGAGCGAACACGCCGAAGGTGAGATAGCGGGTGTTCTCGGCGAAGATCGTCCAGGGCATCAGGGTGCTATGCATCCCTTCAGGCTTGGCCGGTTCGGGGCTGGCGTTGATGGTCAGCTTCCAGTCGCCGCGCTCGCCGACGAAGACGCCCTTGAGCGGCTTGGGATGATCCGGGCCCAGCGCGGCAACGATGAACTCGACGCCGGCCACGAACGCTTGCGCAACGCCGCTCATGCCGCCCACCGCAGGACATGGGTTACCCGCGACTTCTTCGCCGCCTCGATATGCTCATATTCGAGCGCCACATCCTGCCCGATCGCGGCGATATGTGCGCTTTCGAGGATTTGCTGAACCTCGCGCAGCCCGCCGCCGCCGCGCGCGGTGCCGACCTTCACCAGCAGGCTGCGGGAACGCGGATCATCAATCTTCACAGCGTCGAGGAACATCTCGACGTCCTGCTCTACGAGATGATCCTGGACTAAGAACCGGGCGGTCCGGCTCATCAGCCGGGCATATTGATGACCTCGGGCACCACGGAAGATTTCCTCCAGCCGCTCGTTGCCGAGGAAGCAGATTCCTATCTCGGTTTCGTCGTGCCAGGCGCGAAGTTCCTCGATCGCTTCGAGAAGCATATGGTTGGCTTCATCAACGATGAGCAGGCCGCCAGTGCCGCGAATATGCTCCATGATCTGGGCCGACCATTCGGCCTTGCTCCGTCCGACCGGACGGAGGCGCATCGCCTTCATCACCAGCCGGATCATGTCGATCGTGCGACCGGTCGTTTCGCGGCACGTAATCAGCCAGACGGTCCCGCCCATGCATTTCTTGAAATATTCGGCGGCGTAGGTCTTGCTCGATCCCGGACACATCGCGCCGATCGTGATGCGGCCCATCTGAGCGAGGTGCAGCAAGGTCAGCACGTTGTTGGCCGTCGGCGTCTCCACAAAATCGGGCTTCGCCAACAGGGTATCGGAACGCTGCGCCTGGCTTTCCAGCTTCTGCTTGAAGGCGAAGACCTTCTTCGCGATCGCCATGGCATCCCCGGTATATTTGCCGGTGCCGAAGGCCTGGAGCGTGCTGGGCGGGATCAGCGACAGGGTGGAGAGCTTGCTCCAGCTCTTGTTGGTGACCCTCCGATAGTCGGCTATCCAGAAGATCATGTCATTTACATTGACGGGGATGTCTGTGGGGTCGTTCATTGCTATGGAGCCTTTGCTTGTGAGAGCCGGCCGCGCGCGCCTCGACCGCGCGCGCGGCCTTGGTGTTCAAAGATCGATGAACTGGAGGGCAACCTCAGCGTCCCGCTGAACGTCGATGACGTCGGGCCGAAAATCTTCAGGCACCGAAACGAGCGACAGCGTGCCGCCGTCATTGTAGCCGTCGAGCCCCAGCATCCGGTTATCGACGCCGAAGGGCAGCACCGTGGGATCGTTCGTGGTGATGACGGCGGCGCGAGCATCGCCCATGTCATCCGAATAAACTGCGAGCCACCTGGGCATCGTCATTCTCCTTCATCAGCCCGGAATGCGCCGGGCGCGCATCACTTCACGGAGCGCAGCTTCCCGAGGCCTGCGGCCAGATGGCTCATTTGCTGCGCCTGAGCGGCCTGTTGGGCGGTCCTTGGTGCCGTCTGAGATGTGGTTCTGAGCTGGCGCGCAGTCTGGCCGCGATTGGGCACCAGGCGGGGCACGCCGGGCGCCGGAATGTCGGCGGCTTCGGCGCGCTCGTAGGTTGCGGCGACATCGGCAGCGTCGAGTATCTGCTCGGCCTTGGCGAGCGCCTTGATCGCCTTCTTGTAATCGGCTTCCTGCCGGCCGCGTCGCTTCGACGCCTCGACATCACGGAACCCGACTGCTTCGATCACCGGCGCCGTGCAGAGGAATGCGCCTTCGCGGCTATAGACATGGATCGCCGCGTGCAGATCGTCCGGATCGAACCGAACCGTGACCTTGTCGCCAGCGACGAACGCCAAATCTTCATGCCAGTAGCGGTTGCCGTGCAGCGTCACGGCACCTGTCTTGCGATCGGCGGTGACATCGTCGGCAGCGAGCAGCGCCAGGCGCAGCTGTTCCGGCGTGGCCTTGCCGATTGGCGAGACCGCGTAGGATTCGGCGAAGACCTCATCCAGGCTGCGCAAACCGCGCCCCATCTCGGTTCGCCGACCCGGCTGGGCGTTGTGGGCGGCGATCCCGGCCTCGATTACCTCAAGGAACCGGTCGAGCGGCACAGCCTTGCTGCCATAATTCTCGGGCTTCGCATCGGGCTTGTTGCCCGTATAGGCGCCCGCGAAATCGGGGTCCTTGGCGATCGTGTCGCAGAAGTCGCGCCATGCCCGCTCGATCGGCTTGGATGAGCCGCGATAGGGCAGCGTCCAATGGGTCTTGACGCCGAGCGCGGTCAGAATGCCAAGGGGCTCCTCCTCGCGGATCGCGAACCGGAAGCGCGAGGTGGCGCCGCCAGTGATCCATTTGCTGGCGAAGGCGCGGCCATTGTCCAGCACGCACTCGGCGGGAATGCCGTAGCGCGCGAAGAGATGGGCGAAGGCAAGGCGCGTCTCGACCGCGCTTTCCGTCTTGCCAGTCGACCAGGCGAGAATCTTGCGGCTGTAAACGTCCTGGATGCCGATCGTCACCGGGCGGGCGATCGTGCCGTCAGGCCATTTTACGAAGACGTCCCAACGATGGCCGTCAATATTGACGACCTCCATGGCGTGCAGGTCCATAACTGTCCTTTCTTGTGGTGGAAGGGTTTGGCGAAGCGCCTCGGCGCCCTCGCGGCGCAGGATCACCACGCGAGGGTCGATATCTCGGTCGAGTTTGCGCCGAAGCGACCGCTCGTGCGGAAGGGCGATGCCGCGTGGCGCCGCGTACTTCTTCAGCACCCGCCGATAGCAGCTGGTGAACGTCGGCTTTTCCGGCCGCAGATAGTCTGAGACGAGCAGTTGCCAGATATCGTCTGGCACCTCGCCCTCGGCGCCGCCGCCGCGATTCTGGGGCGCGAGATAGGGAAGACGGTCACCAGGCCGGACGCCCTCGACAAGCCCCATCCAGCCCCACAGCGTCGAGGCACCGACACCGGCATTGGCGGCGACCAGGGGAACAGCCGCCGAGGCATTGATCCCGGATGCGACCATCGTCTCGACCTTGGCGATCAACCCGGCGCGATGCTCGGCCTTGGCCCTGGCCTCGTTTTTCAGGCCCTCGTACCAGCTCCACCGTGCGCTGATCGACGTCTCGGGCACGTCGCTGACGTCAGCGACGACGGCGACGCCCATTTGCGCCAGGGCGACGCGCGCGGCGGCAGGCAGCACCGACAGGTGGAATTCGATACCGCCGCCGCGCGCCCGGCGCGGCCGGGCCAGCGCCTCGCCCTCGGCGCCGATCTGCGACGCCCAGCGCGGCGCCCAGTCCTCGTTGATTTTGCGCTTGGTGTTCGGCAGTCCCGGCAAGGCCAGTTCGGCCAGTTCGGCTGCGGTAAACCAGATTTTCCCCCCGGCGTGCTTCACGAGCGACTGTTCCTCTCGATAGGCTGCGCATGGCTGCGCAATTTCTTGATTTCGGCGTCGAGCCGGTCCCGCTGGGCCTGGAGATGGCCAAGGCGAGCGGCATGGATTTCGTCGCCCCACAGGATGCGACCGCCGAGGCGATGGACCGCCTGTTCGATCAGCGAGCAATTCTCGGTGACGGCCATCAGCGCGACCGCGCGACCAAAGCTGATGTTATGGGCCGGGCTTGCCGGGGAGGCATATTTGTCGAGCATCGACGCCGTCACTTCGGCGCACATCGATGCCGTCACCGCGCCCGCGATCTCGGGTCGCTCGCGGCCATCTTCCTTGAGGATCAGGCCGACCTCAACGGAAACCCACGCCTCAATGCCCGCATGCGCCCCCGGCCCCGAAAGGGCACGGGTGGACGTAAACAGGTCGATCTGGCGCGGATCGATCGAGGCGCGGCGCTTGCTCATGCAAGCCCGCCGTCGATGACGCGCAAGCCATTACGAATCCGGCGCACGCCCGCCGCAAGGTCCTGCGCCGCTGCGAGCCGGGCCGCGACGATCGCGCCCTGCTTGGTCAGGTACGGAAGATGATGGAAGGTGATTCCTGCCGTCGTGGTGACGTCCTGAAGCGTTACCAGGCCACGATGCTCAAGACCGCGTTCAGTCCTGGCGTCGATCCCGAACCGCTCGCCGCGAAAGAGGGCGCGCAGGGCTTCCTCCTGCGCAAAGCTGAGCGGACCGGCCATCAGCGACGGCACCGGTAGATGTAGCCGAAAGAAATGTGCCAGTCGCCCCAGTGGAGCAGGAACTCGCGCCCCTCGAACTCGTCGTCCAAACCGACTTCGTAGGTGAAGGTAGTGACTTTCGGGAGCCAGGCGCGGGACATCAGCGCGCCTCCGTCGGAAGCTGATGCCTGCAACCGACATCGCCCCGCGTGGCGCAGAGCGGGCAATTCTCCCGGCTTGCCGCGATGGGCCGCGCGTCGGCCGGTCCCGCCGACGTGGCAGCAGGCAAGATCGCCATCGTCCGACCGAGCAAGGCCAGAGGCGTGTCGGTGCCGCCGATCATCCGGGCGACATTCCGCCGCCGGGCAGTCTCGCGCACGTCGGCGTCGATATCAGCCCGCAACCGCGCGAGACGGTCGGCCAGATCGATCAGCCGGCCCGCCTGGGCGCCGCTGATCGGCACGCTGGGCAATCGCAGGCTGGGCGGGGCGACACGTGGGGAATCGGTCATGGGGTTAGTCCCTCATCATCCAGGGTTGCGGACGCTCGACCGGCTCGAAGGCACGGGGGAGCGAGGCGGCCTCGCGCTTCGCCGCGAGAAGAGCCTGGGAGGCCAGCCACCGGTCATAGGCGAGGCGCTTGCGGGCCTCGGCCAGCGAGACCCGGTCGGCGATGGCGCGCTGCATCTCAATGCGATGCTGCGCTAGGCGCTCGGTCGGGCTCATGCGGCGATCCTTCCGGCCGCCAGCTCGCGCGCCTGGCGCACCAGTTCGCCATAGGCGTCGGCATCGTCGCTCAGCCGCGTGCGCTTCGCACTGGCGTGCGCCGCGAAGATGTCCTGACGCAGGTCCCAGGGTAGCGAGCGCCAGTGATCGCGGCACATCAGATGGCCCAGCTTCACCTCGATGTCGCAGCAATCGACCGCACAGGTCACCGCCCGGCTATTCATCGTTCGCCACGGCCGGCCGGTCAGCGCGCCGACCGTTTCGCCGCGCCGCTCCAGTTCGCTGCGCAGCACGGACGAGGGCACGGCGCGCAGATCGTCCGTACCCGCCAGTTCCAGGCCGCGCCTGCGCGCGATCGACTTGCGCAAATGCCCCTGGTCGATCAGCTGCTCGACGCGATTGAACGCCGATGGCGTGCTGATGCGGAAATGCTGCGCGATCTCGGGATAGGTGGGCGCGAAGCCCATCCTCTCGATATGCGAGCGCACGAAGTCGAGCGTCGCGATCTGGTGCGGCGTCATGATAGCCACCATGCGAGAAGCGCCCAGGGCGCGGGGATCGAGAGGATCACGGCAAGGATCGCGATCCGGTCGCCGATCGTCGTCGTGTCGCGCGGCGAGCGGTTCGCCAGTTCTTCGGGAGTGTAGTCGCCTTCGACCTTGAAGCGGAAGCGATTGGCCGCGCCGCCCGTGATCACTCTGGCGGCGTAGCGGCGCGCCTCCTCGGCTCGCGCGCCTTCCGGCGTGCATGCTCGCGTCATTTCGCTTCTCCCGATTTAGCACCGGATTTCAGCCCAAGCTTCCGCGCCGCCTGGGCACGGTTGTAGGCGAGATTCGGCGCGGTGAACGGATAGTCGACCGGCAGCTTCCACTTCTGGAGATAGTCGGCCTTCGACAGCTGATGCTTGCTGCTCAGGTGCCGCGTCAGCTGCTCGTGCTTCTCGCCGCATTCGAGGCAGACGAGATAGTCAGGCTTGACCGAGGCCCGTATCGCGACGGCCGGGACCGGCGCTGCGACGGGCTCGGGAGCCGGTGCCACCGCCTCGGCAACGCCCAGCGCTTCCTGCACCAGTCCGCAGGCCTCCGCGATTTCTTCGTCTTCGACCACGTCACCGTCGACCAGGGCGGCCAGCACCTTGAACGCGACCTCCAGTGCCGGCCTTGGGTCGACTGCATCGGCACTCGCCGGGGCTTCCTCGCCATCTTCGAAAAGCCGGTAGCCAGCCGGAAGCAGGCTTTTCAGCCCCGCCAGGACGCCTTTCTTCTCGGCCACGCCGAGCCGCTTGAAGCTGCCCAGGACACGATCGTGGAGCTTATCCTCGGTCCGGACGGCGCGGTTGGTGCCGGTCACCTTGGCGATGGCGTCGCCAACTTTCCCGTTCCAGCCGCCCAGCACCAGATCGACGGCTTCCCCTTGCTTCTCCGCGTCCAGCTTCGTCAGCGCGCGCAGCTGGGCAGCGTTGGTCGCCATTGGATGCCGCGCCTCGCGCAGGCGGGCGATCAGCGAAGGAGCGAGCCTGCGGTAAAGGAGCAGGTCGCGTTCGACCTTGCTCCGGCTGAAACCCAGCTGCTCGGCGACGTCCTCGGCCCAACCGTATGCAAATGTCATCGTGACATTTGCATCGGCAGCCTCGGCCTTCACGTCCTGCTTCCAGCGCGCGTTGGCGGATGCCGATCGACCGTCCTTGGTCAGGTCGATGCCGGCTTTCACCTTATGGAGCGTAACCAGTTCAGCGATGAACGCGGCCCGGTCGATGGGGTCCAAATCGCGGCGCCAAAGGTTCTCTGAAATCTCGCGCATCTTCCGGTGCGCGGCCGATGCCGAGACGATGCGCGCCTCAATCAGCTCCATGCCGACCAATCGCGCGCCTGTGTGACGATGCGCCCCAGCGACTAGGCGATAGCCCGGCTTGCCCGGCAGTTGGCAAACCTCGATCGGCGTCTGCTGGCCTTCCTTCGCCATGATGCCGCCCAGAGCCAAGGCCCAGACTTCATCGATAGGCCGGAGTCGCTCGCCGATGTCGATCTGATCGACCGGGAGAAGGAGGATTTCGCCGGCAATGGCCGGAGTGTCATCGTTCGCGATGATGGAGGCGGTCGCCATGTCTAGCGCGCCTCCGCATTTAGACGGTGCGCGCCTGCTTCAGCGCTGCTATTGTCCAACTTTATGGACTCGGAGGCGATAGACAGCCCGTGCCCCTCGATCTGAAACTCAGCGGCGATCGCCTTGGCCACCTTGGCCGAGCTGCGTCCCCGCATGAAATCCGCCACCTGTTGGCCGGTCAGTCCTTTGGACACCGCCCAGCTACGAACGCTTCCGTGTCGCTTCCGCAGAGCGCACTTAACGTCCTCTTTGTCCAAAGTAGAAACTTGCATGGCTAACGCCTTGGTCAGTGAGTCCAACGAATTGGACCATAAAGATGGCGCATTGGACAGTCAAGCCGCTGAAGCTTTTGGCGCGCGGATTCGGGCGAGGGCTGACGAACTCGGGCTGACAGCGTCGGATTTGGTCCGCGTTACCGGCATCAAAAAGCAGTCGATGACCGGCTATTGGGCGGGCAAGCGGCTTTGCGGGTCCGATAAATTATTCGCGCTGTCCGATGCGTTGCGCGTCAGCGCCCGGTGGTTGATCGAGGGCGTCGACGTGCGCTCGGGTGGCCTGCTGGTGGATGCGGCGGAAGCGGATTGGGTCAACGTGCCGCGATATGACCTTCGTCAGTTGACGGACACCGGCAAGGGCGAACCTGTCGAAGTGATCCCGTTCCGCCGTGATCTACTCTACCGCCGCCTGAGCGTGACGAAGGACATCTGGCTGACAGAGTTACCTGGCAGCAACTACGATCTGGGCCTGAAAGAGGGAGATTTGGTCTTTTGCAGCGACATGGCGAAGGGAGATGGACCTTATGACGGTTGGACATGCATCTGGCGTGGCACCGCAGCTCCGTTCGTTGCGTCTTATTCCAGTCTCGCCGAACGTCCCGGCGGGATCACCGGGGCCGACGTACATAGAGAACAACTCGCAGCGGTTGGCCGGGTCCGGGCTGTGTTGCTCGCGGAGGTCGAGGACCAGAGGGTGAGACCGGGTCGATGATGCAGAAGATCGCAATTATAGCGCTCGCGACGATCGCGCCGGCCGCGCAGGCGGCGGAACCGCTCAACAAGCCGACTAGAGCAGAGGAGCGCGCGATGGCGCTCACTCCAGAAGAAGCCTCACTGCGGATGATGGTGCGTGGAACTGACGAGCTTGATCCGACCATCTGGGTATCCAGCGAGCCGTTTCTAAAGGGGAGCGGTGACGACAAGTTCTTTCGTGCAGCGATCGACAAGCAATCAAGGGCCGTCGTCTATCAAATATACCTGCGGTCAACGTCGAGTCGCGGGCCACTCCGGTTGTCTAAGATGACATACATGGTGGCTGGGCGACTGAAATCCGTGCAGGTCGAACGCGTCGATCTCGACGTAAGCTGCCGCTCTCTGTGCCTCCATTTCGAGGACGCTATCGCTGAAATCCCACGCGAGGACCTAGAGCTTTTGGCTAAGGATACCGGGCCAGCGTGGCGCGCCCGGCTGTTCGGCGACACCGTCCAGGGTATCGACGCGGGCTTCCTACGCAACGAAACCGCAGGCTTCTTGATCGCTGTCGATAGGGTGCTCGCGCGACAAGCGCGCTAGAGCCACTTGCATTTCTGTTCCTACTTTGTTCTCATTCGGCATCGAGTCGAAGGAGGACGAACATGCTCACTGCACAAGCCGCCAGATATGAGAAGAAAGCCCAGCCCCTCGGCCGATGGCTTCTCGGCCAGGCTGGCCGCGACGATGCGATTGGCGATCTCGCCAGGGCAGCGAAGGCGGATCGCGGCTTTCCCAAGGACGGCGACTACGAGGCCATCTCGCGCCGGTTGAACCAGTTGCAGGCGGACGGCGACACCCACGAGGCGCTTGAACAGGCCGATATCGAGGCGGTGGCATACTGATGGCAGGGCTGATGCGCCCGCCGCCGCCGCCACGAAAGCCGCGCGCCTTTCGCCCTGATGGCCTTAGCGAGTTCCGGGTTACCGTCTTCGGTGAACCGCGTGGGCCATGGCTATCCAGCCACGAGGAAGCGAAATGGGATGCGATCAAAAAGGGCCTCGCATCCTACGATGCATCGCTTGGCGAATACTACCTGGCCGTGCCCGTAGAGGTTGAGAGCCGCCCGATCGCCTGGAGCCTCGCCGCATGAACCAGATCGATCCGGACACGCTCGGCTTCATCATGAGGTTTGAGCTGGGCAAGATCAGCAACCGTACCTTGAAGGGCATGGGGTCAGGCCACGGCGACACCAGGCGTCAGGCGGTCGCCATTGCGGCCGACCAGCTCCTGAAGCGCATGGCCGACTGGGAAATCCTCGTGCCCGAACCGAGGGGCAACTTCTTCGCCGACCGGGTGCTGCCGAACAGTGGCCCATCGGAAAAGGGGCCCACTTAACGGCCACGTATCGGCTCCGAAAAGCGCCCAATACGCGCCAATCGCCACGAAAAGCCGTGAAATTTCAATGAGTACCCACTTCCGCGGCGTATTCGGCGGAAGTGGGCGATTTTCCGCCCACTTCCGTAAGGCCCATCGCGCCGCCACCGCGCCGCCCGCCGCTTTCCCGGCATCCCTTAAACGGCGGTAATCTGCGGCTGAGAGGCCTCTAAGAAGCCCTAAGAGGGCACGGCCCCGATTCTAGGAAGTCCTGTCAAAAGCGGTGTCTAAAACGCCCGACACTCTAGACATCGCCGAAACGCCAATTTTTCTGCACCGACCCCCGGAACGTCCCGGAAAACCGCCATTCCTTCCCACATCACCCCGCATGATCCCGGTTAATCCCGGCACTCCAGCAACGACTGTCAACTAACACCGGAAAATGGCGCGAAAATACGACAATTCACCCCCCCGAAAAAAGCGGTGCGGAAACGATTCATCATGTGTCGGTCATGAGAAAGAGCGGGCCAGGTCCAGTCGGTTCCCGACCACTCGACGCTGGCACGGGCCGCGCCGGAAATGAATCGATCCGCGCCCTGCTTGACGAAGCGCTCTCCGGTTCGGACTCCCTGAAACGGAATGCTACGTCGCGCCCCGAGCACGATTAATCCCGCATGCGAAGATGGGACATCTGGCAGCAATGTTCGCGGTGTAGATGCCCGTGCGTGGGGCGACGAAAGGCGAGAAATGACCGATCACGAAACCCGCTATCTGCTAACCCGGGCGAAGCAGGAAGCGACGATGGCGGCCCGGGCCGAGCATCCCTCGGCCGCGGCGGCGCATCGCACGCTTTCCCTGCGCTACTCGACCAAGGCGGTGATCGGCCTGAGCGAAGAGACCGATCGCGCGCCGGTTGACGCCACGGCGCGATAGACGCGGCCTTGCCCCTGGCGCAGGGGGCTAGCGGATTCACCCATCTGGCAGAGCGTCCTACTTCCCCTCTCCTTTTAGGAGAGGGGCAAGCTGCGTAGCAGCGCGGGGTGAGGTTGAGGATGCTACGATATTCGTCACCCTCAACCTTCCCGCCGGGAGAAGGAGAAGACTCCTCGGAACGAGATGTGCGCACGCAGCAGGCGAAGGGGGAGGCGATGGCCGGATCGGGGTTGCTCATGGCAGGGACTCGGGGCTCTTGCATGCGGCTTCCCCTCGGACCGATATCTGGTGCCATCCTTTTTTCGGCGACTCGACGACCGACGGGCAGATGGAGGGCGAGATGGCAGGCACCGATCCCCGAGGCGTGAAGCCCTATGCCGGTCCGGCCGGCGGCTGGGGAGCGTTGAAGGCGGTTGCCCGGGCCGTGCGCGACCAGATGGGCGCCAGCACCGATACCCGCGCACTGCTGCAGATGAACCAGCCTGACGGCTTCGATTGTCCCGGCTGCGCATGGCCCGATCCCAAGCACACGTCATCCTTCGAGTTCTGCGAGAACGGTGCCAAGGCGGTGACCTGGGAAGCAACGGTCAAGCGCGTCGACCCGGACTTTTTCGCGACTCACAGCGTGACCGAATTGCTCGGCTGGAGCGACCATGCCCTGGAGGACGCCGGGCGGCTGACCCACCCGTTGCGCTACGACCCGCTTACCGACCATTTCGTGCCCGTCGAATGGGAAGACGCGTTCGCGCGCATCGGCCAGGCGATGCGCGCGTTCGATACGCCCGACCGGATGGAATTCTACACCTCGGGCCGCGCGTCGAACGAAGCCGCTTTCCTCTACCAGCTTCTGGCGCGCGAGTTCGGGACCAACAATTTCCCCGATTGCTCCAACATGTGCCACGAGGCGACGAGCGTCGGGCTGCCCAAGTCGATCGGGGTCGGCAAGGGGACCGTGACGCTGGAGGATTTCGACCTGGCCGATGCGCTGTTCTGCATCGGCCACAATCCCGGCACCAACCATCCGCGCATGCTCACGACGCTGCGTGACTGTGCCCGCCGCGGAGTCCCGATCGTCGTCGCCAATCCGTTGAAGGAGCGCGGGCTCGAGCGTTTCGAGGCGCCGCAGGATCCCGTGGAAATGCTGACGCTCGGCGCAACCCCGCTCGCATCGACCTATCACCAAGTGAAGGTCGGTGGCGATGTGGCGATGCTCAAGGGGATGATGAAGGCATTGTTCGAGGCCGACGCGGTGAACCTTGCCACAGGCGGCGACGGCCTGCTCGACCGGGCCTTCATCGCCGGGCAAACGGTCGGCTTCGACGCGCTTCACGCCGATATCGAGGCCACCGACTGGGCGGTGGTCGAGCGCCGCTCGGGCCTGAGCCGTGCCGCGATCGAGGAGATGGCCCGAGTCTATTACGAGTCCGACCGGGTGATCATCTGCTACGGCATGGGGCTGACCCAGCATCGCCACGGCACCGAAAATGTCCAGCAGCTTGCCAACCTGCTGCTGTTGCGCGGAAATATCGGCAAGCCGGGCGCCGGGATCTGCCCCTTGCGCGGCCACAGCAATGTGCAGGGCGACCGCACCGTCGGCATCACCGAGATCCCGACCGAAGCGTTCCTCGCCCGGCTCGACACGGCGTTCGGGATTTCCGCGCCGCGCAAGCACGGCCATAGCGCCGTCGAGGCCGTGGCCGCGATGCGCGACGGAACGGCAAGGGGCTTTATCGGCCTGGGCGGTAATCTTGCGGTGGCGATGAGCGATCCGGAGGCTGCTTTTCGGGCCTTTCAGGGCCTCGATCTGTCGGTTCAGATCTGCACCAAGCTCAATCGTACCTGCCTGCTCAGCGCCAGGGAGAGCTTCATCCTGCCCTGCCTCGGTCGCACCGAGCAGGACGTGCAGGCAACGGGCCCGCAGGCGGTGACGGTGGAGGATTCTATGTCGATGGTCCACGCCTCCCGCGGCCGGCTGAAACCGGCGTCGGCGACATTGCGGTCGGAACCGGCGATCATCGCGGGGATCGCCAGGTCGGCGATCCCGCATACGAAGGTCGACTGGGACGGCCTCGTCGCCGACTATGACCGTATCCGCGACAAGATCGAGGAGGTCTTTCCCGACTTTTTCGATTTCAATGCGCGGATCCGCACGCCGGGCGGCTTCCGCCTGCGCGTCGGCGCTTCCAGCCGCGAATGGGGCACGCCGGACGGCAAGGCCCATTTCGCGGTCTTTCCCGGTACCGACGAAGACGAGGGCCGGGACGATGGCCGCCTGACCCTCACCACGATCCGCAGCCACGACCAGTATAACACCACCATCTATGGCCTGAACGACCGCTATCGCGGCATTACGGGTCGCCGTGACGTCGTCTTCGTCCATGCCGACGATCTTGCCGCGCAGGGCCTCGCCCATGGCGACAGGATCGATATCGTGGCGGGCGACCGCGTGCTCGGAGGCCAGACGGCGGTCGCCTATGGCATCGCGCGGGGATCGGTCGCAGCCTATTATCCGGAAGCGAACCGGCTGATCGCGCTCGACGACTATGACCGGAAGAGCGGCACGCCCTCCTATAAATCCATCGCCGTCACCCTGCGCGCCGCGACCTGACTGCCGCCGGGAAGGCGCGCATACTCCGGAGCCCCACGAGAAAGGCTCCGGAAGGTTGTTCCGTCGACGAAACGACCCTGTCATTCCACGGACTTATTCGGCGCCTAACGGGCGGCCTGTGGGGCTCGCTCAGCGAAATCGATAAACGATTCGTGGGGACCGCGACGCTCGTCCGGTCCCAGGCAAGTTACGCATATCTGGTTGTTTCAGTTATATTTTAGGGGTTTCCGTGTCCAAATCGACCGTCGCTAAATCGTCCCTTCTGTTCGGCGCAGCCATCGGCGCGCTGTTCTGTTCAGCCGGCGCCTTCGCGCAGGATGCAGCCGCGTCGTCGGCGCAGCAGGGCGAAGAAGCGCCGCTGGGCGACATCGTCGTGACGGCGGAACGGCGCCCTGAATCGCTACAGAAGGTGCCGCTCTCGGTTGCCGTGGTCAGCGGAGACGCGCTGCGGTCCTACCAGACCGGCGGCGACGACATCCTGTCGCTGGCGGGCCGGGTGCCCGGCCTCTACGCCGAAACCACGACTGGCCGAATCTTCCCGCGTTTCTACATTCGCGGCCTGGGCAATATCGATTTCTATCTCGGTGCGTCGCAGCCGGTGTCGATCATCCAGGACGATGTCGTGCTGGAGCATGTCGTGCTGAAGTCGAACCCGGTGTTCGACGTGGCGCAGACCGAAGTGCTGCGCGGGCCGCAGGGGTCGCTGTTCGGCCGCAACACCACGGCGGGCATCATCAAGTTCGACACGATCAAGCCGACCCAGGAATTCGAGGGGCGCGGCCAGGCATCCTATGGCAGCTATAACACGATCACCGCCGATGGCGGTGTGGGCGGGCCGATCGTCAAGGACCTGCTCGCGTTCCGCCTGTCGGCGTTGTACCAGCACCGTGACAACTGGGTCGACAACACCTTCACCGGCACCAGCGCCGACGGCACGGTCTCGCCGAAGAAGGACGCCATGGGCGGCTTCGACGAGCGCGACATTCGCCTCCAGCTGCTGTTCACCCCGGGCGACCGTTTCTCCGTCAACGTTTCGGCGCACGCGCGCGATTATCGCGGCACCTCGACCCTGTTCCATCGCGCCGCGCTGAAGAAGGGCTCGAACGATGTCAGCGCCGAGCCGCGCGACAAGGTCGCGTTCGACGAGGCGATGAACAACCCGCAGGCCTACAAGACCTATGGCGAGTCGGTGCGGGCCGCTTATGATTTCGGCGGCGTCGTGCTGACTTCTATCAGCGCTTATGAAACTACCTCCGGGTATAGCCGGGGCGACACCGATGGCGGCGCCGCGGCGAATTTCGGCGGTATTGGCTTCGGCGAGTCGCAGGGCAATGTCCGCAAGCTCGACCAGTTCACCCAGGAAGTCCGGCTGGCGAGCGACGGCGACAGCCGCTTCAAGTGGCAGATCGGTGGCATGTATTTCGATTCGCGCGACATCACCGAATTCTACCAGCGGGCCTATTTCCTCAACACCGCCGCGCGTAACCCGAACAACTGGGTGCGGTTGCATGACGTGAACACGTCCTGGGCGGCGTTCGGTCAGGTCAGCTACGAGATCCTGCCGAGCCTGACGATCACCGCGGGTGGCCGCGTGACCGAGGACAAGAAGACGACCGAGTTGCTGAAGACGGCCAATACCGCGACGAATGCGGTAACCTATACCGGCCGCCGTTTCGTCGAGCTCAAGGATACGCAGCCGAGCTGGGACGTGAGCGCGCTGTACCAGATCAATCCTGACGTCAGCCTCTATGCCCGCGTCGCGCGCGGTTTCCGCGGCCCGACCATCCAGGGCCGTTCGGCAGTGTTCAATTCGGATTTCACCACGGCGAATTCCGAAACGATCCTTTCCTGGGAAGCCGGGTTCAAGAGCAACCTGTTCAACAACCATCTTCGCCTGAATGCGACGGCGTTCACCTACACGGTCAACGACATCCAGCTGAACGGCAACGATTCCAACGGCAATGGCGTGCTGTTCAACGCCGACAAGGCCAAGGCGTACGGCATGGAAGCGGAGGCCGAATGGCGTCCGAGCTCGAACCTGAGCCTCGGCCTTGGGCTCAGCCTGCTGCACAGCGAGATCAAGGACAAGCGAGTCTATGCGCAGGTCTGCGCACTGAGCGGCGTGGTTGTCTGTACCGTGCAAAACCCGACGATCACCGTGCCGGTGTTCGGATCGCCGGCGGTGTTCGCCCAGATCGACGGCCAGCCGCTGCCGAACGCGCCGGAATATACGGTGAACTTCAACGGCCGGTATGACCTTCCGCTCGGCAATGGCGGCAAGGCGTTCATTTCGACCGACTGGAACCTGCAGGGTTATACGAACTTCGTGCTCTACAAGACCAAGGAGTTCTATTCGAACGGCACGTTCGAAGGCGGCCTGAAGATCGGCTACAGCGCGCCGGGCGGCGCTTACGAGGTTGCCCTGTTCGGCCGGAACATCACCAACGAGAAGAACCTGAAGGGTGTGATCGAGAACTATATGGCGGCGGTGTTCAACGAACCGCGCGTCATCGGCATCTCGGTCAGCGGCAAGTTCCGCTAAAGGCCAATCGACATTCAGCCCATGCCGGCCTGTAAAGCGCGATTTCCTGCGCTTCGGTGCTCACGTACCTTTAGTACGCTGTGCTCCGATGCTCGGAAATCACGCTTTTCGGCTCGGCCTGAACTGAATGTCGACCGGCCTTTGGCCACCTGATCGCTGCCCGTCACCCTTTCGAGGGCGACGGGCGGTGGATCCGGATTTCGTCAGGCGGCCGTCATGCGGGCCAGTTCGACGCCAAGCTTGTCGAGCGTCTGGCTCCAGCCGATGGGAGCGCCCTGCACCATCATCGGTGCCAGTGTCAGATCGACAAAGACATAGCTCTGCACGATATCGATCCGCGTTCCGCCGGCATCGTCCATGAAATCCACTTCGGTTCTGGCGGTGAACAGCACATTGCCGCTGCCGCCTTCTGCGCGGAGATCGAGAACCAGCCGCTCGTTCGGCCGGACCTCGGCTACGGTTCCACGATTCCAGTAATCGGTGCCGTCCGGGCCGCGCATGCAGAAATCGAAGGTACCACCAACCCGCATCTCCACGGTCGCCTCGGGGACCGTGAAGGTCTCCGGCGAAAACCACTGTTTCACGTGTTCGGCACTGCTCCACGCCTCGAACACGAGCGCGCGGGGCGCCGGATAGATGCGCGACAGGCGCAGGGGTTCGATCGTTTCAGCCTTTTGTGTCATTCTCTTCTCCTTTGACCATGAGTGTTGCGAGATAGGTGCCGAGCCGGTCGAGGCGGTGATCCCATTCAACGCGGCGCTGCTGGATCCATTGCTCGGCGTGGCCGAGCGCTTCGGTATCGAGGCTGCAGGTGCGTACGCGGCCGATTTTCTCAGACCTGACCAGCCCGGAGCTTTCGAGCAGGGCGATGTGCTGCATCACGGCGGGCAGCGACATGGCAAGCGGACGGGCGAGCTCGCTGACCGAGGCCTCGCCGCGCGACAGCCGCTCGACGATCGACCGGCGGGTGCGGTCGGCGAGGGCATTGAAGGCGAGATCGAGCGAATCGGGTTGGTTAAGCATATGCCTAACTATCGCGGGCTCGATAGTTAGGCAATAGCTTTAGTGTTTATTCATATCGGGAGATCAGGCTTTCCAGTCGCCCGATTTGCCGCCCGTTTTTGCCAGCAGGCAAACACCGCCGATCGTCATGGTTTTGTCGATCGCCTTGGCCATGTCGTAGATGGTGAGCAACGTGACCGAGACGGCGGTGAGGGCTTCCATCTCGACGCCGGTCTTGCCTTCGGTGGCAGCGGTCGCGGTGGCGGTGACGCCGGTATCGTCCACGGTGAGGTCGATGGCGACCCGGGTCAGGGGCAGGGGATGGCAGAGCGGGATCAGGTCGCTGGTGCGTTTGGCTGCCATGATGCCGGCGACCCGGGCAACGGCGAGAACGTCGCCTTTCAGCGCGGTGCCGTCAAGGATTGCACGGGCGGCTTCGGGGGACATGTCGATGCGGCCGGTGGCGACTGCCTCGCGGGCGGTGACCGGCTTGCCGGAGACATCGACCATGTGCGCGGCGCCGCTGTCGTCGAGGTGCGTGAGGTTGGTCATCATCCACCGTTCGTTTCGAGCACGGCCGAGAAACCGCCGACTGCGCTTTGGGCCTGTTTCTCGACTACGCTCGAAAAGAACGGAAGGAAATTATCCGACCAGCGCCCGCGTTGCGGCTTCCACGTCATGCTGGCGCATCAGCGCTTCCCCAATCAGGAAGCAGTGCACGCCGTGTTCGGCCATCTGGTCCAGGTCGGCGCGGATGGTGAGGCCGCTTTCGGCGACGAAGGTGCAGTCGGCCGGCGCCTTGCCGACCAGGCGATAGCTGTTCTCGAAGTCGATCGTGAAATCGCGCAGGTTGCGGTTGTTGACGCCGATCAGGCGCGATTTGAGCTTCAGCGCGCGCTCCAGTTCCTTCGCGTCATGCACCTCGACCAGCACGTCCATGCCGCAGTCGATCGCGCTCGCCTCGATCTCGGCGAGCAGGCCGTCGTCGAGCGCGGCCATGATCAGCAGGATCGCGTCTGCCCCGATCGCCCGGGATTCGGGCACCTGCCAGGGATCGACCATGAAATCCTTGCGCAGGACGGGCAGGCTGCAGGCATTGCGGGCTTCGGTGAGATAGGAATCGGCGCCCTGGAACCAGGGTTCGTCCGTCAGCACCGAGAGGCACGCCGCGCCGCCGGCCTGATAGGCGCGGGCATGGGCAGGGGGATCGAAATCGGCGCGGATCAGGCCCTTTGACGGGCTTGCCTTCTTGATCTCGGCGATCAGCGCGTGGCCGGTCTTCGCCTTTGCGTCGAGCGCCGCGCGGAAACCGCGCGGCTTGGTCTGGCGCTCGATGGAGGCATCGAGCTCCGACAGCGGCATGGTGGCCTTGCGCGCGGCCACCTCGGCGCGCTTGGTTTCGAGGATTCGTTCGAGAATGTCAGTCATGAATAGGCGATCCAGCGATCGAGCAGGGCCCGGGCCGCACCGGAATCGATCGCTTCGGCGGCGATTTGAGCGCCCTCCGGAAGGCCGGCGGCCTTGCTGGCGACCATCAGCGCGGCGGCAGAGTTGAGAAGGACGGCATCGCGATATCCGCCATGCTCGCCGGCGAGCAGGCGGCGCAGCGCCGCGGCGTTATAATCGGGGTCGCCGCCGCGGATGGCGGCGATGCCGTGGCGGGGCAGGTTGGCATCCTCGGGGGCGATACGGGCCGGCATCGACAGGCTGCCGACGCTAACCGTGATCGTCGGACCCGCGCCCGATACTTCGTCAAGCCCCTCCTCGCCCGAGACGACCAGCGCGGCTTCGGTGCCGAGCTGCTCGAGTGCGTGGGCATAGGGCGCGGTATAATCCGGGCGGGCGATGCCGATGAGCTGGCGGGCCACGCGCGCCGGATTGGCGAGGGGGCCCATCAGGTTGAAGATGGTGCGACGACCGATGTGACGGCGGATCGGGGTGATCCGCTTCATCACCGGGTGGTGGTTTGCGGCGAACAGGAAGGCGATGCCGATATCGCGGAGGCTTGCCTCGGCATTGCGGCCGGCGCGTTCCATGTCGAGGCCGAGCGCCTCAAGCGTGTCGGCGGCGCCCGCCTTGCTCGACGCGGCGCGGTTGCCGTGCTTGGCGACCGGCACGCCACAGGCCGCGACGATGATCGAGACGGCGGTTGAGACGTTGAGCGTGTGGTGGCCGTCACCGCCGGTGCCGCATACGTCGACGGCCCCGTGGGGCGCCTCGATCGGGATCATGCGGGCACGGAGCGCCCTCGCAGCCTCGGCGATCTCGACGCTGGTCTCGCCCCGGTCGCTGAGGGCGATGAGGAATTCGGCGACTGCCTCTTCCGAGGTCCTCGCGTCGAGAATGTCCGCAAAGGCCTGCGCCGCGCTTTCGCTTGAAAGCGGGGTCGAGGGATCGGGGAGGGAGGTGAAGCTTGTCATTTTACAGCCCCTTGCCGCTTGCGGGAGGGGAAAGGAAAGGTGCTGTCTTCACGCCCTAGCCTTCACGTCGATGCCGGCGAGCCGTACGAAATTGGCCAGCAGGGCGTGGCCATGTTCGGTCGCGATGCTTTCCGGGTGGAACTGAACGCCGTGGATCGGCAGGGTCGCGTGGCGGAAGCCCATCACCGAGCCATCGTCGGCGGTCGCATTGACGATCAGGCCGTCCGGAATATCCTCTACGATGAGCGAGTGATAGCGCGTCGCGGTGAACGGCGAGGGCAGGCCTTCGAACAGGCCGGTGCCGTCATGCGAGACGGGGGAGGTCTTGCCGTGCATCAGCCCGCCGCGCACGACATGGCCGCCGAAATGCTGGCCGATCGCCTGATGACCGAGGCACACGCCGAGCAGCGGTTTTTCCGCATCGGCGCAGGCGGCGACGAGATCGAGGCTGATGCCCGCCTCGTTCGGGGTGCAGGGCCCCGGCGAGATCAGGAAACCCTGCGCGTTTGAGTCGATCGCCTCGCGCGCGGTGAGGGAATCGTTGCGGACGACCTTCACCTCCGCGCCCAGCTCCATCAGATAATGGACCAGGTTCCAGGTGAAGCTGTCATAATTGTCGATGACGAGGATCATGCGCGCCGCCATAACCGATGCACGCGCTTGCGCAACCACGCCACGATCACGACATGGTTCGGGCAGGCTCCCGCTTCATTCAGGGTGGAGCAATCGTTAGACGCGGACGTTGATGCCGCCCAGGAGGTCGCTCTTATGTTTCGTACCATCGCAGCCATCGCTCTGTTGTCGCTTCCCGGCGTGGCGGCCGCGCAGGACCAGCAGGCGGAAAGCGGCAAGCCGCCGGAGCGAATCCGCAATGTGACGCTGACCGGCACCCAGAAATGTCCGCCCGCGGTGAACGGCGAGGTGGTGGTGTGCAGCAAGCTCGAGGACCCCTACCGCATCCCCAAGGCGCTGCGCGAGACCAAGAAGAGCGCGGCGACCAATAGCTGGGTGAACCGGGCGGCGACGCTCGACGAGATCGGGCGCGAGGCGGGCGGGCTGCCCGATACCTGCTCTCCGGTCGGTTCCGGCGGCCAGACCGGCTGCGCGCTGAAGATGAACCAGCAGTTCGCGGCGGAGCGCGCCGAGAAGAAGCGCGAGCAGAGCGCGATCCCCTGATTTCTCCCTGAAAGGGAAGGGGACGGGACGTTACTGTCCGAACCCGCTTTCGGAGGCCCGCGCCACCGCTTCGCGCGCTGCGGCGAGCAGCGCGCCGGCCTTCGCCTCGCACTCGCGCTGTTCATAGGCGGGATCGCTGTCGGCGACGATGCCGGCGCCCGCCTGGACGTGCATGACGCCGTCCTTCACGACCGCCGTGCGCAGGACGATGCAGGAGTCCATCGATCCGTCGGGCGAGAAATAGCCGACGCCGCCGGCATAGGCGCCACGCACCTCCTGCTCCAGCTCGGCGATGACGCCGCAGGCGCGGACCTTCGGCGCGCCGCTGACGGTGCCGGCGGGGAAACCGGCGAAGAGCGCGTCGAGCGCGTCATGATTCTTGTCCAGCCGACCGACCACGTTCGAGACGATATGCATGACATGGCTGTAGAGTTCGGTGGTGTAGCTGGCCGTCACCTTGACCGTGCCGGCCTCCGCAACCCGGCCGACATCGTTGCGGCCGAGATCGAGCAGCATCAGATGCTCGGCGCGTTCCTTAGGGTCGGCGAGCAGGCTCTGCCGGTTCGCCTCGTCCTCGGCCGCGGTCTTGCCGCGCGGGCGGGTGCCGGCGATCGGGCGGATGGTGATCTCCCCGTCGCGCACGCGGACGAGGATCTCAGGGCTCGACCCGGTCAGCGCGAAGCCCGGCAGGTCGAGATGATAGAGGAAGGGTGACGGATTGATCCGGCGCAGCGCCCGGTAAAGCTCGAACGCGGGGAGGGCGAAGGGCGCGGTGAAGCGCTGGGCGAGCACGACCTGAAAGATGTCGCCGGCGACGATATAGTCCTTGGCGCGGGCGACCATATCGCCATAGCGCCCTTCGGGAAGGACGGGCGTCAGGCTGATATCGGCCAGGTCGGTCGCGCGCACCGGCGCGGGGAGCGGCGCGGTCGCGAGGCGCGCGGCGACGGCCTCGATCCGGTCCTGCGCCTCGGCGACGATCGCGGCGGGCTGGCGGGCGGCATCGGGCCAGACGGGTGCGACCAGGAAGAGGGCGTCGGCCAGCCGGTCGAAGATCAGCACGACCGTCGGCCGCACGAACATCATGTCGGGCAGGCCGAGCGGATCATTTGACGGGCGATCGAGCTTTTCGACCAGGCCGACCGTCTCATAGCCGAAATAGCCGACCAGACAGGCGAGCGCGGGCGGCAGTTCCGGCGGCACCTCCATGCGGCAGGAGGCGACCAGCGCGCGCAGGGCATCGAGTGTCGGTACGTCGCAGGGTTCGAACGCCGCCTTGTCGGTCAGCCAGTGGCGGTTGACCTCGGCGCGAGGGCCGGCCGCGCGGAACACCAGATCGGGGGCGAGGCCGATCAGGCTGTGCCGCCCGCGCGTCGCGCCGCCCTCGACCGATTCGAGCAGGAAATCGCCGCGTCCCGGCTCGATCAGCTTGAGCGCCGCCGCCACCGGTGTCTCGGTGTCGGCGATCTGACGGCGCCAGACCAGGGCCGGCCGCCCCGCATCGAGGGCGGAGACGGCGGCGTCGGTCATCCCGGGAACGGCAGGATTAATTGGAACCGCCCTGGCCGGTGAGCGCGGCGCGGACCTCGCCGATCGCCTTCTCGTTCTTCTTCACGCCGACCGAGCGGCGCACCGCCTCGGTGAACTGCTGGACATATTCGCGGCCGACCACCTGGCCGATCCGCGCGCGGGCGCGGTCGATCACCAGTTTCTGGCCAGCGGCATTGCCGCGCTCGATATGGTTCAGATAGACGATGAACCAGCCGGCCTTGTTCGGCGCCTCGATCATCCGCGCCTTCTTCTCGGTCATGCTGAACATCAGCGTGATGGCGGGCGGCACCTGGCCGCGCGCATTCTCGATCTGCTCGCGCGCAACGGGCGGGACCGGCTGGGGACCGGGGATGCCAAGCTTGGTCTCCGTCATCGACTGGGCGAGCGGCATGCCCTTGTTGACGCGCGCGACGACGTCGACCGCCGCCTGACGCGCCAGCCGCTGCGCCCGGTCGATCACGAAATCGCTCGCGACCTTTTCACGAATCTCGGCGAGCGGACGCGGCGCGGCGGGGATGATGCGGGCCAGCGAGACAAGCGAGAAGCTGCCATCCTGCCCGATCGGGACGAGCTGCGGATCGTCGCCCTGCTCGGCGGCGAAGGCGGCGACCACTGCCTGGGCGAAGGCAGGATCGGGCTTCGACGCGGGATCGTCCGGGTTGATCCCGGCGGTGGTGAGGGGCGGGGTATTGGCGGCCGCCAGCTTCCGGTCAGCGACGATCTCGTCGAAGGTGGCGTTGCTACCGATCGAATTGTCGATCGCGTCGCGCGTCGCCTGCATCGCTACCACCGCCTTTTCGGCGCTGAGCTGAGTCACCAGCTCTGGACGGGCCTGTTCGAGCGACTTGGCAGCGACATTCTCGATGCCGTCGACCCGGAGAACGGTATAGCCGAGTGCGGTACGGAACGGGCCAAGCACCGCGCCCTTCGCCGCGCTGAACGCGGCATTGGCGATCTCAGGCGAATTCGCGGTGGTATAGGCCGGTTTCTCCACGCCCTTCAGCGTGTTGGGCTCGAGCCCGGCGGCACGGGCGGCTTCTGCCAGCGTGCCGGCCCTGGCCTTGGCGACGAGCGCGTTCGCCGCCGTCTGGTCGGGGACGACGACCTGGACGATGTCGCGCTTCTCGGTCGCCTGGAATTTCGCCTTCTGGAGCTGATAGCCCTTGGTGATTTCCGCCTCGGTCGGAATGGCGGTTGCCTTGACGCCTTCAAGGGTGACGGTCGCGTAGCGGATGACCCGGCGTTCCGGCACGGTATAGCGGGCCAGGTTACGCTTGTAGAAGGCAGCGAGCTCGGCATCGCTCGGCGGGGTGCCCTTGCCCATGGCTGGCGTCGGAATGAAGCCGACCTGACCGTCGCGCTTTTCGAGCAGCAGCGACGCGAAGGGCAGCGCGACCTTGACCGGGACCTGCGTTGCGCCCGAGGTCGGCACGATCAGCTGCTGGGTCAGCGTGTCGTTCAGGATCTCCGAGCGGAGCTGCTTGTCGGAAAGGCGGATGCGGGCGAGAAACTGCTCATAGGAGCTCTGGCTGAACTTGCCGTCGATGCCCTGCACCGCGGGGAGGCTGGCGATACGGCCGTCGATCAGCCGCTTCGACGCGACGAGGCCCTGTTGCTGCGCGAATTCGGTCAGCGCCAGGGCGTTGATGGTGCCTTCGAGCGTGCTGTCGACGCCGCCCTGGTTGACGAACTGGACGATATCGAGCGTCGGCTGTTCGCGGCGCAGGCCCTCAAGCTGGTTCTGCACGCGCTGGCGCAGGTCGATCTCGCTGATCTTCGTCTTGCCGATGCTGGCGACCGAGGTGCCGGAAAGCTTCGCGCTGCCACCCAGGCCGGTGATGTCGCCCATGCCGAACATGAGGGCGATCACGGCGAGCACGCCGAGGGTGATGACGACGCCCACCTTCGAGTTTACGGCGCGGCGGATGAGACTGAGCATGGTCGAGACGAGCCGATCTGATGGAGGCTGAAAAGGGACGAACTGCGACGCTTTAAGGGGACCGACCCGCTCCTTCAAGCTTGTGCGATCGTGAAGGCCCGTTAATCGGCTGATCGCAGAACAGGGAGATGGCGCTTTGGCACGACGCAAGCTGATTGCAGGGAATTGGAAGATGAACGGCAGCCTGGCTGCCTTGACCGAGCTGGATGGGATCGCCGCGGCGGCCATGGCCGCGCCGGGCGTCGACGTCGCGATCGCGGTGCCGGCGACGTTGATCGCGCCCGCTGTCGCGCGCGTGTCGGGGATCGCGCCCGCCGCCGCGCGCGCGCCTGGCCTGGCGATCGGGGCGGAGGACGTTCATCCGGCGGAGAAGGGGGCGCATACCGGCTGCATCTCGGTCGGCATGGTGAAGGAGGCGGGGGCCGTCTTCTCGATCATCGGCCATAGCGAGCGGCGCGCAGATTGCCACGAGACCGACCAGCAGGTGAAGGCCAAGGCCGAGGCGCTGCGCCGGGGCGGGCTGGGGGCGATCCTGTGCGTCGGCGAAACGCTTGACGAGCGCGATGCCGGGCGTGCCGAGGCGATGGTGACCGGGCAGCTCGCGGCGTCCCTGCCGGAGGATGCGGCGGCGGACTGGCTGTCGATCGCCTATGAGCCGGTCTGGGCGATTGGCACCGGGCGCACGCCGACCGTGGGGGATGTGGCGGCGATGCACGGCGCCATCCGCGCACGGCTGCGCGCGCTGATCGGGCAGGAGGCGGACGCGGTGCGGATCCTCTATGGCGGATCGGTGACCGGGGACAATGCGGCTGAGCTGCTGGGCGCGGGCGATGTCGACGGGGCACTGGTCGGCGGGGCGAGCCTGACGGCGGCGAAGTTCGTGCCGATCGTGGAGGCCGGGGCGGCGCTGGGCTGACCGGCTGGCCGCAGCGCAGCTTTCCCCGAGAAGCGCGTCGTCCGCCTGCGGCCAACCTCATATTATTGCTGCATGACCTCCAAACCGGCAAAATAAATAGCCGGAATGACATGATTTTGTGTCGAAACGGCAACATTGCCGCAACAATCCGCGCTGCGTCGCGGCAGAACCGATCCGGTCCCATTGCCACCACCGGCCCCTTGGCACAGCCTCGTGCATGGCAATGGGGAGACACGAAATGACACTCAAGACGATGTTGCGGTGTGGCGTGGTGATGGCCGTACTGGTTCCTTTTCCCTCGGGTGCGCTGGCGCAGTCGGTGACGAGCGGCGGGCCTGCCACGCAGCAGGCCGAAGCCGATGGCGGCGACATCATCGTGACGGGATCGCGCATCCGCCGCGATCCGCTTGAGCAGGACTCGCCGGTCATCACCGTCGATCAGACCTCGCTGGCGCGCACCGGCCTGTCGTCAGTCGCCGACGTGCTGCAACGCCTGCCGAGCGCGAGCGGCGGCCTGAACAGCAAGGTCAACAACAGCGGCAATATCGGCAATCCGCCCGATGGCGGCGGCGTGGGCGCGGGGTCGGCGGAAATCGACCTGCGGTATCTTACCGCCAAGCGCACGCTCGTGCTTGTCGACGGCCTTCGCTACGTCAACGGCGCTTCGGCCAGCGGCATTCCCTCGACGGTCGACCTCAACACCATCGCGGTGAGCTCGATCGACCGGATTGAGGTGCTCCAGTCAGGCCAGTCGCCGCTTTACGGATCGGATGCGCTCGCGGGCGTGGTCAACATCATCACGAAATCGCAGCAGCAGGGTCTTCAGGCATCGGCGCAGTTCGGCACGTTCCGGCAGGGCGACGGCCATACCCAGGATTATAATATCAGCTATGGCATCAATGGGCCGACCACCCATGTCGTGTTCGGCGGCAGCTATGTGAAGCAGGAAGCGGTCAGCACGCGGGATCGCAGCATCTCGCAATTCCCGAACCCGGGCCAGACGAGCTGCACCGATCCGATCGGCGGGTGCAGTAGCGCGACGCTGAACGGCTTCATCCAGCTTGTCGGCGGCGGTCCCGTCTACACGCCGAAGAATCCGCCGATCACCGGTCGCCCGCGGTTCGACCCGCTGAACCCGACCGGGCCGAACAGCGATTTCCGGCTGCTGACCACCGCCGACCGCTTCAACTTCTCTCCCTATAATTATTTCCTGACACCATCGGAACGGTACGGCTTCTTCGTCAGCGCGAAGCAGGAACTGACCGACAGCATCAACCTGCGCGTCAAGATGAACTATATGAAGCGCAATTCGCAGAACCAGGCTGCGTTCCTGCCGCTGTTCGTCGGCCCCGATGCGGGCAACGGCAACCTGCTCGATACGATCTCGATCGACGCGACCAACCCGTACAACCCGTTCGGCTATACCCTGTCGGCCGGCGGCGCTGGCAATCCGCCAGCCAATTATTCGACGGTGCGCAGGCGGCTGATCGAGGCCGGGCAGCGCACCTATACCCAGCATGTCGAGACAATGACCGTCACCGGCACGCTCGACGGGTCATTCAATGTGGGCAGCCACAAATTCTACTGGGACGTGAACGCCGTGTTCGGCTTCAACGATGCCAAGCAGACCTTCACCGGCAACATCAACGCGGCGAAGCTGGCACAGGCGCTCGGCCCGGTGGCGAACTGCACCGGCGCGTGCGTGCCGTTCAACATCTTCGGCGGTGCCGGATCGGTAACCCCGGCGATGCTGGCGTTCGTCGGCTTCACCGAGCTTGATCGCAGCTCGCAGAGCGTCAACGACTATACCGCAAACCTGAGCGGCGAGCTGTTCGACCTGCCGGCGGGGCCGGTCGGCATCGCGGTCGGCTATGAGCATCGTTACCAGGTGGGTGATTTCACGCCGGATCCGATCATCACCGCCGGGCTCGGCGCGGACATCCCGGCGCAGCCGGCACATGGCAGCTATAATTCGGACGAATTCTATGCCGAGTTGCGCGTGCCGATCCTGAAGGACGTGCCGTTCTTCCAGTCGCTCGAATTCGACGGCGCGGTGCGCCATTCGAACTTCGCGCCCGGCGGCAGCAACACGACCTATACGGCGAGCGGACTGTGGAAGCCGGTGAAGGACCTGCTGCTGCGCGGATCCTATGCGCAGGGTTTCCGGGCGCCGAGCATCGGCGAACTGTTCGGTGCGGAATCGCGCTCCGACGCGCCGATCGACGACCCGTGCACCAACGTGCCGGGATCGCCCTATCAGTCGTCGGCCACGGTGCGGGCCAATTGCACCGCGAACGGCGTGCCGGCGAACGGCAGCTACCAGGAACCGACCGGCGGGCAGTTGGGCGTGTTGACCGGCGGCAACCAAGCGTTGAAGCCGGAAACGTCGCGGACCTGGCTGTTCGGGGGCGTCTATTCGCCAGCCTGGGCGCGCAATAGCGGCTTTGCCAGCAGCCTGAGCGTGGAGGTGAATTATTACGACATCAAGGTCGAGAATGCGATCGCGCCGGTCGATGCGCAACTGACGCTCAGCCGCTGCGCCCTGAGCGCCGACGCGCTGAGCTGCGCCGCGATCAAGCGAACGCCGAGCGGCCTGATCTCTCGGATCAACGCGCAGTTGCAGAATATCGGCGGCATCCGCACCCGCGGCATCGACGTGACCGCCAATTACCGTACGCCGCAGACCGGCGTCGGCAGCTTCGGCCTGTCGCTCAACGGCAATTTCCTGCTGAAATATACCGAGACCTTCCCGGCCGCGGTCGGCTTCACGACGACGGATTATCGCGGCAAGACGCGGGGCTTCCCCGACCAGTCCTATCCCGAATTCAAGGGCAATGGCGTGGTCGACTGGCAGTTCGGCGCTTTCGGCGCGTCCTTCACCGGCCGCTATATCAAGAGCGTCGTCGAAGCCGATGGCAGCCGGCTCGGCAGCCGGCTCTATGGCGATGTCCAGGTCAGCTACACCCCGGCCTTCATGAAGGATCGGGTCACCCTGACGCTCGGCGTCAACAATGTCTTCAACCAGGATCCGCCGGGCTGCACGAGCTGCACCGGGCCTAATTACGATCCGACGACCTACGACGTGCCGGGCCAGTTCGGGTACGCCCGGCTGTCCTACAAGATGTAGGGTTCAATGACGAAGCGGGCCGGCGCCGACCAGCGCCGGCCCTTTCGGCCTTTCTGCGCGCCGGGATAGGGCGTATCGTCGCTCTATCGGGGTTTCGGCACGGAAAGGCATGAAATGACTCGCGTCATCCTGGCAGCCCTGGCGTTACTGGTTCTCGCTGCCCCCGCCGCGGCGCAATCGCCCGAGCGGATCGAGATCGACCTGTCGAACTTCAAGTTCACGCCGTCGACCATCACGCTGCGGCATGGCCAGCCTTATGTGCTGCATTTCGTCAACACCGCGAAGGGCGGCCATGATTTCTCGGCCAAGGCATTCTTCGATGCCGCATCGATGGAAGCGCGGGATCGCGCCTTTGTCGCCAGGGGCGAGATCGAACTGCGTGGTGGCCAGACGGCCGATGTGCGCCTGACCGCACCGGCGCCCGGGACCTATGACGTGCATTGCTCGCACTTCATGCATTCGACCTTCGGGATGACCGGAAAGATCGTGGTCGAATAGGCGCGGGTAGCCCGTCAGCGGCGATTCCAGTGCGCTGACGAGATGGCGCCTGCGGCAATCCGGTCACCACGGCGACCGTTCCGACGCTCCGAACCCGCCGTGCCGCAGTCCAATGGCCTGATGGCTTGGGCTGATCGAGAATGCACCCAGAATTCGCCGCCCATTCGCGGTGATTGTCCACGCAGCCATCGGAGCGACGTCGGTCCTCCTGGTGTCAGCTACCCGGCGCACCTTCACTATCAAATGATAATGCTAGTGACTCGCATTAGTCTTCGGCTATCGGGGCGCGACGAATCATAAAAGGGATCATGGTATGCGTTTCTTCAGTCTCCTGCTTGCCGGCTGCACATTGACCGGCGGTGCGGCCCCGGCGCTGGCAAACGAAGAGACGAGCGGCGCGACGCCGGAGGACGAGGCGGGCCAGCGCGAAGGCGACGTCGTCGTTTTCGGCAAGAGCTATGGCCGGGAAGTCGGCAAGACGGTGACCCCGCTCAAGGATGTGCCGAACACCGTCACGGTGATCGAGCGGGACCAGATCGAGGCGCAGAACCTCTTTACCCTCGAAGACGCGCTGACCGTGACGAACGGCATTACCGTGAATGGCGTGGGCAGCGAGGATCCTTCCTTCCTGTCGCGCGGCTTCGCGATCAGCAATTATCTGGTCGACGGCGTGCCGACGATGGCGTTCGGCTTTCCCGCCGTTGTGCCGGACCTGTTCTTCTACGATCGGCTGGAGGTGCTGCGTGGCCCGGCGGGCCTGTTCAGCGGATCGGGCAACCCTGCGGGCAGCATCAACCTGGTGCGGAAAAGGCCGCTCGATGCGTTGCGCGTCCAGGCGTCCGCAGGCGGCGGCAGCTACAGCAATGTCCGGCTTGAACTGGATGCATCGACGCCGCTCGGCGACCGGGCCGGCCTGCGTGTCGGCGCGATGCTGCAGGACCAAGACCAGTTCTTCAAGGTCGCGCATCGCAACCGAGTCGGCGCCTTCGCGGTCGGGTCGATCGAGATCGGCGACCGGACGACGGTGACTGTCGGCGGCAATTACGACCGGTTCAAGCCGGCGATCCAGTCGGGGCTGCCGGGCCTGATCGGCGGCGCCGACGGCAGCGACGGGCAGTTGCTGAAGATCGACCGGTCGACCTATCTCGGTGCCGACTGGAACCGCTTCCGTTCGGAAAGCTGGCAGGGCTTCGTCGAAGTGGTCCACCGGGTGAGCGACCGATGGACGCTGCGCGCGACCGGCCTTGCCACCGGCGTCGATCGAATCGACATTTACAGCTATATCGGCAACCAGCCGGTCACACCGGCCAATGGCGGCACGACCAGCCACATCGCCTATCGCGGCGACAGCTTCCAGACCACGCGGTCATTCGATGTCAACGGCATCGGCAGCTTCCCGCTGTTCGGCCGTGACCAGACGTTGATCCTGGGTGCCGACTATCAGGCGCAGTCCTATGATTCCTATTATACGCGGCTATCGAACTACGCGACGATCAACGTATTCAACCCGGTCTCGCCGGCCGAGCCGGCGCTTAACCCCTATGGTCCGTCGCTTGCCTATCCCGGCCCCGCCGGGCCCGTGACGCAGAATTATGGCGGCACGCGGACCCAGATCGAGCAATATGGCCTTTACGGCCAGGTCCGCCTCAGCCCCCTTGCCGGGCTGACGCTGGTGGGCGGCGGACGGCTGACCTGGTGGGACAGCCATGGCAGGACATTGGTATCGATGCAGGCCACGCTGCCGCCGCCGACAAGCTATGGTGTCGACAATCGTTTCACGCCCTATGCCGGCCTGGTGTGGGACGTCACGTCGAAATGGAACATCTATGGCAGCTATGCTGACAGCTTCACGCCGCAGGCTGCCCCGGCGGGGCGCCGCCGGCCCGACGGCCAGCAGATCGACCCGCTGATCGGCAACCAGTTCGAAGCGGGCACCAAGCTGTCGCTGATGAAGGACAGGCTGCTCCTGTCGCTCGCCGCCTATCAGATCACCCAGACCAACCGCCTGTTCAACGACCCCAATCTGGCTGACGTCGTCCTCCAGATCGGAAAGGTGCGCGCGCGCGGGATCGAGGCCGAGGCGAGCGGAGAGATCCTGCCCGGCTGGCGGATCAATGGCGGCTACAGCTTCACGCGCACCAAATATCTCAAGGACGCGAACCCGGTGTTCGAGGGTCTGTCGCTGCTGCCCGTCATTCCCGCGCACATGGCGAAGCTGTTCACCAACTATGCTCCCAAGGACGGGCCTCTGGCAGGGGCGAGCATTGGCGGCGGGGTGACCTGGTTCAGTTCGACCTTCAGCGGCAATCCGGCGGTGTTCAGGGCAGACGGCTCGGTGCTGACCCGATCGTCGATCGTCCGGCAGGGCAGCTATGCCGTGCTCGATCTGCGCGCCGGATACAAGCTGACCGAGCAGCTTGCCGTATCAGTCAACGTCAACAACGTACTCGACCGCAATTATTACGCCCGCATCTCCTCGACCGGGCGCGGCAATTATTACGGCAGCCCGCGTACCGTGTTCGCCACCGCGCGATACACGTTCCAGTGAGCGCCGCCGGTCGCGTCGAGCGCGGGGGCGCGTGGCGGCGGCGCGGCGACGTGCTGCTGCGCGTCATCGCCGCCATCCCTCTCGGTTATGCGGTGGGGAGCCTGTGGGCGATGGCGCTCGCGCGGCTGTTGCCCGGCGATCGATCCGAAGCCACGATCATCGCGACGCTCGTCGCGTTCGCGCTGTGCGCCTTCGCCGCGATCTGGGCGTTCGCCGCGCGCAGCGCCTGGCGGGCAATCTGGACGCTGGCCGGCATGGGGGCGGTCGCGGGGGCGATTACATGGATCTCGATCGACCTGACGGGGCGGCTATGAGCAAGGGTTTCCGTCAATCGCAGGCGTTCCTCCACACCTGGTCCGGGATGCTGCTTGGGTGGGTGTTGTTCCTGGTGTTCGTCGCTGGCACGATCGCCTTCTGGCGCGAGGGGATGAACCGCTGGATGCGCCCTGAACTGGCGCGGGTCGAACAGCCGATGCGGGTCCTCGCGGGGGCGCAGCGTTTCCTCGAACGCAAGGCGCCCGACGCGGAAAGCTGGTTCATCACCGTGGCGAACGAGCATTCGCCGGGTGCCGACCTGTTCTGGCAGCCCCAGCAGAAGAAGGGTGAGGGACAGCGTCGCCGCGGGCGGCGGAACAACCAGGCGCTGATCGGCGCTGACGGGCAGCCGGCTGTCGCCCGCGAGACGCGCGGCGGCGAGTTCTTCTATCGTTTCCATTTCGACCTTCACTACATGCCGGTGATCTGGGCGCGCTGGCTGGTCGGTTTCGCGACGATGATGATGCTGGTGGCGATCCTGAGCGGGATCGTGACTCACAAGAAGATCTTCCGCGACTTCTTCACACTTCGGCGCGCCAAGGGGCAGCGATCATGGCTTGACGGTCACAATGCGTCGGCGGTGCTGGCGTTGCCGTTCCACCTGATGATCACCTATACCGGTCTCGTGACGCTGATGGCGATGCTGATGCCCTGGGCGGTCGTCGCCAATTACAGCGACCAGGCGAAGATATTCGAGGCCCTGTTCCCGGAGGCCCCAGCCGTCGAGCGTACCGACCGGCGGGTGCCGCTCGCCGCACTCACCACGATCGTGACGGATGCGGAGCGCCGGTTCGGCGGACCGGCCGGTTTCATCGAGGTGAGCATGCCCGGCGATGCCGCGTCGCGGGTCACGGTAAGCCGGAGCCCCGCGTCGATGCTGTCGTCACGCACCCCACGCCTGACCTACCAAGGTACCAGCGGCAGGCTCCTCTGGCAGGCGCCCCAACCCGGCGGGGCAGCGGTCACCGCGGGTGCCATGATCGGTCTCCATACCGGGCGATATGCCGATACGGGCCTGCGCTTCATCTACTTCCTGTGCGGCATTGCCGGAGCGGTGATGGTCGCGAGCGGCCTCGTCCTGTGGACCGTCAAGCGCCGGGAAAAGCTGGTCGATCCGCAGCGGCCGCATCTTGGCTTCCGGATCGTCGAGCGGCTGAATGTCGCGGTGATCGGCGGGTTCCCGCTGGGAATCGCCTGCATGTTCTGGGCGAACCGGCTGCTGCCCATCGGGCTAGCCGGGCGCGCTGAATGGGAAGTCAATGCGCTGTTCATTGCCTGGGCGAGTGCCTCGGTGCTGGCGGTCGCGCGGCGTCCGGCGACGAGCTGGGTCCTGTTGTTCGGCACGACGGGCGTGCTGCTCGGCATGCTGCCGATCTATAATATCCTCGCCACCGGGCGCGGGCTGCCGGCCTCGATCATGTCGGGCGATATGATGCTCGCCGGGATCGATGCGACGCTGCTGGTCTTCGCAGGCAGCTTCATCGCCATCGCGCGCCGCGTCGCCCGATATCGTCCCGTGGCGCGCCGGCCAAGGGCGAGCGCCGCTCGTCCGGTTGAGTCGCATCCGGTCCTGGAGCCTGCCGAATGAGTTTCCTCGCCGCCCTTTGCACGGTCCTGGCCTTTACGTTGTTCGGCCTGGTCACCGACGACCATCATCGCCGCTTCGTCGGCACGCGCCCTTCGCCGCGCGCGAAACGACGCCTCCGAGCCGGTGCGTGGATTGCCCTGGCCGCCGGCTTTCCGCCGGCGATCGCGGCGAGCGGCTGGGTGTTCGGTCCGATCCTGTGGATCGGGCTGACGATGCTCGGCGCGGGCATCGTTTTCCTGGCGATGAACCTGATGCCCAAGTCTCAGCGCGACACCGGGCCTCGCGCGCGGTGATGGCCCGTCATTCGATCACAAGGAGGATGAAGATGAGGAAGACAATATTATTCGCCCTGATGTTGGGTTTTTCGGGCGTGGTGCAGGCGCATGAAGTGTGGGTCGAACGCGACGGAAACGGCCCCGCGCGGATTTATCTTGGTGAGCCGGCCGAGGCACTTCCCCCAGGCGGCGATCCGGAATTCGCGAAGCTCAAGGCGCCACGGCTCTTGTCGGGCGTGGATGCCAAGCTTGTTCGCAAGGAGGGATTCATCGAGGCGGTTGTGCCGGCGGGCGACGTGCGGGCCTGGGACGACAATGTTTTCGATCCATGGGGCCCTGACGGCAAGAAAGAGGGCGTGATTTATTATGCGCGCGCCGGGCGAAGCGAGGCGACCGCGAAAATGCCGCTGGAAATCATGCCCGTGACGGCCGGCGGCACCCGCTTTGCGCTTGTCCGCGACGGCAAGCCGCTGGCCGGCGTCGCGATCACGATCGTCAGCCCGGACAAATGGTCCAAGGGCGTGACGACCGACGCGCAGGGGCACGTCGATGTCCCGATGCGCGAACGCGGGCGCTATCTGCTGTCCGCGTCCATCAAGGACGCGGGGCCGGCGACGATCGGCGGCGGGACGGTCTCGACAGTGCACCGCATCGCGACGACGACGTTCGTAGTACCCTGAACAGGGCGTCTCCGAGGCGGGGAGGGTCAAGCCTCACCGTTTCCGCCTTCCCCGGCGCCTGCCGGGGAAGGCGGACGATGCTCTAGCTATAGCGCGCCTTGAGCATCGCCCAGGCGGCGCGCAGGCCGAGCGCGTCGCCGCCCTTGGGACGGCCCGGCTTCCCCGCGGGGCGCCAGGCGAAGGTGTCGAGATGCGCCCAGGGCGTGCCTTCCGGTACGAAACGGCGGAGGAACAAGGCAGCCGTCACGGCGCCGGCAAAGCCGCTGTCGGCCGCATTGATCATGTCGGCGACGTCTGACTTCAGCATCTCGTCATAACCGTCCCACAGGGGCATGCGCCAAAGCGGGTCGTCCACCTCGCCCGCGGCGGCGAACAGCGCCCCGGCAAGCGGCTCGTCATTGACGAAGGTGGCGGGCAGATCGGGGCCGACCGCGACGCGGGCCGCGCCGGTGAGCGTCGCGAAATCGACGATCAGCGTCGGCTTCTCCTCACCCGCGCGGGTGAGCGCGTCGCCCAGGATCAGCCGCCCCTCGGCGTCGGTATTGGTGTTTTCGACCGTCAGGCCCTTGCGTGTCCTCAGCACGTCGCCGGGCCTGAAGGCGTTGCCCGAGACGGCATTCTCGACCGCCGGGATCAGGAGGTGAAGGCGGACCTTGAGCCGGGCCGCCATGACCAGCCCGGCCAGCGCCAGCGCGTGCGCCGCGCCGCCCATGTCCTTCTTCATCAGCCGCATGCCGGCGCTGGGCTTGATGTCGAGCCCACCCGAATCGAAGCACACGCCCTTACCGACGAGCGCGATGCGGGGGTTCTTCGGATCGCCCCATTCCAGCTCGATCAGGCGCGGCTCCCGGCCCTTGGCGGCAGCCTGGCCGACCGCATGGACCATCGGATAGCCCTTCACCAGCGCCTCGCCCCGCGTGACGCTGAGCGTGGCACCATGCGCTTCGGCGAGCGCGGACACTTCCGCCTCCAGCTCGGCGGGGCCGAAATCCGATGCGCCGGTATTGACGAGGTCGCGTACCTTGGTGGTGGCGGCGGCGATGCGGACCGTTTCCTCGACCAGCGCCGGCTGCCCGGACAGCAGCACGCGCGGGCCTTCGCCGTCGGGCTTGCGATAGCGGTCGAAGCGGTACTGGCCGAGCACCCAGCCGAGCATCGCCGCGCCTGCCTCCCGCGAGGGGCGATAGCTGCCTTCGGGAAGAGTCTCCGCCAGTCTGGCGAGATCCCAGGCGCCGAGGTCGCTCTTCTCGACGATCAGCACGACGGACCAGTCGTCGGCGTCGCCGGGCAGGATCGCGCTGCCGCCGGTCTTGCCGGTGAGCTTCTGTGCCGAGACCGCCGCGCGGAGGCGGGGTGGCTGGGCATTGAGCCAGGCCTCGAAGCCGGCGGCCTCGACGATCTCGATCGAGCGGGCAGGCTGGCCGCGATCGGGCTGGAGAAGGGCGGCGCTCATCAGCGTTTTGCCGGCGCGACGAGGAATTGCTCGATCTTGCCGCTTCGGTCGGCATAGGTGCTGATCGCCAATGCCCTGGCGGCATAGGTGACCCGGAAGCTGCGGCCGACGAACCCGCCGCGCAGCCGGGCGGTACCGGTCTGGGCGAACGTCACCGGATCACCGAGCGGTGCGAGGCTGGTCCTGAAATCGGCGAGGGTGACCGGCGTGAAATAATAATTGGCGTTCTCCGTGAGCAGGGCGCGATCGAGCGTGCCGGTGCGAAGCTGGTCGAATATCAGCCGTGCCCTGGCGAGTGCCGGACTGTCGGCGGGGTCGGCGGGTGGTGGCGCGGGGAGCAGGGTGCGCGCCAGGCCCTGGCCGATCGTGACGAACGCGTCGCTCGACCAGCTGTTGGTGAGCACGACGATCGCCGCCCGCTCGTCCGGGAAGACGATGTTGTAGGATAGGAAACCGACCGCCTCGCCGGTATGTTCGACATAGCGGCGGCCATTGGCGGCGCCGATCGAGACGCCGAGGCCATAGCCGGTCGAGGTGCCGTCGGCGAGCTTCACCGGCGTCTCCTGCAGCATCCAGTCGTCGGCATTGAGAATCTTGCGGTTGAGCCGGGCGACATCCCATTTGGCGAGGTCGCGCGCACTCATCGCCAGTTCGCCCGCCGCGAACAGCCAGCCACGCGCGGCGGGGGTGGCGACGCGCAGCGGGCCCATCGCGGCGCGGCCATAGCCCTGGGGGAAGCCCTTGCCGACCGCGAGATCCTGATCATAGGCGGTGATGCCGAGCGGCGCGAAGACCCGCAGCTTGAGGAAGTCGAGCAGCGGGATGCCGGCGACCTTCTCGACGATCATGCCGGCGACGACATAGCCCGTGTTCGAATATTGCCATTGGGTGCCGGGCGTGAAATCGAGCGGCTTCTTCGCCCAGCGATCGACGATACCCTGGGGCGTGACGGGGGTGGCCATAGCCTTGAAGCTGTAATCCTGCGGCCAGTAATCCTGCAGGCCCGAGGTGTGGCTGAGCAACTGCCGGATGCTGATCTTGTCGCCGTCGGTGATGTCGGGAATGTATCTGGCGACCTTGTCGTCGAGGCTGAGCTTGCCGTCCTCGGCGAGCAGCAGGATCGCGGCGGCGGTAAACTGTTTCGAGACCGAGGCGATCTGGTAGGGCGCTTCCTCGCGCGCGACCGGCATGTGCTCGGCCTGCTTGCCATAGGCCCTGGCGAAGACGATCTCGCCGCCGCGCACCACCGCGATCGAGGCGGAAGGAACGTCGGTGCCCGTCAATGTCTCGGTGACGATCCGGTCGACCTGAGCGCGTTCTTCCGCCGTGAGCGCCTGGGAGAAGGCCGGTGTCGCGGCGAACAGCGCAACTATCGTCAACGTCGAACGGATCAGCATCGTGAGTTGTCACCATCAAGAGGCGGGCAAGGGGCGGGGCTGCTGTCTTTTCATCTTCGACGGCCAAAGGAAAGAGGGCGGGCATGACGAATCTTTCATGGGAACATGGACCCGCCTCGCCGGTTGAATGTCTTTCGGGGCATCGAAAAGGGGACTTGCCGTGCAATCTCGCCGCAGTTGGGCCGCTATCGTCGTCGGTATCGTCCTCGCCCTGATCGGGCTTGTCCTTGCCATCGGCGGCTTCTGGCTGATGATCCTGGGCGGATCGATTTATTATGTCGTGACCGGCATCGCGATGATCGCGGCCGGCGTGCTGTTGTTCAGGCAGCGGTTGCTCGGTGGTTGGATCTATATCGCGATCGTCGCGCTCACCATCGTCTGGGCGTTCGGCGAGGCGGGGACGAATGTCTGGGCGCTTGTCCCGCGCATCGTTGCGCCGGTCGTGCTGCTGGTCGCCGTGCTGGCGGCGATGCCGACTCTATCCAGGACGCGGAACCGGTGGCGTGCCGGGCTGGGTGCCATCGCGGCGGTGCTGGCCGCGACGATCCTGCTGTTCGCTGTCCTCGGCCTGCGCGACGATGTCGCGGTGGCTGCCTTGCCCGCCCCGCAGGCACCGGGGTTCGCCGATCCTTCGGGGCAGGCGACCGGGCCCGACTGGCCCGCTTATGGCGGCACCTACAGCGCGCGCCGCTTTTCCCCGCTGACCCAGATCAACGCCGGCAATGTCGGCAAGCTGAAACGCGCCTGGCTGGTGCATACCGGCGACATGCCGTCGAGCGCGGCGATCGCGAAGACCTATGGCGCGGAGACCACGCCGCTGAAGATCGGCGACAGCCTGTATCTCTGCACGCCCAAGAACCTGGTGATCGCGCTCGAGGCGTCGAGCGGTACGGAACGCTGGCGGTTCGATCCCAAGGTATCGGACGAGGCGATCCCCTATACCGCGGCATGCCGGGGCGTGAGCTATTATGCGGTGCCGGGCGCGGCGGCCGGATCGGCCTGCGCCGCGCGGATCATCGAGGGTACGCTCGACGGGCGGATCTTCGCGCTCGATGCGGCGACGGGCAAGCCCTGCGCCGATTTCGGGACCGGTGGACAGGTCGACATCAAGCTCGGCATGGGCGCGGTGCCCCCGGGCTATGTCTCGATCAATTCGGCGCCGACGATCGTGCGCGGGGTGATCGTCACCGGCCATCAGGTGCTTGACGGCCAGGATCGCTGGGAACCGTCAGGCGTGATCCAGGCCTATGACGCGGTGACCGGCAAGCTGCGCTGGGCGTGGGACATGATGCGACCCGACATCACCGGCCTGCCGCCGGCGGGGCAGACCTATACGCGCGGCACGCCGAACATGTGGACGACCGCGTCGGGCGACGAGCAGCTTGGGCTGGTCTATCTGCCGATGGGCAATTCGACCGCCGATTATTATTCGGGCCTGCGCCGGCCGCCGGAGCATTTCTTCGCCACCTCGCTGGTCGCGATCGACGTGACCACGGGCAAGCCGCGCTGGCGTTTCCAGGCGGTGAAGAAGGATGTGTGGGATTACGACCTGGGCAGCCAGGCGACGCTGATCGACTACAAGGGCACGCCAGCGCTGGTGCTGCCGTCGAAGCAGGGCGATCTCTACGTGCTGGACCGCCGCACGGGCCAGCCGCTGACGCCGGTCGGCACGATCCAGGTGCCGCGCGGCGGGGTCGAGCCGGAACAGCGATCGCCCACCCAGATCGTCTCGCTGTGGCATACATTGCGCAAGCCCGTCATCACCGAGCGCGACATGTGGGGCATGTCGCCGATCGACCAGATGATCTGCCGGATCCAGTTCCACCGCGCGAGCTACAAGGGCTTCTATACGCCACCCGAGGCGGATCGGCCGTCGATCCAGTATCCGGGCTATAATGGCGGCAGCGACTGGGGCGGCGTGGCGGTCGATCCGCAGCGCGGGGTGATCGTCGCCAACTACAACGACATGCCCAATTATGTGCGGCTGGTGCCGCGGGCCGAGGCGAACAAGCGCGGCTGGGCGCCGCGCGACCAGGCACGTGGGAAGATCGGCGGAGCGGAGGGCGCGGGCGATCCGCAGGCGAACACGCCCTATGCGGTCAACGTCAACGCCGGCTGGCGGATGCCGTTCACCGGCCTGTTGTGCAAGCAGCCGCCCTATGGCGGAATCCGCGCGATCGACATCGCGACCGGCAAGACCCTGTGGGACCGGCCGCTCGGCACCGCGCGGACCAACGGGCCGTTCGGCATCCCGTCGATGCTGCCCTTCCATATCGGCACGCCGAATAACGGCGGCGCGGTAGTGACGGCGGGCGGGCTGGTGTTCGTCGCGGCCGCGACCGACAATCTGATCCGCGCGATCGACCTGCGCACGGGCAAGACCCTGTGGTCCGACGTGCTGCCGGCGGGCGGGCAGGCGACGCCGATGGTCTATGAACAGGGCGGGCGCGAATATCTGGTGATCATGACCGGGGGGCATCACTTCATGGAGACGCCGATCGGGGACCAGGTGATCGCCTACGCGTTGCCGCAGCGGGGGTAGAACCTGGGCCCCGATAGGGCCGGAACGCCTCTTGACACGGACAGGCGCCCCCCGTCGAATGGCGCGGCTCAAACGGGAGAAGCGGCATGTGTGACAGCGAGATCCATCAGGGACTGGTCGAGACCTCAGAACTGTCCCGCAGGGCATTCGTAATGGCGGGCGTGGCGGCGGCTGGGCTCACGACCTCTGCCTTTGCCGAGAATGTCGTCGAGACCGACGTGACCGTGAAGACGCCGGATGGCGATGCCGACGCGGCGCTGTTCCATCCCAAGGGCAAGGGCCCCTGGCCAGCCGTGCTGATCTGGCCCGACATCCTGGGCCTGCGCCCGGTGTTTCGCGAGATGGGGCGCCGGCTGTCCAACGAGGGCTATATCGTGCTGGTGCCGAACCCCTTCTATCGCAGCAAGCGGGCACCGGTGGTCGACGGTGCGTTCGATTTCAACAAGCCGGAGGACCGGGCCAAGGTCATGGGCTTCCGCCAGGCGATGACCGATGCGGGCGTCGACAAGGATGCGGCGGCCTATCTCGCCTTTCTCGACCGTCAGCCGCAGACCGACAAAAAGAAGAAGGCGGGCGTGCAGGGCTATTGCATGGGCGGGCCTCTGTCCTTCCGCACGGCCGCCGCGGTGCCCGGCCGCATCGGCGCGGTGGGCAGCTTCCATGGCGGCGGCCTGGTCACCGCCGAGCAGTCAAGCCCGCATTTGCTGATCCCGAAGACCAGGGCTGCCTATCTGGTGGCGGTCGCCCAGAATGACGATGCGCGCCAGCCCGAGGCCAAGGACGTGCTGAAAAAGGCGTTCGAGACGGCAGGGCGCCCGGCGACGGTGGAAGTCTATCCAGCCGATCATGGCTGGTGCGTCCCCGGCAGCCAGTCGTACAACGAGGCGGCCGCGGAGAAAGCCTGGGGCGAGTTGCTCAAGCTCTACAAGGCGAACCTGACCTAAGGTCGGTGCGCTTGGCGGGGCGTGCCATGGGGGCTGGCCTTCGCAAAAGAGGGAGGGAGGGCGATGCAGCGGACCGGGCCGCGCCAATGGGCGATCGCACTCGCGCTGACCGCGCTTGCCGCCCTCGGCATCATCTTGCTGCTCCTGGCGTTCGGCCCCGGCTGGGGCGTCTATGCGCCCGCGAGTTGCACCGCGACGCGGTGCTTCTGCGAGATGCCGCGGATCGGTGCGCTGATCCTTCAGCCGGCGAACAGCTGGTCGTCGCTTGGCTTCGTCTTCGCCGGTTTCCTGATGATCCTGCTTGCGCGCGGGCCCGGATGGCATTCGGCGATGACGCCGGTCTCGGCGACCGCGTTCGGAATCACGGCGATCGTCGTCGGGCTGGGATCGGTGCTGCTGCACGCGACCCTGACCCTGTGGGGCCAGTTCTTCGACGTGCTCGGCATGTATCTGGTCGGCGCCTTCCTGCTGGTGAGCGCGCTGGGCCGCTGGCTTGGCATCCCGGACAGGCGCGCGATCCTGCTCTACGCCATTCTGTGCGCCGGGCTGGTCGAGCTGCTGGTTGCGTTTCCTGAGGCGCGGCGGTGGCTGTTCGCGGTCCTGCTGATCCTGGCGATCGTGGTCGAGCTCGCCTTCGCGCGGCCGCGCCGGCCGAACGTCGAGGTGCACTTCTATCTGCTGGGCATACTGGTCAATGCGATCGCTTTCGCTATCTGGAACCTCGACCAGCACGGATTCATCTGCGTGCCGTCGAGCCTGATCCAGGGGCATGCGGCGTGGCACCTGCTCGGGGCTGTCGCGCTGTGGCTGACCTTCGCTTATTATCGCAGCGAGCGGACCGCGGAGGGTTAGGAACTCCGCTTGCTGTGGCGGATCGTCTGCTTGCCGATCTGGAGCGTCTGGGCCTGGCACATCGCGCCGTCAGCCCCGGAGGTCGAGCAATAGCTGGTGCCGGGCCCCACGCCGCTGACCGCCCCCGTTTCGTTGACGGCGACAGTCGCGGTTGCGGGACTGGCGTTGCCGTCGAAGCGGAAGACGCATTGGCCGCTCGACGATTTCCTGCAGGTGAAGAGCGCGACGCGCTGATCCCCGGCGACATCAACCGAATAGGAGAGCTCGTCGAACCGGGTGGGGCCGCAGCCGGCGAGGGTGGCCGCGAGTGTCGCGATCAGGGCCATTGCCTTGAACATTCCCGTCCTGCTCCCGAGTCAGGACTCCTGTGTATTGCTTGGGCAACACACAGTCAATGCATCGGCGTTTCCAGCAGCGTCGCGCTTTAGGGGACCGGTACGCCGAACAGGTCGTGCTCGTCGGCGTCCTCGATCTCGACCCGGACGATATCGCCCTGGCTGAGATGGCCCGCATCGCGCAGATGAACCTCGCCGTCGATCTCGGGCGCGTCTGCCTTGGAGCGGCCGGTGGCGCCATCTCCCTCGACCGCATCGATGATCACATCGAGCGTTCGGCCGACTTTCGCGTCGAGCTTCTCGGCCGAGATTCGCGCGGTCAGCTCCATCAGGCGGGCATAACGCTCTTCCTTGATCTCTTCCGGAACAGCGCCCGGTAAATCATTGGCGGCCGCGCCTTCGACAGGCTCGAAGCGGAAGGCGCCGACCCGGTCGAGCCGTGCTTCCTCGAGCCAGTCCATCAGATATTTGAAATCGTCCTCGGTCTCGCCGGGGAAGCCGACGACGAAGGTCGAGCGGATCGCGATGTCCGGCTCGATGGTGCGCCAGTTCCTGATCCGCTCAAGTACCTTCGCCTCATTGGCCGGGCGGCGCATCGCCTTCAGCACCGCGCGCGAGGCGTGCTGGAACGGGATGTCGAGATAGGGGAGGACCAGCCCCTCGGCCATCAGCGGGATGACCTGGTCTACATGGGGATAGGGATAGACATAGTGCAGCCGCACCCAGGCGCCGAGCTTGCCGAGCTCGCGCGACAGGTCGGTCATGTGCGCCCTGACTTCCTGGCCATGCCATGGGCGTGGATGATGCTTGATGTCGACGCCATAGGCCGATGTATCCTGGCTGATGACCAGAAGCTCTTTGGTGCCCGCCTCGATCAGCTTTTCCGCCTCGCGCAGGATGGCGTCAGGCCGACGGCTGACCAGGTCGCCGCGCAGCGACGGGATGATGCAGAAGGAGCAGCGATGGTTGCAGCCCTCCGAAATCTTCAGATAGCTGTAGTGGCGCGGGGTGAGTTTCAGGCCGCTTTCCGGCACCAGGTTCAGGAACGCGCTGGGGGGCATCGGGGCCGCCTCGTGAACCGCGCCCACGACTTCCTCATATTGGTGCGCGCCGGTGACGGCGAGGACATTGGGGAAACGCGCGCGGATCGTCTCGGCTTCCTTGCCCATGCAGCCGGTGACGATGACCCGGCCATTCTCCGCAATGGCCTCGCCGATCGCCTCGAGGCTTTCTTCCTTGGCTGAATCGAGGAAGCCGCAGGTGTTGACCAGAACGACGTCGGCGCCGGCATAGTCGGGCGACATCGCATAACCGTCCGAGCGGAGCTTGGTCAGGATGCGTTCGCTGTCGACCAGGTTCTTCGGACAGCCGAGCGAAACCATGCCGATTTTCGGCGGGGTGGGGAGAATCGTTGCCATGGGGAACGCGCCACATAGGCGCATTGCGCGGGATTTTCCAGTCATGGTGGAAATGTGCTCCGGCCGTTCGTTTCGAGCGAAGTCGAGAAGCACCTCCCAAGCGCAGGTTTCTCGACTTCGCTCGAAACGAACGGCACAAAGAGGCATGCGAGATTTGCCCGCTTGGAGCACCGACCATTGCGCGACGTAGAATTCACCTTGCAGCCACATCCCGATTGCCCGAGCCGCGCCGTTCGATCGATTGCCGTCACTGCGCGGAGAGATGGGGACAGGCTCAACCTGACCTATCACGTGACTGGGGCGATCGATGACGTGTCGTGGCCGGTTCCGGCCGAACCGGCCTTCACCGACGAGCTCTGGCGCCATAGCTGCTTCGAGGTGTTTGTCGGGGAGGAAGGTGCGCCGCGCTATGTCGAGCTCAATATCGCATCGTCTACCCGATGGGCTGCCTATGACTTCGACGATCACCGGACGGGTATGCGGCGGGCCGGTGGCGCGGTGGTGAGCGAAGTGGTGTGGCTGCCCGGAGCGGATGTCGCCGAACTGCAGGCGACGGCCGACCTGCCGGGACTGGCGGGGGCTAATTGGGATGTCGCGCTGACGACGGTGATCGAGGAGCGCGACGGGACCAAGTCGTTCTGGGCGCTGGCCCATCCGGCGGGGCCGGAGGATTTCCACGCCCGGGATTGCTTTACCGCCCGGCTCGCGGCACCGACCGCTTCATGAAATTCGGTATCGATCGTCTGCTCGCTGACCCCGCCCTGCGCAAGCCGCTGGAAGGAAAGCGGGTCGCGTTGCTCGCTCATCCGGCCTCGGTGACGGCTGACCTGACTCACTCGCTCGACGCGCTGGTGTCGAGCGGGCTGAACGTGACCGCGGTGTTCGGGCCGCAGCACGGCGTGCGGGGCGACCTTCAGGACAATATGATGGAGTCGCCGGACTTCAATGATCCCACATATGGCATGCCGGTGTTCAGCCTCTACGGTGAGGTGCGGAGGCCGACCGGGCAGTCGATGGGCACATTCGACGTGATGCTGTTCGACCTGCAGGACCTTGGCTGCCGCATCTACACCTTCATCACGACGCTGCTCTATGTGCTGGAAGCCGCGGCGGAGCATGGCAAGTCGGTGTGGGTGCTCGACCGGCCCAATCCGGCGGGGCGCCCCGTCGAGGGCCTGACCCTGTTGCCGGGCTGGGAGAGTTTCGTCGGCGCGGGGCCGATGCCGATGCGGCACGGCATGACCCTGGGGGAACTCGGCCACTGGTTCGTCGCGCTGAAGGGGCTCGATGTCGATTACCGGGTGATCGAGATGGAGGGCTGGGCGCCGGAGACGGCACCGGGCTTCGGCTGGCCCGAGGATCGGATCTGGATCAACCCAAGCCCGAACGCGCCCAATATCAACATGGCGCGCGCCTATGCCGGCACGGTGATGCTCGAGGGCACGACTCTGTCGGAAGGGCGCGGTACCACGCGTCCGCTGGAACTCTTCGGCGCGCCCGACATCGATGCCCGGGCGGTGATCGCCGAAATGCGGAGGCTGGCACCGGAGTGGCTGAACGGGTGCGCGCTGCGCGATATCTGGTTCCAGCCGACCTTCCACAAGCATGTCGGGCAGTTGTGCAATGGCGTGCATATCCATGCCGAGGGGCCGTTCTACGATCATCACGCCTTCCGGCCGTGGCGGGTACAGGCGCTTGGCTTCAAGGCGATCCGGCGGCTCTATCCCGAGTATGATTTGTGGCGCGACTTCCCATATGAATATGAATTCGGGAAGCTGGCGATCGATGTGATCAATGGCGGCCCCGGCTTGCGCGAATGGGTCGATGACGCGACGGCGCTGCCGGATGATCTGGACGCGGTAGCGCGCCCCGACGAGAGTGGCTGGACAGAAGCGCGGAAGCCTTATTTGCTATACTGAACGCGGCCCCGCGAGCGTGGAGGTTCAGGGCAGGCCAAGCAGCGTACCGACCGCAGCCATGAACGCATCCTGTTGCTGCGACGTGTCGACCTTCAGCCTTGAATATTGCCCGTCGGGTTCGCGGACATCGGCATACAACCCTGTCGGGTCTTCATGAAAATGCAGGAAAGACGTGGCTCTGCGGTAGAAAATGCCACGTTTCTTCTCGGTCATCCCCGGCAGGCCACGCAGACGAATGAGAAGCGGCTCGAGCTGGTCCAGCGCTGGTGTCGTTGCGTGCTTCACCGCCACACTCCGTCATTCGGCAAGCCGGCGCGATTACCGTTTCCGTGTCAGCTCGCGCATCGCGTCATCCAGGCCGGCGAGCGTCAGCGGATACATCCGGTCGTTCATCAATTCGCGGAGGATGCGGACTGACTGCGAATAGCCCCATTGCTGCTCGGGCACCGGGTTGAGCCATATGGCGGCCGGATAGGTGGTGGTCAGGCGGTGCATCCACACCGCGCCGGATTCCTCGTTGAAATGCTCGACCGAGCCGCCGGCATGAGTGATTTCATAGGGGCTCATCGACGCGTCGCCGACCAGCACCAGCTTGTAATCATGACCGTATTTATGGAGCACGTCCCAAAGCGGGGTGCGCTCGGTGAAGCGGCGGCGATTGTCCTTCCACACCCCCTCATACGGGCAATTGTGGAAGTAGAAGAATTCGAGATTCTTGAACTCGCTGGTCGCGGCCGAGAACAGTTCCTCGCAAAGCTTCACCCAGGGATCCATCGACCCGCCGACATCGAGGAACAGCAGCAGCTTGACCGCATTGTGCCGCTCCGGCCGCATCACGACGTCGAGCCATCCCTGGCGCGCGGTGCCGTCGATCGTCGCATCGATGTCGAGCTCGTCCGCTGCACCCTCGCGGGCGAAGCGGCGCAGGCGGCGCAGCGCGATCTTGATGTTGCGGGTGCCGAGTTCCTTCGTGTTGTTCAGATTCTTGAAGTCGCGCTGGTCCCAAACCTTTAGGGCGCGCTTGTTCCTGCTCTCGCCGCCGATACGGACCCCTTCGGGATTGTAGCCGCTATTGCCGTAGGGCGAGGTACCCCCGGTGCCGATCCATTTGTTGCCGCCCTGGTGCCGGCCCTGCTGCTCCTCAAGCCGCTTCTGCAGCGTCTCCATGATCTCTTCCCAGGAGCCGAGCGACTTGATCGCCTCCATCTCTTCCGGGGTGAGATATTTCTCGGCGACGGCGCGGAGCCATTCCTCGGGAATGTCGGCATTCTGGGCGCCGAAGCTGGTGGCGATGCCCTTGAACACCTTGGAGAAGACCTGGTCGAACCGGTCGAGCAGCCCTTCGTCCTTCACGTACACGGCGCGGGACAGGTAGTAGAAATCCTCGGGCGTGCGCTCGATCACATCACGGTCGAGCGCTTCGAGCAGGATCAGATGCTCCTTCATGCTCGCCGGGATGCCGGCGGCGCGGAGCTCGTCGAGGAAGTTCAGGAACATGGCATGAGGTTAGGCGCAGCACGCCCGCCAAGTCGATATCTTTCGTGCACGCCGGATCAGCGTGCGTAGACGTCGATCATCGCACCGATATCGTCGGGATCGTCGCCGGTCAGTTCCCGTGCCGGGCGCGCCTTTGCGACCCGCTTCGCGTCGGGCGTGCCATAGATGAAGCCATAGACCGGGTAAGTCGTCGTGCCGAGCCCGTCGCGATCACGATACCAGACCTTCACTTCGCTCCAGTCATTGTCGGGCGAGACGTCGGTCAGCGTCACGTCCTGCTCGGTATGGCCGCGCTCGCCGTCGATGCGGGACCAGTTGGCATGGGTGACCATTGCCACGCGTGGGGTGACGACACGGCTGATCACCGCGACATGGCCGAGGGGCAGGCGGCTCGTCCTGGCGAAGACGATGACCGATCCGACCCTGGGCACATCGCCGCGCTTGTATCTGCCGTCGGCCTGGTCCCACCAGGTCCAGGCGTCGCCGTAGATCTGGATACCGCTGGCCGCGCGGGCGAAGGGCACGCACTGGCCGACATAATCGAGCAGGGATGCCGCGCCGGCGGGCGACGAGGCACAGGCCGCCGCCAGAAGGGCAAAAGAGGAAAACATACGCATACACGGGCACCATGGTGGCGCCCCCCCAAAGCATCCGTATCCGGCAGTGGTTACCATTGGGTAAATCACGTTTCGGATGATCTGTGGGGTTCAATACGGTTTTATCTCTCCCGCCTGGAGACAGCGATGGCCCGTCCTCGACCTGCCATCGGGCGAGCATGTCCCGCCATGCTCGGGGATCTTCTCGGGAAGCGCCGGGGCAGGGGCTTGGCGACGTGGGATATCCGCCGCATAACGATCGTTGCGCGGATGGCACGATCGATGCCGCAATAAATCCGGGATGACGGTTTAAAGAGGGGCGCCGATGAAACCCTGGGCACGATATCTGGTCTGCGGACTTGCCGGCATCGTGCTCGGCGGGGGCGGTGCCGTCTGGAGTGTCCGTGCCGGCGCGCTCGGTGCTTCCGACAGGATCGGCGCCTGGACCACCGGCCGGGACTTCGGCACCGCGCAAGCAAGCGCCTATACCCGCGCGATCGTCGCCTTGCGTGGTCTTCTCGCGCTCCCGGCGACTGAAGCGCGCTACTACAACGCCGCCGTCGACGATGCCGGTCGCCAGCTCAGCGGCCGCTGCACCTATGCGATCAGCGGCGGCGGCCTGCCGTCGCGGTGGTGGAGCCTGACACTCTATGACGGAGAGGGCTATCTCGTCGCCAACCAGCCCGGCATCTATTCGGTCGGCAGTGCGGCGCTGCCGTCGTCGGAACAGGCGCATTGGACGGTCACGGTGTCGTCCGAACGGCAAGCCGGGCACTGGCTGCCGACGGGCAGCGCCGACCGTTTCGAGCTGACGCTTCGCGCCTATCTCCCGGACAATGGTGGGAGCAGCAATTTCACCGGCGCTCAATTGCCCAGCATCGTACGGGAGGGGTGCAAATGATCCGGCGCTGGATTGGCCCGTTGATCGCTGGCCTGGTGCTTGGCGGCGTCGCGTGGCAGGCGGTCATGGTCGTTGCGCCGGATGCGCTGATGCGGCTCGCGGTGCGGCGGGTGTCGGCGCTTGGCGGCGCCAACCGCTTCGCCCATGCCCCGCTGGCCACCGCCGCCTCGCGCACCATCGTGCGGCCCAGTCCCGACCTTGCCTATTCGACCTGCCCGTTCGACCTGAGCGCCGGGCCGCTACTGATCGACGCGGTGCCCGTGCAGGCGCCATACTGGTCGCTCTCGATCTTCGACACGCACACCAATGCCGCCCTGGTCCGCAACGGTATCAAGGCAGGGCATAAACCGTTCCGCATCGCCGTGCTGGCGTCCGGACAGGCTGCGCCCGCCGGATATGAGCCGGTCCATGTCGACGGAACGCGCGGAATCGCCCTGGTCCGTATCCTGATCGACAACCGGGCCCGCTTTCCCGAGATCGACCGGGAGCGCCACGGGACGACCTGTCGTTCTTCGGCATCATAGCGTCGTGCCAATGGAGGAGTCGTCAACGACCCCGCCGTCGACGATGAGCCCCGACCGCGCGCCCGCCTGGCTTTAGATCCCGCCCTTGAACGCGTCGGAGATCGAGCAGGCTGCCGGGCCGAGGATGACGATGAACAGCACGGGCAGGATGAACAGGATCAACGGCACCGTCATGATCGCGGGCAGGCGGGCGGCCTTTTCCTCGGCGCGCATCATGCGCTCGTTGCGGAACTCGGCCGAGAGCACGCGGAGCGCTGACGCCAATGGCGTGCCGTATTTCTCGGTCTGGACCATGGTGGTGACGACGCCCTTCAGGGCATCGAGCTTGACCCGCATGGCGAGGTTCTCGAACGCTTGGCGGCGCTCCGACAGAAAGCCGAGCTCGATCGCGGTCAGGGTGAATTCGTCACCCAGTTCGGGATAGGCGCGACCGAGCTCGCGGGCGACCCGGTTGAAGGCCGCGTCGACGGTCAGGCCCGCTTCGGCGCAGATGACGAGCAGATCGAGGGCGTCGGGCAGGCCCTTGCGGATCGCGCTGGAGCGCTTGTCGATCTTGTTCTTCAGGAAGATGTCGGGCGCCTTGTAGCTCAGGATGAAGCTGACCGCGACGATCCCGTAGCGCTTGAGCGGGCTATAGTCGGCGAACATGTCGGTGCCGTAGACCATGTAGACCATCAGCCCGCCGAACACGATCGGCAGGACCAGGCGGCCGAAGATGACCGCGACGGCATATTCCTTCGATCGGATGCCGGCCTGCATCAGCTTGATCTGCGCTGCCTTGACCTGGCTGTCCTGCAACACCTTGAGACCGGACAGGATCGACTTGATGCGGTCGGTCGTCTCGTTCTTGGTGACGAGCTTCGCGCGGCGCTTGGTCGAGGCGGTGATGCCGGCCTTCAACTGCTCGCGGCGGTCGTTCAGGGCCTTGACGCGCTTCGTCATCGGGTCGCGCGCGGTCGTCGCGGCGTAGATCGCCAGCAGCACCGCGAATGCGGCGACGCCGGAGAGCAGCGTCGCCACCCACATCACATCGACCCCTAGGATCGTTGGTCCAGCCGTGTCGCCCATGAAAGTTCCGCGCTATCCTGATCTAGATTTCAAAGTTGATCATCTTGGCCATGATGAAGGCGCCGATCGCCATCCAGATCATGCCGCCGCCACCCGCGACCATCAGCCGCTGGTCGACGAAGAAGGTCTGCATATAGCTGCCGTTGATCATCCAGATCATGCCGAACACGATGAACGGCAGCGATCCGATGATGTAGGCGGAGGCCTTGGATTCGGACGACATCGCCTTGATCTTGAGCTTCATCTGCCCGCGCATGCGCAGCACATTGGCAAGGTTGGCGAGAGTCTCGGCCAGGTTGCCGCCGGTCTCGCGCTGGATCGCGATGGTGATGACGAAGAACTGGAATTCGGGCGTGCCGAGCCGGTCCGCGGTTTCCTGTAGCGCCACGTCCATCGTCCGGCCGATCTTCATCTTGTCGGTGATGGAGCGGAACTCGACGCCGACGGGACCCTCGACCTCCTGGCCGACCACGCCGATCGTCTCAGTGATCGGCAGGCCGGAGCGGAGGCCGCGGACCAGCAGTTCGATCGCGTCGGGGAACTTGGCAGTGAACTGGGTGATGCGGCGCTTGATGAAGAAACCCACCACGAAATGCGGGATACCGGCGCCCAGCATGATCCCGACAAGCAGGGATAGTGCGATCGGCAGGCCCTGGAGCCAGAGCAGCATGCCGACGATCACGGTGATGCCAAGCGTCGCCATGCCGTACTGACCGACGGTCCAGGTCTTGCCGGTCATCGCCAGCCGCTTCTTGAGCAGGGCGGGGCGGGGCAGGAACCGCATCGCCGCGGCGTCCATCTTGTTGCCGCGGCTTGCAGTGATGCGGCGCATCTGCGCCTCGACCAGCGCGTTCGAGGAGTCGCTGTGCCGCGCCCGCACCGCGCTCAGCCGGCGTTCGCGCGCGCGCGCTGGCGATGGCCCGGCAAAGGCGAACACCATCAGCACGAGCACAGTGGCGGCGCCGGCGAACAGCATGATGAACGGCATCAGTTCCATCGCGGTATCAAGCGCTCCGCTTCGTTGACGGACGGTTTACGCCCGCGAATTTTCCGCCTCCGTCGTCGGCGGACAGGCTCATTTCTTCGCCGAACGCTTCGGCATCATCGATTTGAGATCGGCGAACTTGCCCATCAGCGACGTGCCGCCGCTGCCGCCCTTCTTCTTGCGGCCGTCATCGCCCTCGGCCGAATCGCCGACGCCCATCAGCCTCGTGGCGAGATCGACCATCGGCTGGATCGTCTTTGATCCCTTGCCAGCCTCTGACAGCGGCTTGCCCAGCTTGGCCGCCTGGGCGCCCAGCTTCTGGTCGAACGGGATCACGAAATCGATCTTGCGCTCGATCGATCCCTCGAAGTCCTTGCGGCTGATTTCCTGCTGCCCGTTGACGTGCATCTTGTTGGCGACGACGAATATCTGGGTCTGCGGCGCGTTGGACTTGAGCCAGGACAGGATCCGGATCGAATCGCGGGCCGCGGCGAGGGTGAGCTCGGTCACCACCACCGCGACCTGCACGTCAGTGATGAGGTGCGGATGCTGGACCAGCATGTTGCGCGGCAGATCGACGATCGTGCATTCGAACGCGGCGCGCATCTCCTCCTGAAGCTGGTAGAAGGCCGCACCATCCGTCAGGACCGGCGAGTTGATCGGGGCTTCGGCCGACAGCACCGACAGCATCTCGCTCGATTTGACCATCGCGCGTTCGATGAACAGGCCGTCGATTCGGCTGGGATTCTCGATCGCGTCGGTCAGGCCGCGGCCCGGCTCGAGATCGAGCGCAAGCGCGCCGGTGCCGAAATGCACGTCGAGATCGAGCAACGCTGTCGTCCGCCCACCCTTCTCGCTGAGGATCCAGGCGACCGACGTCGCCAGCGTGGAGGCGCCGACGCCACCGCGCGCGCCGATAAAGGCGGTGGAGCAATGCGGTCGCTCGCCGCTGGCGTCGACCTGCTTGGGCGCGTTGAGGATGGTCTGGGCATGGGTGAACGCCTCGCGCAACATGTCCGGGCTCAATGGCTTGAGCAGATAGTCCTGGATGCCGCTGACCACGAGATCGCGATACAGCCGCACGTCGTTGACCTGCCCCGCCGCGATCACGACGGTGCCGGGTTCGCAGACTTCGGCCAGCGCATTGATGTCGTTCAGGGGATCGCCGGATTCGGAGAGATCGACGAACAGTATCTGCGGGCTGGCCGAGACCGAGAGCGACTGGACCGCATTGCGCAGGCCGCCCTTGTTCACCTTCTCCGGTACCCAGCCCATCTCGACGGCGACCGGCCGCAGGATCTCGGCGGTGGTCTCGTCGCACACAAAGGCGCTGAAGGGTTCGCGCTGGCCGATACGGCCGCTGTTGAAGGGAGCGTTCATTACTTGGTCGCCGGATCTTTGAGGCCGCTGGCGCCGGTGGGCACGGCCTTGCGATAGGTGCCGATCGCGCGGGTGGAGACCGCGGGGTCGATGGTTTCAGCGCCTGGCTGGCCGCGTACGAGGTCGCCCGGGTTGGCGACCATCGCGGCCAGGTTGGAATTGATCGCGCACCCCTGGTTGGACGAGGTATTGCTCTCGAACTCGGGCTGGCTCATCCGGCTGAAATCCGGGCAGCCCGGCACCTTTGCCTTCATCCGCGTGACGACGATCCGCGCCATGCCGGGCGCGATGGTGGCCCCGGTGACCGGCGCGTCGTCGGACAGCAGCAGCCCATAATGCGCGATCTCGGTCGAGACTTCGTCCCGGATGCCCCCGCCATGGGTGTTGGGATCGTCGATCGAGACGCGATCACCATAGCCGAGGCGAAGCGAGGACATCCAGCCGGCAAGACGCTGCGCCTCGCCCGGGGCGAGGGTGTTGCCGCTGGTATTGACGTCGAACACATAGTCGGTCCGGCTGACAACCGGCTGGTGGACCGATTCCACGCCACGGTTCTGCGTGCCCGCGCAGGCGCCCAGCAGCAGGGCCGGCACAAGGGCTGATGCGAGGAGGGTCGTACGCTTGATCATGGGTCTTTCCCTTGAGCCGACGGTCAGTTGAGGTTGAAGCCGGGCGCGACGCTCTCGGCCTTCGATTTCGATTTCGATTTGGTTTCGGGCGGCGTGCTCTTGATCACCGATTCCTCGCGGCGCGGCTGCTGCGGCGCCTGCGAGGGGAGGACGGAGACGGGCGCGGCCGCACCGAAGGAGGGCTCGGCACCGGCGGGCGGGGCCATGCTTGGCTTGGGTCGATCCCCTCCGTTGGTGCCGCCGCCGAGCTGGCCGAGCAGCACCCGATCCAGATCGGTCGGCGCCTTGTAGCCATCGGTTGGCAGGACGATGTCGTTCGCATTGACCGGCTTCACCAGATACGGAGTGATCACGATGACGAGCTCAGTCTCGTTGCGCTGGAAGCTGTTGGAACGGAACAGGGCGCCCAGGATCGGCACGTCGCCAATGCCCGGAGCCTTGTCGATCGAGTTCTGATGGTCGTTCTGGAGCAGGCCGGCGATCATGAAGCTCTGGCCCGAGCCGAGCTCGACCGTGGTTTCCGCCCGGCGGGTCGTGAGCCCGGGAATGACGATGTTGCCGATCGTCACCGAGCCCGCTGCCGAGAGCTGCGATACTTCTGGACGGACCCGAAGCGAGATGCGTCCGTCAGCCAGGACAGTCGGGGTGTAGGCCAGGCTGACGCCATATTGCTTGTACTCGACCGAGACAGCGCCGAGGCCCTGACTCACCGGTATCGGGATCTCGCCGCCTGCGAGGAAAGTGCCGGTCTCGCCGGAGAGGGCGGTGAGGTTGGGGTTGGCGAGCGTCGTCACCTGACCGTCCCGTTCACCCAGATCGAGCGACGCGAGCAGGTCCATGCCGAACGCGCGTCCGGCGAGGCCAAGTACCGTTCCCATTCCCGTGCCCGCCGGAAATTTGAACAGGGTATTGCCGGGGACGGCGCCATTCGCGTCGACGGCCACCGGGGGACCGCCCGGTACCGGCGGAAGGCCCGGAACCGTCGTGATGGTGCCCTGGCGCCCCTGGGTAATGCCGAACAGGGTTCCGCCGCTATTGTCGCGATTGGTGAGATTGACGCCGATATTCTTCACGAAGCTGCGGCTGACCTCGGCGAAGCGGACCTGAAGGTTGACCTGCAGCGGGGGTCGCGGTGCGAAGCCGGTTGAACACGGCGATCTTCAGGGTGGCGGTGGCATCGGAAGCGTTGACGCCCGGGTTGAGCAGCGCCGTCACCAGCCGTTCGGCCTGGGCGCTGTCCTCCGGCGCGGCGACCGTGCCGGTCAGCACGGCGATCTGGCCGGTCGTCGTCACATGGATGTCGGCATCGGGCATCGCGAGCTTCATCATGCGATCGATCGACGTGATGTTCTGGCTGACCAGGACGTTGGCTGAATAGATCACGGCGCCGCTCGCATTCGTCGCGAACACGGTCGCTTCGCCGAATTCCTTGCCGAACAGATGGATCTGGCGCGCGTTGCTGACATAGACGTCGGCGGTGCTCGGGTTGGACACCCACACGTCGGCGACGTCGGACGGAAGGGTGATCAACTCACCCTGGCCGATCGAGAGCAATACTTGGCGGGTCGGCCGCTGCGTGCCGACCGGGGGTGTTCCCACCCGCGCCGGACGCGCGGTGGCCGGGCGTGGCCTTGCTGGACCAGCCTTGGCCGCACCGGCGATCGCGGTCGCGGGCAGGGTGGCGACCAGGGCCGCCGCCGCCGTCACCGCAATCGAGCGATGCAAGAAGGTCCTGATACGCATCCTATTTCTTCCCCCCGACCGGAACATCGGTCACATTATTTCCCCGCGCGACCCGGACCACCGGACCAGTCGTCACCGCTGCGCCCGGAAATCCCGGTGCGCCCGGTGCGCTGGGCATGGACTCGGCCGATTTGCCGGGCACGGTGCTGCGCTGGAAGCGCGAGACGTCGGCACCGGTCGCGAGTGTCGAATTGCCGGCCTGGGGCTGGCTCGCGACCCGCAGCAGCATTGCCTTTTCGGCCTTCGGGTCACTGCCTTCGGGTACCTTGACGTCCCCGTTGGCGATCGCTTCCTCAAGTTCGCTGTTGTTGTCGGCGATCGAACGCAGCGACAGGGAAAGCGAGCCGAGGGTCTGGGCGACCGCGATCTTCTCCGCGATCTTCGGCGTTGCCTCGATCGTCACGTTGGAGAAGGTGCGGACGACTGTCTTGCCGTCCTCGCCCGCCTGGTTGTCGGTGCGCTGGTCGGTCGCCAGCACGCGCAGGTTGCGCATGATGGTCTCGGCGACCTTCAGCGGCGGGCCGTCGCCGCCGCCGGTCACCGTCTGGGTCAGCACCAGGTCGATCCGGTCGCCCGGGAAGACGAAGCCGGCGACGCCGGTCTGCGCCGACACCGGCACGGTCACGGCGCGCATGCCCGGGCCGAGTGCGGCCGCCAGGAAACCGCGATCGCCGGGTTTCACCAGCGCGCCCTGCGTGACCGGCTGGCCAGCGGTGATCGCGTTGCGCACGACCGTGCCCTGAAGCGACTTCAGGTCGGCGGTGTTCTTGATGAAATAGGCGTTGTCGACCAGCTCCTTCGGCCAGGGCTGAAACTTCAGCGCGGTGGCATCCAGGATCGTACCCACGGGCAGCGCGCGCGTTGCGACGAGCACCTCGGGACCATCGACCGGGGCGGCGGCCGTAGTGGCCGCGCCAGCCTGGGGCGCCGATCCGCCGACGAGCAGGCTGCGCGCCATGAAGGCCGTGATCGCAGCGACGATCAAGGCGCCCACCAGAAGAATGATCTTGCGACTGTCCATGACGATTCAGGCCTTTCGGGCACGGGACGATTGAGCCCGCGTTAAGCATTCACAGGAACTGGTTAAGAATCGGTTCGCGAAGTGTAAGAAGGGCAGCGATCGCGATCGCCACGCCGTACGGAATCTCGATCGCGCCGGTCTTTTTGCGGACGGCACGCTCGATCACGAGCAGCAGCGTGAGCGCCCCGCCGATCAGCGACATCACGATCAGCATCCAGGCGAGGCCAGCGAACGGGAACCACAAGGCGAGCGCGCCGATCATCTTCACGTCGCCGCCGCCCATCCACCCAAAGGCGAAGGCGCCGAAGAAAAAAGCGAAGACGATCGCTGCCACGCCGAGCTGGATCGCCATGTCAGGCCAGAGCGACAGGCCGTTGGCCCACCACCAGAACGGGGCGAGCACCAGGATCGCCAGGTTCTTCCAATTGGCGATTTCGCGGGTGCGTGCATCCTGGATCCCCGCGGAGACAAGGAGCAGCGCCAGCGCGCCAAGCAGCAAAGCGTTTTCTATTCCCCCGCCCATGGGCAATTACCCTAGACGACATGGCTTTCTAAAAAGTAACCAGCATTCATGGTTTCTCCGCAGCTCTACCGTCGCGCGATTCCGGCAACCGCCCGGATCTCGCATTGGACCGCGCCCGACGGCTGGCAGCTGCGCCGTTTCGACTGGCCGGCGGAAGGGAATCAGCGCGGCAGCATCCTGTTCCAGGGCGGCCGCGGCGACATCTTCGAGAAATATCTGGAGGCGTTCGCCCATTGGCACGGCCAGGGCTGGTCGATCACCGCGTTCGACTGGCGCGGGCAGGGTGGGTCGGGGCGGCTGTCGCCCGATCCTCATGTCGGCCATGTCGAGACGTTCGACGTCTTCATCGACGATTTCGCTGCCTTCTGGGCCGACTGGTCGGCCCAGGCAGCCGGGCCGCAGGTGGTGATGGGTCATTCGATGGGCGGGCACCTCGTGCTGCGCGCGCTGACTGAAGGCGTTGCCCGGCCGGTGGCCGCGGTGCTGGTCGCGCCGATGCTCGGCCTGCACAGTCCGCTCGGCGCCGGAATGGGGGAGCGGCTCGCGAAATTGCTGGGCGGCGTCGGCAATTCGGCGCGTCCGGCGTGGAAGGTCAATGAGCGCCCCGCGACGACGTCGACGCGTCAGGCCCTGCTGACCCACGACCCCGCCCGCTATGAAGACGAGATCTACTGGCAATCGACCAAGCCCGAGCTGGTGCTGGGGCCGCCAAGCTGGCGGTGGGTGATCAGGGCGTTCGAATCGACCCGGCGCCTGCGGGACGATCCGCGGTTGAAGACGATGACCGTGCCGGTGCTGATGCTCGTCGCCGAGGCGGACAAGCTGGTGAGCCCCAAGGCGGCGCTGCAGGTCGCCACCAAATTGCCCGACGTGCGTGTCGTGAGGTTCGGGCAGGAATCCGCCCATGAGGTGCTGCGCGAGGCGGACAGCGTGCGCAATCGTGCGATCGGCGAGATCGACATTTTCCTGGCCGCGCGCGCGCAACGCTGAGCGCATCGGAGACACAATCTTGAAGCACTATGACATCGTGATCGTCGGCGCCGGTATCGCCGGCGCCAGCCTCGCGGCAGCGGTCGCGCCGAACGCGTCGGTGCTGCTGATCGAGGCGGAGGATGCACCCGGCTATCACGCCACCGGGCGATCGGCGGCCTATTGGTCCGAAAGCTATGGCGGCCCCGGCGTGCAGCCGCTCACCAGCGCATCGGGCCCGGTGCTCCAGGCCGGTGGGTTCCTTGCGCCGCTCGGTTCGCTCCATATCGGTCGGACGGCCGATGCGGCCGCGATCGACGCTTTCCTCGCCGAGTTCGACAATGCCCCGGTCGCGCTCGAGCGGGTCGATCCGGCGGCGTTCGTCCCAGGCTTGCGCGATGACTGGACACTCGGCGTGATGGAGGCGAGCAGCGCCTATATCGATGTGGCCGCGCTCCATGCCGACTGCCTCGCCCGTGCCCGTCGCGCTGGAGCCGAGCTGATCGTTGACTCACCGCTTCGTGCCGCGACACGTATGGACGGGCAGTGGCAGATCGAGACGAGCGCCGGCAGCTTCGGCGCGACCGCCCTGGTCAACGCCGCGGGGGCATGGGCCGATACCGTCGCGCGGATCGCGGGGGCCGTGCCGATCGGCATCCAGCCCTATCGCCGTACCATGACCCAGTTGCGGACTGCCCCCGCCGCGCCGGGGGGGCTGCCTCATGTCGGAGACATATCGGGGCAGTTCTATTTCAAGCCGGAGGCGGGCGGGCGGCTATGGCTCAGCCCGCATGACGAGACGCCGGTAGACCCGTGCGACGTCCAGCCCGAGGAGCTTGACGTCGCCATCGCGATCGACAGGTTCGAGGGGGTCGTCGACTGGAAGGTCGAGGCGGTCGAGCGCCGCTGGGCAGGCCTCAGGAGCTTCGCGCCCGACCGGCTGCCGGTCTACGGCTTCGATCCCCGGATGCCTGGCTTCTTCTGGTGCGCGGGGCAGGGGGGATTCGGCATTCAGACCGCACCAGCCGGGGCGGCGCTGGCGGCGGCGCTGTTGCTGGGCCGGAGCCCCGATCCGATCGTCGCCGCGATCGATCCGGCGCAATATGCGCCCGATCGCTTTCGGACGCTGGCGTAACGGTTCGGGCGAGGCTAATCTGCATCAATCCACTCCGGGAGAGATGCGATGGCCCATAAATTCGTGATCGAGCAGAACAAGGCCGGCGAGTATGTCGCCAAGTTCAAGTACAACAGCGAAATCATGTTCTGGACCGAAGGCTATACGACCAAGGCCAGCGCGCAGAACGCGATCGATTCGATCAAGAAGAACGGCCCCCCGGCGCCCGTCGAGGATTGATCGTCCGGCGTAGGTCGTAGCGCCCGCGCTCCATTCCGTATCCGTGACAGGGGCCGCTGGTTCAGGCGGCGTGGGCGGCGCTTGTCCTTCGGCGGGCAGCAGTGTCCGCCGTGGATGGTGTCGTCGTAGCTTCATGAGCACTCGACATCTGGCGTGGCAGATAGGCCGCGTTTGGGTGCGTGGCGTTATTGGGGCGTGCGACAGGATTCAAAGACGCTTTTGCACGGTGCTGCCGTCATCTTCCAAAAGGGAAGGGGGCAAAGCGGGTGCGTGATGTTGGATGGTTTTGCCGCCGCCGCTGCGGGAGTCGCGTGGCGCAAGGTGCAGGGCCGCCAATTTTCCATTTGGGCTATCCTCAAGCTTGAGTAGATCATTGGTACTCTTGCTGTTGTTGTTCGATTTGGTTCGAATAATTTGGAGGATAAAATTAAATTACTGTGAAATTTTATTATAGCATTCGCATAAATGCATTTCACACCCTGTGACGGAGCTGATTTTGTACGATTTTCGAAATATTGATTTGCATCAAGGTGGTATTATTAGTGTGCAGTGATTTGCGATAATTCACCAAGTCAACTGACTTTAAATCTGCGAAGTGTATTGTGTCGGGAAGAATCCCGATATGTGACATATGAATTATGGTTAACGCATTTTAATCATATGCCTTGTTCGGTAGCGTAATGCTGCGATTCAATATCCGGAATCGAAGTTGCGCGGGGAACATATTCCATGTCGGTAAAAATGGCTCTGGCGAAGCTCTGCGCGTGTGCCTGCGGGGGCGCAATTGTTGGCGGTGGCGCGGTTCACGTGGCTGAACGGTCGAACGTCAGCCGAGTTCAAGTGACCAAACATCTGAAATACAAGAAGCGCGCCGTGGCGATTCGCCGCGTGCGGCGTCAGGTCACGACAACCACGGTAAGATGCGCACCGGCAGAGGTGGCGGTCACGACGCAGGGCGTGCCGGTGCCGTACCCTCCGATGACCAATGCCGACGGATATGCTGGCGGCGGGGGTAACGTGCTCGCGTTCAGCGGCGGTTACTTCCAGGCGGTGAGCTATGGAACGCCCGGTATGACCTATCCGGGCATTCCGGGAATGCCGGGCACTCCAGGGACGCCCGGCACTCCAGGGACGCCCGGTACCCCCGGGAAACCGCCTGGCACTCCGGGAACGCCTGGCACTCCGGGAACGCCTGGCACTCCGGGAACGCCTGGCACTCCGGGGGGCACCCGGCACCCCGGGAACGCCCGGTACCCCGGGGACCACCCGGCACTCCAGGAACAACCCGGTACTCCGGGGACACCAACCCCAATCCCCGGACCGCCGATGACCTTGCTGTTCGGCATGAGCGTGGCCGCCTTGATATGGCGCGCGAAATGGAAGGGGCGGCGGCAAGGCGGGCTGGCGTGAACGTGTCGTCCAACTCTCAGCACCATCGCAATTAAGATGAAACTTGGCTCAATCCGAGGGCAGATTGAGCATTGTCTTGATTTCAGCGAGTGACGGCGGGCGTGAGGATCTTCGTGCGGGTTCCGCCCCCTCGGCAGCGTCTCCCTAACCCCGCCCCGCCGCCACAGCGGCATCGCTGGCCAGCCTGTCCGCGCGCTCATTGTCGGGATGGCCGGCATGGCCTTTCACCCAGAGCCATTCGATGCGATGCGGCTTGGCGGCGGCGAGCAGGGGCCTGCCACAGATCGGCGTTCTTGACCGGCTGCTTCGCGGCGGTCTTCCAGCCATTCTTCTGCCAGCCTTTGATCCATTTGGTCAGGCCGTCCATCACATAGCGGCTGTCGGTCGACAGGACGACATGGCAGGGGCGCTTCAGCGCGTTCAGTCCCTCGATCGCCGCGGTCAGCTCCATGCGGTTGTTCGTGGTCAGCTTCTCGCCGCCGGCCAGTTCGCGTTCGCTGGTGCCCGAACGGATGATCGCGCCCCAGCCGCCCGGCCCCGGATTGCCCTTGCAGGCGCCGTCAGTGGCGATCTCGACTTTTGTCAGTTCGGTCATGCGATATCCAGCGGGGTGGTGCGCGCGTCATAGGCGTTGAGGCGGCGCAGATAGGCGAGGGGGTCCTTGCGAGGTCACGAGCGCATCGGCGGGGGTGTTGAGCCAGTCCCAGGCGCGTGACAAACAGGAAGCGGATGCAGGCGCCCCTGGCGAGGGGGATCAGGGCCGCGCGCTCATGCTGGTCGAGCGCGACGGATCGCGTGTAGCCTTCGATCAGCGCTCGTCCCACGGCCCAGTCGGCGGTGGTTCCGGTCGCGTCGAACGACCATGCGGTATGCATCACCGCGAGGTCATAGGCGCGGATGTCCGTGCAGGCGAAATAGAAGTCGATCAGGCCGCTCACCGCATCGCCGCGCATCAGCACATTGTCGGGGAAGAGGTCGGCGTGGATCGTACCGGTCGGCAGATGATCGGGCCAGGCGGAGAGAATATCGTCCAGCGCGAAGCCGACCTCGTCGTACAGCCCCGGCGCGATGCCATCGAGGTCGCGGCCGCAGCGGTCGAACAGCGGGCGCCAGCTCTCCACGCCCATCGAGTTCGGCCGAACGAGAGGGAAGTCGGCCAGTGCCTGGTGCATCTGCCCCATCGCGGCGCCGGCGGCGAACGCCTGGGCATTGGTCGGGTGCGAGACCGAGACGCCGGTCAGGAACTCGATCAGGCAGGCGGGCCTGCCTTCGAGCTGCTGGATCACCACGCCGTCGCGGTCGGGCAGGGCGCGCGGCACCGGCAGGCCGTGCGCGCCCAGATGATCGATCATCGAGAAGAAGAAGGGCAAGTCATCGAGATGAACGCGCTTCTCGTAGAGCGTCAGGATGAAGCGGCCCCGAGTCGTGTCGACGAGATAGTTGCTGTTCTCGACGCCCTCGGCGATGCCCTTGGCGGACACCAGTTCGCCATGGTCGAAGCGCGACAGGAAGGCGGCCAGCGCCTCCGCCGAAACCTGGGTATAGACGGCCATGGAGTTTAGGCTGCGACTTCGAGGCCGCGAGGCAGCTTGAAGGAGATCGTCTCGCGGGTCGTCTCGACCTCATATTCGCTGATCTCGAATCGCTCGGCGAGCCTGGTGACGAGCTCGCGCACCAGGACTTCGGGTGCCGAGGCGCCGGCGGTGATGCCAAGCGTGCGGACGCCCTTGAGGAAATCGAAGTTCAGGTCGCTGGCGCGCTGGACGAGCTGCGCCGGCGTGCCTTCGCGCACCGCGACCTCGACCAGCCGGACCGAGTTGGAGGAATTGGGGGCGCCGATCACCAGCATGGCGTCGCACGCGGCGGCGATCTTCTTCACCGCGCCCTGGCGGTTCGACGTGGCGTAGCAGATGTCCTCGCCGCGCGGCGCCTCGATCCCCGGAAAGCGGCGCTGCAGCGCCTCGACGATATCGGCGGTGTCGTCGACGGAGAGGGTGGTCTGGGTAAGGAAGGCAAGGTTTCCGACATCGAGCGGCTCGATCTTGTCCACATCCTCGATCGTCTCGACCAGCGACATGCTGCCCTCCGGCACCTGGCCGAAGGTACCGATCACCTCGGGATGCCCCCCATGCCCGATGAACAGGATATGCCGGCCCGCGGCGACGAGCCGCTCGGCCTGGCGATGGACCTTGGAGACGAGCGGGCAGGTGGCGTCGAGATAGGTGAGGCCGCGCTCGGCCGCCTTGTCCGGCACCGCCTTGGGCACGCCATGCGCCGAAAAGACCACCGGTACGCCGTCCGGCACCTCGTCCAGTTCCTCGACGAACACGGCGCCCTTGATGCGCAGCGCGTCGACGACGAACCGGTTGTGGACGATCTCGTGCCGGACATAGACCGGGGCGCCATATTTCTCGATCGCCAATTCGACGATCTGGATCGCGCGGTCGACACCAGCGCAAAAGCCGCGGGGGGCGGCGATCAGCAGTTCAAGCGGCGGTTTCTGGGCATCGGTCATTACAACACGGCTCTACGCGATTGCTTGCGTGCGCGAAAGCCGGTTCCTATGGTGCGTGTCGTTCCGGGGCCGGGCGCGATGGCGCGAGGCCCCTTCCTGTGTGATAAGGTGCGTGTGCCCGTGACAGCCCGGAAATTAGCCGTTCCTGCCATCCTGATGCTGCTTGGGGGGGGATGCGCCACCACCGGCGACATCGACGAGACCGGCGGCATCTCTGCGATCCGTTCCGCGTGCCCGACGGTGGGCGTTCCCGCCGCGACCGGCGACATCACGCTGTTCGATCCGGCCGGCAGCACCGCATCCTCGGCGATCGACCTGACGGCGGTGATGACCAATGTCCGTTCCACCTGCGCCGACGCGACCGACGACATCGTGACGACCGTCACCTTCGACATCCAGGCCCGCCGCACCCGCACCGATGTGGCGCGCGACGTGAGCCTGCCCTATTTCATCACCGTGGTGCGCGGCGGCACCGCCGTCATCGCCAAGCGCGTCGGCCATGTCTCGGTGCACTTCAACGCCGGGCAGGACCGCGCCGTAGCGAGCGGCCAGGCGTCAAGCACCATCGCGCGCGCCGCCGCGACGCTGTCGGACGAGGTCCGCAAGAAGCTGACCGAGAAGCGCAAGGCGGGCGGCAACGACGCCGCGGTCGATCCGCTGAGTCGCCCGGAAATCCGCCAGGCGGTGGTGCGCGCGACCTTCGAGGCGCTGGTCGGTTTCCAGCTGACCGACGACCAGCTGAAGTACAACGCGACTCGGTGACGGCGGTCCCGGTCTTCGCCCTGCTTACAGGCAGGGCCCGGTACCTTGCGCGCGGCGAGGCAAGCGCGATCGCGAAATCCCCGGTCGCCGGGCCGGTGAAGATCGGTTTCCTGGGACTGGAAGGCGACGAGCAGGCCGATCTGAGCGTGCATGGCGGCCCCGACAAGGCGCTGCATCACTATCCGCATGATCATTATACGCGCTGGGGCGAGGCGAGGGAGAATGAGCCTATACTGGCCGCGCCCGGCGCCTTTGGCGAGAATATCGCGACCCTCGGCCTCACTGAAGACCAGGTCTGCATCGGCGACCGTTTCCGCCTGGGCGGTGCGCTGATCGAGATCAGCCAGGGCCGCCAGCCCTGCTGGAAACAGGGTGAGCGGCTGCAATGGCCGGCGTTGCCCGCGCTGATGGTGAAGGAACGCCGCAGCGGCTGGTACTACCGCGTGATCGAGGAAGGCACGGCCGAGCCGGGCGAGACCCTGGCGATGGTGGCGCGGCCCTTGCCCGACTGGACCGTCCGCCGCGTGTTCGGCCTGCTGATCGCGGGCGACCACCGCAAGGATCCAGGGGCGCTGGCCGAGCTGGCCGATATGGAATTGCTCTATGCCGGCTGGCGTCGCCGTGCCGTCAAATTGATGGCTTGAGCGAATAGCGTCGCCAAGCCCGATTGACTCGCATGCTGCGCCGCGTCACACCGGGCGTGTCGATGGGGGGCAACTTCCATGGGCACGCGCGGGAGAGACCCCGGACGTGGGACCTTGTCAAAGCAACTGCTTGGCGGGACATCCCTGATCCGGGGCGCCGAAGGAGCAACCGCCCCGGAATCTCTCAGGCACACCGGACCGCGCGGGCTATCGACACTCTGGAAAGCGGCTGGCGCGACGTTCGCCCGGCCCACCGAAGGGGTAAGCCATCCTGCGCAGGCGGGGGGTGAAAGCTCTCAGGTTCCCGTGACAGAGGGGGCGGCGAAACCCGGCGCGTCATGCGCTGCGTAACGCCGTGACACCTTATGACGGAGACCGGCATTGAGCGACACCGAAGGCCCCGAAATCGAGATTCAGACGCTGCCGCTCGACGCGTGGCACCGCGCGCGCGACGGCCGCATGGTCGAATTCGCCGGCTATCACATGCCAGTCCAGTATGAAGGCATCATGGCCGAGCATCTGTGGACCCGCGAGTCCGCCGGCCTGTTCGACGTCAGCCATATGGGCCAGTTGCTGTTCACCGGCGAGGGTGCCGACGCTGCGCTGGAGGCACTGCTGCCGGGCGATATCAAGGGCCTCGGCACCGCGAGGATGCGCTATTCGCTGCTGCTGGCGGAGAATGGCGGCATCCTCGACGACCTGATGGTCACGCGGCGCGAGGACGGCATCTACATGGTCGTCAACGGCGCGACCAAATATGACGACATCTCCTATCTCCTCGATCACCTGCCCGAGGACATCACGATCAACATCATGGACGACCAGGCGCTGCTCGCGCTGCAGGGGCCCAAGGCGGTGGATGTGCTGTCGCGGCTGGTGCCCGGCGTCGAGGCCCTGGTGTTCATGATCGCCGGCGCGTTCGAGTGGAACGGCACGCCGCTGTGGATCAGCCGTTCGGGCTATACCGGCGAGGACGGGTTCGAGATTTCGGTGCCGGCCGAGGCGGCGGAAGCGCTCGCCGATGCGCTGACCGCCGAGGCCGAAGTGAAGCCGATCGGGCTGGGCGCGCGGGATTCGCTTCGACTCGAGGCTGGCCTGCCGCTCTACGGCCATGATCTCGATCCCGAAACGACGCCGGTAATGGCCGATCTCGGCTTCGCCCTGTCGAAGCGCCGCCGCGAGGAAGGCAATTTCATGGGCGCCGCGCGCATCCTGCTCGAACGTGAGCAAGGCCCGGTCGTCAAGCGCGTCGGCCTGATTGTAGAAGGGCGCCAGCCGGTGCGCGAGGGCGCGGCGGTGGTCGATACGGACGGGTCCGATGTCGGCAAGGTCACCAGTGGCGGCTTCGCCCCCAGCTTCGGCGCACCGATCGCCATGGCTTATGTGCCTGCCGCGATGGCCGCCATCGGCACCGTCATCCAGATCACGCAACGCGGCAAGGTCCATCAGGCGACCGTCACCGCGATGCCGCTAATTCCCCACCGCTACGTCCGTACAGGAGGCAAGTGAGCATGAGCCGTTATTTCACCGAAGATCATGAATGGGTCGATGTCGACGGCGACGTCGGCACCGTGGGCATCAGCACCTACGCCCAGGAACAGCTTGGCGACATCGTGTTCGTCGACGTCCCCGAGAAGGGCAAGAAGCTGGCCAAGGGCGACGAGGCGGCAGTGGTGGAATCGGTCAAGGCGGCCTCGGACGTTTATTCGCCGGTGTCGGGCAGCGTGATCGAGGGCAATGCCGAACTCGGCGACAACCCCGGCCTCGTCAACGAGGACCCCGAGACGGAAGGCTGGTTCTTCAAGCTGACGCTCAGCGATCCGGAAGAACTGAAGGGCCTGATGGACGAGGCCGCGTACGCCGCTTTCGTCGCCAAGCTTTGAACTGACTTGCTCCCCTCCCGCTCGCGGGAGGGGTTGGGGGTGGGCTTGCGCTCTCCTCCAACGCTTCGCCCGAAATTGATCGGGCGCCCACCCCCGACCCCTCCCGCAGGCGGGAGGGGGGAGATTGCGTGAATGCGTTACCTGCCTCTTACCGACACTGATCGCCAGGCGATGCTCGCCACGATCGGCGCCAAGTCGATCGACGACCTGTTCGTCGATGTTCCCGCGATTGCCCAACTGGATGGCCCGATCCACGGCTTGCCCGGTCATGCCAGCGAACTGGCGGTCGAACGCCATATGTCGGCGCTGGCTCGCAAGAACCTGGCGGCGGGCGATGCGCCCTTCTTTCTCGGTTGCGGCGCCTACAGGCATCATGTGCCGGCAAGCGTCGATCACCTGATCCAGCGCGGCGAGTATCTGACGGCATACACGCCCTATCAGCCCGAGATCGCTCAGGGCACGCTGCAGATGCTGTTCGAGTTCCAGACCCAGGTCGCGCGGCTGCTCGGCACCGACGTGGCCAATGCCTCGATGTATGACGGCTCGACCGCCTGCTGGGAAGCGATCGGCATGGCGCGGCGGGTGACAAAGCGGGCCAAGGCGATCCTGTCGACCGGGTTGCACCCACACTATGTCTCGGTCGCGAAGACCATGGCGAAGTTCACCGGCGACGTGCTTGAGACGGGCACGCCGTCGCTGTCGGCCGGGACCGATATCGGCGCGCTGATTGCCGCGATCGATAACGACACCTCCTGCGTCGTCGTCCAGTATCCCGATATCCTTGGCCGCATCGAGGACCTGTCCGAACTCGCCGCCGCCTGCCACGCGAAGAAAGCGCTGCTGATCGCGGTCGTGACCGAGCCGGTGGCGCTGGGCGCGATCAGGTCGCCGGGCGAGATGGATGCCGATATCGTCGTCGGCGAGGGCCAGTCGATCGGCGTGGGTCTTCAGTTCGGCGGTCCCTATGTCGGGCTGTTCGGCTGCAAGGAAAAATACCTTCGGCAGATGCCCGGCCGGCTCTGCGGCGAGACGCTTGACGCCGATGGGCGCCGCGGCTTCGTGCTGACGCTGTCGACCCGCGAGCAGCATATCCGCCGCGAAAAGGCGACGTCGAACATCTGCACCAATTCCGGCCTGTGCGCGCTCGCCTTTTCGATTCACATGACCCTGCTTGGCGAGGCCGGATTGCGGGCGCTGGCCGAGACCAACCATGCCGGCGCGGTCGTCGCGGCGGAGCGGCTGGCGCAGGTGCCCGGCGTCGAGCTGGTCAACACCGCCTTCTTCAACGAATTCACCCTCAAGCTGCCGGTCGAGGCCCGCCCCGTGGTCCGTACGCTGGCCGATCGTGGCATCCTGGCCGGCGTATCGCTCGGGCGGCTCTATCCCGGCGAGGCGGCGCTTGCGAATGGCCTGGTCGTCGCCGTGACCGAGACGACCACCATGGAGGATGTCGAGACACTTGCCTCCGCGCTTCAGGAGGTGCTGGCATGACGATCAACGCAAGCGGCTGGCGCCCGGAGCGCCCCGAGGCTGGCACCACGACGGCGTCGGCCTTCACCGGCAACACCTTTACCGGAAATAGGGCGCTGATGCTTGAAGAGGCGCTGATCTTCGAGATCGGGTCGACCGAGACCACCGGTGTCGAGGTCGCCGCACCAGCCAGGGTCGCTTCCCGCCTCGGCAGCCTGGACCGGTCCGCGCCGATCGGGCTTCCGGGCCTGTCCGAGCCCGAGGCGGTGCGCCATTACACGCGCCTGTCGCGCCAGAATTATGCGATCGATCTCGGCCTGTTCCCGCTGGGATCGTGCACGATGAAGCACAACCCGCGCCTCAACGAGAAGATGGCGCGGCTGCCCGGTTTCGCCGACATCCACCCGCTTGCGCCGGTCGATACGGTGCAGGGCGCGCTCGAGGTGATCCACCAGCTCGCGCACTGGCTGGTCACGCTCACCGGCATGCATTCGGTGGCGATGAGCCCCAAGGCGGGCGCGCATGGCGAACTGTGCGGCATCCTCGCGATCCGCGCCGCGCTCGAAGCGCGTGGCGAGGGGCACCGCAAGGTGATCCTCGTGCCGGAGAGCGCGCACGGCACCAACCCCGCGACGGCCGCCTTTGCCGGCTATTCGGTCGAGGATATCCCCGCGACGAGCGAAGGCCGGGTCGACCTGGCCGCGCTGACCGCGCGACTCGGGCCTGACGTGGCCGGGGTGATGATCACCAACCCCAATACCTGCGGCCTGTTCGAGCGCGATATGCGCGCGATCTCCGATGCGGTGCATGCGGCGGGTGGTCTCGTCTATTGCGACGGCGCGAACTTCAATGCGATCGTCGGGCGTGTCCGTCCGGGCGATCTCGGCATCGATGCGATGCACATCAACCTGCACAAGACCTTCTCCACCCCGCACGGTGGCGGTGGACCGGGTTCGGGCCCGGTGGTGTTCTCCGAAGCACTGGCGCCATACGCGCCATTGCCCTTCGTCGAACAGACGGCCGACGGTTTCCGCCTCGTCGAGGAAGAGACCGCCGAGGAACATCATGCCGGCAGCTTCGGCCGCATGGTCGCCTTCCAGGGCCAGATGGGCATGTTCACGCGTGCCCTCACCTACATCCTCAGCCATGGCGCTGACGGCCTGCGCCAGGTTGCCGAGGATGCGGTGCTCAACGCCAATTATGTCCTGCGCTCGCTCGACGACACGCTCGATGCGCCGTTCGGCGCGTCGGGGCCGTGCATGCATGAGGCGCTGTTCTCCGATTCGAACCTGGCGGAGGGTTTCTCGACGATCGATGTCGCCAAGGGGCTGATCGACGAGGGCTATCATCCGATGACGATGTATTTCCCGCTCGTCGTACACGGCGCGATGCTGGTCGAGCCGACCGAGACGGAAAGCAAGGCGGCGCTCGACCAGTTCATCGGCGCGCTGCGCTCGGTGGCGGAGCGGGCCAAGGCGGGTGACGTCGCACTGAAATCCGCGCCGCATTTCGCGCCGCGCAGCCGGCTCGACGAAACGCTGGCCGCACGTAAGCCGGTGCTGGTGTGGAAGGATCCGGCGGTCCCGCTGGCAGCGGAATAAGGGAAGGGCGGCCGGGGCCGGGCAGGTGCAATGCGCTCTGGCCCGGCCGGTTCCTTGCCGGTATGAACGAGTCGAGCGGCACGCGATCACGAACCCGCCATCGTGGCGGCGCGTTGGTGCGGGTCGCTGACGCGACGCGACAGGGATCAATCGGGGGATAGAAGCCGATGCAGGTTCATACCGGTCAGCCGCAGGGCTGGCTCCAATATGCGATCCCGACCGCGATCTTTCTTCTTGTCTTCGCCCTTCGCGCGCGACGCCTGACTCAGCTTCGGCCGCTTCGGATCGAGCGGCTCTGGATATTCCCCACGATCTACCTGCTCGTCTGCGCCTGGATGCTGGTGCAGTTCCCGCCGACACCCGCCGGATGGGGACTGTGCGCGCTCGGACTGGCGGTTGGCGCCGCGCTCGGGTGGCAGCGCGGCAAGACGATGCAGATCACGGTGGATCCCGAGACGCATCAGTTGAACCAGAAGGCATCGCTGGCCGGAATCGCCTTCCTTTTTGCGATCGTGGGCCTGCGTGTTGCGGCCCGGGCCGGAAGCAGTGCGCTGCACCTGAACGTCGCGATGCTGACTGATATCCTCGTGGTCCTCGCGCTCGGCCTGTTCGCGGTCCAGCGGGTGGAGATGTATCTGCGCGCGAAGCGTCTGCTTGACGGGGCGCGTGCGGCGAGGGCCTAGAACCAGCGGGGAACGCTCTTCTTGTAGGCGGCATAGTCCTCGCCGAACTTGCCCAGCAGATAGCGTTCCTCCCGCGCGATCACCTGGATGCGGATGATGAGGATCACCAACGGTAGCAGCAGGAGCGCGGTGAAGCTGTTGAAGACGATGGCAAGGCCGGCATGGATCGATGCCATGCCGAGATACATCGGGTTGCGCGTGAAGCGATAGATTCCGGTCGTCACCAGGCTGCTCGAAGAACGCCAGGGCTTCGGGTCGGTGTGGGCGCGGCGGAACCGTTCAGTGCCCGAAAGAATCACCAGTGCGCCCAGGACAACGAACACCCCGCCCGTCACGATGGAAATCATGCCGACCGGACCCAGTCTGCCCGTAAACCCAGTCCAGGCGAAGCCGATCAGCAACGTGCCGAGATAGATCAAGGGCGGCGGAAAGCCGACCTTCGCGCTGTCCTGATCAACTTGCATTGCCCACTCCCGGTCGTGCCCGGCCATCATGCAGGGACGGGCGGGGAAGGCAAGGCTAGACGATCGCCTGCTCGGTCTCCGTGCGCCGCCGGACATGCTCGCGCCACACGATGTACAGGCCGCTGCCGATGACGATCGGCGCACCGATCCAGGTCGGGAGGCCGGGCAGGGCGCCGAACAGCAGCCAGCCATAGAGCGTTGCCCAGAGCAGCGAGGAATAGTCCATCGGCACCACGATCGAGACCGGCCCGAGCTTGAGCGCCGAGGTCAGCGCGATCTGCCCGAGATTGCCGGCCACGCCGATGCTGATCAACAGCAGCCAGACATGGAGCGAATGGGACTGGTGATCGAAGGCGTAAACGACGGCGAGGGGCACCGTTGAGAGTGTCGCGAACCAGAAGACGGTGGTGTACGGACTTTCGGTCCGTCCGATCCGGCGTAGCTGGATCGAGACGACGGCGGTAAGGAAGCCGGCGGCCAGCCCGGCGACCGTACCCCATAAAGCGAAATGTCCGCTGCCCGGACGGGCGACGATCAGCACGCCGATGAAACCCGCCACGACGGCGAGCCAGCGGTGCCAGCCGGTCGGCTCGCCCAGCACCAGCGCGCCCAGGATCGTGGCGAAGATCGGCACGGTGAACTGAAGCGTGGTCGATTCGGCGAGCGGGAGCAGCGTCACCGCGCTGAACAGGCAGGTCATGCTGGTCAGCCCGACCACGGCGCGCATGACATGGGCGTGGAGCTGGCCGGTACGGATCGTGGCCAGGCCGGGGCCAATGGCGATCACCGTCGCCACCAGCGGAACGCCCACCGCCTGACGAAAGAACAGAATCTCCGCCAGATGCGCGCCGCCCATCTCGGCCAGCTTGATCAGCGCCGCCATGGTGGCGAGACACACGACCGACACGAGGCGCAGGGCGATGGCGGGGAAGATGCGGTCTGCGCTCATCATTCCCGTCGTTTCGACATCCCTCTCGCCGCAATGTGCATGAGCGAGTCCATGCGGGACCATGTGCGGAGGAACAAGTCCGGACTGCGCGGGTATCCGGCGGCCGCGTGGACATGTGTCGTGCGGTGATGCCACCCCTCGCCCAGCATGACAGGAAGCGAACACCCGGCTTAACCTTTGTTAACTTGCTCGCGGTTCCGGGGAGCCTAGGAATCGGTCCGGGAGACAGGTGAGATATGAAGTCAACTGGAAGCGATCGACCGGACGGGTTGCAAGATGATCGCAAGATGCCACCAGCATTACTTTCTCAGCGATCCAACTCGTTCGGCTTCGAGCAGCTGCATTTTTTGTTCAAGGCCTTGGGTGGTGGATTGTGGGACTATGACATCGATACGGATACCCTCATCTGCAACGACCGGTGGTATGAAATACTTGGGCTCGACCCACGCGATGTCGACATTGGTTCGATCCCCGATTTCAAACCCCATATCCATCCCGACGACGTGGTGGTCGCGACCGAAGTCGATCCTGAAATCGTTGCAATGCTGATCACAAACGACGAACCCTATCATGTCGAGTTTCGGATCGTTCGGCCCGGTGGCGAAATCCGGTGGCTCAGATCGGTGGCGAGCGTCATCCGCGATGACGATACGCAGCATCTGCGCGCGGTGGGATGCATCACCGACATAACCGAATTCCGGGCCGGTGACCGCGCAGCGCCGATTTTCGGCGTGGAAGTGTCATCCGATCTGACCGACCCGGTGGATTCGCCGGAAAGGGTGGCTGAAGATATCCATGCGGATGCGGAAGAAGGCGAAGGCTCCCTGAGCGAGCGGGAGCGGGAGTGTCTTTTGTGGGTGAGTGTTGGCAAGACGGCGCAGGAGACAGCGACCATCATCGGGCGAAGCCGCCGCACCGTGGAATTCCACCTGAACAACGCAGTCCGCAAGCTCCAGGCTTCGAACAAGGTACATGCCACCGCCATCGCCATCCGCAGGGGGCTGCTGTAACCGCGCCGTCAAAGACAGAGGGCCCGGTAATTTTACGAGTTACGGGTGTCCGTCGAACGACATAACCAGGGGTACCGGCTCAGAAAGTATGCACCATGATGAGACTGCATTGCCCCCCGGAAGCCTGCCGCGAAGCCGATGAGCTGGTGGCGGAACATGGCCATCGCGCCACGCAGATTCTGGTCGATCGCGCGATTGCGCTGATCAGGGGTGGCGGGTCCGAAGAGGAATTGCGCGAGATGGAGATACTGATCTCCGCGGCAACCTCGCGACTGAATGCGCTCACGATCCATCATGATGAAACACGGTCCGGCGTCGACGGGGCGGCGCCCTCGCTGGCGAAGCTCGAGGAGTTGATCACCCAGGCCTTGTGCATGGCGGATTCGCTTGGCCAGAGCATGGCGGCAATCGCCCTCAACGAAGCGCTCATCCGCGTCTCGGGAATGGGCATGGCACCGCCGTTCAAGGGCGGATGAACTGGCGCGGGTGAGGTGGGCCGCCGCAAGACGGCACGCTACAGCAAGTCCGGGGTGACGAACTGGTCCCGAGCCGCTATCCGCCCGTCCATGATCAAGCACGCTCTCCCCGTCACCCGCGAGGCCGATTTCTCGGCCTGGTACCAGTCAGTCATTTCGGAAGCCGATCTTGCCGAGGAATCCGGCGTGCGCGGTTGCATGGTCATCCGGCCATGGGGCTATGGCATCTGGGAGCGCATCCAGCGTCTGCTCGACGACCGGATCAAGGCGACCGGCCATGAGAATTGCTATTTCCCGCTCTTCATCCCGCTCTCCTATTTCGAGAAGGAAGCAGAGCATGTCGAAGGCTTTGCCAAGGAGATGGCGGTCGTCACGCATCACCGGCTGGTGAGCGACGGCAAGGGCGGGCTGATGCCCGATCCGACCGCGAAGCTCGAGGAGCCGCTGGTCGTGCGCCCCACTTCGGAGACGGTGATCGGCACCGCCTTTGCCCGCTGGGTGCAGTCGTGGCGTGACCTGCCGGTGCTGATCAACCAGTGGGCGAACGTGGTCCGGTGGGAGATGCGCACGCGCATGTTTTTGCGCACCAGCGAGTTCCTCTGGCAGGAAGGGCATACCGCCCATGCCTCCGTCGAAGAGGCGCGCGAAGAGACGCTGAAGATGCTCGAAGTCTATCGCAGCTTCGCCGAGGATTGCCTCGCGCTGCCCGTCGTCGCGGGCGAGAAGCCGGAGAATGAGCGCTTCCCGGGCGCCGTCGCGACCTATTCGATCGAGGCGATGATGCAGGACGGCAAGGCGCTCCAGGCGGGCACCAGCCATTTCCTCGGCACCAATTTCGCCAGCGCGCAGAATATCCGTTTCCAGAACGCGGCGGGGGAGCTTGAACTCGCCAACACGACGAGCTGGGGCGTTTCCACCCGGATGATCGGCGGCGTCATCATGGTGCATGGCGATGACGACGGCCTGCGCGTGCCGCCCCGGATCGCGCCGTGGCAGATCGTGATCGTGCCGATGCTGCGCGACACGGAAGAGGACGCGGCGATCGTCGATTACTGCAAAGCGCTACAGGCAGAGCTGGCGACGCAGTCCGCGTTCGGCGAGCCGGTGCGGGCATTGCTCGATCTCAAGCCGGCCAAGGCAGCGACCAAGCGCTGGGGCTGGGTGAAGAAGGGCGCACCGATCGTGATCGAGGTCGGCGGCCGCGACGTGGCGGGCGGGAATGTGTCGGTGATCCGCCGCGACCGGCTCTATCGCGAGGACGGCAAGCTCGACAGCAAGGTGGTGCCGCAAGGCGATTTCGTTGGTGGGGCGGTTGCCACGCTGGAAAGCATCCAGACCGGCCTGCACGCCGAGGCCCGTGCGCGGCTCGAGGCGAACATCGCCCGTGACGTAACCGATTTTGCCGGGCTCGAGCGCGTGTTCGCCGAGAGCGTGAAGAACCCCGGCTGGGCTGAAGTGCAATGGTCGAAGCCGACCGGTGCGGCGCTCGACAAGGTCGTGGAGCGGCTGAAGGCGCTGAAGCTGACGATCCGCAATGCGGCAATGGATGCCGCCGCGGCGGACGGCGCTTGCGTGTTCACGGGCGAGCCGGCGGTGGAACGGGTCTTGGTGGGGCGGTCCTACTAGGGCCCATTTTCTCCTTTCGTCTCGCCGGCACGCCGCAGTGCGGCGGGTGATGGTGGATCAGTCATGGGAAAGAGCGGGCCGGGTGACGTTTGCGCGCCATCCTGCCTTGCCTTTGCATGCCTGGTGATGCGGTTGAATCGATCGGTGGCCGAAGCGGGTTGGGGGCGCTTCGATTTATGCGACTTATCGGGAATCCATGGTGTGGCCGACGGCGCGAACCAATCGGTGCGATAGTCATCGTGCCGACTGTTGGAGCCATGGCGCAGTATCGCGGATGAACGGGTGTTGGAGGCAGCGCTAGGGCGTTCGCTTTCGTCAAATAACCGGTGATTTATGCGAGGCACTTGGGAGTGGCGCGAAATCGAGCGGTTCTTGAGGGCTGTGAAGGAATTATTACACGTTGCGGATTTGGGCTTGCGTGGGGACTGGGAATGCAGGGTCAAGGCGGGTGTGGCGTATTGCAGAACTATTGTCATTTTACTCGCTGAATTTTGCAAGGGGTATCGGTTTTTCATCGCGCTTTTCTTTGTACTGGAATCGGATACTTGGCAGCTTGCTCCGGAACTGGCCGGTCCAGGTGGTGTGGGAGATACCAGCATGAAGGGGCGGGGGCTTGAATCGGCCGATCGCGATGTCGATAGTTGGGCGTTTGCCGACAGGCCGCTCTTTATGAGTCTACGACCTGGTTCGACGGCGTCGCGCGCTTCTCAATGAGCCGCCCATGTTCAGGTTGCGCGCGGGCAAGGTTGGCCGCAATATCTTCCAATGAATTGGCCGCCCCATTTTGTATTGGATCTCAACAACCAGAATGCGCTGCCGCACGATTGGGCGGCGCAGGTTCTTGACGCGACTCACGTGCCCGAGCGCCTTATTGTCCGATCCGGCGCCGACATTGCCCCAGGCGACGAGAAATTCTCGGTCCTCGAAGGCGCCGACGTCCGAGCGCGGTTCGATTGGCTCTGGCGTCTGTATCTTGGCCCAATCCGGGCCTTCGTCGCCGATCGTTTCGGCCGCCCGGTTTATCCAGCCAATCGGATCAGTTCGGCGATTACCCTGAATATATTGGAAGGCGTTGGCGCGGAAACCGGTTGGCATACCGACGCGAACCAGGTGACCGAAGTGTTCTATGCTGCAATGCCTGAGGTGGGTTCTGGGGGCGAACTGGAGTTTCGCCACCCGGGGTGTCCGATTGCGCAAATTCACCCCCGCGCGGGCACGTTCATCTGCTTCCCTGGCTCGATCGAGCACCGCGTCGTACCGCTGCGGTCTCCAAAACCAAGACTGGCTTTCCCGATGGTATTTTACGACAGTGCCATAGACCAGCCATTCGCAAGCCTCGGTGACCGCCACGAATTGAGCGTCGCATAAGAATTCGGGAGGAATTACGGTGACAATTTACCATTGTGCTGCTGGAGTGGGGATGCGGAATTAAGTAAACTGTCACCGTAATTCCCATCGTTGTTCTCTACGGCCTCGATTGGCCGTCGAGTGAACGCGGTGAGGTCGATCGGCCTACGCAGTGTGGCGGCTGAAGCCCACTCGCAGCCATCCGAGCCCGGCTTCGTCATTCCCAATTGCGGAGGTTCCGCTCAGCCCCTAGCTTTAGGACTCCCTCAGCCGGGCCGGTGGGCAAGACGCGGCGAGGGGAAAAGCCGGGGCCTTGAGAGGGGCAGCAGGGCTTCCACCGCTCTCCCGGCACCAGCCGCAACTATCGCTCAAAATTGAGATGTCGGTACCCCGCGCTCGCCGACCAAAAATAGACTCACGTGATAAGGACGATGGTGATGATCGAGGTGCTGGACGAAGGGCCGTTCTTCCACGGCACCATTGCGGATTTGCGCGTGGGTGATCTACTCACCTCAGGGTATCGGTCGAACTATCGTCCCGAAGTGGTGATGAATCACATCTACTTCACTGCCCTTGCGGACGGGGCCGGGCTTGCCGCTGAAATTGCGGCGGAGCTAACCGAAGGCGACGCCGTTCCGCGTGTTTATGCCGTAGAACCGACCGGGCCGTTCGAGAACGACCCAAATGTGACCGACAAGAAATTTCCCGGCAACCCCACTCGATCGTATCGCAGCAGCGCACCGCTCAAGATCATTGGTGAAATCACGGATTGGACCAGATTGACGCCCAAAGCACTACGCGTGTGGAGAGAAAGGTTGACCGCATTGCGCTCAGACGAACGAGGTGAAATCATCAACTGATGCGCGGCGGCGCGCAGCGCGTGATCAAATCGCTAAAGGGAGACGGTCGGAAAACCATCCACGGCAAGCCGTTCGGCGGGATGGAATCGACCGCCAGCACCGGGCAGGCGACTCCCGCCGCACTTGCGGACATTCACCGTTCGGAGCAGCATCGTTACCATGCTTGATGATGAACTAGACGATTTGCGCCGTGTCGCAGTGGGCGGAACCGCGTTGGAAATAGATAAGGCGTTGCTACCCCTGATCGCCAATTCTGATCCCCGTATTATCTCGCCAATATTGCTACTTCTGAACGAAAGCAGCGACCAGGACGGTATGTGGTCAATACTTCACGTAGCGGAATCGTTCGACGGCCCCGCATATGTAAAAGCCTTACTGAAAGTCCTACCGGAACTGAGGCAAACCTGCCTTTGGTGGGCTAAGACCCTACTCATCCGTATCCTCAATTCAGATGAGTATAGAGCTGACCTCGTACGGCAGCTTCGTGACGCATCCGTCTTGGCGAAAGAAGCCGTCGCCGTGATCTGCGGGCAGATCAACGAAGACGCACGCTTTCACAACAAAACGGCGCCGGTCCTAACCGCCATAAAGGCGTAGGGCCGGACGGCAGCTGACCACCCAAACATTGTCGTGCGCCGGCCGCCGCTCGCGCCGAAAAGCAGACTCCCCGGTTTCGGGAAGGGATATCGCGGGCGGGAACGACCGTGTGTGGACGCCCCTTCGGATACAAGGGGGTGTTCGAAAGTTTTGGTTGCGCAGGTTCAGGTGCTTCCGTGTGTCCGGCCTGTTGATGCAGCCATCATCACGGCTGCTGGCCTGTATGGAGATCGCGGGTCGGGTCCATCCCGAAATTGCGCGCTCGAGGCGCTTGGTCGTTTCCCTGGTTTTCCCGACCCCGTCTTCTGACCGTTGCGCCATACCTCTCTATTGACCTTCCTTGCGTCCCTGACGCCTCAGGCTCTGACGGTTACACCGCCGCAGCCGGAGCTCTGTAAGTCCCGCCGTGCGCCATCAGGGCCCAGACGGTTCTCGCCATCTTGTTCGCCATCGCGACCGTGACCAACATGCGGGGCTTACGCGCCAACATGCCGGCCAGCCAGGCGCCGACTTTATCGGGATCCCGTGCCGCAGCCTTCGTCACCGCGCTCGCGCCGATGATCAGGAGCCGGCGCAAGCTCCGCTCGCCCATCTTCGTTGTTCGCCCGAGCCGCTCCTTGCCACCGCTGGAGAGCTGCCGCGGAACGAGACCGAGCCAGGCGGCGAAGTCGCGACCACGGCGGAAGGTGCTGGCAGCAGGCGCGAGCGCCACGAGCGCAGTTGCTATCACCGGGCCGACACCCGGGATCGTCATCAGCCGCTTCGCCATAGGATCCGCCTTCGCCCGATGGGAAATCTCCCGGTCGAGCACTGCGATCTGCGCCTGTAGCGCCTCCAGTCCTTGCGCGATCACCATCAGGATAGGCCGCGCCTGGGTCGGAATATCCGATCCGGGATCGCGAACGATCTCGGCCAACTTGCCGACGTGGCCCACGCCCTGCCGAACAATGTACCCGAACTCGGTGAGATGCCCTCGCAGGGCGTTGATCAACTGAGTGCGCTGGCGGACGAGCAGGTCGCGCGTACGGAACACCACCGCTGAGGCCTGAGCCTCCGCGCTCTTGCCCTGGACGAACCGCATGGTCGGGCGCTGTGCTGCCTCGCAGATCGCCTCTGCGTCGGCCATGTCGTTCTTCTGGCGCTTCACAAACGGCTTCACGTAAGCCGGTGGAATGAGCCGCGTGTCATGGCCCAACGCCGCGATCTCGCGCGCCCAGTAATGCGCGCTTGCGCAGGCCTCCATCGCCACGACACACGGCGGCAACGTCGAGAAGAACGATAGAACCTGATCGCGCCGCAGCTTCTTGCGGATCACGACCGCACCGCTTCGATCGGCGCCGTGAACCTGGAAAACCGACTTGGCCAGATCGATGCCGACTGTGCTAACCTCATCCATGGACGCCTCCTGCAGTGGTGCTTCAACACCTCCACTCTGGCACATCGATGCCGTCAGGGGGCGTCCACTCCAACGAAATTAGGGCGCGTAGCTGTCGGGCCGTTGTCGCCCGCGTTTCAGCCGTTCGATCAGCGGCGCGCTGCTACCATAATCGGTCACCCCAGCTTCCGGGGTTCACGGTCCATCAGTGTGTGGCGCCCTGCGGGATAAACATCATAGCCACGATGATGACGCAAAACGCCAAGGCTAGGACAAGGCCAAGGATCATCTGTTGACGTACCGCGCGCTGATGATCGTCGGTGACACTATAGGAGACAGTCCGCGCCGCTAGGGCAATTGCTGCATCCGGCACGGCGAAGAAAAGAACGTCGCCTTTAGAAGCTGGTAGATGAGCGAGAGGCGAAAAAAACAGACCTACGTTGAAAAGAAGTGCGATTAAAAGCGCGATTTTCGGCCATCGCTCCTCGCGATAATCCGATCCGATCTTGGCCATGAAGGCGAGGCAACCAATCGCACACGCAATGCGATAGGTCGTCTTGAAGGGTATTCCGACTTCATTTTCCAGCGTTATGGCGAATGAGACGAAAGCGACTACCCCGAGAAGCACCACACAGACGCTGAGAAGTCTGGACTTCAGCCCTATCTTGCCCACGCTGCGATCTGCCTCCCCCACTAGCAACCACTCCGCCTCAGGTACTCAACGACAGCATCAACAGTGCGCTCAGACGCTGCCACCCCCTCGGCAGTGCTCGGTCCAAGCCCCATATGCACGGACGCAATCTGGTTGAGATAAGCGATCGCCCGCTCTCTGGGCAGTCCGCTCCTCAGCAACTGAGCAACATGACGCATGTATGCGTCATACTCGTCGGCAGCCGGGCCTCGCCAATCGTCGGTTCCAAAGCGACGGATGCCGATTGGGTCCCAGTGGTCCCAGCCAATCTGCCGAAGATCGGCAAGCTCGCTCTTATGCGCGTAGCCCATCACATGATGATGTCATTTCTGCCGTCAGCTATCTAGTCATTTCCGTCGAAAGCAACCACGCGGATAACCACCCAAAGCAAGGCATGTCCGGGCTCATGACGCGCGCCCTCTGGTTGAAAGCAGACCGGCGGGTTTCGGGAAACGGCATCAAGCGTCGGAACGACTGGAGTTAGGGTGCAAAACAGTCGTTCGTTCTGAGGGCGTTCCCTCGTCCCCCCACAGGCACACTTATTCCGGCAGTTCCGCCTTCGGAAAACCCGTCCACACCTGGTCGTAATCCTCGTCGCGCGCGCTCGTCTCCAGCGCGTAATCGGTCGGGTGGAACACCCAGCGGCTCTCGATCATGAAGGCCATGGTGCCGTCGATCTTGTGCGGCTTCAACTCAGCCTCGCTCGCGCCCTTCCAGCTTGCGACATCGGGGCCGTGGCCGCTCATCTGGTTGTGGAGCGACAGCGCGCCCGGGTTGAACCCGTCGGCCTTGGCGTCATAGGCGCCCGAGATCAGGCCCATGCATTCGCTCATGGTGTTGCGGTGGAACCAGGGCGGGCGGAACGTGTCTTCCGCGACCATCCACCGCGGCGGGAAGATCACGAAATCGACATTGGCGGTGCCCGGCACGTCGCTGGGCGAGGTGAGCACGGTGAAGATCGAGGGATCGGGATGGTCGAAGCTGACCGAGCCGATCGTGTTGAAGCGCGCGAGATCATATTTCCACGGCGCGTAATTGCCGTGCCATGCCACGACATCCATTGGCGAACGGCCAAGATTGGTCGTCCACAGCGCGCCGAGGAATTTCTGCACAAGCTCGAAATCGCCTTCGCGGTCTTCGAACCAGGCGACCGGCGTCTCGAAATCGCGCGGATTGGCGAGGCCGTTCGATCCGATCGGGCCAAGATCGGGCAGGCGGAAGGGCATGCCGTGATTCTCCGCGACGTAACCGCGCGCCTTGCCCTCTGGCAGCACCACGCGGAAGCGCACGCCGCGCGGGATCAGCGCGATCTCGCCGGGCTTCACGTCGATGCGGCCGAGCTCGGTATAGAGGGTGAGGGCGCCCATTTCCGGCAGGATCAGCAACTCGCCGTCAGCCGATACGAAGGCCCGGTCGACCATGTCCTTCGACGCCCGGTAGAGGTGCATGGCGACGCCAGCCTGGCTTTTCGGGCCATCGCCCGCGACGACCATCGTCGTCAGGCTATCGAGCCAGTCGGCATCCTCGATGTCGAGGGCGGCCCAGCGCAGGCGGTTGGGGGCAAGGGCCTCCTTGCTGATGCCCGGGGCGAAGCGTTTTGCTCCGGTGTAGCGGGTGAAGGCGGGATGCGCGGCGGAGGGGCGCAGACGGTAGAGCCAGGAGCGGCGATTCTCGTGGCGCGGCGCGGTGAAGGCGGTGCCGCTGAGCTGTTCGGCATAGAGGCCGAACGGGGGTTTCTGAGGAGAGTTGCGACCGACGGGCAGGGCGCCGGGTACTGCCTCGGTCGCGAAGTGGTTGCCGAAGCCTGTCATGTAATCGGACATCGCCGCGTTCCTTCTTTTCCTCTCCCCCTGTGGGAGAGGGAGGGGCCCGCTGCCAAAGGCAGCGGGAGGGTGAGGGGGACGCTCGATCGTCTCGAGCCTCATCCCCTCATCCAACTTCGACTAACTCGCTTCGCTCGTAAGTCTTCATATCCTTCTCCCACGGGGGGAGAAGGAAGTCAGGCCTCAACCGCCCCGGGCACCACGCCCCTGCGGATCTGGTCGAGCTCGATGCTCTCGAACAATGCCTTGAAATTGCCCTCGCCGAAGCCGTCATTGCCCTTGCGCTGGATGATCTCGAAGAAGATCGGGCCGACCATGTTCTCGGTGAAGATCTGCAGCAGCAGGCCGCCGCCCGTCTCCGGTGCGCCGTCGATCAGGATGTCGCGCTTGCGCATCTCGGCGACGTCGTGGCCGTGGCCGGGCAGGCGCTTGTCGATCAGGTCGAAATAGGTCTGCGGCGTGGTCTGGAAACGGATGCCGTTGGCGCGCAGCGCATCAACCGTGGCGAAGATGTCGTCGGTCGACAGCGCAAGATGCTGGATGCCTTCGCCCTTATAGTCCTTGATGAACTCCTCGATCTGCGAATGCTCGTCCTGGCTTTCGTTAAGCGGGATGCGGATCTTGTCGTCGGGCGCGGTCATCGCCTTGGAGAACAGGCCGGTCGCCTGGCCCTCGATGTCGAAATAGCGGATCTGGCGGAAGTTGAAGATGCGCGAATAATAATCCGCCCAATAATCCATCCGCCCGCGCTGCAGATTGTGCGTGAGGTGATCGAGCGTGTGCAGCCCGACTGAATGCTGGTCGGGCGAGGTGCCTTCGACCGGCTCGAAATCGATGTCGTAGATCGTGGCCGCGCCGCGGCGGTCGACCAGATAGAGGTTCGCGCCGCCAATGCCTTCGATCGCCGGGATGTTGAGCTCGGCCGGACCGACCTTGCCCTCGACCGCCACCGCGCCGCGCTCCACCGCCAGCTTCAGCGCCTTCGCCGCATCGGCGACACGGAAGGCCATGGCGTTGGCGGAGGGGCCGTGCTGCTCGCGGAAATTCGCGACCTGTCCGGCGGCATCCATGTTGAGCAGGAAGTTGATGTCGCCCTGCGCGTAGCGGCGGACATTCTTCGACCGATGCGTGCCGACATGAGTGAAGCCCATCTTCACGAACAGGTCAGCCAGCGCGTCGGGATCGGGGCCGGTGAACTCGACGAACTCGAAGCCGTCCAGGCCCATGGGATTGTCGTGCGGGTCGGTCATCGCGAATCTCCGAGGAGCAAAGTGGTAACAGATGAAACTACATAGGGCGGTTCCATCTGTTCGTCCACCTCTCAACGCAGCGATGTGCGATCAGGATGCCGGCAGTCCCTCGATCGTGACGCGGTCCGTGTAGAAGGCGAGATGATCGCGGATCCGGGCCACTGCCTCATAGGGCGCCTCATAGGTCCAGATCGCATTCTCCGCCTTGTCGGTGCCGGCGGGCAGCGAGAAATAGGAGGCGTCGCCCTTGTACGGGCAATAGCTATGATGGTCGGTGCGCGAGAGGAGCGCCATGTCAGCGTCCTTGCGCGGAATGTAGAAGACCGCCGGGTAGCTGGCTTCGCGCAGCACGAGGGATTCCGTCGTGTCGGCAATCACTCGTCCGCCCGCCGTCACTCTCACGCGGGCGGCGTTCGGTTCGATCGTGATCGGGTGATCGGGGCCCGGGATGCGGATCGGTTTGTCAGTCATGGCGATACCTCGCAAAAAGGGCGGCCCCGAAGGACCGCCCGGTTGATATATCAGAGGGCGGCGCGCTTCCCGCCATCGACGTTCACGACATTGCCGGTGATGAACGACGCTTTGTCCGAGCTGAGGAACAGAACCGCCTGGGCGATCTCGTCAGGCGTGCCGGTGCGGGCCAGCGGGATCGTCGAGGCAAGACCTGCCTTCCCCTCTTCGCCGCCGGTGAAGCGGTCGAGCATCGGTGTCTCCACCGGTCCCGGCGCGACGGCGTTGACCCGGACACCGAACGGAGCGGCTTCCAGCGCCGCCGCCTTGGTCAGGCCCTCCACGGCATGTTTGCTGGCAGTATAGAGCGCTGCGTTGGCGAACGCCGCCTGGCCAAGCACCGAGGAAATGTTGACGATCGATCCCGAGCCCTGCGCCTGCAGCGCGCGGAGTTCGTGCTTCATGCTGAGCAGTACGCCCAGCACGTTCGTGTCGAACATCGCGGCGTAGCTTTCCGGAGTCTGATCCGTCACCGGACCGAACTGACCCTCGGTGCCGGCATTGTTGACGGCGATATCGAGGCGGCCGAAACGCGCGACGGTGCCGTCGACCAGCGCGCGGAGATCTTCCTCGTGGCGGACGTCGGCGCGGATGAAATGGACCTCGGCGCCGAGTTTCCGCAGATCGGCGGCTGCCGCTTCGCCGGCTTCGGCATTGCGGCCGGAAATGACGACCTTCGCACCTTCACGGGCAAAAGCTTCTGCGGTGGCGCGGCCGATGCCGGTGAGGGCGCCGGTGACGAGGACGACGGGTGCTGTCATTTTAGTGATCCCTGATGAACTCTGGCAGGGCGTGATGCGCTGCGGATCATGAAATATGTACGTACGTATTTTTCGCAAGGGCTGTACTATGTTCGTACGTATTAAATTTAATAAGTAACTGATGTTGCGTGGTTTATTTCTTTGTCGTGCCGGAGGGAACCACCGTGTCTGTGTCCGATGCCGACCAGCCGCACCTTCCTGCTCGCGCCGAAATGAGAAGGAAGGCCAGGCCTGCTTCAGCGTTGCAGGATATCGAGGGCGATCCGTTTGAGCCGCTTCATCGGCTCTGCGCTCCGCTCGACCTTGGCGAGGAGGTTCGCGCCCTGGAGCGAGGCGACGAGGAACGCGGCGATATCGTCGCAATCGAGATCGGCGCGCACTTCGCCCGCCGCGACCGCCGCCTTGAGGCAGGACGCGATCGCCTCACGTACCGCGTCGAAAATCTCGACGAGATGCGGCCTGATTGCGTCGCTTCCGCTGGTCTCCGCGGCGAAATTGCCGATCATGCACCCGTTGCACAGGTTCTCGGCCGAGGCGCGTTCGATATTGGCGTCGAGAAAGGCGCCGAACCGTTCGAGCGGGGCACGGGCATCGTTCCGCAGCGTCTCGGCAAAGATGGCCATGCTTTTCTGGAAGTAGATGTCCAGCACCTCGAGGCCGAACGCTTCCTTCGAGACGAAGTGATTGGTGAAAGAGCCCTGCGGCACGCCCGCCGCCTGGACGATATCCCGCACGCTGGCGCCACCGAAGCCGCGCTCATGCACCACCCGCACCCCAGCGGTGAGGATCTTATCGCGGTTGGAGACCTTCGCCATGGAAGCAATATGGCCGTCCATATTATTGTGTCAAGGATGACAGCGGGGTGACGGGGAGCCAGCGTCGCGCTAGCGAGGGAATATGACCCGCCTGAAGCTCGACCAGTTCCTGCCCTATCGCCTGTCGATCGCGTCGAATCGCGTGTCGTCGGCGATTGCGACGGCCTATCAATCGCTGTTCGGGCTTCGCGTCCCCGAATGGAGGCTGATCGCGGTGATCGCGGAGAGCGACGGGTTGACCCAGCAGGCATTGGGCGTGGCGACGCGGATGGACAAGGTGACGGTGAGCCGCGCCGCCATCGCGCTGGTCGATCGCGGGCTGGTTCAGCGGCGGCCCAATCCGGACGACCAGCGATCGCACCTGTTGTCGCTGACCAAGGCAGGGCAGGCGCTGTACGAGAGCGTCGCGCCCAAGGCGCTTGAACTGGAAGCGCAGGTTTTTGCGGGATTTTCCGTCGAGGAAATCGCGGCGTTTCGCGCGATGCTCGACCGGATCGAGGCGTCGGCGGCACCGCTCGACCCCGAACAGGCTTGATAGCCGGCCCCGGCCTGTCCTAAGCGCGGTCGGGCCCTCCCCAGGCATTCGTGACTTTTCCAGGAGGCCCAATGCCCGAAATGCTCGATCGTGCCGGTTTGTCCGTTGCCCCCCAGCTTGCGTCGTTCGTCGAAGAGCAGGTGCTGCCGCCGCTCGGCATCGATCCTGTCCTTTGGTGGCAGGGGGTGGCCGGGGTCTTCGCATCGCTCGCCCCGGAGAATCGGGCGCTGCTCGCGAGGCGTGACGTGCTGCAGGGGCAGATCGACTCACGCTACGTCGCGGGCGAAGCAGCCGACGAATCGTTCCTGCGCGAGATCGGCTATCTCGTGCCCGAGCCGGCGCCTTTTGCGATCGGTACCGAAAAGGTCGATCCTGAGATCGCGACGATGGCGGGGCCGCAGCTCGTCGTTCCGGTGCTCAACGCGCGTTTCGTCCTGAACGCAGCCAATGCGCGCTGGGGCAGCCTGTACGACGCGCTCTACGGCACCGACGCACTGCCCGGCATGGCGGTGCCCGGCGGGTATGATCCGGTGCGCGGCGCTCAGGTGATCGACTATGCCAAGGCGTTCCTCGACCAGGCGGTGCCGCTGGCGAGCGAAAGCTGGGCTGCCTATCGTGGTGGTACGCCCGATCTGGCCGATCCGGCGCAGCTTGTCGGTCGCAAGGGTGAATCGCTGTTGTTGCGGCATAACGGCCTGCACATCGAGATCGTCATCGACCGGGAATCAGTGATCGGCCGCGGCGACGCGGGCGGCATCGCCGACGTGATCCTCGAATCCGCGATCACCACGATCGTCGACCTGGAGGATTCGATCGCCGCGGTGGATGCCGAGGACAAGGTCGCTGCCTATGCCAACTGGCTCGGGCTGATGCGCGGCGATCTGGCTGAAAGCTTCGACAAGGGCGGCAAGACGGTCACGCGCAGGCTCAATGCCGATCGCAGCTATGAAGCGGTCGGCGGCGGCACGCTGACCCTGCCGGGCCGCAGCCTGTTGTTCGTGCGCAATGTCGGGCATCTGATGACCAGCCCGGCGATAACGCTGGCCGATGGTGGCGAGGCGCCCGAGGGCATCCTCGATGCGATCATGACGGCCACGATCGCGCTTCACGATCTTCGCGGGCTGGGGGCATATCGCAACAGCCGGGCCGGGTCCTTCTACGTCGTGAAGCCGAAGATGCACGGTCCGGAGGAGGCCGGCTTCACCAACCGCCTGTTCGATGCGGTCGAGGACCTGCTTGGTCTCGATCGCCATACGATCAAGGTCGGGGTGATGGACGAGGAACGGCGCACCTCGGCCAATCTCGCTGCCTGCATCGAGGCGGTGAAGGACCGAATCGTGTTCATCAACACCGGCTTCCTCGATCGCACCGGCGACGAGATGCATACCGCGATGCGGGCGGGGCCGATGATCCCCAAGGCCGAGATGAAGTCGAGCGACTGGATCAAGGCCTATGAGGATCGCAATGTCCGCATCGGGCTGGCGCACGGCTTTTCGGGCAAGGCGCAGATCGGCAAGGGCATGTGGGCCGCACCGGACCGAATGGCCGACATGATGGAACAGAAGATCGGCCACCCCCGGTCCGGCGCGAACACGGCCTGGGTGCCGAGCCCCACGGCGGCGACGCTCCATGCGATTCACTATCACCAGGTCGACGTGTTCGAACGGCGCGTGGAGATTGCGTGCGAAGCCATTCCGGGCCTGAGCCATCTGCTCACCGTGCCGGTCGCGAAGGGCCGCAACTGGACGCCGGACGAGGTGCGTGCCGAACTCGACAACAATGCGCAGGGCATCCTCGGCTATGTCGTTCGCTGGATCGATCAGGGCGTTGGCTGCTCCAAGGTGCCCGATATCCACGATATCGGCCTGATGGAGGACCGCGCGACGCTGCGCATCTCCTCGCAGCACATGGCCAACTGGCTGCTCCACGGTGTCGCGACCAAGGCGGATATCGACGCTGCCTTTGCGCGCATGGCGGCAAAGGTCGACGTGCAGAATGCGGGCGATCCCCTGTACAGGCCGATGTCCGGGCATGAGGCGACGAGCCTGGCCTATCAGGCGGCGCGGGCGCTGGTGTTCGAGGGGCTGACCCAGCCGAACGGCTATACCGAGCCGCTGCTCCACGCCTATCGCGCGCGGGCCAAGGCGGAAACGCGTTAGGCTGTCTTCCTCCCCCGGCGAAAGCCGGGGGTCGGAGAATGGAAAGCGGAACGCGTCTAAAGTGCGTCGGGGCTAAGTCTCAGGCCTTGTTCGCCTGCCTCTTCGCCATGAAGGCGAGGCGTTCGAACAGCATCACGTCCTGCTCGTTCTTGAGCAGCGCGCCGTGGAGCGGGGGGATCGCCTTGGTCGGGTCGCGGTTCTGTAGCACCTCGAGCGGCATTTCCTCGTGCAGGAGCAGCTTGAGCCAGTCGAGCAGTTCGCTGGTGGAGGGCTTCTTCTTCAGGCCGGGCACGTCGCGGACGTCGTAGAAGATGTCCATCGCCTTCGACACCAGCAGTTTCTGGATGCCGGGGAAATGCACGTCGACGATTGCCTGCATCGTCTCCCGGTCAGGGAATTTGATATAGTGGAAGAAGCACCGGCGCAGGAACGCGTCGGGCAGTTCCTTTTCGTTGTTCGAGGTGATGACCACGATCGGGCGCTCGACCGCGCGGACCGTTTCCTTGGTCTCGTAGACATGGAATTCCATGCGATCGAGCTCCTGGAGAAGATCGTTCGGGAATTCGATATCGGCCTTGTCGATCTCGTCGATCAGCAGGACGGGCACCTCGGGGGCGGTGAAGGCCTCCCACAGCTTGCCGCGGCGGATATAGTTGGAGATGTCGTGGACCCGCTCGTCGCCGAGCTGGCCGTCGCGCAACCGGGCGACCGCGTCATATTCGTACAGGCCCTGCTGCGCCTTGGTGGTCGACTTGACGTTCCATTCGATCAGCGGCGCGCCGACCGCCTTGGCGATTTCATAGGCGAGGACAGTCTTGCCGGTGCCGGGCTCGCCCTTGACGAGCAGCGGACGGCGCAAGGTGACGGCGGCGTTGACCGCGACCTTCAGGTCGTCGGTCGCGACATAGCTTTGCGTGCCCTCGAAGCGCTTCATGCAGTCGTCCAATCCCGTTTCGAATATCGGGTTTGGGGATAGAAGGATTGTGCCGCTCCGCGCAAGCCGGTGTTTACGCGTGGTTGCGAGCGCTCGCGCGGGCTTCGAGCAGGTCCCACAGGCCGCGATGCTGGGCGAGGATCTGCTGCGCGCCGAACGCCATCGCCCGCTCGATTGCCGGCGTTTCGGCGAGCGCTGAGACCAGGGAGGCGGTTTCCATTTCGTCGGGGAGGCTTGAGACTGGCGGCGTGATGCCGAAGCGACGGGCCGCGGCGTCTAGCATGACACGGACGGCTGCCCAATCAAGTACCAGGGCGATCGCGGCGCCGGTCGCGCAGCCGGTACGATCCGACTGGGCGAGCATGTCGAGCGCGTGGCGCTGGCCGGCGACGGCTGCCTCCGACTCGGCCTGGCCCGGGGTCGAGGGCAGGGGACCGGCAGCGGCGGTGAGCCGCGCGAGATACGTCCGCTCCTCGATGAAAGCAGCGGCGGCGCTTTCAAGCCAGTCATGCGCCGCGGGCTGATGGCTGTGGACGACGGCATGATCGATGACGCCGGGATGGCGGCCATGGAGCCAGCACAGGGCATGAACCGCATCGGTCAGGTCGCGCACGGCGACGGTCGGACCCGAGAGCGCGCGCGGCATCGGATGAGTCGCGGTCCCGTCGACCGACGCGAGCGTGGCGATGGTGCCCCAGCTGCCGCCGATGCGTTGACCAAGTGCCGAATCGAAAGCCATGACCCCCCGGGTTTCCGTCTGAAAGCGCCGGCCAATCCGGCGCGGTTTCATCAATACGGCCATGGACTATACCGAAGGGCGTAAAGACGTGGTTTAGAGGCGATTAAGCCTGTCTAAACCACGATCGCCCCGTCGTATATTCGCGTCGTTTTATCCTGCGTCCAAAGCGTGCATGCCTTGGCGCGGATACAAAAACGCCCCGAAAACGTTCGGGGCGCTTTGCGATAGAAAGAACCGTTTCCGGACTTATTGATCGAGGAAGCTGCGCATCTTGCGCGAGCGCGACGGATGCTTGAGCTTGCGCAACGCCTTGGCCTCGATCTGACGGATACGCTCGCGCGTGACCGAGAATTGCTGGCCGACTTCTTCCAGCGTGTGGTCGGTGTTCATGCCGATGCCGAAGCGCATGCGGAGCACGCGTTCCTCGCGCGGGGTGAGCGAGGCAAGGACCCGGGTGACCGTTTCCTTGAGGTTCGCCTGGATTGCCGCGTCGACCGGGATGATGGCGTTCTTGTCCTCGATGAAATCGCCGAGATGCGAATCCTCCTCGTCGCCGATCGGCGTTTCGAGGGAGATCGGCTCCTTGGCGATCTTCATCACCTTGCGGACTTTTTCGAGCGGCATCGACAGGCGCTCGGCCATTTCCTCGGGCGTTGGCTCACGGCCCTGCTCGTGGAGGAACTGGCGGCTGGTCCGCACCAGCTTGTTGATCGTCTCGATCATATGGACCGGGATGCGGATCGTGCGGGCCTGGTCGGCGATCGAGCGGGTGATCGCCTGGCGGATCCACCAGGTGGCGTACGTGCTGAACTTGTAGCCGCGGCGATATTCGAACTTATCGACTGCCTTCATCAGGCCGATATTGCCCTCCTGGATGAGATCCAGGAACTGAAGGCCGCGGTTCGTATATTTCTTCGCGATCGAGATCACGAGGCGCAGGTTCGCCTCGACCATTTCCTTCTTGGCGATGCGCGCCTCGCGCTCGCCCTTCTGGACCATGTTGACGATACGACGGAATTCGCCGAGCGACATGCCGGTCGCCTGGCTGATCTCCGAAATCTCGATGCGGATTCGATCGGCCCCTTCGCTCTCGTTCGCGACGAAGGCGATCCATTTCTTGTCGAGCTTCGACACGCTCGGCAGGAACTGCTCGTCGAGCTCATGGCCGATATAGCGGTCGAGGAAGTCCTTGCGCGGCACCTTGTGGCGCTCGGCAAGGCGCAGCATCTGGCCGCCAAGCGCGGTCAGGCGCCGGTTGAAGGCATAGAGCTGATCGACGAGATATTCGATCTTCGCATTGTGGAACTGGACGCTCTCGACCTCTGCGGTCAGGTCCTCGCGCAGCTTCTGGTATTTGCGCTCCTCGGCTGCCGACAGTTCTCCGCCCGCTGCCATCGCCTCGAGGCGCTGCTGCTGCATCCGGGAGAATTTCTTGTAGATCGCCGTGATGTTGGCGAACCGCTCGAGCGCCTGCGGCTTGAGCTGTTCCTCCATCTGGGCGAGGCTGAGGGTGTTGTCCTCCTCCTCGTCGTCCGACGGCCGCGGCGTGCGCCGCTCGGTCATCGAATCCTCATCCTCGTCGGCGGCTGCCTCTTCAGGCTCTTCCTCTTCCTTGAACGAGGGGCCGGCGGTCTTTTCGGAGATTTCGCCCGAGCCATCCTCTTCGTCGGTAAGCGATTCGGGCGCGGGGTCCTTCGACAGCATCGCGTCGAGATCCAGGATCTCGCGCAGCTGCATCGTGCCTTCATTGAGGGCGGTCGACCAGTCGATGATCGCGTTGAAGGTGATCGGGCTCTCGCACAGGCCCAGGATCATCGTGTCCCGGCCGGCTTCGATCCGCTTGGCGATGGCGATCTCGCCCTCGCGGCTGAGCAGTTCGACCGCGCCCATCTCGCGCAGGTACATGCGCACCGGATCGTCGGTGCGGTCGATGACCTCTTTCTTCTTGGTCTCGAGCGCGGGCGCGCTTTCCTCGGACGAATCGACCGATTCGACCTCTTCCTCCTGCTGGTCGGCCTCTTCGCCGTCCTCGCCGGCTTCATCGTTCTCGACGATGTTGATGCCCATCTCGTTCAGCGCCGACATCACGTCTTCGAGCTGGTCGGACGACATCTGATCCTGCGGCAGCGCCTCGTTGAGCTGCTCATAGGTGATGTAGCCACGCTTTTTCGCGCGGGCGACCAGCTTCTTGATCGACGCGTCGTTGAGATCGATCAGCGGCGCATCGCTGTTCTCGGTCGTGTCAGCGACGTCCGCCATTTCCGTCTTCGCCATTAATTGCCCTCGGTACCTAAAGCTCTGGCGTCTTCGTTCGCTTGCACCAGATTTGCAAGTCGTGCGTCGAGCGCCTGTTGTTCCTTCACCAGCGAAACCTGCCGTTCAAAGGCTTCGTCCGAATAACGCGCCTTGAGCGCCACCGTTGCTTCCGCCAGCGCCGCGTCCACTTCAGGCCGCGCCACAAGGATGGCGATGGCCTCGTCCAGGTCCTCCCTCGCTCTCGCGGGTTCGGCACCTTTCTGCGTGAACGAACACGATAATTGGTCGGCCCGTAGCAGATCACTTGCGATGTTATCGAATCCTGATTTTGCCAATATGGTGAGCAAGCCCTCGCTATCAAGCGCCTGATCTTCGACGGCCAGGTCGACGACCGCCTCGAACAGCCGCCCGAGTGCCCCGTCGGCGAGCTTCAGCGATCCGAGAACTTCCATGTGACGGGCAATCTCGGCCGGGTGGCGGATCAGGCCGGCGAGTACCGCTTTTGCCAGGATTCGGTCGATTCCGGTGGCACGGACGCCCTTGGCGATGTCGGAAACGGGCGGGTCGGGCGCCTTCCATTTCTGGCCGGGCTTGCGTTTGGCCGCCTGCTGGAACGGGCGGAACGGCTCGCGCACCTTGGCATAGAGATTTTCGAAGCGGCGCCGGAACTCGGCCTGATATTCGATGCTGACATTCTTGTCGGCGATCGAATGGGCGTGCTCATTGAGCCTCATCTTCAGGCCCGCCTTCTGTTCGGGCGTGACGAGGGGCTCGGCAGCGAGCTCGTACGCCCAGAGACGGTCGACCAGCGGCTCGGGCGTGCGGAGCAGTTCCTCGAACGCCGCGGGCCCCTTGGCGCGGACCAGATCGTCCGGGTCGACTCCCTCAGGCAGGGTGACGAAAGCGAGGCTGCGGCCGGGCGCGAGCATCGGCAACGCGCGCAGGGCGGCGCGCATCGCTGCCTTCTGCCCGGCCGAATCGCCGTCGAAGCAGAGGATCGGCACGTCGCTGAGGCGCCAGAGCCGTTCGAGCTGCGCCTCGGTCAGTGCGGTGCCGAGCGGTGCGACCGCCTCGCCGAAACCGGCCTGGGCGAGGGCGATCACGTCCATATAGCCCTCGACCACCAGCACGCGGCCGCTCTTGCGGCTGGCCGGGGCGGCGCGATCGAGATTGTAGAGGGTGCGGCCCTTGTCGAAGAGCGGTGTCTCGGGCGAGTTGAGATATTTGGGCTCGCCGTCGCCGATAATCCGCCCGCCGAACGCAATCGGCCGGCCGCGCGGGTCGCGGATCGGGATCATCAGGCGGCCGCGGAACCGGTCGTACGGCTCCTTGCCCTCGACCGAGATCAGCAGGCCGGTCTCGACCAGCATCGGATCGCCATAGTCCCTGAGCGCATCCTTCAGCTTGCCGCGCGAATCGGGGGCGAAGCCGAGGCCGAATTCCCTCGCGGTCTCGGCGCGGATGCCACGGCGTTCGAGGATACCGCGCGCTTCGGCACCGGCGATGCCGTTGAGCTGGTCGGTGAACCAGGCGGCGGCGTCGGCGCACGCCTCGTGCAGCCCCTTCGCCCGTTCGGCGCGCTCGGCCGACTGGCGGTCCATCGCCGGCATCTCCATGCCGGCTGCCTGGGCGAGTTCCTTCACCGCATCCATGAAGGGCAGGCCGCGCTGATCGGTCATCCAGCGGATCGCGTCGCCATGCGCGCCACAGCCGAAGCAATGGTAGAACGCCTTGTCGTCGTTGACGTAGAAGCTGGGCGATTTCTCGTTGTGGAACGGGCAGCAGGCACGGAACTCGCGGCCGGCCTTTTGCAGCTTGGTGGTGCGGCCGATCAGCGACGACAGAAGGGTGCGCGCGCGGAGCTCGTCGAGGAATTGGGGTGAGAGACTCATTGGCGCTGTTCCGGCAGGCGCGGCTCTTCATCCCCCTCCCGCTTGCGGGAGGGGTTAGGGGAGGGCCTGTCCTTCAACGCGCGCTCGATCGTGGCCACGACTCCTTCGATATTTCCCAATATGTCGCTGTTCCAGAAGCGAAGGACAGAGAATCCCTGCGCTTCAATGATTTTTGTTCGGGCGCGGTCGGCTTCGACGTTCCAGTCGTGTTGGCCTCCATCGACCTCGATCACGAGTTTTGCCGAACGGGAGACGAAATCGCAGATGAAGGGCCCGATTGGGACTTGTCGGTTGAAGCGTGTGCCAGCGACCTTGTGCGCGCTCAGTTGCGCCCATAGCGCGCGCTCTGCGTCAGTTGCGTTCGCACGCAATTCGCGGGCTCTCATCGTGGGTCTGGCGTAGGCCTTGTCCGACATGCCCTCCCCCGCCCCCTCCCGCGAGCGGGAGGGGAGAATTGCGTTCCGCGCACCTTACGCCAAAGCCGCCTTCACCAGCCCGCTCGCCTTGCTCATGTCCAGGCTCTGCGCGTGGCGAGCCTTCAGTTCCGCCATCACCCGGCCCATGTCCTTCATGCCGCTGGCGCCGAGTTCAGCCTTGATCGCCTCGATCGCCGCTGACGTCTCGGCCTCGCTCATCTGCTGCGGCAGGAAGCGCTCGATCACCGCGACCTCGGCGGATTCGGCGTCGGCCAGTTCCTGGCGGCCGCCCTTCACGAACATCTCGATCGATTCGCGGCGCTGCTTGACCATCTTCTGCAGCACTTCGACCACCAGCGTGTCGTCGTCCTCGGGCGCCTTACCGGTGCGTGCCTCGATGTCGCGGTTCTTGATCGCCGACTGGATCAGGCGGAGGGCGGCGGTGCCTGGCTTGTCTCCGCCCTTCATGGCGGTGACGAGCGCGGCCTTGATGTCGTCGCGAATCATTGTCGGTCCTTTTCGGTAATCCGTACAGATAGCGCGGCCGCCGTATCTTTAACAGATTGACGCTCCGGCCCGCGAGGCTTAGCGACCGCCGCTTAGCGACATCGAAACCCGAAGGAGTGCCCGCCACGATGGCCGACGCCAAACCCGTAACTGCGCCCGAAGGAGCGACGGGAGTCCTCGTCCTCGCCAATGGGGACATTGCGTGGGGGCGCGGATTCGGCGCCGAGGGCGAGGCCGTGGGCGAGGTGTGCTTCCACACCGCGATGACCGGCTATCAGGAGGTGATGACCGATCCGTCCTTCGCCGGGCAGATCATCACCTTCACCTTCCCGCATATCGGCAATGTCGGCGCCAACCCCGATGACGTTGAGGCGAACGACCCGCACGCGCTCGGCATCATCGTGCGCGAGGACGTGACCGCGCCGTCGAACTTCCGCTCGGTCGAACGGCTCGACGACTGGATGAAGCGGCACGACCGAATCGGCCTTTCCGGCATAGACACCCGCGCGCTGACCCGGCGCATCCGCACCGGCGGCGCGCCGAATGGCGTGATCTCGCACCGCGCCGACGGCAAGTTCGACATCCCCCTGCTGCTCGAGATGGCGAAGGCGTGGCCGGGGCTCGAGGGCATGGACCTCGCCATCTCGGTCACCACCGAGACTCATTATGGCTGGGAAGGCGGCATCTGGCGGCTCGGCTTCGGCTACGGCGCGGGCGGGGCGGAGGATACGCGTCCCCATGTCGTCGCGATCGACTACGGCGCCAAGCGCAACATCTACCGCAACCTGGTCAAGGCCGGCGCCAAGGTCAGCGTGTTGCCCGCGACCGCGACCTTCGAACAGGTCATGGCGCTGAAGCCCGACGGCATCTTCCTCTCGAACGGCCCGGGCGACCCCGCCGCGACCGGTGACTATGCGGTGCCTGTGATCCAGGCGCTGCTGGAGACGCGGATTCCGCTTTTCGGTATCTGCCTTGGTCACCAGCTTCTCGGCCTTGCGGTCGGGGCCGAGACGACCAAGATGTTCCAGGGCCATCGCGGCGCGAACCACCCGGTCAAGCGGTTGAGCGACGGCGCGGTCGAGATCACCAGCATGAACCACGGCTTCGCGGTGCTGAGCGAGACGCTGCCGGCGACGGCGCGGGAGACTCATGTGTCGCTGTTCGACGGCTCCAATGCCGGGTTCGAGTTGACCGACCGGCCCGCGTTCAGCGTGCAATATCATCCCGAGGCGAGCCCGGGCCCGCAGGACAGCTTCTATCTGTTCGAGAAGTTCGTCGGCTCGCTGGAGAAAGCGGCATGACGCTCCCCGAGGTGGATCAGACCAGGTTCGAGCAGGAATGGCTCGGCGACCAGGACGTTCTCGCGAGCCTTGCGAAGAATGGCGACAGGCCGGAAATTCCCCGGACGGTCGATGTGAGCTTCAGCGGTGACGAAGAGGCGCTGGATCGTCTTGCCGAGAATGCCGGGGAACTTGGCTTCGCGGTGATCGACCGCGAGGAGAATGAGGAAGGCGGCATATCGCTCTTCCTGGCGCGGGAGCAGAAGGCGGACGCTGCTTCGATCAAGGCGCTGACGCTTCAATGCCTGCAGATCGAGATACTTTACGACGTGGAATATGAGGGTTGGGGCTGCATGGCCGAAACGGGATCGAGCCACTAATGCCAAAACGCACTGACATCTCCTCCATCCTCGTCATTGGCGCTGGTCCGATCGTCATCGGCCAGGCGTGCGAGTTCGATTATTCCGGCACGCAGGCGATCAAGGCGCTGCGCGAGGAGGGCTATCGCATCGTCCTGGTCAATTCGAACCCGGCGACGATCATGACCGACCCCGAACTGGCCGATGCGACCTATGTCGAGCCGATCACGCCGGAGATCGTCGCCAAGATCATCGAGAAGGAGCGGCCTGACGCCGTCCTGCCGACCATGGGCGGGCAGACCGCGCTCAACACCGCGCTCGCGCTGTTCAACGATGGCACGCTGGCGAAATTCGGCGTGCAGATGATCGGCGCCGATGCCGAGGCGATCGACAAGGCCGAGGACCGGCTGAAGTTCCGCGACGCGATGGACAAGATCGGGCTCGAATCCGCCCGTTCGGCCATCGCGCACACGCTGGAAGAGGCGTTGGCCGGGCTTGAGACGACCGGTCTGCCGGCGATCATCCGTCCGAGCTTCACCATGGGCGGCTCGGGCGGCGGCATTGCCTATAATCGCGAGGAATTCGAGGAGATCGTCCGCAAGGGGCTGGACGCATCGCCGACCACCGAGGTGCTGATCGAGGAATCGCTGCTCGGCTGGAAAGAATATGAGATGGAGGTCGTGCGCGACCGCAACGACAATTGCATCATCATCTGTTCGATCGAGAATGTCGATCCGATGGGCGTCCATACGGGCGACTCCATCACCGTCGCGCCGGCGCTGACGCTGACCGACAAGGAATATCAGATCATGCGCAACGCGAGCATCGCGGTGCTGCGTGAAATCGGCGTGGAAACAGGTGGTTCGAACGTTCAGTTCGCGGTGAATCCGAAGGATGGCCGCCTGGTCGTGATCGAGATGAACCCGCGCGTGTCGCGGTCGTCCGCGCTCGCCTCCAAGGCGACCGGCTTCCCGATCGCCAAGGTCGCCGCCAAGCTGGCGGTCGGCTACACGCTCGACGAGATCATCAACGATATCACCGGGGCGACGCCGGCCTCG